>JBOIAQ010000003.1:0-154147 GCA_050739115.1 Steroidobacteraceae bacterium | reverse complement strand
AACCCGGTTCCGAGATCACCATGACACCTTCCGAGGCTGAAATCGTTAACACCTTGCGAACCGTGATTTCCACTATCCCTTCAGGTACTTACCCACTCCCGGCTGATCGACGTTGGGACAGGCCTGATAAGACGTACTCTTTTCCGATCTGCGCGTTCTCTCCCCATGCTGGCCTTGGCGATGGTCATTCATGTGCCTACAGGGCGGGCGGCGGTCCCAATTCCCGTCGCGGTAGTGACCTGCTCCACATGCAGCAACGCAGCAACTCTGATCACCACGGCAACGGCCTATTGGGCTGCCCACGATTACGCAACGCCATCCGGATATGTAGGCATACTCGAAGATTGGGGAAACTGCATCAGCAATCCCACATCTGGTCCGTCGATCGTATACGTTGTGAGCACCGAAATCGCAATCAGCGGTGCCGTCTACGGGTGTTGGATTTACCCGAAGGACGGCCCCGTGATGCGGGCCTTTCCGATCAATGCTCTTAGTGACGCCAATGCTATCGCAACGGATAACGTGGTTTTGTCCCGTGATGCGGCTGATGCCGGGCGCTTTGTCTTTCCCTCGAATTTGCCCCTGAACGGCGCGGGGGGTTCTGCGCCGGATGTACTGTTGGACTCCTATCTAGGTAGTACTAACGGCTTTATTCTAAAGGGCCAAGAGATGACGCCTTGGCACGGGCTTCTCAATTTTCCGCAGGTCGAGGAGGGAACTTTCCTGAACACGCAGACCGGACAGGAGTTCACGATGTACTCCGGTGACACCGTGACCGTTACCGACATGAACGGTTGGTCTGCGAAATGTGAATGGAACCCGCTTGCCAGTCCACCTTGGCAGCTTGTGCCAAATTCTATCCGAAACGCCAGCGGAAAGCCGGTGGCGAGCCTCGACCCTAACGGCCCCAGCCCAGGAGGTGCCCCGCAACCGACTGGACCAATTAACGCTTCGCTCCCTGGAGGTAGCAGTATCACCATATGGCCATTGGAGAACGAAGGTAATGATCCTCCCGCGGGTACAGTGACGGTTGGTCCTTTAGAGGGCGCAGAGTGCCCCAATGAAAACGGCACCGTGTGCCCCCTACCAGACTAAAGTCCAGACTGGTGGTATGCTCCCCACCGGGATGTAGGATGTTGTCGAGTCTACCGTGGCTGTGGGCGCACATTGCTGGGCCCACAGCCATCCGGTGTTGCGGCCCGAGCAATGCATGGATGGGAAGATCATGAAAACGCGCACGGTAACCGGTATTGTTGGAAGTGTGATCGTCGCGATGGCGGCGACGGCACTTATATACAGAATGCGATCGGACGGCGATGCGCCAAGGGTCGCCGTTCAGGCTGCTCCGCGGAATTTCGCGAATATTTCTTGGGTGAAGCCGAAAAGTGCTGGCACCCTCGCAATGAAACCGAGCGCAATGAAACAGAGCGCGATGCACCGGCGCGCTCCGTCAGCGGGTACGGATTGGCACTTACTGTTTTCATCATCCCGCGATTATTTTGCTTTTGTGAAACGTGCTGCGGGTCCGGCGGCCCACGGCGACGGTACGGCTGCGCTTTATGTTTCCAGAGCTGTTCAACTATGCGAACTTCAGGTTGCTCTCTATGGGCATGCGAGTGATCCGCTGGCCACCTTTCAGAACTCGCTTTCTGAGCAGAGTCATATGCCGGAGTTCGCGGCCGATGAGGCGCAGCACGAGTTTGAGCTCTGCAAGGGCTTTTTCGGTGGAGACGCATTTGCGTCTTTGCCGCCCAGAGCAGGCGGTTATCTGTCATATACATATTGGTATAATGTGGCTTACAAGGACGACAACCCAGTCGCCGAAGTGCTTCACGTCGTTGGGGAGCTCCCTGCAATCGGAAATGGCAGTGATAGTCAAACAGTATTGAAGGCCCGGACGACGTTGATTAGCGCCGTGTCATCAGGCGATCCGGAGGCTGTATTCCGAGTTGGCGAGTTGTTGCTTGACGGACACGGCGCCAATATGACGGACGCGTACGCAATCGCTATGGCAGCATGCGATCTAGGTTATAACTGCTCCTCTAGCAACCCATTGATCTTTGGTCAGTGTGCTGCGGCGGGCACATGTCCGTCTGGCGAGGAGTTTAGCGATCGGGTGACAAAAGAAATTGGATCGAGCGGTTATGCGGGCGCGTATGCGAAGGCGCAACAATTGGAAGCGGCGATTTCCCAAGGAGACATCGGCGGAATTGCCAAATTTGTCGAGCTTGGGAAATGAGTACGACGAGCCGGCCATTTTCTTGACTGCGAGTTGGTTCCTGCTGCCCTGGAGTCTCACAAAAGCCCTAGCGCCCTTAAGGGTCCCTTAAGGGATGAACACACACGTCAATAGGATCCTTTGCCCCAAGAATGGAAACAGGCATGCAACTCTGTAAGTGCTTTGACTGACACCCCAGTCGATTCGTCCGCCCGGGCTGAACTTGGTCGATCAAATCCGATCGCCGCGATTAGGCACTTGCGCAACGAGCAGGGTCTGGGCAACGCGCCAAATGGGCATGGCCTGCGACGATTTGCAGCGGCTCGAACAGCTCGGGGTCGCACTCCGCGCGCCCCTACAGGAGGAATGCGAGTGAACGGAGTGTCCGAGCCGACACAGAGCGGCCGCCCCTCTCTAATCTCCGACAAGTCTTCTCTAGTGGAATAGCTAACGCAGTTCGCACGCGGACCGCTCAGGCTACCAGTGACGGGCTCCCGGAAAATCGGACCAGCCGGGAGGTGAGGTCTGCGGCAAAATCGAGTCTACCGGGACGGAGGTTTTGTCGTGGAGAAGAAGCGGTTCTCGGTTGAGCAGATAACGGCGATCCTGAAGCAGGCGGAGCTGGGCACGCCGATCGCGGAGCTGTGCCGGCAGCATGGGATCTCGGAGCAGAGCTATTACCGATGGAAGAAGGTCTACGGCGGCATGGAGCCGTCTGAGGCCCGCGAGCTCAAGCAGCTGCGCGAGGAGAATACGAAGCTCAAGCGCCTGGTGGCGGATCTGTCGCTGGACAAGGTCATGCTGCAGGACGTTCTATAAAAAAAATTCTGAAGCCCGTCAAGAAGCGCGAGATGGTCAGCTACTTGATGGGCCGGTATGGGGTAGGCACCCGGCAGGCATGCCGCTGCGTGCGTCTGCATCGCTCCATGTACTACTACCGCGGCTGCAAGGACCCGCTGATCGCCCTGCGGCAACGCATGCATGAACTCGCTCAGTGACCTGCCCGGCATTTTGAGGACCAGCTGATTCTTGAGAAAATGGCTCCCCCGGGCCCCGGGCATACGGGGGAGCTATGTGCGTATTCCACGCGATCGTGAACAGGGTTTCCACGGGATGGTGAACACGGATTCCACGGCAAAGTGAACAGCGTTCCACGGGATCGTGAACAGTTTGGCGCCGCGCGTGGCCCAGTATTCACGATCGCGGATTGCTGTTCACGATCGTGGCGGAGGGAGCTGTTGGCGCGGAAATGTGCCCTTCACAAAAATGTGCCGATCGACCCGCGATCCGGCGTTTTCTCGGGAGGCCGATATTCTGAAGGGCACATTTTTTGTGCCTTCCGGGCGCTTCAAAGGCTCTTGAGAAATGTGACAACGCCAGGGTCCTTGCGCCAGCGCTTGATGTTGGCATTGCCCGGCGCGTCACACTTGGCGAGTGCTTTCGCTTTCATCTGAAGATCGACTTCGGCATAGACGTTGGTGGTATCGATCGAGTACGTGTCCTAACCAGCCACGGATGGTGTTGATATCAACCCCTTGCCGCAACAGGTGCGTGGCGCAAGAATGACGCAGGCAATGCGGGCCGAGATGGAGCAGTTGTACGCCCAACACCGTGAGTCGAGTGGCCACACCCTTATATAAGGTGAAGGGCTTCACGGGGCGCGGCGGCGTGGTGAACGTTAGAAAAAGTGTCCGTTCAGGGCTGGCAGGCCGTACGCTCCGTAGATACTTCAAGATCGCGTTACCCACCGAGGGCAGCAGCGGATAGGTTTGTCGGCCTGCACCTTTGGCACGCCGCACATGCAACAAATCCCGCTCCCAGTCGATATCTTCCAGCTGCAGTCGCGCCACCTCGCAACGACGCAGACCATAGATGGCCAGCAACATCAGCACGGCGTAGTCGCGCACATCCTTATGACGTCTCAGATCAACACTTCTCAGCAGCCGTTTGACATCTCGCCAGCTCGGGCCTTGGGGCAATCCCTCCAGCGCATACACTCGAGGCCCTCGAATGAGGGCGGGCAGGCGCTGAGGGGTGAACCCTTCGACAGCGCCGTAGCGGAAAAAGGCTCTCAGGTTGCGCGTAACGCCGGACACCGAAATGCGGCTCCAGCCGCGCTCGCGGGCGCCGTAGGCCAGATAGGCATCGACATCGCCGATCCGCACGGCCGACAGAGGTTGCCCGTGCCGATGCTCTGCAAACCAAAGCAGAAACTTTTTGACCCCTTCATAGGTGCCCGCGATCGTGACCTCGCTCAAGCCCCGCTCCTCGCGTGCCCAACGGCAGTAGGCGTCAAGCGGTGCTTGAAAAGGAATCAAAGGACGCTCGAATGACCCTAAGAAGCGCAACCATGAACGTGCCACCTGTACACGGTACCGCCGCGTGCTTGCAGCGTCGGAAGCTCGGGGACGCGCCTTACAGCTTTGCGTGACGATCTCGATCTGCTCCTGCGTCAGATGCAAATCGGAGTACGAACGCTCGCATTGACGAGCAACCCGTAACAACTCGAACGCCTTCATCCGCACCGTGATCGGTTTTTCTCCCCGCTCAAGACAATACGAAAGATACCTTGCACGCTCATCGGCATACGGCCCGCTTGCGTGACGCGCGATCGCAAATGCGCGCTTGAACACTCGTTCGAACATGGCCGGACCTCCAGCAAGGGGATTGGTCCGGCATAGAAACGCCAAAAAAATGTGCCGTCAAGAATGCAGGAAGCTCAGTCTGTTCGAGTGCTTAGGAATCGATCGGCACATTTTTGTGAAGGGCACATTTCCCCGCAAATGTTCCCGGGAACATTTGCGCGGACACAAAACCGCGTGATTCTGGGGGCGAGAGGCGGATTGGAGTGAGCGACGTCGGTGTCGGCGCCACCGGTGGTGCGGGAGTGACCGGATTCGGCGTGAGGCTCAGAACGGCTGGTCGTCGATTGCAGTGGTTGCCGGCTCTGGTGGGCAAGAGGGCTCGGGCTCGTGGACACGGTTGATGAGCAGTGCGCCGTAATGGCGCTCGAGTGCCTCGATGAGCTGGTAGAGGAAGTCGATGAGTTCGGCGTCATCGTGGCCGGTGAGCTGCAGCGGCAGGCATACGATCGGCAGGTCATTGGGTTGCATGGCTATCGGCTCGAGGCGCGGGATTTTTTTCTGGCGGAACGCGCTGCGGCACGTTTTGCGGCGCGCTCCTTCGCTTCCTTCAGACGATAGCTTTCGCCATCGATCGGGAGGATCTCGGAGCGATGGGCCAGCCGATCGATGAGGGCGACCACGCAGCGGCATTGGGGAAGACCTGGTTCCATTCGCCGAAGACTCTGTTGGTTGTCAGAACCGTCGGCCGGCGCAGCTGGTAGCGGCGCGTGATGATCTCAAAGAGCAGGTCCGCATAACGAGTGTCGTAGGCGAGGTATCCAACCTCATCGCAAGCGAGCAGGGTTGGGGTGGTATAGCGGCGCAACCGGCGTGAGAGCTGTGTGGAGCTGTCCTGGGCGGCGAGATCGTGCAGCATGTCGGAGGCGGCGGTGAAGCGTGCGGTGTAGCCGCGCAGCACCGCCTGGTGCAGCAGGTTCTGGGCGATCATGCTCTTGCCGAGGCCGTTGGGGCCTACGATCACGAGGTTAGCGGTCTGCTCGATGAAGCCGAGGGTGAAGAGCTCATCGAGGAGTGCGCGATCGAGCTCTTTGGGCCACTCGTAATCGAAGTCGACCATGGGCTTGAAGGTGCCGAGGCGCGCGTTGTCTGTCCGGCGCTTGAGACTGCGCTGCAGCCGCCCGCTCTCCTCGATCTCGAGCACGCGGCCGAGCCAGGGCTCGTTGATGAGTTCCTCGGCGTGGGCGAGCAGTCCATATAGGCCGAGCCGCCGCAGGCGCTGTTTGAGGGGACCAAGCGAGGTTCGCCGCCGCTGCCGTTGCCACTGATCCTCGCGCGGCTGCATCATCAGCGCTTCTTCAGCCTGGATAAGCTCAACATGACGATCCGGCCGCTCCTTACCGAGCTCAACGAGCGAGCGTTCCAACGTCTGCCGGGCTGCCGTCGCAGTCGTCACTCGGCCTTACCCGGGGCGATCATTAGGATTGGCAGGTAGTCTGCGCCGGGTCGCCTGACATGTCTCGTTCTGCGGATGAGCCGAGGAGCAGTTCAGCACGTCGTCGCGAGAATACTCGCGCCCGGAACGGCCGAACTCGCGAAACCGAGGATGCGGCAGTTCCCCAAGCCGGACCGCATCGCCTCGAACGCGCGGCCGCTGCAACGCGACCTCGAGGGCGCGAAGCTGGCGGAGGAGATCCTGGCCCACTGCAGAACTCCACGATATGCCGCTACCCGGCGCTGGTGCTTTCGATGAATGCATCGATATTGCCATCCACTTTCGGTAGCACCGCGGGATTGAGATAGAGCATGTGACCGACCGGGTAGTAGTACCAATGGATGTTTTTATCCAGAGGCGGCGGCAAACCCATATGGTCTACCGAGTAGACGGCGCCGAAAAACGGTGTCGCCGTATCGTAGTAGCCGTTGTTCATCATGAGCTGCATCGCCGGGTCGTTGCTCATGGCCCGTGCCAGCGCCGGGGCCACATTGGTGCCGCAACAGGTCGTGCGGCTGCCGAAACCCATGTCGCCCCCGGCCATCGGTGGCTTGTAACTCCAGTTCCACTTGCGGAACGCGGTGGAGTTGCCTTGCCGGTACGGGCGGTCGCTGTGGTATTTCAGCACTTGCGCGAGGTAGAGGTTCATGGTGGCGGTGAGCGCACCGTTGAAGGCATTGGTGGTGGCGCCGTTGCTGCCGGAAAACGAGCTCAGCGGCTGCAACTTGTAGGTAAGGAAGCGCGCGTCGTAACGCCCGGTCATGGAGTCATCGCCAATGACTTTGCGTCGGAATACCGTCAACGGCACACGCAGCTCCGCCTTCAACCACAAGGCTTTCGGCAGACCCGTGTACACGCTTAGCTGCGCCGCGAGCGTCTGCTTTTCGCGCGCGGGCAACGCCGAGCCCGCAAACAGCGCGTGCGCGTAGATGCCGCCCGCAAACTGCTCGACCTGCTGCACGAACGCCGGCAGGCTCGGCGGCATCGGATTCAGGCGATGGTGATACCACGCGATCGCGGCGTAGGACGGCAGATAACTGATATAGGGCAGGTCGTTGCCGGGGGCATTGTCGATCGCGAGAAAGTCCATTCCGGTCGAACACATGATCACGCCATTGAGATAGACCCCATCGTTGACCAGGTCATTGGCCAGTACTGCGTTGCGCGTGGTTCCGTAGGACTCGCCCAGCAGGAACTTGGGTGAATTCCAGCGCTGGTTCGTGCTGAGATAGCGCTGGATGAATTGCGCGAATGCCTTGCCATCCGCCGTGACGCCGTAGAAATCCTTGGGCGTGCCCTTGCCCACGATGCGGCTGTAGCCGGTGCCCATCGCATCGATGAACACCAAGTCCGTGCTCTTGAGGATGCTGTACTGGTTGGGGACCAGCCGGTAAGGCGGCTGCGCCGCCCCGGCGTCGCCGGGCGTGGGCCAGACGATGCGTTCCGGGCCGAAGCCACCGATGTCGACCAACGCCGACGCGGCGCCCGGCCCGCCGTTGTAGGCAAAAGTGACCGGCCGGTGTTCCGGGTTGGTGCCGTTCACGGTATAGGCGATGTAGAACATGCTGCCGATCGCCTGATGCTGCTTGTTCCACAACAGGAGGGTGCCGGCCGTCGCGGTGTAACGGAGGGTCTTGCCGTTAACGGTGACGCTGTGCGGGGTATGCACCGCGGTTTCGGGAGGCACGGGGGCCGGGGCCTTCTTGGATACCGGCTTGGCTGCTGCAAAAACCAGGGATGGCAACAGACACAACGCAAGCACGAGCATCGGTCGTTTCATGGAACCAGGTTCCTTTGATTGTGGCGATCGGGAGGTGCGCCGCGTCCCGGACCCCGAGTCATCCGGGCCTGCACGGCAAACACATCCGTCGTCGATGATACGCGACGTCACGCACGGCTGCATGACACCCTCGGCTACCGGAGGACGAGAAGCCGTCTGGATGGCGCTTCCGGTAGGGACTCGCGTTTCCCGCGCTCGAGTTACCGCATCACGGGTCACAACGCCTTCTTTTCCGCTGGCTTCTTTGCCCACGGCTGATACGTTAGTTTCACGTTCTCGCCCAGGACCCACCTGGCGTACCAGTTGAACCAGTACTGGTAACGGTCCCGAATGTAGGTTGGCCGCGTGAATCCGTGGAACTCCAGCGGGTACACTATCAGTGCCGAAGGCACATGCAGGGTCTGCAGCGCCTCGTACATCTGCTCGCCGCCCACCAGCGGTACGTTGAAGTCGCTCGTCCCGCCCATGAAGAGGGTCGGCGTGTGAATTCGATCGGCGTGCAGCAACGGGTATCCGATCTCGATATAGCGCTGAAGGTTCTTCCACGGCGCGCCGAGCTCAAAGTTGTACTGGTTCACGTACTCGTCCACGCCATAAAACTGAAGCGGATCGCCCATGCCGGCGCCCGAGCTCGCCGCCTTGAACTCGTTGGTGCTCGCGATCATGAAGTCCGTCGTGATGCCGCCATAGCTCCAACCACCCACGCCCATGTGCTTCGGATCAACGATGCCTTCCTGAATGACTTTGTTCACGCAGGCCTCGATGTCCTGCACCTCATCCACGCCCGTCAGCATCACCCCATCTGTCCGGCGCGCAACAATATCGATCTCGGTCTGCTGACGGTCGCGGTCCAGACCTCCCACCTTCCCCACTCTCTCACGATCGGCAACTCCCAGGGCGCCCTCATTCTGAAGTATGCCTGTCGCGACACCCGCTCGAAGATGAGCCCCATGTAAGCATCCAGCTCCCGCTCGATGTGCCTGCGCCAGATTTCCATGGGGTCGTCCAGTTCCAGCTCGCTTCGATACTTGTCCACGATGCTGTAGTAGAAGCGCAGCGCGGGATCGGAGAGTCGATAGCGGTGAGGCTCGGAAACCGAGGCCCCGAAGTTGCGGATCGATCCGCTCTCCGGATCGAGGATCAGCCGCTCCGGACGGTCGCGTCGCTCGGCAATGCGTGCCGCCCCGATTGCTCCAACCGCGAGAGCTCGCGCTGCACCCTCAGCCAGTCAACGGGCTGTATGGTTTGGATATCGCACCGAAACAGTCCCGCCGCGATGACGTGATCAGAACGCGCCCACACCTCATCGCCCGTCGAGGTGACGTAAGCCCCGTTCAAATACAGGTCGGGGCAGCCGTTGCCGACCGTAATAAGATAAGCGTGGAGTTGGGTGAAGTCAGTCCATGTCACGAGCTGATTAGCGGAGACCGCCACCAGACGACCCGGACCTACTTTCAGGTAGGTAATATGGGTGACTGGCTTGCCGGCGTCGGCGTCCAGGAGAGCGTGACGGGTAGTTCTCTGCCACTCCATCGTTCGAACGACCGAGCAGGACGCTAGCAGCGCGGCCGCGCTGAGCAGCCCTAAGATGCGCAATGCCCTTGAGTGTTTCATCGTTGCCCCTTCGTACAGGCTGGGCACAACTTGAGCGGAGTGCTATCGCCGAAGAGCGGCCCGTGTGATACCGACCGTCTCCATTTACACGATAGTAGCAAATCCTGACTAAGTCCCGACAGGGCTCATTTTCGTGCATTTACGGCCGGTGGCATCCCCGCCCGCAACCGGCGGGTCGCCACACTCCTCGCCACGAGGTCCGACTATATGGAAGTGCGCCACCGGCTGGTCGGTGGCGGGGCTCGCTTGCGGCATTGCTTGCCGCGCAGTAGGTCCAGGACTCGCGGGAGCGCACAGCCGCCGCGGCCGGCAGCATCATTTCACCCGTTGGCGGATCCGGTCGCTAGGGAATGAGCAGATCAGGCCCCCGCTACCACTCCCGCTTCGATGCGTCGCTGGGGCTATTCCTCTAGCTCCGCCGGCCTGAATTCCGTTCGAGCCATTTTTCGAGGTCGTGTTCGGTCATCGATCCATCGGCCACCGCGACCAGTGTTGCAACTTCATCCTCCTGTACGGGTTCGAGTTCCTGACCGTTCAGATAGAGAAATGCGCGGGTCGTCAGAAGAGCGGTCCGCTTGTTCCCGTCGTTGAATGGGTGATTCTTGGTGATACCAACGCATAGCGCGCCAGCGAGACGAAAGATCGAGCTTTCAGGCTCGTGCGCAAGCAGGTTACGCGGCCGGTCGAGGGCACTCTCAAGCAGCCCTTGATCGCGAACTCCGGCAAGGCCACCGAATTCGTAGATGGCCTCGTCGTGAATGGCCGTCGCGACCGGTGTGCTGATCCACTTGCGCTGTATCACCTCTTGGCCAGCTCGTGCAGGGCATCGCGATGGCGCCGCATATAGTCTCGGGTTGATTCGATGGCGCTCGCAAACTCTGGGTCGTACGGCGTGAGCCGAATGCCATCGGGGGTCCTGATGGCGAACAGATCGTCGCCCTCCGCGACCCCGAGCGCTTCGACGACATCCTTCGTGAGAATGACGCCAAGAGAATTACCGACCTTTCGCACCTTGACCACTGCCGTCATCGCTAATCCTCCAGGCCTCGAACATTGAGTTATAACATATGTATTACTGCTCGCCAAGCTCCGCCCGAGGCATTCGGGCCGGCCGCGGCTATCGAATAGGGCGCCTCCTCGCGCTGCCCCTCGAGCCGATCGGGAAGCCCTTCAATCATGCCGCCGCTGAGCCGCAACGGTGACGATTGCTCCGACGCGGCCCCGTCGCCCCGTCGCGCGACCAGAATTGCGAGCGGCCATGTCGGACCTCCGGGTAAGGGTCTGAAGCGCTCGTCGGGCCAAACCACCGCGAGCAACACTTCTCGACAACCAGAAGATACCCCGCGGGGATTCGGTCGGGAACTGCGGGAACAGCTCAAATCGCTCGGTCGCTACGCACAAACAGCAACGTCCATTGACGCGTAACGAAGGTCAACCTGGCTCCTGAAGTTACCTCTTGCCGCGATCAGATTCGGCGAGGTCATTCACCCTTTTGGCGCGATTCTTGGGGGGGGGGGGGGAGTTGGCGACCAGTTGTGCGACCACGGCGATGAGCCGCTCGGGGTCCAGCGGCTTCGGCAAATGCTCATCGAATCCCGCCGCGAGTGCGTGCTGTCGATCCTCGCTGCGCGCGAACGCCGTCACCGCGACCGCCGGCACGCGGGCGGTCCCCTGTTCCTGCTCGGTGCGCCGAAGCCCCGTGAGCACCGTGTAACCGTCCTCGCCCGGCATTCCGATATCCGCGACGATCACATCCGGGCGGCGGATGCCGAAGGCCTCATGCGCGTTCACGGCCGAGTTCACCGCACGCACCTGCGCTCCCTCTTGCTCGAGCAGGCGTTGAGTCGCCTCGCGCGCCATCGTCTCATCCTCCACCAGGAGGACCTCGATCCCCCGCAGATCGCGCGATGTTTGGAATTCAACCGCCGGCTCGTCAGGTTGCGCCGCGGGATAGCGCCGCTCGAGCGGCAGGTAGACCGTGAAGATCGCCCCGCGTCCCTCGCCGTCGCTGCGCGCGCGAATCGTGCCCCCGTGCAGCTCCACGATCTGCTTGGCGATCGCGAGCCCGAGGCCCAGCCCCGCATACTGTCGCGTGGCGCCGGCCTCGGCCTGGCGAAAGCGGTCGAAAACCTGTGGGAGAAAATCCGCCCGAATGCCTTTACCGGTGTCGGTGACCTCGATCTCGACGGTCCCATTGACCCGGCGCATTTGCACCTCGATGAGCCCGCCTTCGGGAGTGAACTTGACCGCGTTGGCGAGCAGGTTCCACACGACCTGCTGGATGCGATCGGGATCGACGCGCACGGCGCCGACCTCGGTGCTGAGCTCGGTGGAGAGTGTGATCTTGCGACTCTCCGCGAGCGACCGGACTGCATCGACGGCCGTTGACACCGCGGCGCTGAGGAGCGTATCACGTGCCACCAGACGCAGATGCCCGGTCGCCATGCGCGAGACATCCAAAAGATCATCGATCAGCTGCTGCTGGGCCAAGGATGCCCGATCGATCATCTTGCCGCCTTCGATTACCTCTTGTCCCCGCACTTTGCCGCTCATGAACATGCGCGACCACAGGCGGATGGTGTTGAGCGGCGTGCGCAGCTCGTGGCTGACGGTGGAGATGAACTCATCCTTGGCGCGACTCGCCCCTTCGGCCTTCATGCGCAGCTGCTGCGCCGACTGCAACGCCTCCTGCAGCCGCGCATCGGTCGCCTTGCGGTCGGTCTGATCGCGCATGATCTTGACGAACCCCTGCAGCGCCCCGTCCGAGTCGTGAGCGGCGGTCACCTCCCCGATCGTCCAAAAGCGGGTGCCGTCCTTGCGCACATGCCAGCGCTCATCGAGCGCGCTGCCGGTGTCGGATACCCGGCGCAGCTCCGCTTCCGGGACACCCGCCGCGCGATCTTCGGGCGTAAAGAGAATCGCGGTGGACTGCCCGAGCACCTCCTCCTCGCTGTAGCCCGTTACACGCTCGGCGCCGCGATTCCAGCTCGTGATGCGCCCGGCCCGATCGAGCGTGAAGAGCGAAAATTCGTGGGCGCTGTCGACCAGCAGGCGAAAGCGCTCCTCGCTCCTGCGCTGCGCCTGCTCGGCGCGCCTGCGCTCGGTGATGTCCACCAGCATGTTCACGGCCCCGATGAGCTTGCCGGCGTCATCAAAGAGCGGCGTCGGATAGGGGATGAAGTCGATCCGCGTGCCATCGGGACGCTCGGCCACCGCCTCGATCCCGCGGACGGGTCGACCCTCCTTCAGGGCGACGGCCATCGGGCACTGCTCGTGCGGCAGTGGCGTGCCATCCGGCCGATACAGCTTCCACGCCACACACCCGGCATCGATACCGAGCTGCGGGGTGCGGCCGGAGAACTCGACCGCCGCCTGGTTGAACATCGTGATGCGCCCGGCCGCATCGGTGGTGTACACCGCCGCCGGCAGCGCTTCGATGAGGTCGTGCAGGCGCCGCTCACTGTCGCGCAGGGCCCGCTCAGCGCGCTTGCGCTCGGTGATGTCCCAGAATGCTGCGACGATGGCGACCGTCTCGCCGGCGGGATTGCGTACCAATGATGTGCTCATCGAGACGGTGCCGCGGGTGCCATCGACACGCACGAAGTCGAGCTCCTCATCACGCACCGTCTCTGCGGTAGCCAACGCTCGTGCGAGCGGCCACTCCTGCGGCTCGTAGATTCGCCCATCCGAATGCAGCCCACGGAAGGCCGAGTAGACTGCCGTCCACTTGTGCCCGATGAAGGGCAGCGGGAACGGTTGATTGAAGAGCGCCGACGTCTGCCGATTGGCGAGAGCGAGCGCTTCCGTCGGCGCCTCGATCACCAACACCGCTGCGGGCATTTGCTCGATCACCGCCTGCAGGCGCGCCTGCGCCGCGGCGATCGCGCGCTCGGCGCGCTTGCGCGCGCTGATGTCAATGAAGGTGATGACCACGCCGTCGATGCGGTTGTCCTCGGTGCGATAGGGGAGCGTGCGGCGCAGATACCAGCGGTCGGTCTGGCTATGCACTTCGGACTCGAGCGGTACGAGCTTCGCGAGCACCTGACCGGCATCGGCGATGAGGTCGCCGTCGCTGAACTTCTGCGCAAGGTGTGCGAGCGGGCGGCCAATATCGGAGGGGATGAGGGTGAGCAGGTCGCTGATGGCCGGGGTGAAGCGGCGCACTTTAAGCTGTGGATCGAGGAAGACCACGGCGATGTCGGTGCTGGAGAGGAGATTTTCGAGGTCATTCGTGAGGGCTTCGAGCTCGAAGAGCTTCGTCTGCAACTGCGCGTTGACGGTGGTCAGCTCCTCGTTCAGCGACTGCAGCTCCTCCTTGCCCGTCTCGAGCTCCTCGTTCGTGCTCTGCAGCTCCTCGTTGATCGAGGTCACCTCCTCGTTCGAGGCTTTCAACTCCTCGTTGGTGGCCTCGAAGGCCTCGACGCTCGTCTGCAGCTCCCGCCGCAGCATGCGCGCCTCCTCCTCGAGCGCCACATCCGCGCCGGCTCGCAGGCGATGAGGGGCCGGGACGGGCGCGGGCGCCGTCCCCACCGGGTGCTCGAAGCTCACGCGGAAGTGCTCGGGCGCGCGGCCCGGGCGCAGAGGCTCGGCGGTGATGCGAATCACCTCGCCTGCCTCCCCTGGGTCGGATTGCTCGATCGTGGTCGCGCGCTTCTCGGTGGCGGCCTGGCGCAACGCGCTGCGCACCGCCGGGCGCAGGTGCGGCCGCACCAGCTCCAGCAGGCTCTGCGTCGTCTCCCCGGAGGGATGCATCAGATACGGTTCGGCGTCGCCATGAAAGTACACGATGCGCTCGTTCGCATCGACCACGGCCGTCGGTGGACCGAATTTCTCGAGCAGCGCCGCCTGGATCGCCACCGTCGAGGAAGGTCGCGCGATCGCGACCGGCGCCGGCGTGCCGGGGACGGGTCGCACCTCGGGCGCCCGCAGCGTCGTGAGGTCCGCGAAGCCGTGTTGAGTCGCACCGGTGCGCCGATACATGCGCCAGCGCTTGCTCACCACCTCGAAGAGCTCATCGGTCCGCCCAAGCGTCTCCGCATTGCCGAGGAAGAGATAACCGCCGTCGCGTAGCGCGAAATGCAACAGGGTAAGTGCCCGCCGCTGTGCTTCGGGCTCGAGATAGATCAGGAGATTGCGGCAAGTGATGAGATCCACGCGCGAGAACGGCGGGTCGCGCAGCACATCCTGCGGGGCAAAGACGAGCTGCTCGCGCAGTTCCTTCTTGATGCGGTAGGTGTGCTCGTCCTGCTCGAAGAAGCGCTCCAGCCGCTCAGGTGGAAAGTCGGCTTCGATCCCGGTCGGGTACACCCCGGCGCGGGCGCGGGCGAGTGACTTATCCGCCGTGTCGGTGGCGAATATTTTGACGTTGAGCTTCTTGCGCGCCCGCGCGGCCTCCTCCGCGATGAGAATCGCGAGCGAGTACGCCTCTTCCCCGCTCGCACAGGCCGTCACCCAGGCGCGGATCGGTTCATCCGCCGCGCGCGCCTCGACCATCGGGCGCACGACCGATATCCGCAGTGCCTCCCAGGCTTCCGGGTCGCGAAAGAACCCGGTGACATTGATCATCAGGTCATTGGCGAGCGCTTCGGCCTCCTCCGTCCGGGCCTTGAGGTGCGCGAGGTAGTCATCGAGCTCAACGGCGCCGATGAGCCCCATGCGACGCTGGATGCGTCGTAGCACCGTCGGAAGTTTGTAGGAGGTAAAGTCATGCCCCGTGCGGGTACGCACGAGAGTGATAATGTCGGTCAGTTCTGAGCGGTGGCGCTCGAGCTCGCGCACCGCCCGCGCATGCCCCTTCGGGTCGAGCTGCAGATAGGGATGCTGCACGTAGCGCAGCAGCAAGTCCGGGATCTCCTCAGCGCCCAGCACCTGATCGGCATAGCCGGCGTGGATCAAGCTGCGCGGCATACCGGGGAATTCGCACCGCTCGGGGTCCTCAGCAATGCACAGGCCCCCGACGGCCTTGATCGCCTGGGCACCGGCGGTGCCGTTGGTGCCCATGCCAGAGAGCACGACCGCAATCGCTTTCTCGTGCTGCTCCTGAGCAAGCGAGCGGAAAAAATCATCCACCGGCCGTCGGTGACCGCGCTTCTCCACCGGTTCACCGAGGCGCAGATGACCGTCCTCGAGCGTGACCGTGCGGCCGGGGCGGATCACATAGACGTGGTTGGGCTCGATGCACATCCCGTCTTCGATCTGATGGACAGGCATCGGGGCATAGCGGGCGAGAATGTCGGCCATCAAGCTCTCATGATCCGGCGAGAGGTGTTGGATGACGACGAAGGCCATGCCGCTCGTGGCCGAGGTCGCGGCGAAGAACTTCCTCAGCGCGTCGATCCCGCCAGCCGAGGCGCCGATTCCGACGACCGGGAACGCAAGCTTGGCGCGAGGAGCAAGATCGGCCGGCGCGGCAAGGTCTGCGCGATCGCCCGAAGGCGAAGAGCTGGCGCTGCCGCCCGTCAGATCGGATTCGTCCACTGGACTCTCCCGCGAGAGGAAGCTCGCGGCTGGGTTGACGTCGCCTAGCGCGCCGGCGCCCAGGGTCGATGGCGATGCTGGAAATCGGCGCCCTTAGCCTTGCGCCCATACTAACGCCGCGGGGACGGTAAATGCGAACATAATGGGTGTAATGCGGCCGCCTCTCCCAGCGCGGCGCGGCGCCCGCTTCTTATAGCCAAAACGGCTATATCAGTTGCTCTCCAGGGCCAGACCGAGCAGGGACGCCTCGTCGCAGAAGTCAGCCGCAATCTCGAAGGATCGGCAGCCCTTGGTTCATTCGCTTGTGGAGGACGCAGACACGGCCGCCCGCCCACGGCGATTTGCTGCAGAAGCGGCATGCCCTCGCCTGGCGCTCCGATCAAAATCACATCCTTCGAAATGGCCACGGATGAGCGGAGTTCGCTGGAGGTAGTCGCTTCCGCGCCCGTGATCTTCTGTTCCAGCGTGAACGTGATCCCCGTTACCAGACCGCCGGAGCCGCCGACATCATTTGACCCGGTGGCGGATCGGGTCGCTGGGGAATAAGCAGATCAGGCCCCCGCTACCCCTTGTGACAGTCGGTGGCGTTCGCCGCTGAGCACCTGCGGACACCGGACTTACGGGGACGTAGCGTTGCTCCGAGCCAACGTATAAGCTTAATCTCTCGCGCTGCAGTTTCTAGAGGGTCCCTTGCTGAAGTTGTCTCGTGCGGCGGGATTTGCCGCACCGATCGCCATCTCGGTGGCGTTGACTGCGCTGAGCGCGTGCGCTCAGGAAACCGCACTGCTGAATCAGCCGTTGGCGTGGACTCCGACCAAGACGCTCGATCTAGGTATCACGCAAAGCGTTGGCGGCACGCCCGCGGCGGTCCGGGTAGAACCGTTCGGCGATACGGCATCCGAACCCAAGCTCGTTGGCGAGAACGTCGAGCAAGCCACCCCCAGGCTGGTGACCACCGCCGACCCCGTGGGAGCCTTCGTCAGTCAGCACCTGCAGCAGCTGTTCGCGCAGGCCGGTTACCGCTCCGGCGGCGCGAACGCCGATCGCGTGGTCTCGGGCGAGGTGAGCAAGTTCTTTGTCAGAGAGAAGGATAACTACTCGGGCAGCGTTGTGCTCAATCTCACCGTGAGGGACCGCAGCGGCAAAGTCCTCTGGCAAGGCACCGTCTGGGGCGCTAACGATACCTTCGGCCGGTCCTACCACCTCGATAATTACCAACAGGTCCTGTCGGATTCGCTGATCGATGCCGCGAACAACCTGCTGAAAAATCCGGCCTTACGCGCAGCCCTCACGCTGAAGAATTGAGAGTTGCCCGAGCGGCCGACGGCTCCGCATGCCGCTCGAATGCGAATGCCGGACTCTCGAATCGCCTGCAGGGGGAAGCGCGCTGGGATTGGCAGCACCGCGCGCCGCCAGTGGCCGCCCTACGGTGCTCGATTACGTTTCGCAGCCTGCGTAGGAAGCAGTGAACGCATCACTTGCGTTGCGCCTTCGCCAACTGATCGATGGCCCGGGCCATGCCGGAAGTAATGCCGAAGATGTTGCGTCTCGCCCGTGGAGAGAGTGCGCGCCAGTCATCGAGGCATCCGATGTCCGCGGCCACCAAACGCCCGAGCAGGTATTCCTCGCTGAATTCCGGCGACTCTTGCTCGTCGATCTCCTGATGACGCGGATTTCTCATCATGACGATGCCCTCATGTCAGGCCTCCGGGGCACCCTGACAGATCCCGGTGGACGAGACAGTGACCGGCATCGCAGGTCATCGCCGATCGGAGACTCCCGCTTTACTTATTCACGCGAGCGTTGCACCCAGCTGTGGACTCCAAGCAGGACCTGCTGAGGGAAGCCGTCAACACACTCCTGATCGAGTATCGGATGTTCGAGCTCTCCAAGCGCAAGTCCTGAGCCGCGGTACCGGCGTCGGCGTCGTCCGTCGGGAGAACAGCCGGCGGACAGGCCGTATCGGCAAAATACGCGCGACGCCAGGGATCACGCTCATGAATCGGCATGCGAAACGCCTAGATGACCCTGACAGTGCCCCCATCCACCGGGATCTGCGCGCCGGTCGTTTTCGCGAACACCGGGCCGCAAAGCTCGGCGGCCAGCTCAGCAACATCGCAACTCGTCACCTCCACCTTGAGTACATTGTTGGTCTTGTACTCCTCGATGCTCATCCCGTAGGACGCGGCGCGAGCGGCAAGCACCTCGGGCGTCCAGATGCCGGTATCGAATATCGCATTCGGATGCAGGGTATTCACGCGGATACGATCCCCGCCCCACTCGAGCGCAACCACGCGCGCGAGTTGCTGCAAAGCGGCTTTGGAGGCCGAATACGCCGCTGCCCCGGGGCCGGGCGCCGGCACGTTCTTCGAGCCGATGATCACCACGCGAGCGCCTTGCGGAGAGAGCTTCAGCAACGGATGACACTCGCGCAGTAGGACGAGATTCGCATCCAGATTGACGCTCATCGTTTGCCGCCAGGTCGCGTTCGAGAGGACGCTCACGGGTGCGCTCGGTGGGAAAATCCCCGCATTCAGGATGAGCATGTCCAGGCCACCGAAGGCGCGCACGCCCGCCTCGAGCGCCTGCGTGATCTCGGGCTCGCTCGTCACATCGCAGGTCAGGCCCAAGTGGTTTTTGCCGCCATGCAGAGAACGTACGCTCGAAGAGCGATCGAGCGCGATCACCGCGGCACCACGAGATAAAAGCGACGCCACGCATGCTTTGCCGATGCCGGAGGCGGCACCCGTGACAAGTGCGACTTCACCGGTGAGGACCGGTGGCGGACCCGCCTTGCGCAGCTTTGCCTGTTCCAGATCCCAATACTCCACATCGAAGATATCCTGCGCCGGCAGGGCTTCCCAGCCACCCAGGGCCGTGGCCCCGACGATGATCCGCAGGGTATCGCGATAGATATCCTCGACGATCGCGGCGTCCTTCGCGGTGCGGCCGATCGTGCCCAAACCGAGCTCGGGGTCGAGAATGACGCGCGGTGCGGGGTCCAGCATGGTGAGCGCTGGGTTGCCGTGCTCCTGGAAGTACGCTCGATAACGGGCCGCGTAGCCTGCCACATCGCGGCCGACCAGCGGCACACGCTTCGTGCGAATCACGTGGTCGGGGGTTGCGGGTCCCCGCTGCGAGATCTCCTGCACGTCCACGCGCCGCGCGAAGGCAAACGCCTCTGGATCGGTATGCACGCTCAGGATCATCGGCGAGCCTGCGGCATCCGAAACGGCCTTGCGCAGAGTCGCGATGTCCGTGCGCAGCGTTTTGGAGGCCGATTGGGCCGAAGCGCTCTCACGCCGCTCTACCGGGACCGCGCTCCACGCGCCTCGTTTGGCGAGATACTCCTCGGCAAGGGTCACCAGCCCGATCATCCGCTCGTAAGAGTCCTTTGCCGTCTCACCGAAGGTGAACAGGCCATGCTTGAGCAGCAGCATGCCGACGGTGTTCCGGTGGGCTTGAGCCGGATAGGAGCGCGCGCACAACTGCGCGAGTTTGAAACCCGGCATCACATACGGGATGTAGACGAGGCGGTCCCCGAAGAGCTCACGTACGCGATGTTCGCCCTGCGGCGAATTGGTCATCGTCAGAATGGCATCCGCATGGGTGTGATCGACGAACCGCGCGGGCAGGATGGCGTGCAGAATCGCCTCGACGGAGGGCGATGGCGCATTGACGTCGGTGAGGCTCTTGCGAAGCTCCGCCGCCATTTGCGAGTCCGAGAGCACTTCGAGCTTCGATAGCGCGAGCAGCGGCTGCATGCGGCAAGGCGAGAAGCCGGCGGGCTCGATGGTCTGGAGATCCCAGCCACTGCCTTTGACATGGATGACGCGCTCATCTTCGCCAAAAATGTTGGTGACACTGCTCTTGACCGAGGTATTGCCCCCGCCATGCAGGACGAGCGACGGCTCTGCCCCGAGCAGCCGCGACGTATACACCCGCAGCGCCAGATCGCCTGTACAGCGGCTCGCCTCTTGATCGGACCAGCGGCTCTTCATGAAATCATTTTCGCAGGTTGGGCATCGGGCCCGCAAACCGACCAGTCTCCGGCCCAGGTGATGCGGCGAAGAGCGCCGGAACGCCCTTTGCTTGAGCGCGGTCAAGTGACCGATCGGTAGAACACAGGAGTGCAATTCATGCGCAAACCGAGCTCATCCTCGAAGAACGTAATAGCCGCGCTCGTGGCTGCGACCTTCGGTTTGACGGCCGGCACGGCCTTGGCCCAGACGACGGCCCGGAGCAATCAGAGCAGCACCGCGGCGAGCCACCGGCACGCGAGCAAGAAGAGCGTGCGGCAGCTCACCTCTCAAGTGAAGCACGAGAGGCAGTCGATGCAGGCGACCACCGCGAGACTGAATCGCGCGACCGCTCAGCTCAGACGCACCACGCGGCAAATGAGGCAGGCGCGAGCGAAGGAAATGCGCGTCGCGAGCGCCGAGCACCAGGTGAGAAAAGGTGAGCGGAACGAGCGAAGCCGCGCGCACGCGCGCAAGGCCCGTCCCGCCAACACGACGCCGCCGCCCCGATAGCTCGCTCGACAGCGTGGCGGCCGGCCCGGAATCGGCTGCCGGCTGCCCCCTCGAGATCTACGCCGCGGCGGAACTCTCCCGCGACGCCGGCTCCATCACCTCGATGATCTCGCAGGTTCCCTCCCCTGCGACCTGCAGAAACTTCTGCAGGTGACGCACGAGCTCCTCACGCGAGCCCGCTCGCAGAAGCGCGTAGCGGGCCGCAGGCATCAGGCTCGAGCCGGCCACCGCTCCGTCCTCGACGGCGATGCGGTCCTGGCGGCGAGCGATTTTCATCCCCGTCTTGCGCGACTTGATGCCACCGGTCGCGACGAGCACACCGGCCTTGGACATCGTCTCGATCAGGCGACCCATCTCAGCCATGTGTTCCGGTGAGGGCGGACCGCTCGGCGCGGCGGCGGGCGTGAAAAGCGATAAAAACAGCATCTCGAATCTCCTCTGATCCGACGGAGGGACTTCACTTCATTGCCGGGCGGCCTGCCGGCATTTCGACATCGAGTCCGCTACGCGGTTCGAAGCTCCTTCGGATCGATCGGGAGCCTGCGGATGCGCTTGCCTGTGGCGGCGAAGAGCGCGTTACAGAGCGCGGGCAGCACCGGCGGCAGCGGCGGCTCCCCCAACCCCGTCGGCGGATTGTCGGTGATGCGGAAGTGCACCTCCACGGGGGGCGCTTCGTGCATCCGCAGCAACCCGAAGGTGTCGAAATTCTCCTGCACCACCCGGCCGCCCTCGAGGGTGATCGCCTGGTGAAGCGCGGCGCCGAGCCCGTCGAGAATCGCACCCTGCGCCTGGTTGTAGGCACCGGCGGGATTGATGATCTGCCGCCCGACATCGCCGGCCGCCCAGATCTTGTGCACTTTGGGCATACCGTCGGAGCCGACGCTCGCCTTGACCGCCTCGGCAAAGTACCCGAAATGGCTGTAATAGAAGGCGAGGCCGAGTCCCGTGCCGCGCGGCAGCTCCTGACGCTGGCGCCAGCCGGACTTCTCGGCCACGAGCTCGAGAATCCCTCGCGCCCGGCCGGTATCGAAGGGCGGTGGCGCAAATCCCAACCGTCCGGGCGGTGGAGGCAACACCCGCGGCGGCCCGTAAAGCTCGAGGCGCATCTCGAGCGGATCGCGCCTCGCCGCATGCGCCAGCTCGTCGATGAAGGATTCGAACACGAACGCGAGGCCATTGCCGCCCGGGTTGCGCAGCGGACCGGTGGGGACGCCGAGCTCCATCAGCGAGCGGCCGTATTGCAGGCTCGGCACGAAGCCGGCCGGGAAATGGTCGGTCGGCAGATCCGCCGAGGAAGCGACTTTCCCTCCCTGGCCAAAGGTCACGAAATGGTCGCGAAACGCGCTGATCCTGCCCTGTGCCGACAGACCTGCCTTGAAGTAGTGGAAACCCGCGGGCCGATAGGCATCGTGCTGGATGTCCTGGCGGCGGTTCCAGAGAAGCTTCACCGGCCGGCCGGCAAGCTTCGAGATCATGGCCGCCTCGACCATGTAATCACCCTGCAGCCGCCGCCCGAATCCACCCCCCACCCGTGTCAGATGCACGGTCACCCTGCTCTCATCGACCCCGAGAGCGCTCGCGACGAGCTTCTGCCCGCGGGCGGGTAATTGCGTCGGCGCCCAGATCTCGACGCTGCCGTCGCGATCGACCTGCGCCGTGCAGTTCTGTGGCTCGAGATCCGCATGAGCGAGGAAAGGATAGGAATAGTCGGCTTCCAGCACCCGGTGCGCGTGCGCCAGGGCAGCCTCGACTTCGCCGTCGCTGCGGATGATCGACTGTGGTTTCTGGCGCCCGAGGCGCGCGGCCTCGCGCGCGAATCCCGCCGTGCTCTGTCCGGATGCGGGCCCACGATCCCATTGGACTCGCAGCTTGTCGAGCGCCTTCTGCGCCTGCCACCAGCCGTCGGCGACGATGGCCACCCCGTCGACGAGCCCCACCTCGAAGACCGCATCCGCGGACGAGGCGCGCACGATGAAGGCATCGCGCACTCCAGGGAGTCTCTTCACCGCATCGATGTTGGCGCTCAGCACGCGGCTGCCGAACACCGGCGCCTTCTCGTAGGTGGCGTAGAGCATGCCCGGCAACACCACGTCGATGCCGAAGAGCGGCTTACCCTCGAGAACGAGCCCGCTGTCGACTCCGCCGGTGAATTTGCCGATGATCCGGTAGTCCTTCGGGTCCTTCAGCGCGACGGACTGCAGCTCCGGAGCCGCCAGCGCCGCCGCTTTGGCGGCGAGCGCTCCGTAGCCCAGTGTCCGCCCGCTCGGCCGATGACGCACGCTCCCCGCCGACGCGTCACATTCGCCGGCCGGCACTTCCCACGTCTGCGCCGCCGCGAGAATGAGCATCTGCCGCCCGGCCGCGCCGACGCGCCGCATCGGCTCCCAGTTGAGCGGAGTCCCCATGCTGCCGCCCGCGAACTGCGGGCCGTAGATCGGATTCAACAGCGCCTGCTCCGTGCGCACCTGCGCCCAGTCGGCATCGAGCTCCTCGGCAATCAGCATGGGCAGCGTCGTCTTCATTCCCTGCCCGATCTCGGGATTCTTAGCGACGATGGTGATGAGACCGTCGGAGGCAATGCTGATGTAGGGATTGAGCTGCGCGCCGGCGCCCTGCGCCAGACCGAAGGGCTCGCTTGCCTCCGCGGTGCGAGCCAGGTTGAGCGTAAGGAGCAATCCGCCACCCGCCGCGAGACCGACGGTGAGGAAGGCGCGCCGCGAGAGTTGGGTCGCCAGAGCATCGAGGCTCGCCATGTCAGACCTCCCTCGTGTCGTGCGTCGGCAGTCCCGCAGCCTGTTTGATGGCTGCGCGAATGCGGGTGTAAGTCGCGCATCGACAGAGGTTACCGCTCATGGCATCGTCGATGTCCTGATCTCTGGGTTTCGGAAGCCGGGTGAGCAGGGCCGTCGCCGTCATGACCTGACCCGACTGACAGTATCCGCACTGCATGACATCGAGCGCCAGCCACGCCGCTTTCACCCGCTGGCCGACCTCCGTGTCGCCGACGCCTTCGATGGTCACCACCGAGGCATTGCCGACTCTCGCGACCGGCGTGATGCACGAGCGCGTGGGTACTCCGTCGAGGTGCACCGTGCAAGCGCCACAGAAGGACATTCCACAGCCAAACTTCGTGCCCTTGAGGTCGAGGCCGTCGCGCAAGACCCAGAGGAGCGGCGTATCCCCGGCGACGTCCACGACGCGCGGGCTGCCATTCACCGTGATCGTATAAGCCATTTGCAGCTCCCCTCAGGCGGCAAATCCCGACGAGGTTGTCGATTGTACTGCCGCAGAGCCGGCAAGCGAGATCGGTCTCGCCCGGAGGGCCCGTCGGCTCAGCTCGGCAATCCGCGGCAGCGGATGTAGAGGTGCAGGTACTTGCGGCGCACGTAGTTCGATTCCACCAGCGCGAATACCAGGCCTCGCCAGCCATCGAGAAAGCCGAGCCTGAGCACATAGCCCCGGAAGAAGCGCCACTGCGGGTTGAACAGCACCTTGCCGAAGCCGCAGCGCTGGCCGCCCGCATAGAGCGCCTGACCCATCAGCTCGGCGTATTTCTGCATGCGGTTATGGTGGTCGGTGAGGCTACGGTAGGAAAAGTGCTCGAGATGACCGTGGAGCCGGCCTACCCGCCCGCTGATCCGAGTGTTCTCATGAATTTCCCGGCCGATCCATCCGCCGCGCCGCCGATCGAAAAGCCGGATCAGCCGGTCCGGGTAGGCGTTGCCATGGCGCAGGAAGCGGCCGAAGTAGTCGGTGATGCGCGGCACCGACCAGCCCTCATGACCCTCGAAGCCACTTTGGCGCAGCCGCTCGATCTCCGCGCGCAGCTCATCGCTCACCCGCTCGTCGGCATCGAGACAGAGCACCCAGTCACTGCGCGCCGTCTCTACCGCGAGCTGCTTCTGTGAGCGGTAACCCGGCCAGTCCCGCTCGATCACCCGCGCCCCGAGCGCCGCGGCGCGCTCCCGAGTATCGTCGGTCGAGTGCGAGTCGACCACGATCACCTCGTCGCAAAAGGTAACCGAGCGCACGCAAGCCTCGATCCGATCCGCCTCGTTATAGGTGATGATGCAGGCCGACAGCCGCGTTTGCTTCATGGGCCTAGTATAGGCTGCAGACGCCCCGGGCTCGCCCGAGCTATAGTAGACACCTCACGCGTGCTTCCCGCTCCGGCTACCGTGGAAAGCGATCTGAGCACTGAGACCCGCGTACTGTGGCGAATCGATCCGGCTGCGTCTGCTGCCTCCGGACAGATTGCGCGCGCGCTCGAGTCGAACCACATCGTCTATTTCCCCCGCAGTCCGATCCCCCTGCCGGACCCGGCGACGCTCGAGTATCTGCGTACCGAGCTGCCCTCGCGCCTCAAGTTGAAGAACATCAGCTACCATCCGGAAGGGGCACGGGTCACCGGCCTCGAGGGCGATGATGCGCTGCGCGAGCGCACCGGCGAGGTACTGAAGAGGCACCTCGACGAGGTCGCCGGATTCATCCTTGGGGTCATGCCACAGTGGCGAGGCGCCAGCCGGGTTGGAACGTGCAGCTTTCGGCCGATCGAGGAGCGCGGTCGCAACCTCGAGCCGCACGCGAGCAACGAGCTCGTGCACGTCGATGCGGGTGCCTACGGCGCTACGAACGGCGATCGCATCTTTCGCTTCTTCGTCAATGTGAACGACCGCGAGGACCGCGTCTGGGCGAGCAAGGGGAGCTTCCAGGATGTGTTGGCCCGGCACGGAGCGGCGGCCGGCCTTCTCGACGCTTCGGGACGCCTGCGGCTGCGGATCGACAAAGGCGCCGCCGATCATGCTTTCAGCATGGCGATCGGCGGACTCGCGCGGCTCAACCCGCTGGCGCATACCCTCGATTCGAGTCCCTATGACCGCACCATGCGCCGGCTCCACAACCACATGAAGGACAGCGAGGATTTCAAACAGGACATGCGCGGCTACGAGGAATTGCGTTTCCCGCCCTACTCCGCCTGGATGGTGTTCACCGACGGTGTCAGTCATGCGAGCCTGTCGGGCCAGTTCGCCTTGGTGACGACCATCATCGTCTCTCGCGCGGCGCTCCAGTATCCGCAGTACGCCCCGTACGCGCTGCTGGCAGGACGTTCGGCCGGTGGAAGGCCGGCGCCCTGAGGCGCGCGGAGTTCCCCTCGCCGGGGACTTGTATAATGGCTCGCGCCGCATCCATAACTCCGGGAGCCTGAATGTCCGAGGATCTGCAAGCCGAGCTCGAGCGGCTCCGTGCCGAGAACGAGCGCCTGAAGAAGGCCGGGAGCGGCGCCAAGCCCGCAATGAAAGTCAGCGAAAAGGGCGCACTATCCGTCTACGGAATGGGACGATTCCCGGTGACGCTTTACAAGGAACAGTGGCTGCGCCTCCTCGCCATGGCCGACGAGATCAAGGCGTTCATCGAGGCGCACAGCGAGAGCTTGAAATCGAAGGAATGACGGCGCCATCGCGGCCGCGTCTCAGTCATCAACGCTCCCCAGCTCCTCGATGAGCACCCGCAGGTTCTCCGAGTAGTCGATCGGCACGACCACGAGCTGCAGCCCGCCGCCGGCGAAAGCCTGCTCGAGCGCCGGCATGAGTCCATCGGCAGTGTCGACTCGCGTTCCTTTCATCCCGTAAGCCTTGGCGTAGGTGACGAAATCGGGATTGCCGAACGTCATGCCGAAATCGGCGAAGCCCTCCACCGCCTGTTTCCAGCGGATCATGCCGTAGGCGTTGTCCTCGAGCACGAGGACGACCAGGTTGAGACCGAGACGCACCGCGGTCTCGAGCTCCTGCGAGCTCATCATGAACCCGCCGTCGCCGCAGACGGCGAGCACGCGCCTCGCCGGGTAGAGCATCGCGGCCATCATGGCGGAGGGCAGTCCCGCCCCCATGGTCGCCAGCGCGTTGTCGAGGAGCAGCGTGTTGGCGATCCGTGTGCGGTAATTGCGCGCGAACCAGATCTTGTACATGCCGTTGTCGAGACAGACGATGCCATCCTCCGGCATCACCTGACGCACATCGTGCACGATGCGCTGCGGCGTAAGGGGATAGCGGCGCTCGTCAGCCCGCTGCGCGATGCGCGCGAGAATGCGCTCGCGCAGCGGCAGCAGCGCGCCCGCCCGCGGCAGCCTGCCTTCGAGCCGGTCGGCGAGCAGCGTGAGGCTCGGACCGATATCCCCGATCAGCTCCGCATGCGGGAAGTACACCTCCTCGATGTTGGCGGGAAGATATCCCACGTGCAGGACCGTGGGTCCCGTGGGTCCCATGAGAAAGGGAGGCTTCTCCACCGTATCGTGGCCGATGCAGATGATGAGGTCGGCGCGGTCGATCGCCTGATGGACGTAATCACGCTCGGAGAGCGCCGCGGTACCCATGTAGAGCCCGGAGCCGCCCGCGACCGACCCCTTGCCCATCTGCGTGTTGAAGAACGGGATCTGCAGGCGGCGCACGAAATCCGACAGCGCACCGGCGGAGCGCGGCCGGCTGGCTGCCGCACCCAGCATCAGGAGCGGATACTGCGCGTCGCTGATGAGCTGCGCCGCCCGATCGAGCGCCGCCGGATCGGCGACGGGCATCGCGGTCGGGTGTGGGGCGACGAGCGAAACCGCGGGTGCCTGCGCCGCCGCGACGTCCTCCGGCAGCTCGAGGTGCACCGGTCCCGGACGCTCCTGCCGCGCGACGCGGAAGGCTTCGCGCACGGTCGACGGAATGGTCGCGGTGCCCACGATCCGCCGCGCCATCTTGGTGAGCGGCGTCATGGTCGAGACGATGTCGACGATCTGAAATCGGGCCTGTTTGCGGCTGAGCACACCCTTCTGGCCGGTGATCATGACCATCGGCATGGCGCCGAGCTGCGCGTAGGCGGCACCGGTCGTCAGATTCAACGCGCCAGGCCCCAGGGTCGCGAGGCAAACGCCCGCCTCTCCGGTCAACCGCCCGTGGGTCGCGGCCATGAATGCCGCCGCCTGCTCGTGGCGAGTCAATACCAACTCGATGCTCGAGCGGTGCAGCGCCTCGAGGAAATCGAGGTTCTCCTCTCCCGGGACGCCAAATATCCGCTTGACGCCCTCACTCTGCAGGGCCGCCACCAGTAACTGTGCGCCGTTCATGCTTGACTGCCTCGAGTGCGGGCGAACAGGTGGTCTGCGACGAAGGGGTTGGTTCTGCGCTCCGCGCCGAAAGTCGACATCGGCCCGTGCCCCGGCACGAAGCGGACGTCGTCACCGAGCGGAAAGAGCCGCTCGCGGATGGATCTGATCAGGGCTTGGTGGTTGCCGCGGGGAAAGTCGGTGCGGCCGACGGAGCCGGCGAAGATGACATCGCCCACCCAGGCGCAACGCTCCCCCGGATGAAAGAATACGACGTGCCCCGGCGTATGACCCGGACAGTGCAGCACCTCGAGCGTCTGACCGCCCACCGCCACCCGGTCGCCCTGCTCGAGCCACCTGTCGGGCTCGAAGGTCCGTGCCGGCGGAAATCCGAATTGCGCGGCCGCCTGCGGCAACGCCTCGATCCAGAATTGATCCTCCCGCTGCGGTCCTTCGACCGGCAGCGCACGGGCGCGGACCAGGTCCGCGGTCGCCGCGCAATGATCGAGATGGGCGTGGGTGAGGAGGATCTTCTCGAGCGTGAGACCCCGGCGGTCCGCTTCGGGAAGCACGCGATCGAGATCGCCGCCCGGATCGACTATGGCCGCCCGCCGGCTCTCCTCGTCCCAGATGAGCGAGCAGTTTTGCTGGAAGGGTGTGACGGGGATGACGAGCGCACGCATCAACCCGGCACGATACCCCAGCGGAAGGGATCCTGGGGATCGAAGCGCAGCAGCGATTCCGCTGTCACGTGCGCGGTCCCGGTGATGGTCGGCACGATCTCGCCCTTGCCGCGATCGTGCCAGCGATAGCGGGCAGTGAACGTGCTGCCGATCAGACTCTCCTGCACCCAGGGCTCCCCCTCCGCGAGCTTACCGTCGGCCGCGAGGCAGGCGAGCTTCGCGCTGGTGCCGGTGCCGCAGGGAGAGCGGTCGTAAGCCCCGCCGGGGCAGAGCACGAAGTTACGGCTCCTGGCGCCGGCATGGGTCGGCGGCCCGAAGAGCTCGACGTGATCGACCTCCGGAAAGCCCTGCTCGTTGACCGCGCGGCGAAGGCGGGCTGCCGCGCCGGTCAGCGCCTCGAGACGATCCAGCGCGATCTCGACCGACGGCGTGTCGGTCAGGAAGAACCAGTTGCCGCCCCAGGCGATATCCCCGCGCACCTCCGCGCCGCCGGCAACGGCGATGCTCACCTGCCGCGCCTTGCGAAAGCTCCTGACGTTCGTCACGTCGATGCGCCCGTCCTCGTGCAGACGCGCATCGACCGGTCCGACCGGCGTGTCGATGCGGATCGGTCCCGGGGAGCAGCGGCCGAGAGCGGCCAGCGAGGCGATGAGCCCGATCGTGCCGTGCCCGCACATCCCGAGGTAGCCGACGTTGTTGAAAAAAATGACCCCCATCTGACAATCCGGCCGATGCGGACGGCAGAGGAGTGCCCCGACCAGGGGATCGGAGCCGCGCGGCTCGTTGACGATCGCGCGGCGGTAGTGATCCTGCTGATCCCGGAACCGGCGCAGCCGCTCATCGAGCGGTCCGTCCCCGAGCTCCGGCCCGCCCTCGATGACGAGCCGCGTCGGCTCGCCGGCGGTGTGCGAATCGATGACGCGGATGGTTTCGGGGCGAGCGGCTGCCTGCATCCTCCTATTTTAGCCGGGACCCCCGTCGGAGTCTGCGTCGGAATACCGGCTGCCGGCGCCGCCCATATCGTCCTCGATGTCGAGATAGGCTTGCGTCACAGGCTGCAGGTCGCGCCTCGCATCGGAGCTACCCGAGCGCTGGACGTCATCCCGCAGCGCGTTGTAGCTGCGCGAGAGGTCGTGAAATGACGTCCTGACGTCGCCTCTACTCGCGTCCGAACTCTCCACCGTGCGGCGAAACTCGTGCGCCCGATTCGCGAAGTCCTGAGCATCCTCGCTGTAATCGCTCCCACTGTTGTAGGCTCGCGGCGCGTCCTGCGCATCCTGAGCGAACGCCTGCGCGTTCCGATCCAGTCTGTCCGCCGAGCGGTGGAGGCCACCGTGCGGCGTCGTCGCGCACCCGGCAATCGCCACTGCCATGAGCGAGGCCGTCAGCCATACGGCCCTTCCCGAGAGTCTCATAAGCTTCCTCCTCGGCCCTTTGCGGGCCACACACTGTCACCCATCGAGGCCAACGCTCCGCCACAGGTGTCAGTTCCCTGTCAGGGGTGCGCGGCGGGCGGCGGCGCCTGCGCCTCCTCCCTGATCGGCAGATCGATGTAGCTGCCGCGCGGCAAGCTGAGCCTTACCGGAACGCGGCCCGCCGCGATCGACTCCCAGCTCACGGCCCCGCCCAACCCGTAGTTGATTTCCCGATCCGGGCGCTTGCTCACTCTCAACACCAGAACCAGCCGGGCTCCCGAGTCGATGCGCACCGCGGTGATCCGCTCGCCGGTGAAGGTCAGCCATTGCGCGCGCCCCGGCACGAGCAGCTGCCGGCGCGCGCGGTCGCGCAGGTAGCTCGCGCGAAACTCCTCCGCGGGCGCGAAAAGGTGAAAGTAATTACCCTCCGGCAACAGCTCGTAGAGCGAGACGGTGAGGTCCAAGTCCCGCTTGTTGGTGCCAACGAGCAGTCGCCCGCTGATTCGGCCGTTGACCTCCAGGCCTCCGGGGAGCGGGCCGCTGACGAAGGCAAACCCGTTCTCCACCGGAACACTGCCCGTGATCAGACTCTGCGGCGGCAGCTCACCGCCATCGTGGCGGCTCGCCAGATTGGCCATGACGCGAACGGCCGCGTGGCCCGCCGGCTCACGCGGGGTGAGCTTCCCGGAACCGGCGTGCGGGTCGGCGGCGAGGTAGAGGCGCACCGTGCTCTTGGCGAGCGCATCGAGAGCATCCGCGTGCTGCCAGGCGTTCGCGCCCATGACCTCGAAATTGACGCCGCGCGCCAGCAACGCCGGTTTGTCGTCGTTGAGAAAGAGATACGCGAACCACCGCAGCTCGAGCGTACGCAGATCGACCACGGCCGCGGGATCCATTCGATAGCCGTGCACGAGGTCTTCGACTCTGCCCGCGCGCACCTGCGCGCGATCGTAAGGACCCAGCAGCAGTATCTGGTCGGCCTGCGGGTCGTAGCGGTTATGTTGGCTGAAGTAAAAGAGCGCTCCGGCCTCCCCGGGAGAGTAATAGCCGCTGATCGACAGCACCGGAATGTCGAGGTTCGCGAACTCGCGGGGCGTTGGCACGAGCCGGCGCCAGTACTCGTCGTAAGCGGGGTGCGCCAGCCAGCGGTCGAAGATCTCGCTCGGCCGGCCCGCGAGCCGTGGCAGATCGCGAAACGGCTTGCCGCTCGCATACCACTTGGCGTCGAGGGCATGGCACCAGGCGCGCGAGCCCGGCGGGGGCGAGGCAGTGCGGGTGGCCTGTCCGGGTGTCACCGCGCTGCCCGGGCCACCGGGTTCCGGCGGAGCGCTCACCGCCATGCTGACCGGGTTCGCGAGGCGGCTCGGAGCCATGGTGTCCGCTCCGCCGCTCGTTGTCTCCGCGCTTTCGTCGCGTTGGCTTTGCACCCCCTCCAACCAACAGTACGCCGAGTTGAGTGCTATACCACCGTCCATCGGGAAATCGATGCCGGGCGCCATGGCGTCGGAAGCGGCGATGGCCTTGAGTTCAGGCGGCAGCCGCTTCGCGGCGGCCCAGGCGACGAAGCCGCTGTAGCCATCACCGTACATGCCGACCTGCGCATCGCTCCAGGGCTGCTTCGCGATCCAAGCGATCACCTCGTCCGCGTGCGCGCCCTCGGCCTCAAAGGGAATCACCCGCCAGAGGCGGCCCACGCGCACCCGGGGCGTAAAGGCCACCATGCCCGCGAAACCGTAGGCGGCCGCCTCGATGGCATCCTCGTGGCCTCCCGGAGCGATGCGGTACTCGAGCAGCGTCGTCAGCAGTCCGCTCGAGCTGCGGGGGCGAACGAGGAGCGCAAGCACCTTGGCCCGGCCGCGCGTGTCGATCGTGACATCGTCCTGGATGATGTAGCGCCGATCATCGTCCAGGGAAATGAGCCCCGGAGCGATGGGGCCGAAGCTGTCGTAGGCATCGAAGGCGAGATACTGCCAAATGAGACCCAGCGCGGCGCTCTGGGTGATCCGGGTATGGCCACGTAGGCGATCGAAGCTCGCCTGCAGTGTCGCGGCATACGCGGAGGCCGGCGCTTCGAGCCAGGTTTCCACCCGGTAGGCATCGAGGTTGTCGAAGATCGGGATGGTCTCCCAGAACGCCAGATCGAAAGCCTGCGAGAACGGCAGTCGGTACTGGGCCTGCAGGGACTTGGTGTGCGCGAAAAGGTCGTACACCAGCGCCGGGACGACCGCTGGCCGGCGGAGGTTGCCGCCGCGCAGCTGCCGCAGCTCGAGCCGTGCGGAGTAGGCGGGCTCGAAGGTGCCGGCGGCAAGCTGCAGGGCCGACATGTTATCGAGGTACTGCTCGCGATTGTCGTTCCGGTACACCGGAATGATACGGGAGGCGAGATCGCGCATGACCGCGGGCGTCGAGGTGTCATACACCGAAGCCGGCGCATGAAACTCCAGGCTCTCCGCCGCCGCGACTCGCGGCAGCAGTGAAACCAACAGGATGATGACGAGTGGTCTGCGCATGCGGCTCGGGCCTATCGGGCCGAACCCGGTTGACCCGCCGCGGCGCGCCTCGCCGCCGCGCAGGAGATGTACGCCGCATAGCTCCAGGCGAGGTGCTTGGCCGAGGTCTGCTCGCCGGTACGCTGATCGAACTGCTCGGACATCTCACCGCTCGCCGGAGTGAAGGCGCGGACGGTCTCGAGGTAGCGATCGCCCCGAGCCAGCGGGGCTTCGCGTCCGTTGTCGCGCGCGGCGCAGCGAAAGCAGAGCTCGGCGGCCGCCAGCGTCGAGAAGTAGTAGGCGCCGCCGGAATAATAGCGGTCAGCGCGGTAGCGTCCCAGCGCCGGCGCGCGCCCCGCCGGCCGGTCGCGATTGATCGGATAGTCCGCATCGAAGACGCGGTCAAGCACGCCGAGCGTCGCCTGCACCCGCGGATCGCACACGGAGTGGGTGGCGCGCTGATCGGAGCCGTGCAGCGCCGCCAGGATGACGGCGATGTCGAGCTCCTTCGCCGATCGCTCGCCCGATTCGAGCACCCGCGAGCGATAGTGGCCTTCCGTTGCGAGCCAATAACCATCGAGCGCCTCGCGGATCGCTTGGCTCTCGGTGCGGTAGCTGCGTGCCGCCGCAGCCTCGCCGCGCGTCGCGAGCCAATCGGCACCGTCCTCGAGCGCCTGCGCGCTGACACTGAGGGTGAAATAATGCAATCCCCGCTCCTCCTCCCATATATCGAAGCACGGCTCCCGCCAGTGCCTGCGGGTGAAGGACAGGTCGTCAGCAAGCAACGCGACACAGACTTCGCGCAGCGTTGCATCGAGATCCGCGCTGCGCATCCAGCGCAGAATCGTCAGTGCGCGCAGTGCCGGCCCGTCGTTCTGCGGCCGCGCCCAGTTGGAGATGTCGAGCGTGCCGTCGGCATTGACACGGGTCTCCGCGGCGATCGCATCACCGTGGATGCGCTGCAGCTCGGCGTCCGGGCGCAGGAACTGGACGAAATCAGGCGCGACCCTGGAGCGCCATACATTCGAGCCGTCCGCGAGCGTGCGGCCGTCGAGTCGCGACAGCATCGCGCTGAAGCGCACGAACTCGCCGAAGAGCCGCAGCGCCTCCTCGGCGGCCGTGCCACCGGTCCTCTCCTCGAGATAAAGAAGCCGCAAGGCATCGATGACGATCGCCGAGTCGCGATACCAATGAAAGAAGTAATCCGGATCCGGGTCGTACGCGGCCGGCACCGGCGAGGCGACCACCGCACCGTGCACCGGGTGGATCACCTGGTCGAAGCCAGGGCGCGTCTTCACGATCCCGACCGGCGAGATGCTGCGCAACATCTGACGCGCGGCGTACGCCGACTGCCGATCGATCCAGGCGCTGAGTGTCTCCACGGGTGCCGTTCTCAGGGCGGCGGGTGCGGGCTCGAGAACCCGAGCCGACGCAGGCCCGTGAGGACCTCGGGTGCGCTCATGAAGAGCTTCCACAAGAGGCCCGTGCGGAAGTTCTCGATCATGAGAATGATCGGGCCCTGATCGATCGCCAGGTACGAATCCGCATACCAGTCGCGAGCCGGGCAGAAGGCATCGACGAAGCCGTAGCGGCGCCAGATCCTCTCGCCGAACGCGCCGAGAAAGTGCCGCAGGGCCTTCATCGCCTCCGCCGGCGCGTAGGGAAAGCTCGCGAGCGCGGCGGTCGGTGCGATCGTCCCATTGTCACTCGCGGGTGAATGCACGGCATAGCCCTCGGGGTCATCGCTTGCCGTGAGTCCCCAACAGTGCTCGCCGTAGGCGGGGTGATGGTTGGGATTGGCGATGCAGTGCGCGTGGTTGATGAGCACGTGGCGGCGGTTCTGCTCCCAGTAGTCGGCGTAGCGATCCGTGAGGCCGCGCGGATCGAGGCCGCAGAAGGAGTAATGCGCAAAGAAAAGCGGCCCTCCGAAGGCCGGCCCGAGCGGCAGCTCGATTCCCGCCCAGCGTCGGCCGTTGATGAAATCCCTTCCGGTGGCGAAGCCGCGGTGATAAACGTGCGGGTCGATGGCAAAGCGCGGCGCGCCCGCGGCCAGCACATACGTGATCAGGCATTCGTTCCACCCGCGGATCTCGTGCTCGAGCGCCCAGCCATTGTTGGGACTCCAGTGCCAGTAGAGGACGCCGCGGGTCCCGCGCGCGTACCAGTCCCACTCCACCTCCTCCCAGAGCCACGTCATCATGTGCCGCAGCCTCGCTTCGGTCGACGTGTCGCGATCGAAGTACTGACGGGCGGTGAGAAGTCCCATGCAGAGGAAAGAGGTCTCGACGAGATCGCCGCCGTCGTCCTTGCGTGAGAAGGGGATCGTCGCGCCGGTGCGTCCATCGAGGAAATGCGGCAGGGCTCCGTGATAACAGGTGGCGCGGCGCAGGACATCGAGCATGGCGTCCAAGCGCTCGAGCGCCTGCTCGCGGCTGATCCAGCCGCGCTCCACCGCGACGATGAGCGTCATGAGCGCGAAACCGGAGCCGCCGGTGGTGATGAGATCGTCCCTCTGCCCTTTGCCGGGCGGACGGCGGTCGGGCACGAGTCCGCTCACCGGGTGAGCCGCCTCCCAGAAGAAGCGAAAGGTCTGTCGCTGCACGCGCTCGAGCAGTTCTCCATCGGCGAGCGTGGCGAGCTTCGCCGGGCTCATTTCCTCGGATCCGGCGGTATCAGGCACGGAGCTCAACTCCTTCCTTCACGGAGATGGGTAGATTTGCCGCGTGTTGCCGATGTGTCGGCGGCCGCACGGCCGGCGGGAGTCCGCATCAGGTGAACGACACGGGCGAAGAGCGGATCGCGCGCCTGCGCGCCGCCGATGTGGATCACGCCGGTGCGCGCGAGCTCGTGGCCGAAGACGTCGATGACTCGCTCGAGTGTGTCGCCGTCGAGTGATCCAAACACATCGTCGATGAGCAGCCACTGCGGCGCCTGCAGCAGCACCCGCGCAAAGGCGAGTGCCAGCTGCTCGTCCTCGCTCAGCTCGCGATCCCAACGCCGTGACAGATCGAGGAGCGGCACCAGCCGCTCGAGTCCGAGCCGCCGTAGCGCCTGCGCGCAGGCATCGGCGTCGAAGCCATCGGGCTTCAGGGGATAAGCCAGCACCTCGCGCAGCGAGCCCTGCGGCAGATACGGCGTCCCGCGAGGGAAGTAAAGCACCTGCTCGCCGGCCGGCATGACGACCCGCCCGGTGCCGAGCGGCCAGAGGCCCGCCAGAGCGCGGAACAACAGCGTCTTGTTGCTGCCGCGCTCGCCCACGATGAGGAGCCGCTCTCCCGCGCGCACCTCCACCGTTCTCTCCCGCAGCATGTCGCGGCCGGAGGGGGAGGATACCTCGAGGCCCTCGATGACGATCCGGCCGGCGATGCCCTGCGCGTAGGTGATGTGACTCTCGACCTCGTGCTTGACGTCGGTGGTCACGACGGCGCGGCGGAAGTTGGCCACCCTGAGCAGGGTCGCCCGCCAGTCGGCGATGTTGCTGAAGTTGTCGACGAACCAGCGAAGCGAGGCCTGTGCGGTGGAGAAGGCGGCCGCGGCCTGCATCATGCCCCCGAAGGAGAGCCGGCCCGAAAAGTAAAGTGGCGCCGCCACGAGAATCGGCGCCACGAGCAGCACCCAGCCGAAGCCCGCCGTGATCCAGGTGAGGTTGGTGAGCCCGGTGACCAGGCGCTGCGTGGCCTTGAGCACCGCATCGAGGCTGGTCTCGAGCCGCCGCCGCTCGCCCTCCTCGCCGGCCGCAAGCGTGATCCCGTCCAGGTGCTCGTTCACCCGCACCAGTGCGAAGCGCAGATCCCCCTCGCGCGCATAGCGCTCGGCGTTGCGTCCGATGAGGCTGCCGCCTACCCAGTAGGAGAGCAGAGAGCCGAATGCCGCATAAAGGAACGCGGCCCACACCATGTAGCCCGGGATGGGGATGTTGTGTCCGTCGATGGTGAGCGCGAAGCCCCGGGAGAGCCCCCAGAGCACGCCGATGAAGGCGACGAGCGTCACGGTTGCCTGAATGAGTGCGCTGCCGAGATCGCCCGACAGCTCGCACAGATGACGCGCGTCATCGTGCAGGCGCTGGTCGGGGTTGACGCCCATGGGCCCCGCGTTGGCGAGCCAGAAGGCGCGCCGCGGGCTCATCCAGTCACGGAGGAGGTCCCTCACCAGACCCTCGCGCAGCTTCACTTTCAACGTCTCGACCAGCCAGCGCTGCGCCACGTTGAGGACGAGGAGAAAGCCCACGATGATGAAGAACACGCCGAGCTGAGCGAGAAAGTCCCTGAAGTCGCGCCGGGTCAGCGCATCGTAGAACGGCTGGTTCCAGCGGTTGAACCACACCTGCCCATAGGCGGTGGCGACGATCACCGCGAAGACAGCCGCGGTGAGCGCAATGAGCGACTTGGCCACCGGGGAGGCGAACAGCGCCCGTACGATCATGCCGAGCTGCGGTACGAGCCCGTCGTGGGCCGCCTCGGTCTCCGGGGGATGGCCGTCGCTGTTGTCGTCGGCTCGATCTATCATCGACTCATGGGGACTCTGAAACCGCAAGACGCACGGCGCATCGAGGCGCTCATCGGCCGGATGACGCTCACCGAGAAGCTCGGTCAGCTCACCATGATGGCCGCGAGCCACACCGTGACCGGACCCGTGATCACCGGTCACTCCACCGACGATATCCGCTCGGGGAGGATTGGCAACCTCCTCAATCTTATCGGGGCGGCCGCCGCCCGAGAAATGCAGCGCGTCGCAGTCGAGGAATCCCGGTTGGGTATTCCGCTTCTCATCGCCCTCGATGTCATCCACGGGCACCGTACGCTCTTTCCCCCGCCTCTTGCGGAAGTCTCACTGTTCGACCCTGAGGCCTGGCGAATGACGGCCCGGGAAGCGGCCCGGGAGGCGGCGGCTGACGGCATTGCGATGACTTTCGCGCCCATGCTCGATATCTCGCGCGATCCGCGCTGGGGACGGATCATCGAGGGTCCGGGCGAATCGGCCTGGGTGGGCCGGCTACTGGCCGAGGCCAAGGTCCGCGGCTTCCAGGGCACCGACCTCGCCGCCGCCGACTCGATCGCAGCGGTAGCCAAGCACTTCTGCGGCTATGGCGCGGTCACGGCCGGCCGCGAATACGCCTCGGTCGATCTTTCCGACCGAGCGCTCCTCGAGGTGCACCTGCCGCCCTTCGCCGCCGCCGTGAGCGCGGGTGTCGCGGCGGTGATGCCCGCGTTCACCGACCTCGCCGGTATTCCGATGACCGCCCATGCCGCAATGCTGCGCCAGCGGCTGCGTCGCGAGCTCGGCTTCGAAGGAGTCCTGGTGAGCGACTACAACGCCATCGCCGAGTTGATCCAACACGGCGTCGCCGCCGACCTCATCGAAGCCGCGGCCCTGGCGCTCCAGGCCGGAGTCGATATCGACATGGTCTCGGGGGCGTATCTGCGGGGCCTCCCGGCGGCTCTCGAGAGAGGCCTCGTGAGCGGCACCGACATCGACGAGTCCGTGAGACGGGTGTTGGCGCTCAAGATGCGCCTCGGCCTTTTCGAGGACCCCTATCGCCGCGGCGCCGCGGTGGAGAGCGCCGCAACCCTCGCTGAGCGGCGGCGGCTGGCGAGGGACATCGGAGCGCGCTCGATCGTGCTCCTTACGAACCGGAAGGATGCGCTGCCGCTTTCCGGGACCCTACGTCGCCTGGCGCTCATCGGACCTCTCGCGGATGCGCCCGCGGAGATGCGGGGTCCGTGGTGGTCCGCCGCGGAACCTGACACTCAGGTGAGCGTGCTCGCCGGTGTTTGCGAGGCGCTGCCGGAAGCTCGGGTCTTGCACGCGCGCGGTGTTGACATCACTGGCCCGGACGAGAGCGGCATCGCCACCGCCCTCGAGCTTTGTGACAGCGCCGAGGCGGTGGTGCTCTGCCTGGGCGAGGCGGCCACCATGAGCGGCGAGGCGGCCTCGCGCGCCCACCCCACACTTCCCGGCAGGCAGCGGGAGCTGGCCGAAGCGGTGCTGCAGCGCGCCGGCGCAAGAGGCATCCCCGTCATCGCCGCCCTCTTCTGCGGCCGGCCGCTCATCGTGCCGTGGTTGGCAAGCCGAGCGAGCGCCCTGCTCGCCGCGTGGTTTCCGGGCTGCGAGGCCGGCCGCGCGCTCGCCGACATCCTGACGGGCCGCAGGTCTCCGAGCGGGCGGACGCCCATCACCTGGCCGCGCGCCGTAGGTCAGATACCGCTCTATTTTGGGCAGCGCAGTGGTGGCCGGCCGGCGGATCCCGCCAACCGGTACTCGAGCCGGTACATCGACGAATCCAACGAGCCGCTCTTCGCCTTCGGCCATGGGCTGAGCTATGGCCGCTTCAGCCTTGCGAACCTGCGCGTGCGGCCGGAATCGGCCACGGAAACCTCGACCGTCGAGATCAGCGTGGAGGTCGAGAACCAGGGCGGTCGCCGGGCGGAGGAAACCCTCTTCCTCTTCACGAGGCGACTGAAGTCGCGCGTGGCGCCTCCTCTGCTCGAGCTGCACGGTGTCGGCAAGATCACCCTGGACCCGGGCGCCCGCGGCACGCTGAGTCTTCATCTGCCCGCCCTCGAGTTGCGCTCCCTGGGACCGGAACTCGAACCGGTGCTCGAGCCGGGAGAGCTGGAGATCCTCGTGGGACCGAGCGCCGATCGCTCCCTGCTCCTCACCGCTCGGCTGACACTTGTCGGTTAGCCATTGCGAAGGAGCAATGGCGCGATCCGCTCGGCGACGAGCTCCGGCGCGCTGTCGCTTGCCGTCACCGCGCAGCTCGCCCCCCGACGCGGCGCATAAAGGCACGGCTCGGTCACCTTGAAGAGTCCCACCGTGATGGTGTCGGTCGCGGCGCCGAGATGCATGAGCCCGGAGTCCGCGCAGACGAAGCAATCCGCAGCCTCCAACACCGCGGCCACCTCGCGTACCCGGCGCGAGTAATACGCCGGCAGCTCGGGTAGCGCCGCCACTCCGTTCGGCGGCCGGATCTCGAGGATCCTCACCGCGGGCAACCGCGTCCTGAGACTCGCGATCATGCGACGCCACCACTCGACGGAAAAGCGCTTCGTCCCGGTCGCGTGAGCCGCCACCGCCACCACCGGCCCGGAATGCCCCGATCCGAGGAGACGCCCGATTTCCTCCTTGCCGGCGCGGCACTCGGCTTCGGTGAGCCGGATGCCGAGCTTGGGAGTCTCGGCGCGAGCGAGATCCTCATCGAGCTCGAGCAGTCCACGGCGAAGCAGATACACGGGATAGGAGCCCATGTGCACCGGCGCGCCCTCGAACGGAATGCTGATGTCAGGGCCCCGGCTCTTGTGGGCGCTGACAAAACCCAACTTGACTCGCGCCGCCAACCACCGCGTCAGGAAGCCCGAGGTCCAGGACCTGGGGCAGGGATCGAGCAGGATGTCGTAGCGGGTTCGCCGCACGCGCAGCAGCGTCAGCAGGTGTCGCAGCGGATGCCGCACCCCGCGAAAGGGCAGCTGGTGCACGCGCGTCACCGAGGGAAACGCCTGGAACACCTCGTGCGCGGCCGGGCAGGCCGTCAGGATCTCCACTCGCGCCGCAGGCAGCGTGGCTTCGATTTCCTCGAGGAGCGGCGTCATCAGCAGCGTGTTGCCGAGACGGGTGTTCGGGCGGCAGATCAGAATGGTCGCGCTTGCCTTCGCAGGAGCGTGTATCGCGGACTTTCCCGCCTCGCTCGCAGTCGCAAGCGCGGGTCTCAGGGGAGCGGCCGGCGGCATCGGGGAATTATGGCATGCTCGTGCCATGATCGGCCTGCATGCTTCGCAGCTCGGCGCCTCCGGCGCCATTTTCCTCGGGCAGATCGTGGTGCTGCTCTTCACCGCACGGCTGCTCGGAGAGCTCCTCTCGCGCTGGGGGCAACCACCGGTCATGGGGCAGCTGCTCGCCGGGGTCGTACTCGGCCCCTCGATCCTCGGTCACATCGCTCCCGCTGCCGAGCTGGCACTTTTTCCGCACGCACCCGAGCAGCGCGCCATGCTCGATGCGGTGGCCCAGCTCGGTGTGCTCCTTCTGCTGCTGCTCACGGGCATGGAGACGGATCTGTCACTCATGCGTGACTCCGGACGCGCCGCCGCCAGCGTCTCGCTGGCCGGCATCGCCCTGCCATTTCTCTTTGGCGTGATCGCCATCGAGCTGCTGCCCGCCGCGATGCTCCCGAGGCCGGATGAGCGGCTGCTGCTCGCGCTTTTCATCGGCACCGCGCTCGCGGTGTCCTCGGTGAAGATCGTCGCGGCGCTGGTGCGCGAGCTCGGTTTCATCCGCAGAACCGTCGGCCAGATCATCATCGGCGCCGCCATCATCGACGATACGATCGGGTGGATCTTCGTATCAGTGACGCTCGGGCTCGCTCAGAAGGGGCGCGTCGATCTCACCCTGGTGGCACGCACCGTGCTCGGCACCCTGGCGTTTCTCGCCTTCAGCATCACCCTGGGACGACGCCTCGTCTTTCATGTGATCCGCTGGACCAATGATCACTTCGTGAGTGAGCTGCCCGTCATCACGGTCATTCTGGTGATCGCCGGTGCGATGGCGCTGGTGACGGACGCGATCGGGGTGCAGACCGTCCTCGGAGCGTTCGTCGCCGGAGTGCTGATCGGCGAATCGCCCATCCTGACACGACACATCGAGGAGCAGTTGCGAGGCCTCATCGTGGCGCTCTTCATGCCCGTCTTCTTTGCTCTGGCGGGGCTCGCCACCAATGTCGCTTCGCTCGGCCAGACCAACATGCTGTTGCTGACGATCGGTCTCATCGCGGTCGCGAGCATCGGCAAGTTCTCGGGCGCGAGCCTCGGCGGAAGACTTGCGGGTCTCACGGGCGCGGAATCCCTCGCGGTGGGATGCGGCATGAATGCCCGGGGCTCGACCGAGGTCATCATCGCCTCCGTCGGCCTCTCCATGGGTCTGCTCAACGAGAGCTTCTTCACCGCCATCGTCGTCATGGCCCTCGTCACCACCCTCGCGATGCCACCGATGCTGCGCTGGGCGCTGCAGCGTCTGCCGATGCGCCCGGAGGAAGCCGCACGGCTCGAGCGCGAGGCCCTGGAGGCACGGGGCTTTCTCCCGGGTGTGGAGCGGCTGCTGCTCGCGGCCGACTCGAGCCCGAGCGGCCAGCTCGCTTCGCATCTGGCGGGCCTCGTCGCCGGCGTGCGGCAGATCCCAGCCACCGCCCTGCACTTCGAGCGCTCAACGACCGAAGGGGACTCTGCGGAGCACACCACGGCCGTGATCCGCGAAGCGGCCGAATCGGGCGGTGCGCGAAACGGTGAGCCGCAGCCGCTCGACCTGACGCTCAGGGTCGAGGAGCCGAACCCCGCCGACGATGCGATCCGCACCGAAGACCGCAAGGGCTACGGTCTTCTTCTCATCGGGCGCGAGCCTGCCTCGCGCGGCCCGAGTTTCCATTCCGCCATCTCGCGAAGCGCCGCCGGCTTCTCGGGGCCGTTCGCGATCGTGCTCGCCCGTCGCGAGCATCGTTCCGGAAGGTTGCGCGCGCCGCTCAAGATCCTGGTGCCGGTGTCGGGGACCGGTGTGTCGCGGCGCGGCGCGGAGCTGGCCGTGGCCCTCGCCCAGGGCTCGCGCGGGTCGGTGACGGCGCTGCACATCGCCGGTCGCGCTGCGAGCCGCCGGCCGCTGCGCGAGCGTCTCGGGTTGCGCTTCGGGCGACAGGACGACATCGACGATGAGCCGTCGAGCAACCCGATCACCAACGAAATCGTACAGCTCGCCCGCGCTTACTCCGTCAACGTGCGATCCGCCGTGCGCAGCCACCGCGAGGCGGCGACGGCGATATTGCGCGAGATCGGCGCGGGTCGTCACGACCTGGTGGTCATGGGTGTCAGCCAGCGAGCCGGAAGTCCTCTGAATTTCGGGGATGTAGCCTCGGTGCTGCTCGAGCGCGCGGACTGCTCGCTCGTCTTCCTCGCCGCCGAGCCCGCCGCCAAACCCGAGGCTCCGGCCAACCCCAAGTGAGGCGCCGCTCGCGAGCCGGTCAACCCATGAACGTGCAGCGCTCCGGCATCACCTTGTACAGCACCCGCACCTCGTCCGGCTGGCGGTACGGATACTGATCCTTGCCGAGGTACTTGCGGGCCATGGCATCGATGTGCTGATCCGCGCCCTCGCGCGTGCGTTCCGCGACGCGTCCGCGCACCTCGAGATAGCGGTAGGGATTCTCCGGATCGAAGATCGACATCGCGAGCCGGCCGTCGCGTTGCAAGTTCTTGTCTTTCTGACGCCCCTCGGCGGTGTTGATGAGCACGTACCGTCCGTCGTAATCCACCCAGACCGGCGTGACCTGGGGCGAGCCGTTCGGCATCAGTGTGGCCAGATTGGCGAATGCCTTCTTGCGAAAGAGATCGAGGTGGGACTCGGGGATGCTGTTCTGGCCCATGACCAACTCCTCGGAATCGTGAAGCGCCGGCCGCGCAGCATAACGCCGCGCGCCCTTCCGCAGCCAGCGTGACGGGCGCTAGGGCCTCCAGTCCAGCATGTCCCCGATCCGCTCCAGGGTCACATCCGCCGCCGGATAGGCGGCTATCTCCTTCGCGTCATGCGCATAGTGCCCCTGCCGCGGGAAGATCGTGGTGAGGGCGGTACCCCATTCGCGCTTCATGGCCGCGAGAATGCGCAGCTTATCGTCCACCATCACGTAGCGTAATGCCGGAAAGCGCTGCGTCACGGCATCGAGCATCCGCTCCTTGTGCAGATAGATGAGCACCCGCCCCTCGACGGCATCCCACAGGCCCGAGCGACGCACTTTGCGCGGCTGGAAGACCACATCTCCATCCGACAGGATGACGGTCGGCCCGAAGCGGCGGCAGTGCGCCAATGCTTCCAGGGCGTTTGGGTAGAGGCGGTTCGCAAACGGGTAGTCGATCAGAAAGGACGACATCAGCAGAAGCTGCGGCTCGTCGAGATTCTCCAGGCGGTAGCGCTGCAGTGCCCCGAGATAATCCGCGTATCCGAGCTCCCTGCGCAGGGTCTCGAAAATAAACCAGTAGCGGTCACGGCGCGCGCGGCCGAACTGCCGCTCGAGGTGAGTGCTCAGGTCATCCTGCACCGCGTCGTTGTCGAGGAGCGTGTTGTCAACATCGAACAGGAATACGACTGGCGCAGGCTGCGGCATGACCATGAACTCGTGGGGACCCGCGGGCCCCAACGCTATCACGGCACAGGCCGGCGCGTCCCGCGCCGGCCGGCCCGAGCCCGCTTATCTCACGCTGTAGCCGCGCGCTTCGAGGCAGGCGGTCACGGCGCGCTTGTAGTTCCCGGGCGTCGCCGTGGAGGCCTGCGTGTCGTTGGCCGAATTGGTGGGATCGAACCCGGTCTGACCGACGGCCCACTCGTGACACTGATAGCGATCGTTCGCCGTTTGCTGCTCGCTCTGACCGTTCTTCGGGTAGACATAGAGGCTCATCGCGCCCTGGCTGTCGCCGTTGGCCGCCTGCGAGGCCGGTGGCGGTGCCGCGCCCTCGGCAACTCCTCCCGTGACCGGCGGGGGATCGGTCACCACATAGTCGCCGTAGTCAGGGCTCCAGACGTAGTACACGCCTTGCCAGTAGTAGTAAGGCACGCCGCCCCACCAGTAGGTGGCATAGCCCAACGGGAGTGCGCCCAGGAACCACGGGAAGTCCCACCCGAGATAGACGTGCGGCCAGAATCTGCCGCCCCAGTATCCGCCCCTCCAATAACCGGGGACCCAGCGCGGACCCCAGGGCCGAACCCAGGCCGCACCGGAATGCGGCCCGCCTTCAAAGCGAGGATGCATGCCGACCCAGTGATGCGGCACGGCATAGCGGGCGCCGCCTCCGGAGTGTCCCCCGAAACGCGGTCCGCCGTCGTGGGGCCCCTCGGCAAGACGCATTCGGCCGCCCCCATGCGGGGCAAAGTGCATCCCACCGCGTCCGCCGTCGCCGTGGAAATCGCCGTGATCGGGGCCCGCGGCGCTCACCGCCGGTGCCGCCACGAAGAGGATCGAGGCCGCTACGGCCACCGCCACGCCTAAGCCATTTCGCAGATTTGCCATGGATCTCATGCTCTTATCCACCACCATAGTCTAGACCTGATCTATCGCCTTCGTTCCAGGCGCCGCCTTTCGGGTGCCTCACAGAGTAGAACGCACGGCGCGCCCGGGCGATGACCGCTGTCCAGCTCTTGAGTCTCGCCCCATCAGCGGCTCGAGGCGCGCCGCAACGCCACCTTGATGAGCTCGAGCGCGCCGAGCAGCGCCGCCGCCGCCGCGATGCAAAGCAGCGCCTCATCGGCTTGCAGTGGCCCGAGCTGCAGGAAGCTGCGCACGGCGCGCAGCGAGAACATCGCGATGAGCGCGCCGCCCGCGGCAGCCGCGCTGATCCAGAGGGATGGATTCGGACGCGCAAAGCCCGCGAGCGGCGAGGCGCTGAAGCTGCGGTTGGCGAAGACCAGGGCGTAGTTGACGCACACCAGCGTCACGAAGCCCATCGAGCGGACTGTCTCGGCGCCCAGGCCACCGAGGTCCGCGTAGAGAAAGATGCCGCATACGGCGAGGATCGCGAGCCCTCCTTGCAGAAAGCCGCTTGCGAGCAAGGGGCGCGACAGCAGTGTGCTCTTCGGATTGCGCGGCGGGCGCCGCATGACATCGCGCTCGTCGCGCTCCGCCTCGAGCACCACGGAACATATCGGGTCGATGATGAGCTCGATGATCGCGATCAGCATCGGTGTGAGCACGAGCGGCCGGCCCATGGCGATGGGCAGCAGCGCGAGGCCAGCGATCGGCAGGTGGATGGCGAGAATGTAGCTCACCGCCTTCACGAGATTGTCGTAGATGCGGCGTCCGAGCCGTACCGCCCGCACGATGGAGTTGAAATCATCATCGAGCAGCACGAGCGATGAGGCTTCGCGCGCGACGTCCGTTCCGCGCTGACCCATGGCGATGCCGATATGCGCCGATCTCAGCGCCGGAGCATCGTTCACCCCATCGCCGGTCATGGCGACGACCTCGCCTCGCGCCTTGAGCGCCGCGACGATACGCAGTTTCTGTTGGGGCGTGATCCGCGCGAAGACCGATACCTGCCGCGCGCGCTCGAGGAACGAACCGTCATCGAGCGTTGCCAGTTCCGGGCCAGTCATGACGTGCTCATGCTCGATCCCGGCCTCGCGCGCGATCGCGCGCGCGGTCTCGGGGTGATCGCCGGTGATCATCACCACACGGATACCGGCTGAGCGACATTCACGCACGGCCTCGGGAATGCCCCCGCGCAGCGGGTCGACGAAGCCTACGAGGCCCATGAGGGTGAGCGCCAGGTCGTTGGCGGACGCGGGGGGCTCGCGGGTCTCGAGCCGCGCCGCAGCCACTGCCAGCACGCGCATGCCGCTCCGGGCGAGCTCCTGCACCCTGGAGCGCAGTGCCTGCGAAGCCTCGTCAGAAAGGTGGCAGAGCACCGCCAGCGCCTCCGGCGCACCCTTGGCGGCGGCGAGCAGCGGTTCGCCCGGCCGCCGCCACACCTGTACCAGCGCGGGCAGCTCGGGCAGCCAGGGATAGCCACGCACGAGCTCGGCCTCTCGCGCATCGCCACCGGCCTCTTGCGCCAGCCGCACGAGCGCGCGGTCCATCGGGTCGACGGCCTCGGGCCGACTGGCCAACACCGCGGCCTCGAGCAGCTCACGCAGTTTCGGTTGCAGCGCGCCGGCTCCACGACCGTGCTCGACCGCCGCCGCGCACTGCGCGTCCCGCTCCAACCATTGCACCGTCATCAGATTGCGCGTGAGTGTGCCGGTCTTGTCGGTGCAGAGCACGGTGGCGGCACCCAGCGTCTCGATGGCCGCGGGCCGGCGGGTCAACACCTGCGAGCGGGAGAGCCGCCATGCGCCCATCACCATGAATACGGTGAGAACCAGAGGAAACTCCTCCGGCAACATCGACATGCCGAGCGCAATACCGCCGAGCAGACCCTGCAGCCACTCACCCCGCAGGAGTCCGTAGAGCAGCACGGCGATCGCGCTCAATGACAGTCCGACGATGGCGAAGCCCGTGACGAATCCGCGGGTCTGAACCTGCAGCCGAGGCGGCTCCGGCGTGATGCGGGTGACGGCGTGTCCGATCTTGCCGATCTCGCTGCGCGCACCTGTTGCGGTGACCCGCGCCAGTCCGCTGCCGGTGACGATCAGAGTGCCGGAGAAAACGAAAGGCAGGTCATCGCCTCCCGGCGCTGCTTCGGCCGACAGCGCTTGCGCGGCCGCTCCCGGGCCTCGCTCCTGCGGACGCGCGCCAGCGCGCTTGCGCACCGGGACGGACTCTCCCGTGAGCAGGCTCTCGTCCGCCTGGACGTCGTCACCGGAAATCAACAGCGCATCGGCGGGAACACGGTCGCCTTCCGCCAGCACTAAAAGATCCTCGCGCACGACCTCTCTGCCCGGGATGCGAATCTGGCCGCCATCGCGGATCACCAGCGCCCGCGGGCTCGTCAGGTCCCGCAGTGCTTCGAGAACCCGCTCGCTCCTGCCCTCCTGGATGATCGCGATCGCCACCGAGAAGCACGCGAAGGCGAAGAGCAGCAGCGCCTGGCCGCGGCTGCCGATGAGCAGATACAACACTCCAGCTCCGAGGAGCAGGGCGAACATCGGCTCCCGCACCACCTCGACGATGATGCGCAGCGCCGTGCGGCGCTCGAGCTCAGGGAGCGCGTTCGGGCCCTCGATCCGCAGCCGTTCGGCCGCCGCGCGCGCGCTCAGCCCACGGCGCGCTGCCGCGGACGCGCCTGCATCAAGGTCGTGGGATGGCGGCGCCGTGCTAGCGGACATACGTTGAAGCGGCATCTCGGGAGAGCGTGATCTGGGTCGCACTTCTACCGGGTTAACTTTTGTTAATGGTCGTCAGCAGCGCCCGCTCTGCGGCGTTGTTAACGCCGGAAAGCCCGTAAATCGGGCTCAATGCGACCCCGGCAATGGTGCCGAGAGGAGCCCATCCCATGTCGAAATCGCTGCATACCGTCCTCGCTGCCGTCGCCGCCACCGTGTCGCTGGCGTGCCTCGCCACCCCGGCCATGGCCCAGACCGCGTGGCAGGCGCACCACCCGCGTCGTGCGCAAGTCAACGGCCGACTGGCCATGCAGGATGCGCGCGTCGATCAGGAGGTCCACACGGGCCAGATCACCCCGGCGCGGGCGGCGCGACTGCACGGCGCCGACCAGCGCATTCGCGCGCAGGAGCAGCAGATGGCGGCAATGCACGGCGGTCATCTCACCCGACGCGAGCAGGCGCGGCTCAACGCCGAGGAAGACCGCGTCAGCCACCGCATCGGCCGATGATCGGCGAGACTCAGCGAGAACGGCGTGAAGTCCGTATCGCGGTCGAAGTAGTCCTCCTGCTCAGAGCGCTTCAGAAACCCGACCACACGATAGGTGACCGGGGTCATGATGATTTCCCATCCTGACTTCAGCACGTACTGCGTGGCGGTCACCGTGAGCAGCTCCGCCGGCGTGAGTATTCCCATGAAGGCGATGGTGTAGAAGAGCCCGGAGTCCACCAGCTCCCCGCACAGCGTCGATCCGATCACCCGTGTCCAGAGCCAGCGGCCCTCGGTCCACAGCTTCATCCGCGCGAGCACGTAGCTGTTGACGAAGGAGCCGCACCAGAACGCGACCATGGAGGCGGCGACGATGCGGGGCGTGCTGCCAAAAATCGCCTCGACCGCCGGCTGCTTGCTCTCCCAGAACCTGGCCGGCGGCAGATGCACGATCACGTATGACATGAACGCGGCGAAAACCAGCGCCGCAAACCCGGCCCAGACACAGCGCCGGTCGCGGGCGTAGCCGTAGACCTCCGTCAGAATGTCACCGAAAATGTAGGAGATCGGGAAGAAGAGCACCCCGGCCATGAAGGTGACCGGCCCGATGAGCGGCACCTGCACGGTCGAGACCTTCGCCGGCCCGATGAGATTCGAGCAGAGGAGCACGCAGACGTAGGCGCCGAGGATGAGGTCGTAGTACTTGAAGCTCTTCATGTGCTCAGCGCCTCATGTGCTCAGCGCCGGTGACGGGAGATGACGAGCACGGCGATCAGCACCACGGCGATGTTGAGCACCCACCAGGCGAACATGCCGTGGCTCTGGAAGAAATCCAGCGCGCTTCGGTCGCTTCGGTGCGGCGGCGCGGTCACCGTGCCGCTGAGCAGCTCCCGGATGCCGTCGTGGGTCACCACGACACTGAGCGAGTGAGCGCCTCCACGCTGGCCGTGCAGCGAGAGGAGCCAGGCGCCGTTCGGCTCGGCGCCGAGCGGCACGCGGCGGCCGTCCAGGGTCGCGGTCACCTGCCCGGGACCCACGATGAGCCGCTGACCCGACACCCGGGCGATCCGCAGCGCGAGGGCATCGTCCGTCGGCGTCGCGGTCAGCGTCAGCTGCGCCGAGCGCGCGAGCAGCGTCGTGGCATTCTGCGAGGCGGCGGGCGATCCCAAAGGCTACTCCCGCACGCCGAGGAAGCTCTCGAGCGACTCGATCGCAGTCAGGAAGCCGCGAAGCTGCTCCTTCGACAGGCACGAAAGCAGCTCGCGCTCGCGCTCGAGCACGAGCGGCACGAGCTCGGCGTACATGCGCCGCCCGGCGCGGGTGAGACGCACCTCCCTCGCCCGCCGATCGGCGGCGCTCGAGGCGCGTTCGATGAGCTCGCGCGCCTCGAGATGCGCGATGGCGCGGCTCACACGGGTCTTGTGCATCCGGGTGCTCTCGGCGACGTGCTGCGCGGTGCAGCCGTGCTGAGAGCCCACGGTCGCCATGACACGCCATTCGGGGACATCGAGGCCGAAGCGCTCCCGGTAGATGTCGGACAGGTGATTGCTGACCCCGACCGCGAGGCGATTCAGGCGGTACGGCATGAAAGCGGCGAGCTCGAGCGAGAGCTCGCTCGCAACCCGGACACTCACGCGGTCCATCCCCAAAAGGTTGCGCACGCAACTAATTGTGCCATCATAGCAGGCAAAGCATACCGGGAGTGAGCCATGAGCACCTCGCTTCGATACTCAAGCGGCTTCGGCAACCACTTTGCCACCGAGGCTGTCCCCGGCGCCCTGCCCGAGGGACGCAACTCCCCGCAACAGTGCGCCTACGGTCTTTACGCCGAGCAATTCTCCGGGACGGCCTTCACCGCTCCGCGGCACGCCAACCGCCGCAGCTGGCTCTACCGGATCCGTCCCGCCGCGATGCTGCGGGATGCCTTCCGTCCGCTGCCGCATCGCGAGCTCGCGGGACATTTCGAGGGACTCCTCGCCTCCCCGAATCCGCTGCGCTGGAGCCCACCTCCCCTGCCGTCCCAGCCCGCGGACTTCATCGACGGCCTCCTGACCTTGGGCGGGACCGGCTCGCCGGGGAGCCAAGCGGGCTGTGCGATTCACTGGTATGTCGCCAACCGCTCGATGCGCGAGCGGTTCTTCTACGACGCCGACGGTGAGCTCCTCATCGTGCCGCAGCTCGGGCGGCTGCGCGTCGCGACCGAGCTCGGGATCCTCGAGGTCGCGCCACAGGAGGTGCTGCTCATTCCGCGCGGACTGCGCTTCCGGGTCGAGCTGCCCGATGCTCAGGCGCGCGGCTACATCTGCGAGAGCTTCGGGGCGCCGATGCGCCTGCCCGACCTGGGTCCCATCGGCTCGAACGGGCTCGCCAACCCGCGCGATTTCCAGACACCGGTCGCCTGGTACGAGGATCGCGAGGGCGAGATGGAGCTCGTGGCGAAGTTCTGCGGCGAGCTCTGGTCGGCGCCGCTTGATCACTCCCCGCTCGATGTCGTCGCCTGGCATGGCAACAACGCGCCCTGCAAGTACGACCTGCGCCGCTTCAATACGATCGGCTCGGTGAGTTACGATCATCCGGATCCCTCCATCTTCCTCGTGTTGCAGTCCGTCAGCGACACCCCGGGAGTCGATGCGGTGGACTTCGTCATCTTCCCGCCCCGCTGGCTCGCGATGGAGGATACCTTCCGGCCGCCCTGGTTTCACCGCAACATCGCCAGCGAGTGCATGGGGCTCATCCACGGTGTTTACGACGCCAAGGTCGGCGGTTTCGAGCCCGGTGGCGCATCGCTTCACAACTGCATGACCGGCCACGGCCCGGATGCCGAGACCTTCGAGCGGGCGCTGCGCGCCGATACCACCCGCCCGCAGCGTATCGGCGATACCATGGCCTTCATGTTCGAGACACGCACCGTCATTCGACCGACTCGCCTCGCCCTCGAGCTGCCGCAGCTGCAGCCCGATTACGCGCAGTGTTGGCGCGGCCTCGCAAAACGCTTCAGTCCGCCGGCGGCGGCGGACGCCGGGTAAGGAGCGTCGTCGATGAGTGCCGGCCTCGATGCGACCCACGACCCGAAACTGCGAAGCTGGGTGACCTCCGCCAACGCGCCGGGTGCCGACTTTCCCATTCAAAACCTGCCCCTCGGGGTCTTCCGGCGCCGGGGTGTCGGTGAGAACTTCCGCTGCGGAGCGGCGATCGGCGACCAGGTGCTCGACCTGGGCGCGCTCGATATGTTGACTCCGTTCGGCGGCCTCGAGGCGGAGGCGCTCGCGGCCTGTGCGGAGCCATCGCTCAACCGCCTGATGAGGCTTGGGCGCAACGCCTGGGTCGCGCTGCGCCGCGGCCTCTGCGAGTGCCTGCGCGAGGGCTCGCCACGCGCGACGGAGCTTGCGACCGCCCTCATCCCGCAGAGCGAGGCGGAACTCACCCTGCCGGCCAGAATCGGCGACTACACCGATTTCTACGCGTCCATTCACCACGCTACCGCGGTCGGGCGTCTCTTTCGCCCCGATCAACCGCTGCTGCCCAACTACAAGTGGGTGCCCATCGCCTATCACGGCCGCGCCTCCTCCCTCGGCGTCTCCGGCGAGGATGTGCGACGCCCACGTGGGCAGGTCATGCCACGGGGCGCCGATCGGCCGCAGCTCGCGCCGAGCGCGCGCCTCGACTATGAGCTCGAGGTCGGCGTCCTCATCGGATCGGGCAACGGGCTCGGCCGTCCGATCCCGCTCGCCGCGGCCGAGGAGCACGTGTTCGGCCTCTGTCTGCTCAATGACTGGTCGGCCCGCGACATTCAGGCCTGGGAGTACCAGCCGCTGGGTCCCTTCCTCGCCAAGAACTTCGCGACCACGATCTCCCCTTGGGTGGTGACTCTCGAAGCGCTCGCTCCTTTCAGGCTTCCCTGGAGCCGCCCGGCGGAGGATCCGCAACCGCTCGCTTATCTGGACGGCGCGGAGCTGCGGGCAGGCGGCGCGCTCGATCTGCAACTCGAAGTGGCGATCGAAACCGCGGTCATGCGCGCGAGCCGCGCTGCGCCGCAGCGGCTCGCCCGGACCAACTTCCGACACAGCTACTGGTCGATCGCGCAGATGGTCGCTCATCACACGGTGAACGGCTGCAATCTCGAGCCTGGGGATCTCCTCGGCACCGGCACCCAGTCAGGGCCGGACCCTCAGGAAGCCGGGTCTCTCCTCGAGCTGACCGAGGGGGGCAAGCGTGCGATTCGCCTCGAGAGCGGCGAGACCCGCATCTTCCTGGAGGACAGTGACCGCGTGATCCTGCGCGGCTGGTGCGAGCGTCCGGAATGCGTGCGGATCGGGTTCGGCGAAGCCAGCGCGACCGTGCTGCCCGCCAACTGACATTCAGAGCATGGAGCCGATGTCCGATGCCGCCGTCGGGTAGGCAAAGAACGCCTCCTGGAGGGCGTCCGTAGTCAACGCTTCGCGCATTGCCAGCGCGAACAGGTTTATGGTGTCCTCGGCGCCAGGTCCTACCAGATGCGCTCCGAGGATGCGTCGGCTTTCCTCGTCGATGAGCACCTTGAAGCCGTAGGCCGGCTCGGCCACGCGCCGGGCGGTGTACCAGCCGGAGGCCCGCCGACAATGCACTCGCACGCTCCGACTCGCCGCGCGCGCCGCCTCCTCACCGAGTCCCACCGCCGCGATCGGCGGTATGGTAAAGGCTACGCTCGGTACGGCGTCGTATTCGGCTCTGCGGGTGTTACCGTCGAGCAGGTTTGCCGAGACGACCTCGGCATCGCGCGCCGCCACGGGCGTCAGTGGCGGTCCGCGCTGCGCGGCGTCACCCGCCGCGTACACCGCCGGGTTGGAAATGCTCTGCAGCCACTCGTTGAGGCGCAGCCGCCCGTGATCATCCACCGCGACCTCCCCGGCCTCGAGGTCGAGCGCCTGCAGCGCGGGTCTTCGGCCCGCCGCATGCACCACGAGGTCGGCGTCGATCGACGCCGTTGCGCCGTGCGCCGAGTAGCGCACGGCAAAGCAGCGAGAGCCGCCTCCGCGAACATTGGCACCCCGGGAGACCGGCTCGATCGCCTCGACCCGAACGTCGGTCCGCACCACGATGCCCATCTCGCGAAACGAGTCCATCAGCCATCCGACGAGATCCGGATCGAAGGGCGTGAGCATCCGCTCGCGCCGCTGCAGCACGGTCACTTGCGCTCCCGAGAGCGCCGCGATGTTGGAAAATTCCGCCGCGATGTAGCCGCCGCCTATGAATACGATGCGCTGCGGCAAGGTCTCGAGCGATAGGAACTGCTCGTGCGTGATCGCATGGTTCTGCCCCGGGATGTCGAGCGGAACCGGCTCCGCGCCCGCGGCGAGCACGATGTGGTCCGCCTCGAGCTCGAGCTCGCCCACGGCGAGCGTATGGCCATCCTTGAACTTCGCCGTTCCGTGGAAGGCATCGATGCGCTCATCCCGATAATTCTGCGCCCGCTCCGCGGGCACCGGATCGGTGAAAGTGCGCTTGAAGGCCATGAGATCCGGCCAGTCGACCGCTGCCCGGCCGCAGACACCGCGGCGATCCAGACGTCTCGCCGCCCCCACCGCCTCCGCGCCCGCCACCAACACCCTCTTCGGGTCGCACCCGCGCAGCGCGCAGGTTCCACCGAACGGCCGAAAGTCGACGATGGCGACGCTGCGGCCGGCTTTACGGACCCGTGAGGCCACGCCCGAGGCCGCGGCGCCGCTGCCGATCACGACGAGATCGTAGTGCCTGCTCATGGCACCGACAGCCCAAAGCAAGCCTCAGGCCCGAAGGCTGGAGGCCCCTATCGAAAAACCGGCGTCAGTGGATCAGGTTGCTGCAGAGATTGAGCAGCGGGTTGGGCAGCACGCCGAGCACGAGCACGGCCGCGGCGTTGCACCCGATCACGAACCGCGGCCCGAGCGGCCGCAGCGTCGCCGGCAGATTCTCCGGCGGCGCATCGACGCACATGAGCTTCACGACGCGCAGGTAATAGAACGCGCCCACGACCGACATCACGATCGAAATGACCACCAGGCCCAGATGGCTCGTCTCCCAGAGTGCCTGGATGATCCGAAGCTTCGCCGAGAACCCGACGAAGGGCGGCACGCCGGCGAAGGAGAACATCAGCACCATCATGACCAGCGCGAGCAGCGGATCGCGCTGATAGAGGCCCTTGTAGTGATCGAGCTTATCCGCCTCGAAGCCTTTGCGGCTCGCGAGCAGGATCACGCCGAAGGCGCCGAGCGCCATCAGGACATACACCAGCGTGTAATACAGCGCGGCGGTGTAGCCGCTCGGCGTGCCAGCGACGAAGCCGAGCACGATGAAACCGACGTGGCTGATGGTCGAGTACGCGAGCATGCGCTTGAGGTTCGACTGCACGATCGCGACGACGTTGCCGACGATGAGGGTGAGTACCGCGAGCGGTGTCAGCATCAGCGTCCAGTCGGCGGCAGTGCCCGCGAGCCCATGCGCCAACAAACGCAGCGTCAGGGCGAAATACGCGATCTTGGGAGCCGTGCCGATGAAGAGCGTCACGCTGGTCGGCGCGCCCTCATAGACGTCGGGCAGCCACATATGAAACGGCACGGCGCCGAACTTGAACGCGACCGCCACCACGATGAACGCGAGGCCGAGGATGACCCCGAGGCTCCCCGGCGTGGTGAGCCTGGTCGCGATCACCTCGAGGTCGAGCGTACCGGTGAGGCCGTAGACGATCGACATGCCGTAAAGCAGCGTGCCGGAGGCGATCGCGCCCAGCACGAAATACTTCATGGCCGCCTCTGCCGCGACGCCCGATTCCCGGTCGAATGCGACCATCGCGTAGAGCGAAAGAGCGAGCAGCTCGACGCCGATGTAGACGGTGAGGAGGCTGTTGGCCGAGATGAGCACGAAGATGCCGAGCAGCGCCGTGAGCGCGAGCACGTAGTACTCACCGCGCAGGATGTCGCGGTTCTCGAGATACATGCGCGAGTAAAGCAGCGCCACCGCGACGATCAGGAACCCGGCGAGCTTCAGCACGAAGGCGAGCGGGTCGGCGACGTACATGCCGTCGAAGAGCACCGCGTGATAGCCGATATCGGCGTAACGCACGGTGAGCGCCGCCCCGGCCACGAGCGCGAGCAGGGTGACCGTCGAGGTCGCCCCGGGACGCTTCACGCCCACGAACACCTCGAAGAGCAGCACCGCGCAGATCGCGAAGCCGAGATAGATCTCGGGCATCGCGGGAGTCATGCCGTGCAGGATCGCGATCATTGACCGGTCTTCATGGGTTTAGGTCTTCGGGGCGGATCACAACGGGATCTTGGTGGCGACGGCCTGCGTGACCAGGTGATGGATCGAGGGCTCCATGATCTTCAACAACGGCTCGGGCCAGATGCCGATCGCGAGCACCAGCACCGCGAGCATGCCGAGCACGACGAACTCGCGTCCATTGAGATCGGTGAGGTGCGCCACGTGATCGTTGGCCACGGGTCCGTAGAGCACCCGCTTGACCAGCCAGAGCGTGTAGCACGCCCCGAGGATGAGCGTCACGGCCGCGAGCGTCGAGTACCAGAAGCTCGCCTTGAAGCTCGCGAGGATTACGAGGAATTCCCCGACGAAGCCCGAGGTGCCCGGGAGGCCCGTGTTGGCGAGCGCGAACATGACCATGAAAGCCGCGAAAACGGGCATGGTGTTGATCACGCCGCCGTAGGCGGAAATCTCGCGGCTGTGTACCCGGTCGTAAAGCACGCCGACGCAAAGAAAGAGCGCGCCGGAGATGAGGCCGTGCGAGATCATCTGCACCATCGCCCCGTCCATGCCCATCGCCGCCCCCTGCACCTGACCGGTGGTGCGCACGATTTCGTAGACGACGAACGCTCCGAGAGTGACGAAGCCCATGTGCGCGATCGAGGAGTAGGCGATCAGCTTCTTCATGTCCGCCTGAACGATGGCGACCAAGCCGATGTAGATCACGGCGATCAGCGACAGCGTGATGACGAAGAGGTTGAGCTCACGACAGGCATCCGGCGTCATCGGCAGGCTGAAGCGCAGGAAGCCGTACCCGCCCATCTTCAGCATGATGGCCGCGAGGATCACCGAGCCGCCGGTCGGCGCCTCGACGTGCGCGTCGGGGAGCCAGGTATGCACCGGCCACATCGGCACCTTGACGGCGAAGGCGAGCATGAAGGCCGCGAAGATCCAACGCTGCTCCACCAGCGTCAAGGGCAGCGCCTGGAAGGCTGCGATCGAGTAGCTGCCCGCCTTCACGTACATGTAGATGAGGGCCGCCAGCATGAAGACCGAGCCGAGGAAGGTGTAGAGGAAGAACTTGATGCTGGCGTACACGCGCCGCGGGCCGCCCCAGATGCCGATGATGAGGAACATCGGGATCAGCATCGCTTCCCAGAAGAAGTAGAAGAGCAGCGCATCGGTGGCGCAGAACACCCCGATCATCAGGCCCTCCATGATGAGGAAGGCCGCGAAATACTGCGCGGCGCGCGTCTTCACCACCGTCCAGGCGGCGATGATCACGGGTATCGTCATGAGGGCCGTGAGCACCACGAGCGGCAGCGAGATGCCATCGACCCCGAGGGCGTAGAAGGCGTTGAACCGCGGAATCCACGCCGCCTTCTCGACGAACTGGTAGGCCGCCGTGTTGGTGTTGAAATTGGCGAGCAGCGGCAGGCAGAGGGCGAGAGTTGCGACGGCGGCGAGGAGCGACAGGCAGCGTGCGGCGACGAGGTGGCGCTCGCCGAGGAGGAGCACGATGACGCCGGCGGCGATCGGCAGCCAGATCAGGATCGAGAGCGGATGTGCGTACATGCTCGTGCTTTCGTCAGCCGCGGGCGAGGAACCAGCCGAGCAGCACCGCCAGACCGATGACCATCCAGAACGCGTACGAGTAGAGGTAACCGTTCTGCACGCGCCTCACGACGCCACCCAGCCACCCGACGGTCGCCGCCGAGCCGTTGACCAGCGCCCCGTCGATCACGCCCTGGTCACCGCCCTTCCAGAGCCCGAAGCCGATGCCACGCGTGAGCGGTGCAATGATCTTCTCGTTGACCCAGTCGAAGTAGTACTTCTCAATGAGGATCGTGCGCAGTCCGCTGAAGGTGCGCGCCGCCTGATCCGCCAGCGTCGGACGCCAGAGAAAGCAGGCCCACGCCGTGATGAAACCGAGGGCCATGAGCGCAAACGGCCAGCCGAGGAAACCATGGAAACCGAGCTGCCCCGGGCCGTGAAACTCCCGTGCCAGGTCGCCGATCACGTTGTGGGCCGGCAGCACGAAGATCGAGCTGCCGAAATAGCTGCCGAAGAGCACCGGACCCACGGTGAAGTAACCGACGAGAAGCGAGGGAATGGCGAGCGCGATGAGCGGCACCGTGACCACCCACGGGCTCTCGTGCGGCTCCGCGGAATGATGCCCATGCGCCGCCGGAGGCGCGGCCACCTCGGTGTGCGCGTCGGTCGGGTCGCCGTGAGCGGCCTCGGCCGCCGCGGCGTGGCGGAAGCGCTCCTCGCCGTGGAAGGTCATGAAGAGCAGCCGGAAGGTATAAAGCGATGTGACATAGGCGCCGAGGAGCACGCACCAGTAGGCGTACGTCGCACCCCAGCGGTGCGAATCGCCCACCGCCTCGATGATGGCATCCTTGGAGTAGAACCCCGAGAAGAACGGCGTCGCGACCAGCGACAGTCCCCCGATCCAGCAGGTGACGGCGGTGATCGGCATGTACTTGGCGAGGCCGCCCATCTTGCGCATGTCCTGCTCATGATGCATGCCGATGATGACCGAGCCCGCCGCGAGGAAAAGCAGCGCCTTGAAGAAGGCGTGGGTCGTGAGGTGGAAGATCGCGGCGCCGTACGCCGAGACCCCCAGGGCCGCCGTCATGTAGCCGAGCTGCGAGAGCGTCGAGTAGGCGATCACGCGCTTGATGTCATTGTTGATGACGCCCAGGAGTCCCATGAAGAACGCCGTCGTCGCGCCGATGACGAGCACGAAGGAGAGCGCGGCATCCGAGTACTCGAACAGCGGCGACATGCGGGCCACCATGAAGATGCCCGCCGTCACCATGGTGGCCGCGTGGATGAGCGCCGAGATGGGCGTCGGGCCTTCCATCGAGTCCGGCAGCCAGACGTGCAGCGGCACCTGCGCCGATTTGCCCATCGCACCGATGAAGAGGCAGATGCAGATGAGGGTCAGCGCATTGACGCCGCTCGCCGCGGTGATCGGAATGACGGCATGCGTCAGGTGTGGCGCGGCCGCGAACGCCGCATCGTAGGAGAGCGATCCGGTGTAGGAAAACACGGCCGCGATGCCGATCACGAAGCCGAAATCGCCCACCCTGTTGACGATAAAGGCCTTGAGGTTCGCGAACACGGCGCTCGGCCGGGTGTACCAGAACCCGATCAGCAGGTACGACACCACACCGACGGCTTCCCAGCCGAAGAAGAGCTGCATGAAGTTGTTCGACATCACGAGCATCAGCATCGAGAAGGTGAACAAGGAGATGTAGCTGAAGAAGCGGATGTACCCCGGGTCATCGCGCATGTACCCGATGGTGTAGACGTGCACGCAAAGCGACACGAACGTGACCACCGCCATCATGAGCGCGCTCAGGCGATCGATCAGGAATCCGACGTCCATGTGCACGCCGTCGGTGAGCGCCCAGGTGTACACGGGACCGTTGAAGGTGGGGATGCCGTCCGCGTAGAGCTGCCTGAGGACGACCATCGAGAGGGCGAAGGAGATCGCGACACCGAGGATGGTCACCGTGTGCGCGCCCGCCCGTCCGATGAGGCGCCCGCCGAGGCCTGCGATCACGGCGGCGATGAGCGGCAGCAGGGCAATGGCGATGAGCACGTGCGGATTCATGCGGCGTCAGCCTCGCAGGGTATTCAGATCTTCGACGTTGATGCTGCGCCGCTCACGAAACAGCACCACAAGGATCGCGAGCCCGATCGCCGATTCCGCCGCCGCGACGGTGAGCACGAAGAATACGAACACCTGGCCGCTGATGTCGTCCAACACCCGGGAGAAGGCGATGAAGTTGAAGTTGGCGGAAAGCAACAGCAGCTCCACGCACATGAGGAGCAGGATGACGTTCTTGCGGTTGAGGAAGATGCCGGCGACGGCGAGGGCGAACAGCACCCCGGAGAGGGTAAGGAGCTCCGCCAAGGTGATTGTGTGCGTGATCATGGCCACTTCTCCGCCTCGACCTTCACGATGCGCACGCGGTCGGCGGCGCGCACCGCCACCTGGCGGGCCACGTTCTGGGCCTTCAGCCCCTGGCGGTGGCGCAGGGTGAGCGCGATGGCCGCCACGATCGCCACGAGCAGCAGCACGGCGGCGAGCTCGAACGGATAGGCGTAGCGGGTGTAGATCACCTGTCCGAGGGCGAGCGTGTTGCTGTAATCGGCGGGCTCGGGCACCGTGCCCCGGCTCACCTCCAGCCCGCCGAGGCCGTGTGACCATACCACCCCGACGATCTCGGCGATGACGGCGAAGGCCGTGAGCCAACCGAGCCAGGCGAAGCGGGTGAAGCCGCGCCGCAGCTCCGCGAGGTTGATGTCGAGCATCATGACCACGAACAGGAAGAGCACCATCACCGCGCCGACATAGACGAGCACGAGCACGATGGCGAGGAACTCCGCCCCGGTGAGCAGCCAGATCACCGCGGAGTTGACGAAGCACAGCACGAGAAACAGCGCCGAGTACACCGGGTTGCGCGCGATGATGAGCCCGAGCGCCGAGGCGACGAGCAGCGTGCCGAAGATGTAGAAAAGAACCTGCACTAGCACGGGATTTGCCTCAGCGGTAGGGCGCATCCGCCGCCCTGTCGGCGGCGATCATCGCCTCGTAGCGCTCCCCGACCGCGAGCAGCATGTCCTTGCTCATGATGTTCTCGCCGCGATGCTCCATGTGATATTCGTGGATGCGGGTGAGCACGATGGCATCGACCGGGCAGGCCTCCTCGCAAAAGCCGCAGTAGATGCACTTGAAGAGGTCGATGTCGTAGCGGGTGGTGCGCCGGGTGCCGTCCGGGGCCACGTCCGAGTCGATCGTGATGCACACGGCCGGGCAGACGGCCTCGCAGAGCTTACAGGCGATGCAGCGCTCCTGGCCGTTCGTATAGCGGCGCAGCGCGTGCAGTCCGCGAAAGCGCGGCGACTGTGGCGTCTTCTCTTCCGGGTAGTTGAGCGTGTACTTACGGGTGAAGAAGGTGCGCGCGGTGACCGAGAGTCCCTTGATGAGCTCCGGCATGAGGAACGTCTTCAGCGGATTGGCCATCACTCGCCTCCTACTACTGGAACCAGGGCCGGGCCCAGGGGCCGACGTGATAGTGCGCGAGCACCATCTCCACCCCGATCCACACCAGCGTCACGGGGATCAGTGCCTTCCAGCCGAGCCGCATGATCTGGTCGTAGCGGTAGCGCGGGAAGGTGGCCCGCAGCCAGAGGAAGACGAACAGGAAGACGAAGATCTTCAGTCCCAGCCAGAAGAAGCTCGACTCACCGAGGATCGTCTGTCCGATACCCGGATAACCCTGCCACGGCGAGAGCCAGCCGCCGAAGAAGAACACCGCGGTGAGCGCCGAGATGAGGATCATGTTGGCGTACTCGGCGAGGAAGAAGAGCGCGAAGGCGATGCCCGAGTACTCGACATGAAAGCCCGCGACGATCTCCGACTCGCCCTCGGCGACATCGAAGGGCGCGCGGTTGGTTTCGGCCACTCCCGAGATGAAGTAGACGATGAGGAGCGGAAACAGCCAGAACCAGTTCTGCGAGAGCACCCCGCCCTCCTGGCTCTGCACGATGGTGCCGAGATTCATGCTGCCCGCGGCCATCAGCACCCCGACCAGCGCGAAGCCCATGGCGATCTCGTAGGCGACCATCTGCGCCGCCGAGCGCAGCGCCCCGAGGAACGCATACTTCGAGTTCGCCGCCCAGCCGGCGATGATCACTCCATAGACGCCCATGGAGGTGAGCGCCAGCAGGTAGAGAAGTCCGGCGTTGGCCTTGGAGATGACGAGCTCCGGGGAGAGCGGAATCACCGCCCAGGCCGCGAATGCCGGTATGAGCGCGATCACCGGCGCTATCCGGAAGAGCAACTTGTTGGCGTTGGTCGGGATGACCACTTCCTTGGTGAGGAGCTTGAAGACGTCGGCGAACGGCTGACCGAGCCCCGGAAAGAGGCCGAAGAGAGCCACGCGATTCGGGCCCCGGCGCAGCTGCATCCAGCCGATCACCTTGCGCTCCCAGAGCGTCAGCAGCGCGACGCAGATGATGAGCGCGACCGTGACGATCACGATCCACACCGTCGTCCGGGCGGTGCCCGGGAGCGAAGTCCAGGCGGTGGCGAGGGTCTGCGGCATGATCAGTAGGTCACCGCGCGCGTGCGGCCTTCGCGAGTTCTTTGCAACGAGGGCGCGCGGCGCACGAGCGCATCAATCTGGTACATCGGAAGGTCGACTACCCTGGGCGCCGAGGGCGGGCGCCCGTCCTCGGCGATCACGTGTGTCCCCGAGTAGCCTGGCGCCGAATACGCGGTAGGGGCGCCGATGAGCTTCGCGAGCTCCGCCCGCACCTCCTCCGAGGACTGGTAATCGAAGCCGGCGAGGCCGAGGAGGTTTCCGAGTACGCGCAGGATTTTCCAGCCGGGGCGCGATTCCCCGACCGGAGTGGCCGCGCCGGTCTGACTCTGCCATACCCCTTCGAGATTGATGTAGGTCCCGGAAGTCTCGGCAAACGTGCCCGCGGGCAGGAGGACATGGGCGACTTCGCGCAACTTCTCGCTTGCAAACGGGGTGATGGCGACGACGAGGTCCGCCTGAGCGAGCGCGCGCGCGGCATCGCTCTCCGGCGCATCGACCCAGGGCTCGACGCCGCCGACCAGAAGATAGGCTTTGAGCGGCCGCGCCAACATGTCCGCCGCCGTCAGTCCCGGGGAGCCCGTGGGTTTGCCGCCCGCCTCCCGGTGCGGCACGGCGCCCGCGAGATGGGCCCCGGCCGCATTCGCGCCCTCCGCGAGCACGCCGAAGGAAGCGCCGGTCATCTGCGCGAGGGCGGCGGCGAGCGCTCGCAGGTCGGCGAACCGCGGGTGCCTTAGCGCCAGAGCACCCAGCCACACCGCGCGCCGCTCACCGGCGGTCAGCGCCGCGGCCGCGGCGCGATGCTGCTCCTCCACCTTCGCGCCGCCGACCACCTGAGCGAGGTGCGAGGGCACCGCGGCACCCGCCGCCTCGGCCGCGACGCGCAGGATCGCGGCAAGGTCCGCGATCTGGCGGGCGGGGGCCGACTCGAGATACGCCGCGAGCGGAAAGTGATAGCGGAACGCTGCGGGATTCACGAGCGCGACCTTCGCGCCCCGCTGGGCTGCCTTGCGGACCCGATGCGCGAGGATGGGTAGCTCGCGGCGCAGGTTGCAGCCCACGATGAGCAGGCCCTGGAGCGAGTCGATGTCGGCGATGCGCAGGCCGAGGCTCGGATAGAGCGGATCGGCGCTCTGATCGCGGAAGTCGCGTTGACGCAGGCGCGAATCGATGTTGCCGCTGCCCAAGCCGCGGGCGATGCGTCCCGCGAGATACAGCTCCTCGAGAGTTGCCGAGGCGCTCGCCAGCACCCCGAGATCGGGCGCGCGGCTGCGTCCCTGAGATCCGTCACCGCCAGCGTTGGCGCACCGGGAAACCCCCTCGGTGGCTGTGGCGAGTGCCGTCTCCCAATCGGTCTCGACCCACTCGCCGCCGGGGGCGCCCCCCTTGCGAATCATCGGCCGCTCGAGGCGGTCGTGGCTATAGATCCCCTCGTAGCTGAAGCGGTCGCGGTCGGCGATCCAGGTCTCGTTGATGGCCTCGTTCTCACGCGGCACCACGCGCATCAGGCGCCCGCGCAACACGTGGCCGAACAGGTTGCTGCCCGTGCCGTCATGCGGCGAGACGAGCGGCACCGACATCATCTCCCAGGCGCGCGCGGTGAAGCGGTAGGGCTTGGACACCAGCGCGCCGACCGGGCAGAGATCGATCACGTTGCCCGAGAGCTCGTGATGGACGGTGCTCTCGATGTAGGTGCGTACCGTCATCTGCTCGCCGCGGCCGATCATGCCGAGCTCCTGGATGCCGGCGATCTCCTCGGTGAAGCGTATGCAGCGGGTGCACTGAATGCACCGCGTCATGTCGGTGGCAATGAGAGGTCCCAGGTTTTCGTCCTGCACCGAGCGCTTGCGCTCGGTGAAGCGCGAGATGTCGCGGCCAAAGCCGACCGCCAGGTCCTGCAGCTCGCACTCCCCGCCCTGATCGCAGATCGGGCAGTCGAGCGGATGGTTGATCAGCAGGAACTCCATGGTCGCGCGCTGGGCGCCGATCGCCCGCGGCGAGTCGGTGAAGATCTTCATGCCCTCGGCAACCGGGGTGGCGCACGCCGGCATGGGCTTCGGCGCCTTCTCCACCTCGACCAGGCACATGCGGCAGTTGGCCGCCACCGAGAGTTTGTCGTGATAGCAGAAGCGCGGCACGTAGGCGCCGTGCGCGTCGGTGACGCGGATGATCATCTCGCCCTTGCGGGCCTTGACCGGCTTGCCGTTGATCTCGACGTTGACGAATTCTTCAGCCATGTTATGCCGCTCGCGCTCCGAGCTGCTCCTCGACGATGCTGCGGCCGCCGTGATCGACCATGTACTCGAACTCGGGCCGGAAGTGCTTGAGGAAACTCTGCACCGGCCAGGCCGCCGCATCCCCGAGCGCGCAGATGGTATGCCCCTCGATGCGGTTGGCGACATCGACGAGGAGCGAGAGCTCCTCGCGCCGCGCCTCGCCCGCGAGCACCCGCTTCAGGAGGCGATTCATCCAGCCCGTGCCCTCGCGGCAGGGCGTGCACTGGCCGCAGGATTCCGACATGTAGAAGCGCGAGATGCGCTCGAGCACGCGCACCATGCAGGTGGTTTCGTCCATCACGATGACCGCTCCGGTCCCGACTGCCGAGCCGACGGCGCGCAGCGAGTCGTAGTCGAAGTTGGTCTTGAGCATCGCCTCTCCGGGCACCACCGGCACGGAAGAGCCGCCGGGAATGACGGCTTTGAGGCGCCGTCCCCCGCGAACGCCGCCGGCGAGCTCGAGCAGATCCGTAAAGGGGATGCCGAGGGGCAGCTCGAAGTTGCCGGGTTTCTCGACATGCCCGGAGATCGAATAGATCACCGTGCCCGCCGAATTAGGCGGCCCGAGAGCTGCAAACCACTGCGGCCCCTTGCGCAGGATCGTCGGGACCGAGGCGAAGGTCAGCGTATTGTTGATGGTAGTCGGTTGGCCGTAGAGACCGAAGTTGGCCGGGAAAGGCGGCTTGAAGCGCGGCTTGCCCGGTTTACCCTCGAGCGACTCGAGCAGCCCGGTCTCCTCGCCGCAGATGTAGGCGCCCGCACCGACGAAGGTGTGGATGTCGAAATCGACGCCGCTGCCGCGGATGTTCCGGCCGAGGAGCCCGGCCTCGTAGGCCTCCTTCAGCGCCGCCTCGAAGCGCGGCACCGGCTCACCGAGGAACTCCCCGCGGATGTAGTTGTAGGCGACGGTGGAGTTGGTGGCATAGCCGCCGATTGCCAGGCCCTCGATGAGCGCGTGCGGGTTGTAGCGCAGGATGTCGCGGTCGTGGCAGGTGCCGGGCTCGCTCTCGTCGGAGTTGCAGACGAGGTACTTCTGCACCGGAGAGTTGCGCGGCATGAAGCTCCACTTGGTGCCGGTGGGAAAGGCCGCACCGCCGCGGCCGCGCAGCCCCGAGGCCTTGACCGCGTCGATGATCTGCTCGCGCGGGGGCTTCTCGGCGAGGAGTGTCTCCCAGATCTGGTAGCCGCCGACGCGGCGGTAAGTCGCAAGCTCCCAGGGGCGTTCGAGCTTCAGGGGCTCGAACACCACGAGATTCATCTTGTCCGGGCTTACGGCCATGGCGTTACTTCAGCTCATCGAGAACCTGATCGAGCCTCTCCGCAGTGAGATGCTCATGAAAGACGTGGTCCACCATCATCATCGGCGCGCCGGTACAGGCGGCGAGGCACTCCTCCTCGCGCTTGAGGAAGATGCGCCCATCGGGCGTACTCTCGTTGAGCCGGATACCGAGCTTGCGCTCGGCGTGCGCGACGAGATCCTCCGCGCCGTTCAGCATGCACGAGATGTTGGTACAAATGCTGACGTGGTGGCGTCCGCAGGCGTGGGTCTCGAACATCGAGTAGAAGCTCGCGACCTCGTAGACCTGGATCGGTGGCAACTGCAGATACACCGCCACGGCGTCCATCAGCTCCACCGTGAGAAAGCCGTTGTTCTGCTCCTGCGCGGCGCGCAGCGCCGCGATGCACGCGGAGCGTTGCCGGCCGGGCGGAAACTTGGCCACCCAGTAATCGATCTCGCGCCGGGTGTGCTCCGCGAGGAGCTTCGTGACATCGGCGCCCGCGGCGCGGGCGGCGGAGCTCTGGATCTCGTTGCTCAACGGTCGATTTCCCCGAAGACGATGTCCTGCGTACCGATCACCGCCACCACGTCGGCCAACATGTGGCCGCGAACCATCTCCTCGAGCGCGGCGAGATGCGGAAAACCGGGGGCTCGGCACTTCACCCGGTACGGCTTGTTGGCTCCGTCGGATATGAGATAGATGCCGAACTCACCCTTCGGCGCCTCCACCGCGGCGTAGGTTTCGCCCTCGGGCACCTCGTAGCCCTCGGTGAAGAACTTGAAGTGGTGGATGAGGGATTCCATGTCGCCTTTCATGTGCTCGCGGCGCGGCGGGCGGATCTTGCGGTCATCGATCATCGCCGGCCCGGGGTTCCTGCGCAGCCAGTCGACGCACTGGCGGATGATCCGGTTCGACTGCCGCATCTCCTCGACCCGCACGAGATAGCGGTCGTAACAGTCGCCGTTGACGCCCACGGGGATGTCGAAGTCCATCCGGTCGTAGACCTCGTACGGCTGCTTCTTGCGCAGATCCCACACGATGCCGGAGCCGCGCAGCATCGGGCCGGAGAACCCGAGCTGCAGCGCGCGCTCCGGCGACACGACGCCGATGTTGACGGTGCGCTGCTTCCAGATGCGGTTGTCGGTGAGCAGTGTCTCGTAATCGTCGATCGAGGCCGGCAAGCGCCGGGTGAATGCCTCGATGAAATCGAGCATGGTGCCGGATCGCGCCTCGTTGAGGCGCTCGACTTCCTTCTGCGAGCGCCACTTCGACGCCTGGTACTTCGGCATCACCTCCGGCAGGTCGCGGTAGACGCCCCCCGGACGGTAGTAGGTCGCGTGCATGCGCGTGCCCGAGACCGCCTCGTACACGTCCATCAGCTCCTCCCGCTCCTTGAAGCAGAGCAGGAACACGGTCATGGCGCCGATGTCGAGCGCGTGCGAGCCGAGCCACATGAGATGATTCAGGATGCGCGTGATCTCATCGAACATCACCCGGATGTACTGCGCGCGCTCAGGGGGCCTGATGCCGAGCAGCCGCTCGATGGCGAGCACATAGGAATGCTCGTTGCACATCATGGACACGTAATCCAGCCGGTCCATGTAGCCGATCGACTGGTTGAAGGGCTTGGACTCCGCGAGCTTCTCGGTCGCGCGGTGCAGGAGGCCGATGTGCGGGTCGGCTTTCTGGATGACCTCTCCGTCCATCTCCAGCACCAGGCGCAATACGCCATGGGCCGCCGGATGCTGCGGACCGAAGTTCATGGTGTAGTTGCGGATCTCCGTCATGGGGGCCATCGGGGCCAACGGGTCCGTCGGGTCAGCGGCCATTAGCGCGGCGCCTCCGGATCCTTGAGCGCCGGCTCGTAGCGGTGATCGTGCCGGATCACTTTCGGCACGAGTACCCGCGGCACGATGCTCACCGGCTGATACACGACGCGCTTTTTCTCCGGGTCATACTGCACTTCGACATTACCGATGAGCGGGAAATCCTTGCGGAATGGATGCCCGATGAAGCCGTAGTCGGTGAGCAGGCGGCGCAGGTCGGGGTGACCGCGGAAGAGAATGCCGAAAAGATCGAACGCCTCGCGCTCGAACCAGTTGGCGCCTGCCCAGACGTCGATCACGGAGTCGACCGTCGGCTCCTGCGTGTCGGGGCATTTGACGTGTAGCCGCAGCCGCGTGTTGTGCGTGATCGAGAGGAGCTGGTAGACGACGGCGAAGCGGCCCGGCATGTTCGGATCGGGCGCGCTCGCGCGCGCCACCCTGCCGCGGCTGAAGCCCGAGTAAGTCGCGGTGGCGGTCTGCCACTCGTCACGACCGTAGTGCAGATAGTCGACGCCGGCGAGGTCCATCAGCATCTCGAACCTGAGATCCGACGCATCGCGCAGAGTGCGGCAGACGGTAAGGAGCGCTTCGGACCCCACCTCATACGTCAGCTCGTCAGGCAACGACGGCAGCCGTTGCACCGCCTCCTTAAGCTGCGCTTCGATCTTGCGCGACAGCTCGGACGCAACCGGGCTCGCGCCGTCCGCGGCCTTCTCGCCAGGCGGGGGGGTCGGTTCTGCCATCTTTCTATCTGGCGATGGTGCTGGTGCGCGCGATCTTCTTCTGCAGCTGGATGATGCCGTACACCAGCGCCTCCGCCGTCGGCGGACACCCCGGCACGTAGACATCGACCGGCACGATCCGGTCGCAGCCGCGCACGACCGAGTAGGAATAGTGATAATAGCCACCGCCGTTGGCGCAGGAGCCCATCGAGATGACCCAGCGCGGCTCGGCCATCTGGTCGTAGACCTTGCGCAGGGCGGGAGCCATCTTGTTGACCAGCGTCCCCGCCACGATCATGACGTCCGACTGGCGCGGGCTCGGACGGAATACGACGCCGAAGCGGTCGAGGTCGTAACGCGAGGCGCCGGCGTGCATCATCTCCACCGCGCAGCAGGCGAGGCCGAAGGTCATCGGCCAGAGCGAGCCGGTGCGCGCCCAGTTGAGGAGATTGTCGACCTGGGTGGTGAGAAAGCCGCGCTGCGCGAAGCCTTCGGCGCCTTCCGGATCTAATCCCACTCCAGCGCCCCTTTCTTCCATTCGTAGATGAATCCGACGGTCAGGATGGCGAGAAAAACACCCATGGCCACCAGGCCCGGGGTTCCGATCTTGCCGAGCGCCACCGCCCACGGAAAGAGGAACGCGATCTCGAGATCGAACACGATGAAGAGAATGGCGACGAGGTAGTACCGCACGTCGAACTTCATGCGGCTGTCTTCGAAGGCCTCGAAGCCGCACTCGTAGGGGGAGAGCTTGTCGCGGTCGGTGGGATTGCGCGAAGAGAACCGACCGATGACGGTGCCGAGCACGAGCAGCAGAAGCGCGAGCCCAGTCGCGATCACGAGGAAGATCAGTATCGGCAGATAATTGGTCAGCATGCCTCGGCCTGCTCCCGCTGTAAGCCGCCCATTGTAGCAGCGCTCGAGACGTTTTGGTGCCGACGGGGAGATTCGAACTCCCACACCTTGCGGCGCTAGCCCCTCAAGCTAGTGTGTCTACCAATTCCACCACGTCGGCAACATCAAATACTCGGGCGTCGAGTCGCAGATCGCGCTCGAGCACGATCACTTCTGCGGCTTTGGCTGCGGCTTTGGCTGCGGCGGCGTTGAGATCCCCGGCGCAGGCGCCGGCGCCTTCTGGCCCGCGATGTCCAGAATCGTCGTCTGCTGCTGGTGCGAGTGCGTGCTCAGGTAAGTCAGCGCGATACTGTTGAGCATGAAGATGATGGCGAAGATGGCGGTCGCGCGCGAGAGGGCGGTGGTCGCCCCGCGCGCTCCGAATACGGTGCCGGAGGCGCCCGAGCCGAAACCGGCGCCGGCTTCCGCACCCTTGCCGCGCTGCAGCAGCACGAGGACGATGATGCAGATCGCCGAGATGATTTGAATGACTATCAGAATTGCGTGCAGCATAGGGCCGACATAGGGCAATTAAACTCAGCGTGGTCCCGTCGCGGCCAGGATCGCCAGGAATTCGTCGCTTTTGAGCGAAGCGCCGCCGATCAGGCCGCCATCCACGTCCGGCATGGCAAAGAGCTCCGCCGCATTGCTCGCCTTGACGCTGCCACCGTAGAGGATGCGGGTAGCGTTGGCGATTGTAGCATCCCGCCCCGCAATTCGGGCACGAATGAAGGCGTGTACCTCCTGCGCCTGCTCCGGACTCGCGTTGCGGCCGGTGCCGATGGCCCAGACCGGCTCGTAAGCAATCACCGCGCTCTGCAATGTCTGCGCGCCGCAAAGCTCGAGGACCGCATCGAGCTGGCGCGCCACGATTTCCCGGGTGCGGCCGGTCTCCCGGTCCGCGAGCTGCTCGCCGACACAGAAGATCGGCACCAGGGCGCGGGCGTGGGCCGCGGCGAATTTGCGGGCGACGAGCTGATCGCTCTCACGGTAGAGGAGCCGCCTTTCGGAGTGCCCGACGATGACGTACTGGCAGCCGACGTCCTTGAGCATCGTGGCCGAGACTTCGCCGGTGAAAGCGCCCTGACCGTCGGCGCACACGTCCTGCGCGCCGATGAGGATCGCGCTGTCGCGCAACAGCCGCCCCACTTCCTGCAGATACACGTAAGGCGGGCAGACGATGCACTCCGCCGCAGGCTCGACCGCGTACCCGGAGAGGATCTCCTCGATGAGGCGCGCATTCTCGGTGCGCGTCCCGTGCATTTTCCAGTTTCCGGCAACGATGGGGCGGCGCATGCCCGGACCTCTAGCGGGGGGCCGGGATGATAGCCACCGATCCCCCCATGCGCAACGCGACTACCCCGCAGCGGTGCGCACGACCTCCGCGAGCTCGGTCGCCGCGGCCCGGGTAGCGCCCTCGTCGCGACCTTCCACCATCACTCGAATCACGGGCTCCGTGCCCGAGGGACGCAGCACCACGCGACCCTCGCCATTCATGCGCGTCTCGATCCGCTGCACGGCCTCGCGCACCGCCGGCACCGTGGCGGGATCGAAGCGGGCCGCGACCTTCACGTTGAGCAGGACCTGCGGGAACTTGCGCATGCCGGAGGCGAGCTCCGCCAGCGAGCGACCCGTCTGCTTCATCACCGCAAGCACCTGCAGGGCGCTCACGATGCCGTCACCCGTGGTCGTTTTGTCGAGGCAGATGATGTGACCGGAAGTCTCGCCGCCGAGGATGCCGCCGGTCTCGCGCAGCAGACCGAGCACGTAACGATCTCCGACCGGCGCGCGTTGGAATCCGATGCCGCTCTCGCGCAGCGCCACCTCGAGCCCGAGGTTGCTCATCACGGTGCCGACCACCGGACCTCGCAGGCCGCCGCTGCTCTGGCGCGCCTGCGCGATGATGTAAAGGAGCTGATCGCCATCGAGGGTGCGGCCGAGATGATCGACCATGACGAGGCGGTCGCCGTCACCATCGAGGGCGAGTCCAAGGTGCGCGCGCACGCCCGGGACGGTGAGCTGCAGGAGCTCCGGAGCTGTCGAGCCGCAGCCGTCGTTGATGTTACGGCCATTCGGTGAGCAACCGATGGGGACGATCTCGGCGCCGAGATCGGCGAGCACGCGGGGTGCGACCTTGTAGGCGGCGCCGTTGGCGCAATCGACGACGATCTTCAAGCCGGTGAGATCGGTGCCGCTCGGGAGCGTCGAAGCGCAGAACTCCTGGTACTGGAGCCGGGAGCGATCGACCCGGGTCGCCCGACCGAGGCTGCGGGAGGTGCGCGTGATGATCGGCTGGGCGAGCTCGGTCTCGATGCGCTCCTCGAACTCGTCCGAGAGCTTCGCGCCGCTGCGATCGAAGAATTTGATGCCATTGTCATCGTAGGGATTGTGGGACGCGCTGATGACGACGCCGAAGTCGCAGTTGAAGTGGCGTGTCATGTAGGCGATGCCGGGCGTTGGCAGCGGGCCGATCAGCATCACATTCACGCCCGAGGCTACGAAGCCGGCTTCGAGGGCGGATTCGAACATGTAGCCGGAGAGGCGCGTGTCCTTGCCGATGAGAACGGTGCCCCCTTCGGGCACGAGCACGCGACTCGCGGCGCTGGCCAGGTTCAGCGCAAAATCCACGGTCATCGGGTGCTCACCCACGCGCCCTCGAACGCCGTCAGTGCCGAAGTAATGTCGGGTCAAAGATCGTCTCCCACCGGTAATCATCCCGCGACCGCCGCCACGACCTTCAATGCATCGACGGTGGCGGCCACATCGTGCACACGGAGGATACGCGCGCCGTTGAGCGCTGCCACCACCGCGAGCGCGACGCTGCCGTGAACGCGCTCGGCCGCCGGGCGGCCGGTGAGCGCGCCCACGGTCGATTTGCGCGACAGGCCGGCCAGGATCGGCAGGCCGTTCACCGTCAGCTCCCTCAAGCGGCGCAGCAGCTGGAGATTGTGCTCCAAAGTCTTGCCGAAGCCGAACCCGGGGTCGAGCACCATGCGCTCGAGCGGCAGGCCGGCGGCCAGGCAGGTCTCGACCCGCGCGCCGAGAAACTGCCGAACTTCGCTCACCACATCGGCGTAGCTCGGAGCGTCCTGCATCGTACGAGGCTCACCGAGCATGTGCACCAGACAAACCGCACAGCCGGAGATCACCGCGGCTTCGAGAGCCCCCGGCTCGCGCAGAGCCCGCACGTCATTGATCATGCCGGCGCCGGCCGCCGCGGCCGCATGCATGACTTCGGGCTTGCTGGTATCGACCGAGATGATTGCCTGCGTGCGGGAACGCAGCCGCGCGATGACGGGAATGACCCGACGCAACTCCTCCTCCACGCCGACGGACTCCGCTCCCGGGCGCGTCGACTCTCCGCCGACGTCGATGATGGCCGCTCCCTCCGCCGCCATCCGCAGCCCCCCGGCGACTGCATCGTCCAACTGCAGGAAACGTCCGCCGTCCGAGAACGAGTCGGGAGTGACATTCAGCACCCCCATGACGACGGGCCGCTCGAGCCCGAGCGCCTTGCCCCGACAATGAAGTGGTGTCAGTGCTGTCCCGCGGGCGGTCCGATCGCGCTGCCCGGTGCCGGTGCCGGCAAACCTTCAGCGGGCGGCCGCGGTGGCCGATTCGACAGCGCATCGTCCCAGCCCGCCGGCGGCTTGGGAGGCCTTCCCGCCATGATGTCCTTCAGCTGCTCCTCATCGATGGTCTCGTACTTCATGAGCGCATCGGCCATCAGGTGCAGCTTCTCGAGCAAGCTCGTCAGGATCTGCCGCGCGCGCTGATAGTTGCTCTCGATGACGCTGCGCACCTCCTCATCGATGGCATGCGCCGTGACGTCCGACACCTGCTTGTGCTGGGTGACGCTGCGCCCGAGGAACACCTCACCGGTTTCCTCCGAGTACGTCAGCGGTCCCAGCTTGTCGGACAGGCCCCACTTGGTGACCATGTTGCGCGCGAGCTCCGTCGCCCGCTCGATGTCGTTCGAGGCGCCGGTCGTCACCGACTCCGGCCCAAAGATCAGCTCCTCCGCGATGCGCCCGCCGAAGAGCGTCGCGATCGCGCTCTCCAGCCGCCGCTTGGACATGCTGTAGCGGTCCTGCTCGGGCAGGAACTGAGTGACACCGAGTGCTCGGCCGCGGGGGATGATAGTCACCTTGTAGACCGGATCGTGCTCCGGCACCGTCATGCCGACGATCGCATGGCCAGCCTCATGGTAGGCGGTCATGCGCTTCTCCTCCTCGCTCATCACCATGGAGCGCCGCTCCGCGCCCATCATGATCTTGTCCTTGGCGCGCTCGAACTCGTCCATGCCGACGACGCGCTTGTTGGCGCGTGCCGCGAAGAGAGCGGCCTCGTTCACCAGGTTGGCGAGATCGGCGCCGGAAAAGCCGGGCGTCCCGCGCGCGATGAGCGCCGGTTTGACATCGTCCGCGAGCGGCACGCGACGCATGTGCACGCGCAGAATCTGCTCGCGCCCGCGCACGTCCGGCAGCGGCACGACCACCTGCCGATCGAACCGCCCCGGCCGCAGCAGCGCCGGGTCGAGCACGTCGGGACGGTTGGTCGCCGCGATGACGATGATGCCCTCATTGCCCTCGAAGCCATCCATTTCGACGAGCAACTGGTTCAATGTCTGCTCGCGCTCGTCGTGGCCGCCGCCGAGGCCCGCACCACGATGCCGGCCCACCGCATCGATTTCGTCGATGAAGATGATGCACGGGGCGTGCTTCTTCGCCTGCTCGAACATGTCGCGCACGCGCGAGGCGCCGACGCCGACGAACATCTCCACGAAATCGGAGCCGGAAATGGTGAAGAAGGGAACCTTGGCCTCGCCCGCGATGGCACGCGCCAGCAGCGTCTTGCCCGTTCCGGGGGAGCCCACCATGAGCACGCCCTTGGGGATCTTGCCGCCGAGTTTCTGGAACTTGCCGGGGTCCTTGAGGAAGTCGACGATCTCGCCCACCTCCTGCTTGGCCTCATCGACCCCGGCCACATCGGCGAAAGTGACGTTCACCTGATCCTCGCCGAGGAGACGCGCGCGGCTCTTGCCGAAGGACATGGCCCCCCGGCCGCCGGAGGCGCCCTGCATCTGCCGCAGCATGTAGACGAACACGAGGATCAGCAGCAGCGCCGGCGCGAGCTGCAACAGCAGCTGCGCGAGGAAATTCGGCTGCTTCGGCGGACGGCCCTCGATGCCGACGTTGTACTTCTCCAGCGTGCCGATGAGCGCCGAGTAGTCGGTTTCCGGGTTGTAAGTCTTGAACTGCGTGTGATCCTTCATCACGCCATAGAGCATCTCCCCCTGGAAGACGACGCTATCGACCTGGTTCGACTCTACATCGTGCGTGAAAGTGGAGTACTTGATCTCCTCCGGCTGTCCCACCGTCGGCATGTAGCGGCTGAAGACGGCCAGCAGAACGAGGACAATCACCACCCAGAGGAGGATGTTTTTCGTCAAATCATTCATCTTCAAATGCGGCCTCATCTGCCGGCATCCGGCAGTGTGTGCACTCCTGAACTGGGTCCAGTCTTGAGCACGCTACACCAAGCGAAAATCCTTGGCCAGCAGATACATTTCAGGACTGCGCGCACGGGAAGCCGCGGGTTTGACCAGCTTCACCTTGGCGAATCGGCGGCGCGCATCCTGAATGAGCTCCTGAAAGCCTGCACCCTGAAAAACCTTGATCAGGGCATTACCGCCACCCTTCAAGACCCGGGCCGCCATATCGAGCGCCAGCACCGCCAGATACGTCGACCGGGGTTGATCGACTACATCGATGCCGCTCAACGAGGGCGCCATATCCGAAAGCACCAGATCCACCTGCCGTTCCGGCAATACCGCCAGGATTTGGTTAAACACCTCCTCCTCCCGAAAATCCCCTTGCACGAACTCGACCCCCGGGAGCGGCTCCATCGGCAGGATGTCGATGGCCACCACCCTGCCGCCGCGCCCGAGCCGCCGGCGGGCATACTGGCTCCAGGCCCCTGGCGCAGCCCCTAGATCGAGGCAGATCGCCTCCGGTACCAGCAGCTTTTCGCGCCGATCCACCTCTTCCAGCTTGAAAACGGCGCGGGAGCGCCACCCCTCCGCCTGTGCCCGCTGCACGAAAGGGTCGGTGAAGTGCTCGTTGAGCCAGCGAGCGCTGCTTTTGGACCGTCTGGCCATACTCCGCAAGCGACTTTGCGCCAATATATACACACATGCCTGAAACGCCGCTTTCCGAGCGCCAGCGCCGCCATCTTCGCGGCCTCGCTCACGAACTTCAGCCGGTCGTCCGGCTGGGGTCGGCCGGCCTCACGGAGGCGGTCGCCCGCGAGACCGACCGGGCGCTCACCGATCACGAACTCATCAAGATCAAGGCGCCGGGAGGCGATCGGGACGCCCGCGACGCGCTCTTTGCGGAGTTGGCGCGGCGGACCGGCAGCTCGCTCGTGCATCGAATCGGCAACGTGGCGGTGCTCTACCGAGCTCGCCCCGACCTCCCGCGGGTCGTGATTCCCGATTGATTCGGCGCACACAGGCCTGCGGCCGTTTGAGCGGCCGGCCCTATCTACTTACTCGAACCGCACCGCCACGATCTCGTAGGACCGGACACCCGCCGGAGCGCTGACGTGGACCACATCGCCCGGGGACTTGCCGACGAGCGCGCGCGCGATCGGCGAGGCGATGGAAATCCGGCCGGCGCGGATGTCTGCCTCGTCCTCGCCCACAACCTGGTAGACGACGCGGCTGCCGTCGTCCTGGTCTTCGAGTTCCACCACGGCGCCGAACACCGCCTTGCCGGTGTTGGTCAGCTTGCTCGGATCGATGACCTCGGCGTTGGCGAGTTTCTGCTCGATCTCCTTGATGCGGCCTTCGATGAAGCCCTGCTGCTCGCGCGCGGCATGGTACTCGGCGTTCTCGGAGAGATCGCCGTGGCCGCGCGCCTCGGCGATCGCCCGGATGACGCTCGGGCGTGCCTCGGTCTTCAGTCGCTTGAGCTCGGCGCGCAGCGCCTCGGCGCCGCGCAGGGTCATGGGAGTGCGTTTAAGCACTGAGCGCCTCGTTGTGCAGGTCCTGCAGGCGGTTCACTTCGACTTCGTCGAGATGATCGAGCGCCTCGCACGTAGCAAGCCCGGCCGCGAGCGTCGTGTAGTAGGTCACGCGGTGGTGCACCGCCTCGCGGCGGATGGAGTTCGACTCGCGAATGGCGAGCTTGCCCTCGGTCGTGTTGATGATCAAGTCGATCTCGTCGTTCTTGATCATGTCGACGACGTGCGGCCTGCCCTCGCGGACCTTGTTCACTCTGCGGCCGGCGATGCCGGCTTCCGTCAGCGCGCGCGCAGTGCCCTCGGTCGCCACCACCTCGAAGCCGCGCGCGATGAGCCGGCGCGCCAGTGCCACCGCACCCGGCTTGTCCCGGTCTCGCACGCTGATGAAGCACACGCCCTTGCGCGGCAGCGTCACTCCCGAGGCGGTCTGCGCCTTGGCGTAAGCCTCGCCGAAGGTGCGCCCCGTGCCCATCACCTCGCCGGTGGATTTCATCTCGGGGCCGAGGATCGGGTCGGACTCGGGGAACTTCATGAACGGAAACACCGCCTCCTTCACCGAGTAGTATCCGGGGACGCGGCCCGCAGTCGCGCCCTGATCCTTGAGCTTGCGGCCAGTCATCACCCGCGCCGCGATCTTCGCCAGCGGCAGCCCGGTCGCCTTGGAAACGAACGGCACCGTGCGCGAGGCGCGCGGGTTGACCTCCAGCACGTAGACGACACCGTTCTGGATGGCAAACTGGACGTTCATGAGTCCGACGACCGCGAGCGCCGTGGCGAGCTTGCGGGTCTGATCGCGCAGGCTCTCCTGGATCTCCGCGCTTAGACTGTTGGGTGGCAGACAGCAGCCGGAGTCGCCGGAGTGCACGCCCGCCTGCTCGACGTGCTCCATGATGCCGCCGATCAGCACCTCCTCGCCGTCGCACACCGCATCGACGTCGACTTCGATCGCGACGTCGAGAAAGCGGTCGAGGAGCACCGGGCTGTCATTGGAAACCTGCACCGCGTGACCCATGTAAGCGCGCAGGTCATCCTCGTTGAAGACGATTTCCATCGCACGCCCGCCGAGCACGTACGATGGGCGCACCACGAGCGGGAAACCGACCTCACGCGCGAGCACCACGGCCTGGTCCTCCGTGCGCGCCGTGGCATTGGCGGGTTGCTTCAACCCGAGTTTGCGCACCAGCGCCTGAAAGCGCTCCCGGTCCTCGGCAACGTCGATCGAGTCCGGGGAGGTACCGATGATCGGCGCGCCTGCTTCCTCGAGCGCGCGCGAGAGCTTGAGCGGGGTCTGCCCGCCGAACTGCACGATCACCCCCTCCGGTCGCTCCTTCGCCATGATCTCGAGCACGTCCTCGAGAGTCAGCGGCTCGAAATACAGGCGATCGGAGGTGTCATAGTCGGTGGACACGGTTTCCGGGTTGCAGTTGACCATGATGGTCTCGAACCCGTCCTCACGCAGGCTCAAGGCCGCGTGCACGCAGCAGTAATCGAACTCGATACCCTGGCCGATGCGGTTGGGTCCGCCGCCGAGGATCATGACCTTTCGCCGCTCGGTCGGCTGCGCCTCGCACTCCTCCTCGTAGGTCGAGTAGAGATAGGCGGTGGAGGTCGCGAATTCCGCCGCGCACGTGTCGACCCGCTTGTACACGGGTCTGACGCCGAGGTCGTGGCGCTTGGCGCGCACCGCCTTCTCCGGCAGGTCGAGGAGCCTGCCGAGGCGGCTGTCGGAGAAGCCCTTACGCTTCAGGGCGCGCAGCCGCTCCGCGGTGAGAGCGCCGAAGCCCTGGGCGCCTACCCGGGCCTCCTCGGCGATCAGCTCCTCGATCTGCGCGAGGAACCACGGATCGATGCGGGTGAGCGCCGCGATACGCTCGAACGTCCAGCCGGCGCGGAACGCATCCGCAACGTACAACAACCGATTGGCCCCAGGCGCACGCAGCTCGTAGGCGAGCTTCGTCTGTGCGTCCTCATCGAGCGGGAGCTTGAGAAGCGGCACGAGCCCATCGAGGCCGGTTTCGAGCCCCCGCAACGCCTTCTGCAGCGACTCCTGGAAGGTGCGACCGATGGCCATCACTTCGCCCACCGACTTCATCTGCGTCGTCAGGCGGTCGTTGGCGGCCGGGAATTTCTCGAACGTGAACCGCGGGATCTTGGTGACCACATAATCGATCGCCGGCTCGAACGAAGCCGGAGTCGCCCCGCCCGTGATGTCGTTCTTCAGCTCATCGAGCGTGTAACCGACGGCGAGCTTGGCGGCAACCTTCGCGATCGGGAAGCCCGTGGCCTTCGAAGCAAGCGCCGAGGAGCGCGACACCCGCGGATTCATCTCGATCACGAGCAGGCGCCCGTCGTCGGGGTTCACCGCGAACTGCACGTTGGAGCCGCCCGTATCGACACCGATCTTGCGCAGCACCGCGATCGAGGCATCGCGCATGCGCTGATACTCCTTGTCGGTGAGCGTCAGCGCCGGTGCCACCGTGATCGAGTCGCCGGTATGCACGCCCATCGGATCGAGATTCTCGATGGAGCAGACGATGATGCAGTTGTCCTTGTGGTCGCGCACCACCTCCATCTCGAATTCCTTCCAGCCGATCACCGACTCCTCGAGCAGGATCTCGGCGGTCGGCGAGGCGTCGAGTCCGCGCGCCGCGATGTCCTCGAGCTCCTCGCGATTGTAGGCGATGCCGCCACCGCTTCCGCCGAGGGTGAAGGACGGGCGGATCACGATCGGGTAGCCGATCTCCGCCGCCGCGACCAGCGCCTCATCCAGACCGCGCGCGATCTGCGAGCGCGGAGTGTCGAGACCGATCTCGCGCATGGCGTTGCGGAACAGCTCACGGTCCTCGGCCATGTCGATCGCGGCTCTGGAGGCGGCGATGAGCTCGACGCCATGCTTCTCGAGGACGCCCTCACGCACGAGGTCGAGCGCGGTGTTGAGCGCAGTCTGCCCGCCCATGGTCGGCAACAGCGCATCCGGCCGCTCCTTCTCGATGATGCGCGCCACGGTGCGCCAGTTGACCGGCTCGATGTAGATGGCATCCGCCATCCCGGGATCGGTCATGATGGTGGCGGGATTGGAGTTGACGAGGATGACCCGGTAACCCTCCTCCCTGAGCGCCTTGCAGGCCTGCGCGCCGGAATAGTCGAACTCGCACGCCTGGCCGATGATGATCGGGCCGGCGCCGATGATGAGGATACTTTTGATGTCAGTTCGCTTGGGCACGAGAGTCCTGTCGGCGTGTCAGCCGGTGCCGGCCGTCTGGCGGCGCGCCTGCTCCTCCGCCTGACGGAGCTGGGCCTGGAGCCGGCGCAACATCAGGTGATTGAAGCGCTCGAACAGCGGCTTCAGGTCATGCGGGCCGGGGCTCGCCTCCGGGTGCCCCTGGAAGCCGAACGCCGGCCGATCCTTGAAAGCGAGGCCCTGGAGCGAGCCGTCGAACAGCGACCGATGCGTCGCGCGCACGTTGCCGGGCAGCGTCGCCTCATCGACCGCGAAGCCGTGATTCTGACTGGTGATGAACACGCGCCCGGAATCGAGGTCCTGCACCGGATGGTTGGCGCCATGATGGCCGAACTTCATCTTCGTCGTGCGCGCGCCGCAGGCGAGGCCCAGGATCTGGTGGCCGAGGCAGATACCAAACACGGGAATGTCCGCCTCGAGAAACCCGCGCGTCGCCTTGATGGCGTAGTCACAGGGCTCGGGGTCGCCGGGGCCGTTGGAGAGGAAGACACCATCGGGTGTGAGCGCCAGCACCTCCTCGGCGCTCGTCTGCGCCGGCACGACCGTCATACGGCAGCCGAAGTCCGACAGCAGGCGCAGGATGTTACGCTTGACGCCGAAGTCATACGCAACGACGTGCAGCCGCTGATGCGAGCGGATCGGCGCGCGCGAGCTCTCCGGCCAGATGCTGCCCTCGTTCCACTGGAAGCTGCGCTTGGTGGTGACGACCTTGGCGAGATCCATGCCCTTCAATCCCGGAAACTTGCCGGCGGCCTTGATGGCCGCGGCGGTTTCGACCTGCTCGCCCGTCATGATGCAGCCGGCCTGTGCGCCGCCCTCGCGCAGAATGCGAGTCAGACGGCGCGTGTCGATGCCGGCGATGGCCACGGCACGTCCGCGCTCGAGGAACTCGCTCAGTGACTCGTTGGCGCGCCAGTTGCTCGCGCGCGGCGGCAGATCACGGATGATGAGCCCGGCAGCGAAGATCTGCGCGGACTCGAGGTCCTCGGGCGTCGCTCCGGTGTTGCCGATGTGCGGGCAGGTGAGGGTGACGATCTGGCGGGCATAGGACGGGTCGGTGAGGATTTCCTGGTACCCCGTCAACGCAGTATTGAAAACAACTTCGCCGGTGGTGTTGCCCTTGGCACCAATCGACTGGCCGCGGAAGATGGTGCCATCCGCCAGCGCCAGTACAGCGGGTACGCTCACTTCAAACACACCTCGTTATCTGCATTCGCCGCTGCGCCGAGGCCAACCGAGGCAGCGTTCGAAAGCAGGTGATCAAGCGGTCCCGGGCCGCTCCCGGGACCGCAGGTCCCAATACGACATAGGGCCGCGCTCGCGCAAAGCGCCGCAGGCGACTTTGCGGCCATGAGCAAACTGCCGATATACAAAGCGGGAGGGTTCTCTCGAACACCTCCCGCCTTGCATTGGACTAACCCGTTCACGGATTAGAACGAAATTTTAAGGGCCCGGCGGCCCGGGTGTCCATGAAAAATTCCTGGACTCCTGCAGCGGCAAAAGACCGCAGAGAATCATCTAAGTGCATGATCCACCTGCATAATCTCGCTCATGCCGTAGCGCCCGGGCGGCTGACCGGCCAGCCATACTGCCGCCCGCAAAGCCCCCCGGGCGAAGATGCCGCGGTCGCCCGCCCGGTGGCTGAGCCGCAGCTCCTCGCCGGGACCCGCGAAGAGCACCGTATGCTCCCCGACGATATCGCCACCCCGGAGGACGGCAAATCCGATCTGGCCCTGCTGACGCGCTCCGCCGCGCCTTGGTGATGCGCTGGAAAGCGCCTCGGAGCACGCCAGGCCTCGCCCCGCCCCGGCCGCCCGGGCGAGCTCGAGCGCAGTACCGGAGGGCGCATCCCGTTTCATGCGGTGATGGGTCTCGAGAATCTCAATGTCGAAATCCGGCGGTAGCGCGCTTGCCGCTCGGCGCACGAGCTCCACGAGCAGCGCCACACCGAGGCTGGTGTTCGGCGCCACGAGCAGTGGAATCTCCCGCGCGGCAGCCTCGAGCTCTCCGGTGAGCTCGGCCCCGAGGCCGGTGGTGCCAATGAGAAGCGGTTTGCGCGCGGCGCGGCAGGCGGCGATATGCGCACCGGTCGCCTGCGGCTGCGAGAAATCGATGGCGACATCGGCCGCCACGAGCGCGGCGCTCAGATCGCTCGTGACCTTCACGCCGAGGCGCTCCGTGCCCGCGAGCTCGCCGGCATCGCGGCCGAGGCTCGCGCTGCTCGCGGAAGCCACGGCGCCCGTGATGCGCACCTCTCCGAGCTCGCCCGCCGCGCCGACCTCGCTCGCCGCGCGCACCAGCGCCCGGCCCATGCGGCCGCTCACTCCGACGATGACAGCCCGCGCCCGGGTCATGAAACCAACTCTCAGGCGCCCGAGAAGAAGCGCTTCATGCCCTCGAGGAAGCCTTTCTCGCGCGGCGCGTGCCGGTGTGGATCCTGCTGCAGCGACTCCTCGAGCTTACGAACCAGCTCCCGCTGCTCCACGGAAAGATGCACCGGCGTCTCGATCACGACCCGACAGAAGAGATCGCCCCGCGAGTTGCTGCGCACCGGCTTGACGCCCTTGTCGCGCAACCGGAAAACGCGGCCGGACTGGGTCTCCGCCGGGATTTTCAACGTCACATCGCCGGCGAGTGTCGGTACCTCGACCGTGCCGCCGAGCGCCGCGGTCGCGAAACTGATCGGCACCTCACAGCTCAGGTGCTCACCGTCGCGCTCGAAGATGGCGTGCTCGCGCACGTGGACCTCGACGTACAGGTCACCCGGCGGACCGCCATTGCGCCCCACCTCCCCTTCGCCCGCCAGCCGGATCCGATCACCGGTGTCCACTCCCGGCGGCACTTTCACCGACAGCTTGCGCGTGCGCCGCACGCGGCCCTGTCCGAGGCAGGTGTCGCAGGGATTCTTGATGATCGTGCCCGTGCCCCGGCAGCGGGGACAGGTCTGCTGCAGCTGAAAGAAGCCCTGGGAGATGCGCACCTGACCCGAGCCGCCGCAGGTATCGCAGGCCGCCGCCGAGCTCCCCTTGGCCGCGCCGGTGCCGTGACAGGTCTCGCATTCGGAAAGCTTCGGAACTTCGATCTCGACCGAGTGCCCGAAAACCGCCTGCGGCAGCTCGAGCTCGATCTCGTAGCGCAGGTCCGCGCCGCGAAACACCTGGGCGCGGCCACCGCGGCGCGCGGCGCCGAAGATGTCGCCGAAAACGTCGCCGAAAATATCGCTGAAGGCGTCGCCGGGACCGAAGCCGCCGGCCCGGCCGCGAGCGCCGGCGGCGGCAGCCTCCACGCCCGCATGGCCGTACTGGTCGTATGCGGCGCGCTTCTGTCGGTCGGTGAGCACTTCGCAGGCTTCCTTCGCCTCTTTGAAGCGCTCCTCAGCCTCCTTGTCGTTGGGATTTCGGTCCGGGTGATATTTCATCGCGAGGCGGCGATAAGCCTTCTTGATTTCCGCCTCGGTGGCCGTTCTCGGTACGTCGAGTACCTTGTAGTAATCTGCCTTGGACATCTCACGTACTGTCACATATCACGCCGCGCCGCGCCACGACCCCTTGTCGATTGGGTAAAAGACGCCTGCGGCGCTTTTACCCGCCAGCCGCGTTACTCCTTTGATCTCGCGGTCCCCCTGAGACCCGTCAGCGCGAGCGACGGGCCCCAGGAAACGGAGCGGCCCTGGACCGCATCTTCACTTGTTTTGTGCGACGAGAACGCTTAGCTCGCCTTGCGGCCCTTGTCCTTCACTTCCTCGAACTCCGCATCGACCACGTCCTCGCGCCCGCTCGGGCCGCTTGCACCGCCCTCCGGCCCGCCGGAGGACTGCTGCGTGCCGCCGCCCGCGCCCGGGGCTTCCGGGCCTCCCTGACCGGCCGCGTAGGCACGCTGCGCAATTGCCGCGGAAGCCTGCGCGAGCGCCTCGGTCTTCTTCTCGAGACGCTCGCGGTCATCGACCTTGAGCGCGGTGCGCAGATCCGAGATCGCGGATTCGACCTTGGCGCGCTCGGCCGCGTCCACTTTCTCTCCGAGGTCCTTCAGATTTGTTTCGACGGCGTGGATCATGCCGTCCGCCTTGTTTCGGGTCTCGACCAGCTCGCGGAAGCGCTTGTCCTCGGCGGCGTGCGCCTCCGCGTCGCGCACCATCCGCTTGATCTCGTCCTCGGTGAGTCCGCTCGAGGCCTTGATCACGATCTTCTGCTCGCGCCCGGTCGCCTTGTCCTTGGCGGAGACGTTGAGAATGCCGTTGGCGTCGATGTCGAAGGACACCTCGATCTGCGGCATGCCGCGCGGAGCGGGCGGAATGTCGCTGAGATCGAACTTGCCGAGCGACTTGTTGTCCGCCGCGCGATCACGCTCGCCCTGCAGCACGTGAATGGTCACGGCCGTCTGGTTGTCGTCGGCCGTGGAGAAAGTCTGTGACGCCTTCGTCGGGATGGTGGTGTTCTTCTCGATGAGCTTGGTCATCACGCCGTGAAGCGTCTCGATGCCGAGAGACAGCGGCGTCACGTCGAGCAGCAGCACGTCCTTGACCTCTCCCGCGAGCACACCGGCCTGGATGGCCGCGCCCACGGCGACTGCCTCGTCGGGATTGACGTCCTTGCGCGGCTCATGTCCGAAGAAATCCTTGACGTACTTCTGCACCAGGGGCATGCGCGTCTGGCCGCCCACCAGGATGACCTCCGCGATGTCGCTGCCGGTGACGCCCGCGTCCTTGAGCGCGGTGCGGCAGGGCGCGATGGTTTTCTGCACCAGATCCTCCACCAGCGCTTCGAGCTTCGCCCGGGTGAGCTTGATGTTGAGGTGCTTGGGACCCGAGGCATCTGCCGTGATGTAGGGCAGGTTGATGTCGGTCTGCTGGGTGGAGGAGAGCTCGATCTTGCCCTTCTCGGCCGCTTCCTTCAGGCGCTGCATGGCCAGCGGGTCCTTGCGCACGTCGACGCCGGACTCCTTCAGGAATTCCTCGGCGAGGAAATTGATGATCCGCAGGTCGAAGTCCTCGCCGCCGAGGAAAGTGTCGCCGTTGGTCGAGAGCACCTCGAACTGCCGCTCGCCGTCGACCGCCGCGATCTCGATGATCGAGACGTCGAACGTGCCGCCGCCTAGGTCATAGACCGCTATCTTGCGGTCGCTGCCCTGCTTGTCGAGGCCATAGGCGAGCGCGGCCGCCGTCGGCTCGTTGATGATGCGCTTGACCTCGAGACCGGCGATGCGGCCGGCATCCTTGGTGGCCTGGCGCTGGGAGTCATTGAAGTAGGCGGGGACGGTGATCACGGCCTCCGTCACCTGCTCGCCGAGATAGTCCTCCGCCGTCTTCTTCATCTTCATGAGCACGCGGGCGGAGATCTCCGCGGGCGCCATCTTCTTGCCCTGCACGTCGACCCACGCATCGCCGTTGTCCGCGCGCGCGATCTTGTAGGGCACCATCTTGACGTCGCGCTGGACGACGTCATCGTCGAGCTTGCGTCCGATGAGGCGCTTGATGGCAAACAGGGTGTTCTGCGGATTGGTGACCGCCTGACGCTTGGCCGGCTGACCGACCAGCACCTCGTTGTCCTTGGTAAAGGCGACGATCGATGGGGTGGTACGGTCGCCCTCGCTGTTCTCGATCACGCGGGGCTTGCCGCCCTCCATGATGGCCACGCACGAATTGGTCGTGCCGAGGTCGATGCCGATTACCTTTGCCATGGGTCTACTCCGCCAGAATCTCTTTCCAAAAGGGGATGATGTCGTTGCACTTCTTGGGTGTTCGCGGCGCCGATTCAAGCCCGGAAGGCGCTTTTTGGATGCAAGGGTCGGGCTTCAGCCCCCGCCCGGCGCCTTGGCCACGATGACCCGTGCCGGGCGAATGACCCGCCCATTGAGCTCGTACCCGGGCTGGACCACCTGCAGCACCGTGCCGGGCTTCGCGGCGGCCGATTCCTGCGCCAGCATCGCCTCGTGCCGGCTCGGGTCGAACGGCTCGCCGACGGGATTGATGGGGGTCACGCCGAGCCTCTCGATGGCCTTGACGAGCAGCTGCAGCGTCGCCTGCTGGCCCTGCTTCAGGCTTCGGGCATCGACCTCTGCGCGGTCGGCGCTCTGCACGGCAAGCTCCAGGCTGTCGCGCACGGGCAGAAGCTCCGCGGCGAACTTCTCCAGCCCGTAGCGATTGGCGGCTTCGATGTCGCGCTGCGCACGCTTGCGGACGTTGTCGAGCTCCGCCACCGCGCGGAGGTACTGCTCCCAGTGATTGCGCGCCCGCTCCTCTGCCTCCGTAAGGGCCTGCTGCAGGCGCTCGAGCTCCGCCAGCGGCGATGCCGACTGCGGCGCCGCGGCTGCTCCGCTCTGCGGCCCCGACGGCTCGCCGTTTTCGCCCATACCCATCAAGAACCTCCCCGGTCATATGGCCGCGCTCGCACGACAAAATCGCCTGGCGCGATTTTGGCCGGCATCAGCCGGCCCGTTGGGGCTCGGCGCACGATGCGCCAAGCAACCGCCGCAGGCGACTTCCGGCCAATCAGATAATGCTCTATCGGCGGGAATTCAAGGCGGCGCCGAGCAGTTTCGCGGTCATATCAACGATCGGAATGACCCGCTCGTAAGCCATGCGGGTCGGCCCGATGACCCCGAGAACCCCGACCACCGAGTCCGGCGAGCCGTACGAGGCCGTGATGACGCTGCAGTCATCGAGGATCTGATACCCCGATTCATGGCCGATGAAGACCTGCACGCCCTCGGCCCGCAGCGAGTGATCGAGCAGGTGCAGGAAGTCGCGCTTTTCGTTGAACGCCTCGAAGAGGCGTCGCAGCCTCTCGACGCTCGACAGCTCCCCGACGCCCATGAGATTGGTCTCGCCCTTGATGACGTACTCGAGCTCCTCGCCGACCCCGCCCGCTTCAAACACATGCTGCGCCATCGAGATGGCATCCAGCATGACCTGATTCATGTGGGCGCGAGTCTCGCTCAGCTGCCGCAGGATCTCCTGGCGCACCTGAGCGAGTGAGCGGCCGCGGAATTGCTCGTTCAAATAGTTGGAAGCGCGCTTGAGCTCATCGGGCGAGTAATAGCGCTCGAGCTGAATGATGCGGTTCTGGACCTCTCGCTCACCGTAGACGAGCACGACCAGCACCCGGTTCTCGGAGAGGCTCACGAACTCGATCTGGGTGATCGAGGCCTGCGCGGTGCGCGGCAGCGTCACCACCCCGGCGAGCCGTGTCAGGCTCGAGAGGAGCTGGGAGACCGTGGCGATGAGATCCTTCGGGCTCTCGCGTCCGCCTTCGCGCTGGCGACCTTCGAACTGCCGGCGGATCTCCGCGGCGGCGGCCTCCTCGACCGGCTGAACGTGCAACAGGGTGTCGACGAAGAACCGATAGCCCTTGTCGGTCGGGATGCGCCCCGCCGAAGTATGAGGCGAGGCGACGAAGCCGAGCTCCTCGAGGTCAGCCATCACATTGCGGATGGTCGCGGAGGAGAGCTGCAAGCCCGATTCGCGGGAGAGCGAGCGCGAGCCCACGGGTTGCCCGTCCCGGATGTAGCTCTCGATGAGCACCCGGAGCAGGTGTTGAGCGCGTTCGTTGAGCAGATCCTCGTTCATCAAGCCCAATTAGACGGCCGAGCCGACCGTCAAGCAAGGGCTGGGCGGTCCTGCTACGATCCCGCCGATGGGCTTCCCCGTCCGCACGTGCGCGCTGGTCGGCAGATTCACGGACTCGCGCGTCGCCGAATCCGCGCACGCGTTGCTGGAGCATCTTGCGACCCGGCAGGTCACGGTGCTCCTCAGCGACAGGGAAGCTCTCGCCCCCGCCAGCCCGGCGGTGCTTCTGGTCCCGGAAGAGGAGCTCGGTCGCCGGGCGGACCTCATGATCGCGGTCGGGGGCGACGGTACCCTACTCTATGCGGCGGGCCTGGTCGCGCACCATGGTGTGCCGCTTCTCGGCATCAATCGCGGCCGGCTCGGCTTTCTCACGGATGTGATGCCGCAAGATATGCTCGCCTGCGCCGATGCCGCCCTCGAAGGCCGGCTCGAAGCCGACGAGCGTCCCCTGCTCGCCGCTTGTCTGCGCCAGGCGAGCGGCGCGATCGCCGAGGCGTTGGCGCTCAATGACGTCGTACTGCAGAAGCTCGCCAGCGGAAGGATGCTGGATTTCCAGACCCGGGTCGGTGGCCGTTATGTCAACACGCATGCGGGCGATGGCATCGTCATCGCGAGCGCGACAGGCTCGACGGCATACGCGCTCTCCTGTGGTGGGCCGATCATCGAGCCGCGCCTCGATGCGCTCGTGATGGCTCCGATCTCTCCTCACACCCTATCGGACCGCCCGATCGTGGTCTCCGCCCGCTCGCTCATCGAGATTGAGCTGCTCGAGCGCCCCGACACACGCGGGCAGGTGAGCTGCGATGGCGCCATTCTCGGCGAGATCGCCCCCGGGGATCGCCTCGAGGTGAAATCCGCCGGCGAGCGGATCACACTGCTCCATCCCGCCGGCCACGATTACTACCGCCTGCTGCGCTCGAAGCTCCACTGGGGCCGCGGCGACGCGGAGCGCTGAGGCATGAGATCCGTGCTCGCGAGTACCAGGGCCTAAGGAAACCCCATGCTCATCCGCCTGCAAATCCGCGATTTCGCCATCATCGAGGCGATCGAGCTGGAGCTCCGCCCGGGACTCACGGTGCTCACTGGGGAGACCGGGGCGGGCAAGTCGATTCTCGTCGATGCGCTGCAGCTTCTCGCCGGCGGCCGCGGTGGACCGGAGATGATCCGCCATGGCGCCGAGCGAGCCGACATCGCTGCAACTTTCGATCTTCGCAAGACTCCGGCGGGACTCGCACGCTGGCTCGAGGAGCAGTCGATCGCGGGCCGCGATGAGCTCATCATCCGCCGGGTCGTAGCGGCCGACGGACGGTCGCGGGCATATCTCAACGGCCAGTCCGTTCCCGTGCAGCTGCTGCGCGAAGCCGGAAGCATCCTCATCGACATTCACGGCCAGCATGAATTCCAGTCGCTGACGCGCAGCGCCGAGCAGCGGGAGCTGCTCGATGCCTACGGTCGGCTCGAGGCTCTCACGGGTCAGGTGGGGATCGCCTACCGGGTGTGGCGCGAGATGCTCGAGCGCACGCTCGAGCTCGAAACTCGCGCGCGCGATCGCGAGGCGAAGCTCGATCTGCTCAAGTACCAGGTCGGCGAGCTCGAGGCGCTGCGGCTGGAGGAAGGTGAGGTCAAGCGCCTGAACGAGGAGTGGGCGCGTCTCACGAACCGCGGTCGCCTGGCGGAAGCTGCGCATGCCGCGCTCGCCGCGCTCTCCCAGGCGGAGGAAGGCAACGCCCAGGCGAATGTCAGCCGGGCGCTTCAGTCCCTGCGCGCCGGTGCGGCGGTCGACGCCAAGCTCGCGCCGGTGGTCGCGCTGGCGGAGGAAGCGGCGGTGCAGATTAAGGAAGCCGCCCGCGAGCTCGAGCGCTACGGCGAGAGCCTGGAGATCGATACGGCGCGTCAGCAGGAGGTCGAGCGGCGGCTGGTCGCCATCGAGGAGCTCGCACGCAAGCATCGTGTGACGCCGCTCGAGCTGCTGCCGCGTGCCGCGGAGCTCGCCGCGGAGCTCGAATCCCTCGAGCGCGCCGAAGTCGACCTCGCCGTGCTGCGCAAGGAGCTGACAGCCGCCCTGGACCGCTACCGCGATCAGGCGCAGAAGCTCTCCGCCAAAAGGACCACCGCGGCGGCCGCGCTCGCCAAGAAGATCACGACGCACATGCAGACGCTCGGAATGTCGGGCGGCCGCCTGGAGGTGGGTGTTGCCCAGAGCCGCAGCGCGGAGCCGGCGCAGCACGGCATCGACGATATCGAGCTACGAGTGAGCACCAATCCCGGTCAGCCGCCGCGGGCACTCGCGAAGATCGCTTCCGGTGGCGAGCTGTCGCGCCTCTCGCTCGCCGTGCAGGTTGCAGGCAGCGCGGAGGAAACGCGGTGCATGGTGTTCGATGAAGTCGATTCGGGCATCGGCGGCGCCGTGGCCGAGATCGTCGGGCGTGAGCTGCGCTCCCTCGGGGAGCGTGGTCAGGTGTTGTGCGTCACACATCTGCCGCAGGTCGCCTCGCAGGGCCATCACCACTTGCGCGTCACCAAGCTGACCGCTGGCAAGACCACGCGCACCGCCGTGACGGAGCTCTCAGACCAGGACCGCATAGAAGAGCTGGCGCGCATGCTCGGCGGCGTCGATGTGACCCCGAAGGCTCGCGAGCACGCGCGCGAGATGCTTCAGGTCGCGGGCGGCCGCTTGGGTGCGCGCCGATAGGGACAGTGGGTCTTGCGGCAGTTGCCGTAGAGGATCAGGGAATGGTCGCGAATCGAGAATCCAAGGCGCTGCGCGACGGCGGTCTGCCGCTCCTCAATGTCCGCATCCATGAACTCCTCGACTCGGCCGCAGTCCAGACAGACGATATGATCGTGGTGCGTTCCCTGGTTGAGCTCGAAGACCGCCATGCCGTCCTCGAAGTGATGGCGCGTGACGAGTCCCGCGGCTTCGAATTGCGTGAGCACGCGGTAGACGGTCGCGAGCCCGATATCCTCGTTCGACTCGAGCAGGATGCGATAGATGTCCTCGGCTGACAGATGCCGCGTCGAGCTGCCCTCGAGAATCTCGAGGATCTTCAGGCGAGGCAGCGTTACCTTCAGGCCCGCTTTGCGCAGGTCCTTGCCTTCCACCGCTACATCTCCCGCTGAATGCGCCGGGCAGGATCGGCCGCGGCGGATTCGCGATCAGGTATCATCGCCACCCATTATTGCGCATTTTCCTTTCCGACGGACCTCCATGCGACGTGAACCCTTGATTTCCACACCGACCCGCACGGCGCACCTGCGCCTGCTCGCGCCGGCACTGCTGACTCTTTGCATCGGACTTGCGGGCTGCGTGTACCGCATGCCCATTCAGCAGGGCAACTACCTCGACGGCCACGCCGTGAGCCGGTTGAAGGTCGGCATGACCCGCAGCCAGGTGCGCTACCTCCTCGGCACGCCGATGGTGGAGGATGTCTTCGACAAGGACCGGTGGGATTACATCTATTACTACAAGCGCGGCTACGTGCGCCGGCCGCTCGAGAGCCGGGTCATCGTGTATTTCAACGGCGACAAGGTGCAGCGTCTCGCGCTCTACAACGTGCCGAAGGGACGGCCAAACGGGCCCGGCCGACTTTCGTCGCCGAGTAAATTTCCGATATTCTAGCCCTGAGCTTACTTACTTGCATTCGGACGCCGGGAAGATTGGGTGCGGCGTCTGGTTCGAGGGTCATCGCGTAAGGGGCGGTAGAGCTCGATGCGGTCGCCGTCGGCGGGACGGTCGGCGCGGCTTCGGGGCTCGCCGAAGATGCCGACCGGGGCGGTGTCCCAGGGGATTTCCGCGCCCGGCGCCTGCCGCCTGGCGGCTTCGAGGGCCTCACCGATGGTCGCAGCGGCGGACAACACCACCGGCCACAGGTATTGGTGCGCCGGGGCGGCGTAAGCGACGAGACAATGTTTCTGGCGCTCAGCCAACACGACTGCGGATCACGAAGGCTTCCACGAGCGAGCCAACCGTCTCGGCGAATTTGTGCTCGAACAGCACGGCCGAGAGGGTGCTCTTGAAGGCAAACCGCATGGCCAACTCGACCCGGCACCCGTCGGAACCGATGGGCGTGAGCAGCCACTGACCCTCGAGCGTCTTGAACGGGCCGCTCACGAGGTGCATCAGTATCCGCTTATCGGGCTCGAGCTCGTTGCGGGTGGTGAACTCCCCGTGCAAAGGCCCCTGCTTGACCCCCATCGTTGCCACGATCTCGCGCTCCGTCCGGAACTCGACACGCGCGTGGGTGCACCACGGCAGGAAGCGCGGGTAGCTCTCGATATCGTTGATGAGCGCGAACAGGCGGCTCGGCGGCTGGGCGACGAGCGCCGAGCGCTTGACCTCTCGCATGGGGGGATTGTCCCAAGATCACCGCCTCGGCGACAAGCTTCCCCCTACAATGGCCGCCCCCGGGCCCGACCCACACCCACACCCGCGCCCGCGCCCGCCATGCAGCTCAAGGCCGCCACCACTTCCCGCCTCATTGCCGAGAACCGCAAGGCGCGCTTCGATTACTTCATCGAGGAGCGCTACGAGGCCGGTCTCGCCCTGCAGGGATGGGAGGTCAAGGCGATGCGTGCCGGGCGTGCCCAGCTCAAGGAAGCGTACGTCTATCTGCGCGGCGGCGAGGCGTTCCTGATCGGTGCCCACCTCTCGCCGCTGCCCTCGACCTCGAGCCACGTGCCGGCCGATCCGGTACGCACACGCAAGCTCCTGCTGCACCATAGCGAGCTCAACGGGCTGATCGGCGCGGTGGAGCGAAAGGGCTACACCCTGGTGCCGCTCGAGCTCTACTGGAAGGACGGGCGCGCCAAGCTCCAGGTGGGTCTCGCCAAAGGCAAGAAGCAACACGACAAGCGCGCGGTTGAGAAGGAGCGCGACTGGCAGCGCGACAAGGCACGGCTGCTCAAGCGCGGCTGATCGTCAAGGCAGGTTGAAACCGCTCACGACCGATGCGGTGGCGCCCGTCGGCGAAAGCTTCGGATTGGCGAGCGCGTAGACGAGATTGACCGTCATCACCGTATCGGTGTGCCGCGCGCTGCCGGGGGGCGGACTGGTATTGTTGACCAGCTGCATGCCCACTGCGAGGGAGAGCGTTGCATCGACCTTGAACTGCACCGACAGATTGTCGGTCGTCGTCGTGTCGCTCGAGCCGTATTGGACCAGCAGCGTGTTCACCAACTTGCTCAGTTGAGTGATCGAATACGAGTAATTGAACCCCGCCTGCAGCACCGCATCGTTGACCACGGGCTGGCGCATGCGGCTGGTCACATTGCCGAGGACTCCCGTCGTCAGAATTTCCGGCTGCTCGCGGCGCACTCCAACACCCAGCTCGCCGACAAGCTGCGTCGCAGGCGACTGGATGAGGTTATAGCCGCCGCCGGTCGCGACGCTCTCCTGATAGCTGAAGCCGGTGAAGAGATTGCGATCCCAGCGCGCGCTGGAGAACCAGAACGTGCGCGTGCTCAGCTTCAGATCCGCCTGCACATTGCCGGTCAGGTCCTCCTGGGTGGTGAAGTCCCCGGTGCTGGCATAGAGTCCGGCAAATCCGCCGCTCAAGGTCCAAAGACCCATCATGTGAGCCGCGCTGAAGCTGGCGTTGCCGCTTTTCGTCGTGGTACTGCCGCTCGTCACAATGAGCCCGAGCTGGCCCTGCGCAGCCCAGGTGCCGGCCGCAGCGGCAGTCGCGGCCGCGCACGAGCAATCGGCCGAGCCGCCATCCGCACTCGCAGCTTGGGCGACACCGTGCAACAGCAACGCAGCACCCACGGCCGCGAGGCTCGTCTTTACCATCTTGTGCGACTCCCAGACCACGAAAGGTCGGCGACCTTACCCGAAAGCGCCTACGAGGGGAACTGCCGCAGATCGCCGACGGATGGCGGCCTCGAGCGCGACCCCGACGGGAACTCACGGCGCGAAGCGGATGATTTAGGGTATCCTAGGGGCTCTCCCTCGGGGGCGACCGGTTTCGACGCGGGTTGCGAACCTTCTAGGGGCGTACCGAGGTGCAGTGCCCTCGTAAATCACGCTGCAAATCATAGTTGCCAACGACGACAACTACGCTCTAGCTGCCTAAACGCAGCTGACCTCTGACCGGCTCGTGCCTGTGCGACCGAATCAGGGGACGCGCTCACAGGATCGCGATCCGCGCGTGCGACGGGCCGGATCGTTAAGAGTCACCGTCCGCTGGCGCGGCGTCTTCCCTGCCCCTCGGGTAGCGCAGCGTGAGAACCAAAGAGCGGCTACGTACGTAGATCCTGAAGTCTAGGACTTGCGGACGGGGGTTCGATTCCCCCCGCCTCCACCATCTCCGGAACCAACCGGAGCGGTCGCTCATTGAACGTTCACGATGACGACCGAGGAATCCGAGCCGCTATCGAAGCGCGCGCGGGCCGGCCGGGAGGAAGGCGGGCTCACGGGCGCCCGCACGCTCGTATCGCTCCAGGAGCTACGCGGCGCGGTGAACGAGTGCCGCCGCTGCACGCTGTGGAAATCCACGACCCAGGGCGTGCCGGGTGAAGGCGCCGCGGTATCGCGCCTGATGCTGGTCGGGGAAGCGCCGGGGGACTCCGAAGACCGGCAGGGTCACCCGTTCATCGGACCCGCGGGCGCGATTCTCGATCAGGCGTTGAAGGATGCCGGCCTCGGGCGCGACTCCGTTTACATCACCAACGCGGTGAAGCACTTCAAGTTCGAGCCCCGGGGCAAGCGGCGGCTGCACATCAAACCGAGCGCGAGTGAGATCGAGGCCTGCCACTGGTGGCTCGGCGAAGAGCTGCGGCTCATCGCGCCGAAGCTCGTCATGGCGCTCGGGGGCACCGCGGCCCGCGCTCTTTTGGGCCATCAGGTGATCGTATCGCAGCTTCGCGGCGCACCGACCCGACTTTCCGCGACGTCACATCTTTGGGTGACCATCCATCCTTCATTTCTGCTTCGCATCCCGGACGATGCGCAGCGGCGCAGCGAGTACGCGCGGTTCGTAAGGGAGCTGAAGGACGCCGTCACCTGGATCGCGAGGCACTGAGCCGCTCACTCACACGCTTTCGGACTGCCGTCGAGCGAGGTCAACGCGCCGTAGAGATCCGGGCGCCGGTCGCGGAACACGAACCAGTTGTCGCGCAGGGCGGCCGTCTGCTCGAGGTCGAACGTGGCCATGAGCACGGCATCCCCCTCCTCCGGGGCTTCCGCGATCTTGGCGCCCATCGCGTCGGTGATGAAGGACGAGCCGTAGAAGCGGAGGTAAAGTCCCTCCGGATCCTGGAGCGAGCGCTCGAGCCCGTACCGATTCGCGGCCGCGAGCGGCATCAGATTCGCGGCGGCGTGTCCCTGTTGGATCCGCTGCCAGTGCTCGCGTGAATTCACCGGCAGCGCGGGCGGCGGCTCGGTGCCGATCGCTGTTGGATACAGCAGAAGCTCCGCCCCGGCGAGCGCCATGGCGCGCGCCGCCTCGGGAAACCATTGGTCCCAACAGATGCCCACCCCGATGCGCGCATACCGCGTGCGCCACACCTTGAAGCCGGTATCTCCCGGACTGAAGTAGTTCTTCTCCTGATATCCCGGACCGTTGGGGATGTGGGATTTGCGGTAGATGCCGCGTCTCGAGCCGTCGGCATCGAGTATGGCCACGGAATTGAAGTAAGCGGGACCCGCGCGCTCGAAGAAGCTGATGGGCAGGACCACGGCAAGCTCACGCGCGACCGCGGCAAAGTGCCGCACCGCGGAGTTGTCCTCGATGCTGCGCGCCAGCTTGAGGTGACGCGCGTCCTGCTCGATGCAGAAGTAAGGGGTCTCGAACAGCTCCGGCAGCAGGATGACCTGCGCGCCGCGGGCGGCGGCGTCCCGCACCAGTCGCTCCGCCCTGGCGAGATTGGCGGCGGCATCCCAGCCGCATGCCATCTGCACCGTCGCGATGGTCACCGGCCGCGGCGAATGTTGGAGATGCTCAGGGGGCTTGGACATCGGCCTTCGCTCCCATTGCCCCGCGATCGGCGCGGGATCGGCGAACCTGCTCGGAGATGCGCATGGCGGTCTCGAGCGCCATCAGGCCGGCCTCGCCCGTCACCACCGGCGGGCGGCCCTGGCGGATGCAGGCGAGGAAGGAATCGATCTCGGCTTGGAGCGCATCTCCCGGCTCCAGGCTCTGCTCCTCGATGGTCACCGGCAGTGGGCCCGGCGGCTCGCCAGGAGCGCGTTTGCGGATGAGTGTCAGTATCTTCTGCTGCAAGTCCAGCGACAGGTAGGCGTCATCCTCGAAAATGCGCATTTTGCGCTCGGTTTTCAAGCTGACACGACTTGCCGTCGCATTGACGACGCAGCCGTTGGCAAATGTGATGCGCGCGTTGGCGATATCGATATCCTCCGAGAACACCGCCGTCCCCACCGCATCGATGGTTCGTACCGGTGCACCGACGATCGTCTGCACGATATCGATATCGTGGATCATGAGGTCGAGCACCACGTTGACGTCCGTGCCCCGCTCGCGGTAGGGAGCCAGACGGTGGCATTCGACGAAACGCGGCGCCCGCAGATACGGCTCCGCCGCGAGAATCGCGGAATTGAAGCGCTCGAGGTGACCCACCTGCAGGACGCGTCCGCGACGAGCGGCAAGCTCGATGAGCTCGCGGGCCTCCGGCGGTGTCTCGGTGATCGGCTTCTCCACGAGCACATGCGCGCCGGACTCGAGGAAATCACGGGCTATGGCGAAGTGCGTCGAGGTCGGGGTAACCACGCTCACGGCTTCGACGGCGCCGAAAAGCTCCCGATGGTTGGCAAACGCGCGGGTACCGACCTCGGCTGCGACCGCCTCCCGCGCCTCCTGACGGGCATCGACGACCCCCACCAGGTCACAGGATCCGGCCTGCGCGTATTTCTGCGCATGAAACCGCCCCAGATACCCGACGCCGATCACGGCGGCTTTGATTTTGCGCATGCCCCTCATTATGACCTGGAGCGATCGGCTACACTGGCTGCATGACGGACTCTTCCGGCGATTCCGGATCAATCGCCCGGCCCCCCATCTTCAGCCTCGAGACCCGCACCCGGCGGGAGCTGTCGCTCTTCGGTGGGGCGCTCGCCGTCGGGCTGCTGGTGATTCCGCTGCTCATCTGGGTGGTTGGACACCGGATCCTCGGGTCATATACTCATGGCGACGACCGGCACGGACTTGGGCCGCTCGCCCTGTACGGGGATTACTTCTCGGGCCTTGCCCACGGGTGGCTCGGCTATTGGGCGGTGGCACTGGGCCCTGCGGTGCTTCTTCTTGCCGGGAGGCTCTGGCTCGCCCTGCTGCGACATGTCCCCCGGGATTGAGACTTGCATCACGCCCGCATGACCTCACAGACAGCGCTTACGGGCGCGGGGGAGCCTCTCTGAGACCCCCGCCGCAAAGGGGGGGATGCCCCGTGAAACTCTCGGAGATACTATTGATCCTCATCGTGTGCACTCACCGGCGCGCGCAGCGCGCCTGAGACTTCTTCCACTTCCCAAGGACTCTCGAGCAGCTCCAGATGTTCAAATCTCTCCGCCGTCCGCTCGGATGGCTCGCCATCACCTTCCTCTCGGCCCTCGTGGTCGTAGCCACGGACGCCGCTCTGCATGCCCCGGCCCGAGCCGACTCGATCCTGCCCGCAGGCTCGCTCGCGCCGACCGACGATCAGCAATCGATCGCGCGCAAGATCGGACGGATCCTGGAAGAGACCCACTACAGCAAGGAGGTGATCGACGATGCCTTCTCGCGGCAGGTCTTCCAGCGCTATCTCGAGTTCCTGGACCCGGAGCATAGCTATTTCCTGGCGAGCGACGTGCAGGGATTCTCGGCCTACAAGGACAAGTTCGGCGACATGATCCACACTGGGGACATCGACCCCGCGTACCTGATGTTCGACCGCTTCAAGGAGCGCAGCAGCGAGCGGTGGGAGTACGCCATTTCCCTGCTCAAGTCCGAGCCGGACCTGAACACGGCGGCGACGTATGACTTCGACCGTGACCATGCGGCCTGGCCAGCGACCGAGGCCGACATGGATCAGCTCTGGAAGAAACGCGTCACCAATGACGTGGTCTCGCTGATGCTCGCCGGCAAGACCTGGCCGCAGGCGGCGAAGATCCTGCGCAAGCGCTACCGGACCGTCATCGAGCAGGTCGATCAGATCAAGTCCGAGGACGTGTTCGAGGACCTGATGAACGCGTACGCGCGCACCTACGATCCGCACACGAGTTACTTCTCGCCGCTCAATTCCGAGGAGTACCGCATCCAGATGAGCCTCAATTACGACGGCATCGGCGCCTCGCTGCAGCTCATCGACAACTATGTGACGGTGATGAACGTCATCCAGGGCGGCCCCGCGGCCGTCGCCGGCACGCTGAAGCCGACCGATCGCATCACCGGAGTCGGCCAGGGCCCCGGGGGACCGATCACGGATGTCATCGGATGGCGGCTCGAGGATGTCGTACAGCTCATCCGCGGCAAGGCCGGAACGGCGGTCAGGCTGCAGGTGCAGCCCGCGGGTGCCGCGCCGGGCGCGAACGAGAGAGTCCTCGAGTTCGTGCGCAACAAAGTGACGCTGAAGGCCCAGGAAGCTCACAGCGAGCTGAAGACCGTGACCGATCACGGACGCACCTACAAAATCGGCATCATCACCGTGCCGAGCTTCTACGAGGACATCGCGGCGGAGAACGCGGGCGATCCCAACTATCGCAGCACCACGCGCGATGTGCTGCGGCTGCTCGAGAAGCTCGAGGCCCAGCACATCGACGGGCTGCTGCTCGATCTTCGGGACGACGGCGGCGGCTACCTGCCCGAGGCGACCGCGCTGACGGGTCTCTTCATTCCGCACGGCCCGGTCGTGCAGTTGCGCGATCGCAGCGGGCACGTCGATCCTCTGCCCGACCCGGAGCAGGGCCCGGCGTACACCGGCTCGCTCGCGGTGCTGGTGAATCGCTTCAGCGCCTCGGCCTCGGAGATCTTCGCCGGCGCGATCCAGGACTATCACCGTGGCCTGATCATCGGCCAGAACACCTTCGGCAAGGGTACGGTGCAGAATCTCGTGCCGCTCGATCGCTGGAGCGACAAGCCGGACGAGGGTCAGCTCACCGTGACCATCGGGAAGTTCTACCGCGTGACGGGCGAGAGCACGCAGCACCGCGGCGTGGTGCCCGATGTGACGCTGCCATCACCGATCGACCCGAAGGAGGTCGGCGAAGCCGACGAGCCGGATTCGCTGCCGTGGGATCGCATTTCGGGCGTTCCGTTCAAGGTCAGCACCGGGATGTCGGCCGTGCCGTCGATCGCCACCCTCGATACCGAGGAAGCGGCGCGAGCGCGCCACGATCCCAACTACCAATGGCTGGTCGCCGAGATCAACGCCGTCGAGTCCATGCGCGATGAGCACACGGTGTCCCTGAACCTCGCGCAACGGCGCGAGCAGCGCGCCCGCGAGGACAAGACGCTGCTCTCCCTCGACAACAAGCGCCGCGAGGCCCTCGATCTGCCACCGCTCACGAGCGCCGAGCAGATCGATAAGGATAAGGACAAGATCCCCGATGTGATCCTGGATCAGGCGGCCGACATCACCGCAGACATGATCGCCCTCGACCGCTCGAGCTATCCCATCGAGAAGACGGCGAGCACGGGAGCGTCCGCGAACTGATCGGGATCTAACGCAGCAGCACGCGGTAGAGATCCCAGGTGTCCTCGGCGAGGACGTTCGGCATTCTTGCCGCGGCGACACCAGTCGGTTCGCCGCCGAGGGCATCGCCCTCGGAGAAGGCGAGAGATTCCGGGGTCGGCGCGGCGTCGGCCGCCGCGCGGTAGCGGGCCACCTGCCGCAGGCGATCGGACCGCTGTCTGATTTCCTGAGTCAGATTGTTACGTGCCTGCAGGAGATCCGCGGCGCGCTCGATCTCGATCATGAGCGCCTCGCACTCCGCGCGCGAGCCGTATTCATCGGTCGCTTCCCGATGGCGAGTGGCCTCGCGCGCCTGCATGACGAGCTGAGTGCGCGCGAGCCGCAGGCACAACACCTCGGCGAAGGCGATCACCGCGATGTTGATGGCCCGGCGCGCATCGAGCGACAGGCCGGAAAACTCGGGTACCGGATCGCGCGCGATCTCCTCCACGGCCTCGCGCGCGGCGGCCAGGGCGACATCGGCGGCGGCGGCGGCGGCGCGCCCCTGCGCGATGGTCTGCTCGAGGGCGCGGCGCTTGAAGTAGTGCCAGAAGCGCCGCAGCCGCGCGCGAGCCCCATCGAGCTCGGCGAGGCGCGTCGCCCCTTCGGCCGCGAGCCGCTCCGCGTCGCGCAGTCGCAGCTCCACGGCCTGGCGCTTGGCGAACTGACGACGGTTGTGATCGGCCAGATGTTGGCGCCGCTCGCGCTCATCCTGTTGGGTGGTGAGCTCGGCCACGAAGCGCTCGAGAAGCTCGTGCCCCGTCTGCCAAAGCTTGCGCAGCTGATAGAACACCAGGGCCGGGAACGCCGTCTCGGTGAGGCCGAGCCGCGTCTCGAGGGCCCCCAGCATCTCCTGGACGCGCTGCGTGGCACCCTCCTGCTGCTTGATGCGGTCCTTCAGCCGGTAGATCTCCTCCTGCAGCTCGCCATAGGCCTTCTTCAGCTCCGCACGATTGCGGAACAGGGCGAGCACGCGATGGTCTTCCTCCGCAGTTTCCTCGCGGCGGAAATTGAGTTTGAGAAATCCGAGCTGTCGAAGCGCCATCATGAGACGAACGGCGGTGGGCCGCCGGTTCTCAGTCGGCGGCGGAGAGCCTGGTAGCCGTTGAGAAGCGATGCCCCCGCTCCGCGCAATATTCCAGCCACTTGTTTAACATCATGTTGCGCGCCCAGCGCTGATCCAGTTCACGCTCCGGTTTCTTCGTCCTGAGGGCCGGTTGGCCGGGGGCAGCGGCCCACGCCTGAGCCTCGACGAGATGCGCATCATGGTAGATGCACAGGCGCATGTCGGGATAATCGACGGCGCCGGTTCCTTCCGGCAGCACGTAGGTCAGGTGGGCGATGCTGGTGTAGGGCGAGCGGCTGGCGATGGTGAGAAGGAGATCACAGTCGGCCGGCACCCGCGAGCGGTGCCGGCCGGCAAGGCGGGCGAGATCCCCGGCCAGCCAGCCGAGACGGATGAAATTGCTCTCGTAGAGGCTCATGAGCGCGACGAAGCTGCGCGGCCGAGCGCGCCAGGAGACTCGTGTCAGCGTGTCATCGAACATCGCCCCGACTATAACGTACGTCACTGACACTGCAAGCCATGCAGCGGCGGTTTTTCGACCGCGGTCGCGGAACTTTCAGCACGGAACTTGCAGGCTCCTTCGCAGGAGGAATGGCCGTGGAACCCCCCGAGTTCCGCGCCCCATGCTGAGCGGCTCCAGGAACGGCTAGGGCCGCAGCCGCCGCTCGATGCCGGTGGTGTTGAGAATGCGGCTGGCGATCTCCTCGATCGAGCACTCGGTGGTGTCGAGCGAGGGAAGGCGCAGGCGCGCGAACAGCGCCTCGGCGGCGCGTAACTCGTAGCTCACCTGCTGCTGCGAGGCGTAGCGGCTCTGCGGCCGGCGCTCGTTGCGGATCTGCTGCAGGCGCTCGGGCTTGATGGTGAGGGCATAAAGCTTGCGACGGTGGGGTTCGAGCCGGGCGGGAAGCTGGCCGGACTCGAGATCCTCCTCCGTGAGGGGATAATTAGCCGCGAACACGCCGTACTGCAGCGCCATGTAGAGACAGGTCGGGGTTTTCCCGGAGCGGGAGACACCGATCAATATGACATCGGCATCCGCATAGTCGCCGCCCGTGCCATCATCGTTGGCCAGCGCGAAGTTGGTGGCGTTGATGCGCGCCGTGTATGCGCCCAGGTCCGCGATCCCATGCGCCCGACCCGCCCGATGCGTCGAGCGCGTGTTGAGCTCACGCTCCAGGGGCCCGACGAAAGCGGCGAAGAAATCGAGGAACAGGCCGTTGGCGCGCATCACCACATCGCGCAGCTCATCCTGCACCAGGGTGCTGAATACGATCGGCCGCAGCCCCTCCTCCTCGGCGGCGCGGTCGATTCTGCGCACCGCCTCCTCAGCCTTGTCAAGGCTCGATACAAATGGCAAAGTCACCGGCCGGAACTGCAGTCCCTCGAACTGGGTCATGAGACTGTGGCCCAGAGTTTCCGCGGTCACTCCCGTCTGGTCCGATACGAAGAATACGGTTCGACGGCTCACGGCGTGCGCCTCGGCTGCGAATCGTGCAAGTGTTCCACCGCGCGCGGCGCGGAGCAAGCGGAGTTCCCTTGAACGCATACGTCATTCCCTTCGAGCGGTTAGGAATGGGGGACTTGGACCGCGTCGGCGGCAAGAATGCCTCGCTCGGCGAGATGATCGGCTCGCTCGCCAGGCTCGGCGTGCGTGTGCCCGGCGGCTTTGCCACCACGGCGCACGCGTTCAGGGAATTCCTCGAGCGTGACGGGCTCGGCGAACGCGTCCGCGCGGAGCTCGCCGCGCTCGATGTGGATGATGTGACTCGCCTCGCCGCCGCGGGCGCCCGCATCCGCCAATGGGTGCTGGCGACGCCCTTTCCCCCCGCCCTGCAACAGGCCGTCAAGGACGAGCTGCGGCGCATGAGCGGCGGCGGCGAGATCGCCGTTGCCGTGCGCTCCTCCGCGACCGCGGAGGACCTGCCCGACGCCTCCTTCGCCGGACAGCAGGAGACCTTCCTCAACGTCCGCGGCGAGGCGCACGTGCTCGAGGCGATGCACGAGGTGTTCGCTTCGCTCTTCAACGACCGGGCCATCTCCTACCGCGTACACCAGGGCTTCGATCATGGCGCGGTAGCGTTATCGGCCGGCGTGCAGCACATGGTGCGCAGCGACCTCGGCGCGAGCGGAGTCATGTTCACTCTCGATACCGACTCGGGCTTTCGCGACGTCGTCTTCATAACAGCCTCCTACGGTCTCGGTGAAACCGTCGTGCAGGGCGCGGTCAATCCGGACGAGTACTATGTGTACAAGCCCGCGCTGCGGGCCGGCAAGCACGCGGTGCTGCGCCGCAACCTGGGAGCCAAGGCGATCAAGATGGTGTACGCGCCGGAAGGCTCCGGTGAGCGCGTACGCACCGTGCCGGTGGCCGAGACCGATCGCATGCGCTTTTGCCTGAGCGATGCGGATCTCGTCTCGCTCGCCCATCAGGCGCTCATCATCGAGGAGCATTACCGTCAGCCGATGGATATCGAGTGGGGCAGGGACGGCGCGAGCGGCGAGATCTTCATCCTCCAGGCGCGTCCCGAGACGGTGCAGAGCCGCGCCGGCCGCACGATCCAACGGTTCTCGCTGAAGTCGCGCTCGCAGATCCTCAGCACCGGCCGCAGCATCGGCCAGCGGATCGGCTCGGGACCTGCGCGCATCATCGGCGATGTCGCCGAGATGGCGCGCGTGCAGGCCGGCGACGTGCTGGTCGCCGACATGACCGATCCCGACTGGGAGCCGGTCATGAAGCGCGCGGCGGCCATCGTCACCAACCGCGGCGGCCGCACCTGTCATGCGGCGATCATCGCGCGCGAGCTCGGCATCCCAGCCGTCGTCGGCTGCGGGGATGCCACGCAGCGCATCAGTGAAGGCCAGGAAGTCACCGTATCCTGCGCCGAAGGCGATACCGGCTACGTCTATGCGGGCCTGCTCGAGTACGAGCGCAAGCAGATCGAGCTCGACTCGCTGCCGGAGATCCCGGTGAAGATCATGATGAACGTCGGCAATCCCGACCGCGCGTTCGATTTCGCGGGGATCCCGAACCGCGGTGTCGGCCTCGCGCGGCTCGAGTTCATCGTCAATCGCATGATCGGCGTGCACCCGCGCGCGCTGCTCGATTACGAGCGCCTGGACGATGACCTCAGGCGACAGATCGACACGCAGATGGCCGGCTATGCCGATCCGGTCAGTTTCTACGTGGAGAAGCTCGCCGAAGGCATCGCGCAGATCGCCGCCGCGTTCGCGCCGGAGCCGGTGATCGTGCGGCTGTCGGACTTCAAATCCAACGAGTACGCCAATCTCATCGGCGGCGGCCGCTACGAGCCGGACGAGGAGAATCCCATGCTCGGCTTCCGCGGCGCCTCGCGCTACGTGGATGAGAGCTTCCGCCCCTGCTTCGAGCTGGAATGTCGCGCGTTGAAGCGTGTGCGCGATCTGATGGGACTCACCCACGTGCAGGTGATGGTTCCCTTCGTGCGCAGCCTCAAGGAGGCGAAGAAGGTGACCGAGCTGCTCGCGTTGAACGGCCTCGGACGCGGTGAGAACGGCCTCAAAGTCATCATGATGTGCGAGCTACCGACCAACGCGCTGCTCGCGGACGAGTATCTCGAGCATTTCGACGGCATGTCGATCGGCTCGAATGACCTGACCCAACTCACCCTGGGGCTGGATCGGGACTCGGCGATCGTGGCGCAGCACTTCGATGAGCGCGACGAGGCGGTCAAGCGGCTGCTCGCCATGGCCATCGCCGCCTGCCGCAGGCGCGGCAAGTACATCGGCATCTGCGGCCAGGGCCCCTCCGACCACCCCGACCTCGCCCGCTGGCTGCTCGATCAGGGGATCGAGAGCATGTCCCTGAATCCCGACACGGTGGTGGAGACCTGGCTGTTCCTGGCATCCGGCTGACAAATCGCCTGCGGGCGCGGGCCGGAAGCCCTTGGGTCCGCTTACGCGCGAGCCTGCGCCGAGCCCGTAACACCGGCCCAGGCGGGCGCGAAGAGACGCGCCCGGTAATACTTCAGCTCCGCGATCGACTCGCGAATGTCCGCGAGCGCGAGATGCGAGCTCTGCTTGGCGACGCCCGCCGCCACCTCCGGTGCCCAGCGCCGGGCGAGCTCCTTCAAGGTGCTGACATCCAGGTTGCGGTAATGGAAGTACTTCTCGAGCTGCGGCATTTGGCGCGCGAGGAACCGCCGATCCTGGCAGATGCCGTTGCCGCACATCGGTGAGGCGCCGGGCGCCACCAGGGATGCGAGGAAATCCAGCGTGCGCGCCTGCGCCTCCGGGACGCTGATCCGGCTCGCACGGACCCGCGCCGCCAGGCCCGAGGAGCCGTGTTGGCGCCGGTTCCACTCGTCCATCCGCGCCAGCACCTCATCGGGCTGGTGAACGGCCATTACCGGGCCTTCCGCGAGGATGGTGAGCTCCTTGTCGGTGACGATCGTGGCGATCTCGATGATAGAGTCCGCATCGGGCTTCAGGCCCGTCATCTCCAGGTCGATCCAGATCAGATTCTCGGCGCTCGGCATACCGTGAGTGTAGCAACCTTCGATGCGTGCGTGATCGCCGCTTTCGGCCGGCACGTTCTGGTGCAGGATGCCTCCGGGCGTAGCATGAAGGCGCGACCCTTCGGACGGAACCTCGTGGCCGTCTGCGGCGATGAGGTCCGCTGTCGCAACGATCCACGCCATGCCGAGGTGCACGTGCTGCAGGTCCTGCCGCGCCGCACCGCTTTGTATCGCTCGAATTCGCGCGGCGCCGCCGAGCCGGTGCTCGCCAACGTCGGCCGGCTGTTGGTCGTCATCGCTCCGCTGCCGCCTCCCGATCCATTCGTCGCGGACCGCTACATCGCCGCCGCCGAGTCCGCGGGCATCGCCGCCACGCTCGTGCTCAACAAGGCCGAGCTCGGTGTCGATGCGCGACTCCAGGAGCAACTCGGCGTCTATTCGGCGGCAGGTTATGAATGCATTGCCGCCTCAGCCTCGACCGGCGAGGGACTGGAGGCGTTGCTGGCGACGTGCGCCGGTCGGATCGCGGCGCTCGTCGGACAGTCCGGTGTCGGCAAGTCATCGCTCGTCCGCCGGCTCGCCCCCGAGGCGGACGTCGAGATCGGCGGCCTGATGCGCGAGCAGGAAGGACGTCACACGACGACCGCCTCCCGAATCTATCCGCTCGCCGGGGGCGGAAGACTCATCGACTCCCCGGGCGTGCGCGACTTCGCGCCCGCGATCGATCGCCTCGATCCGCGGCACCTCGGATTCGTGGAAGTGGCACGCCTGGCGCCCGGATGTCGGTTCCTCGACTGCCGGCACATGCGTGAGCCGGGATGCGCGGTGCGCCAGGGCATCGGGGCCGGCCTGATGGACGCGCGGCGCTATGAGAGCTACCGGCGGCTGCGACGGCTGGCGGAGGAGCTGACGAGGCGTCGTTGAGCGGGAGGTCAGGCGACGGGCTGGCGTCCGGCGAGCGCGTGGGCGAGCGTGCCGCCGTCGACGTACTCGAGCTCGCCGCCGATCGGCACGCCGTGCGCGATCCGACTGGCGCGCAACCCGCGACGGGTGGCGAGCTCGGCGAGGAAATGCGCGGTGGCCTCGCCCTCGACCGTCGGGTTGGTCGCGAGAATCAACTCGCGGACCGAACCCTCCTCGAGGATGGCCTCGAGCTCACGGATTCCCAACTGCTCGGGACCGACGCCATCGAGCGGCGACAGATGACCCATCAACACGAAGTAGCGACCCCGATAGCTGCCCGACTGCTCGATGGCGATGACATCCGCCGGAGATTCGACGGCGCAAAGAAGCGACGTCTCGCGCTGCGGCGCGGCACAGATCGAGCACAGCTCCGCCTCGGTGAGCATGCGGCAACGTTGACAGCGCGTCACCGACGCCAGCGCGCCATCGAGCGCCTGCGCCAGCGCTCGCGCCGCGGGCCGCGCATCCTGCAGAAGATGGAACGCCATGCGCTGCGCGGTTTTCGGCCCGACGCCCGGGAGCGATCGCAGGGCTTCGATCAGCTGTGCGAGCCGAGGGGAATGTTTCATGAGGCAGGGGTTCGGTAAAAGCGCGGCGGGCGGGTTTCACCCGATCTAAAAAGGGAGCTTCATTCCGGGAGGCAGCTGCAGGCCGGCCGTCATACTCGACATTTTCTCCTGCACCTTCGCCTCGACCTTGTGCACGGCATCGTTCACGGCCGCGGCGATCAGGTCCTCGAGCATCTCACGATCCTCGCCGATCACGGCGGGCTCGATCTGCACCCGGCGTGTCTCATGCCGACCGCTCATGGTCACCTTCACCATGCCGCCACCGGCCTCGCCGATCACCTCCAGCGCCGCGATCTCCTCCTGGACCTTCTGCATGTTGGCCTGCATGGCCTGCGCTTGCTTCATCAGGTCGTTGAAATTGCCTTTCATGACATCTCTCTCATTTTACCGGCCGGATGGTCTCGGGGAGCGGCGTTGCGCCAAAGCGCTCGCGAAAGCCCTGGACACCGGGATCAGACTCGAAGGCGCGGCGCGCCGACTCGACTTCCTCCTGGGAAGCGCGCTCACCCGCCTGCGCCGGCGTCTCGGCCTGGGGCGCGACCGCCGTGAATTCCACCCGCACGGGCTGGCCATAGTACTTCGAGAGCGCCTGCGCCAGCTTCTCTTCGAGCGCGGCAGTGCGCATGAATTTGCTGCGCGGGTCGAGCGCCAGACGCACGACGGCACCCTCGCGACCGAGCAGCGCGCAATTCGCCGCGAGCTGGCGGGCGGCTCCCTGCAGCTCGAGCGCCGAGATCACGGCACCCCACTCTTCGCCGCCGGGCGAGGAGGCGATCGCGGTCGAGGATGCCGGTGCTCTGGCGCCGGGGCCCGGGCCGGAGCCGGGGGTCTCGCCCCCTGTCGGCGCGGCTCGCGGGGCTGACGCTCCTCTCGAGCTCATGGTCGGCGCCGGCACCCGAGCCTCGCCGGCGCTCGCTCGAGGCCGAAACGCCACCATTCTGAGGAGCACCATCTCGAAGCCGGTTCGAGGATCCGGAGCGAGCGCGAGATCGCGACGTCCGACGATCGCCGTCTGGTAATAGAGCTGAACGTCCTCGGGGGGAATCGCCCGAGCGAGTCGCTCCAGCAGCTCCGGCGGGTAGAGATCGTCCCCATCGAAGTCCTTCACCACCTGTTTGAGGGCGATGCGGGCAAGGAGTGAAGCCAGCTCATTGAGCAGCTGCGCGTAGTCAGGCGCCCACTCATCGAGCGATTGCGCGCAGCGCAGCAGCTCGAGCGCATCCGCCGTCGCGAGCCGTTCCGCCAGCTGCAACACGTGATCGCGTGCGATCGTGCCGAGCATGGCGCGGGCCTCCGCCTCGCCGGCGCGGCCGCCGCCAAAGGCGATGAGCTGGTCGAGAAGCGAAAGCCCATCGCGCATGCTGCCATCCGCGGCCTGCGCGATGAGCGCGAGGCCCGCGGGCTCGAATTCGATGCCCTCCTTCTCCAAAATCGCACGCAGATGAGCGGCGATCTGCGCCAGCGGAATGCGCTTGAGGTTGAATTGCAGACAGCGGGACAGCACGGTGACCGGTAACTTCTGCGGATCGGTGGTGGCGAGCAGGAATTTCACGTGCGGCGGCGGCTCCTCGAGCGTCTTCAGCAGCGCGTTGAAGGAGTGCGTCGAGAGCATGTGCACCTCGTCGATCAGGTACACCTTGTAGCGACCGCGGGTTGGCGCGTACTGGACGTTGTCGAGCAGCTCACGCGTATCGTCGACCTTGGTGCGCGACGCGGCGTCGACCTCAATCAGATCGACGAAGCGCCCGGCGTCGATCTCGCGACAGCTGGCGCACTCCCCGCAGGGAGCGGGCGTGACTCCCGTCTCGCAGTTGAGGCATTTGGCGAGAATGCGCGCGATGGTGGTCTTGCCCACACCGCGGGTGCCGGTGAAAAGGAAGGCGTGATGGACGCGGCCGGTCTCGAGCGCATTGACGAGCGCACGGCGCACATGGTCCTGGCCGACCAGCTCGGCAAAGGTCCGCGGCCGCCACTTGCGCGCGAGCGCCGTGTAGGTTTCAGTCATCAGTTCGCCTCGAAATGGAGGCGGCCCGCGCCAGCGAGAGCTCCGGCACCCGACATCGCCGCTGCCGCTGCTGCCTTCCGGCCCTGACGGGGTTCACGACTGGTCGTCGCGGAGTAGCCGACACGGGCCACCATAGCCCTTACGTGCCCCGGCGCCGCGTACGAAAGCTGAGGCTCCGGCGCCAGCCGCTGGCACCAAAACCCGGTGCCGCACGACGCCGCTCGCCCGTGCTGAATGATAGCAGAAGCGCTCTAGGACATGGCCTTACCGATCAGCCTCTCGCCGGGCGACCTGATCGTCGAGAACGGCGCTATCAACATCGCGGCCGCCCAGATGGGGCGCCGCTGCAATTGGACGCGAGTGGCACCCCCGGCGCGCTCTTCGGACCGGTCGCGACGGTCGACAGCCAGGGGAATCAGGTCATCTACTTCAACGACGACAATGCCAACGCCGTCATGAGGGTGACGCAACAGCCTCCGCGAGCACCTCGATCCAGTGCCGGACGGGGCGATCGGTGCCGGAGGCGAGATGCATCAGGCAACCGATATTCGCGGTCACGATTACATCGGGCGCACCCGCCTCGAGAGCCGCCAGTTTGTCGGCTCTGAGCTGATGCGAGAGTACCGGCTGCAGCAGCGAGTAGCTGCCGGCCGACCCGCAGCAGAGGTGGCCGTCGGCTACCGGCGTGAGCAGACATCCCGCCCGCTCGAGCAGCGGCTCCACCAGCCCGCGGATCTTCAGCCCGTGCTGCAGCGTGCAGGGCGCATGGAATGCCACCCGCGAAGCGGGGCCGCGGGTTGATTTCACCTCGAGACCGACGCCCGGTTTCGCAAGCTCACAGGTAACCACCTGGCTCAGGTCGCGAAAGAGCGCCGATACCCGTGCCGCCCTGGAGGCGTACGCGGGATCATCGGCGAGCGACTCGCCGTAATCACGGATCATCGCGCCGCAACCGCTCGCGGTGACGACGAGCGCTTCGACGCCGCGCTCGATCGCGGGCCACCAGACATCGATGTTGCGCCGCATCTGCTCGAGCGCCGCATCCTCATCCGACAGGTGATGCGCGAGCGCGCCGCAGCAGCCGTCATCGACCTCGATCAGCGAGATGCCGAGCCCATCCAACACCCGAGCCGCGGCGGCATTGATATCGGGAACCGTCGCGGGCTGCACGCAACCCGTGAGCACCAGCATGCGTCGGCCGTGGCGCGGAGCGGGCCAGGCCCGCGCACGACGAGGCAGCGGAATGCCGCGCCGCAGCGTCGCGGGCGCGAGGGGTCGCAGGAGGCGAGCGAGCGCCAGCAGCGCGGCAAATCGCCGGCGATGCGGCAAGGTGGCCAGAAGCGCCCGCCTCAGCAGTCGCTCGCGCAGGCCCCGTGGCACGACCCGCTCCAGGTGGCGCCGACCGATCTCCAGCAGACGTCCGTAACGGACCCCCGAGGGACACGCCGTCTCGCACGCGCGGCAGGTGAGACAGCGATCGAGGTGCAGTTGGGTGGCGCGGGAAGTCTGCCCACCTTCCAGCATTCCCTTGATGAGGTAAATGCGGCCGCGCGGTCCGTCGAGCTCATCGCCGAGCAGCTGATACGTCGGACAGCTCGCGGTGCAGAGCCCGCAGTGCACGCACGTGCGCAGTATCCCGTCAGCCTCGCGACCCGCGGGCGTCTCGAGCAAAGCGGCGCTCAATTGGGTTTGCACGGCTACAGATCAGGGTAGAGTCGGCCGCGGTTGAAAATGCCGCGCGGATCGAATGCCGCCTTCAGCCGCTGGTGCAGCGAGAGCATCGCCGGCGGCAACGGCGCGAAGGAACCTTTCGCCTTCAGGGGCGCACGATAGCGCATGGCATGACCGCCGAGCGATGCGAGGCGCGCACGCAGCGCGCCTCCATCCTGCGGCCCGGGCAGCCAGCGCAACGATCCGCCCCACTCGATCAGCAGGCGTTGCGGAAGCGGCAGCGAGGGCGAATGCGCGGGCAGCGACACCCGCCAGAGCTCCTGCGCGTTGGCGAGCAACGGCAGCCGCTGCTCCCGTACATCCTCCCAATATCCGGCCGCGCCGCTTACGATGTCGCCGCCGAGGCGCGCGCGCGCGGCACGCACCGCCGATTCGGCGCCGGAGAGGCGCACGTGCAAACGGTCTTCGTGCCACGCCGTCGCCGAGAGCGGCACAGGTCGAGTTGCCCAATGCGTCATCGACTCGAGTGCCGTCGCCTGATCCATCTCGAACCGCAGAGTACATTCCGCGCGGGGCCGGGGCACGGTCTTCAGGCTGATCTCGGTGATCAGACCGAGCGTGCCGAGGCTTCCGACCATCAGCCGCGAGATATCGAACCCGGCTACGTTCTTGATGACCTTGCCGCCAAAGCGCAGCAGCTCGCCCCGCCCGTCGATCATCTCGACCCCGAGCACGAAATCACGCCACGAGCCGCCATAGGCGCGACGAGGTCCGGAGAGCCCCGCCGCCACCGTGCCTCCGAGCGTGGCCCGTCCCTCGAACTGCGGCGGCTCGCAGGCGAGCATCTGGCCGCACCCTGCCAGAGCACGCTCGATCTCGATGAGAGGGGTACCGGCTCTTGCCGTAATGACGAGCTCGGTCGGATCGTAATCCGAGATCCCCGAGAGGCCGCTGACCTCCAACAGCTCGCCCTCGAGCGCTCCGCCGTAGAAGTCCTTGCTGCCACCGGCGCGGATGAGGAGCGGCCGCTGTGCCGCGGCCGCCGCGCGAATCCGCTCGCGCAAGGTGATGAGCTCGCACATCAAGCGCTGCCTGCCTGCCGCTAGAAACGCGGCAGCTGCGGATGCGGCAACCGGCCGCCGCTCACGTGCAGACGGCCGAATTCCGCGCAGCGATGCAGCGTCGGCACCGCTTTGCCGGGGTTGAGCAGCCCGCGCTCATCGAAGGCGCGCTTCACGGCATGGAAAGTCTCGAGCTCTCCGCTCCCGAACTGCACGCACATCTGATTGATCTTCTCCATGCCCACACCGTGCTCGCCGGTGATGCTGCCGCCCTCCCGCACACAAAGCTCGAGGATTTCACCGCCGAAGGCTTCCGCGCGCGCCACCTCCTCCGCGATGTTGGAGTCGAAAAGGATGAGCGGATGCAGGTTGCCGTCCCCGGCATGGAAGACGTTGGCGCAACGCAGGCCGTACTTGCGCTCCATTCCCCGGATCGCCTGCAGCACGGCCGCGAGGCGCTTGCGCGGGATCGAGCCGTCCATGCAGTAGTAGTCGGGCGAGAGAGCGCCCATCGCCGGGAACGCCGCCTTGCGCCCCGCCCAGAAGCGCAGCCGCTCCGCCTCGTCGCGTGAGACCCGGCACTCCCTGGCGCCCGCGCGGCGCATGACCGCCTCCACCCGCAGGATCTCCTCCTCGACCTCGTGCGCCGTGCCATCGGATTCGCAGAGCAGGATCGCCTCCGCATCGAGCGGATAACCGGCGTGCACGAAGGGCTCGACGGCCGCGATCGTCGGCTGGTCCATCATCTCGAGTCCCGCGGGAATGATGCCGGCCGCTATCACATCGGCCACGGCCTGGCCGGCGGTGGCCAGACTGTCGAAGACGGCGAGCACCACCTGCGCACATTCGGGCCGCGGAATCAGGCGCACCGTCACCTCGGTGAGCACACCGAGCAGGCCCTCGGAGCCTGTCAGGAGCGCGAGGAGGTCATACCCTGGCGCATCGGGCGCCTGCGAGCCGATCTCGAGCACTTCACCCTCGATCGTGGCCACTCGCAGCGCGAGCAGGTTGTGCAGGGTCAGGCCGTATTTCAAACAGTGCACGCCGCCCGAGTTCTCCGCGACGTTGCCGCCGATGGTGCAGGCGATCTGACTCGAGGGATCGGGTGCGTAGTGAAGCTCGTAGGGAGCGGCTGCCTCGGAAATGGCGAGGTTGCGCACCCCCGGCTGCACGCGCGCCGTCCGGGCGAGCGGGTCGAGACTGACGATGCGATTCAAGCGCGCGAGCGACATCAGCACGGCGCCCGATCGGGGCGTCGCTCCGCCGGAAAGTCCGGTGCCGGCCCCGCGCGCGATGACCGGCACTCCGGCCTCGTGGCAGATCCTGAGCACCACGAGCACTTCCGCCTCAGCGGCCGGAAGGGCTACCGCGAGCGGCGTCTGACGATACAGCGTCAACGCGTCGCACTCATAGGGCTTGAGCTCCTCGACACTCGAGAGTATCTCGCCCGAAGGCAACTCGCGGCGCAGGCGCTCGATGACTTTGTTCACGGGGGGGCCGGAGGCAGGTCGGGTTGAATGAACCCGCGGTTCAATGGCGGAGAGGGTGGGATTCGAACCCACGAACACCCGTTGAGATGTTACTGGAATTCCAGTCCAGCGCCTTCGACCGCTCGGCCACCTCTCCGCATACTTCGAATCAGGCGCGCCGCAATGGCCATCCATGGCGGCAGGGCACCCGGCCCACGCCTCCTGCGCGGTGGTTCGCTGCTTCGCAGCTTACCCACCTCGCCGAAGCTGCGCCAACGGCTCACGCCTGCGGCCTCGGGTTCGGCTGCGCCGCGTTGAACGACGGCGGCGCGGCGAGACAGGGATCGGTCGGACGCCGCGGCGGCGGCGGCGGCGTATCCAGGTTCGGGACATCGAGCGCGTGGCTCGCATCGGGCGTCGCAAGGCCCTGCGGAACGTTGAGCGGCGCAATGCTGGTCGCGCTTTGATAGGGCTCCGGCTTGTTGCAGGCGTCGTCGTTGAGGAGATGATGAATGGTCTTGCATCCGCTGAGCGCAAACGGCACGACCAAGGCAAGAGCCAGCCAGGAGATCCTGGGACGCGTCATATCAACCCCTATTCAAAATCTACTGGAACGCTCGTCGCACTGGCCATCCATGGCGGCAGGGCACCGTTTCCCAGTGCCACTTCCGCCTTCGTGGTTGCGGGTCTCAGAGACCCGCGCTGTCCCGCGCGGGCGTTCGCGCGGATCGAGCACACGTTAAGTGTGCTCGATGAAGGCACCGCCCTCACCCGATTCCCGCAGCGCAGCGAGCACCGCTGGACGATAAGCTTCGGACAGTTCCGTCAGTGGCAGCCGGATTTCACCCTCGATTATGCCGGCCTGCGCCAACGCCCATTTGACCGGAATCGGATTCGCCTCGAGAAAAAGACTGTGATGGAGAGCCGCCAGCGGGCCATCCAGGCGCACCGCCAACTGCCGGTCGCCGCGCATTGCGGCGCTCACCATAGCCGCCATCGCCGCCGGTGCCACATTCGCGGTGACCGAGATCACCCCGCTCGCGCCGGCCAGAATCGCTTCCCGCGCCGTTGCATCATCCCCGCTGAGCACTTTGAACCCTCTGCGACAGGTCTCGAGAAGTTCGCGCACCCGCTCGGCCCCCGGAACCGCCTCTTTGACCGCGGCGATCCGCTCGAGTTGCGACAGCCGCCCGACGGTGGCCGGCAGCATGTCCACGGCCGTCCGGGACGGCACGTTGTAGAGGATCAGGGGCTTGGTGGACGCCTCCGCGATCGCCGCGAAGTGCCGGTACAGGCCCTCCTGCGTCGGCCGATTGTACGCAGGCGTGACCGCCAGGAAGCCCTCGACCCCCAGTTGCGAGAGCCGACGAGCTCGCTCGATGCACACGGCCGTACTGCTCGAGCCCACGCCAACGACGACGGCCAAGCGATGGCGGGCGTGCGCGCAGGCCTGCTCCGCCAGCTCCCACAGCTCCTGGTCCGTGAGCGTCGCCGACTCGCCCGTCGTACCTCCTACCACCAGACCGCTCGTACCACTCTCGATGTGCCACTCGATGAGCCGCGCCCACGCCGCAGGGTCAATGGAGCCATCGCCCCGCATGGGCGTGACGATCGCAACGAGACTGCCTGAGAACATCGAACCCCTGGGGGCTGCCGGTGCGCAGCGAGTGAGCCGGTAAGTATAAGCGGCAATACGCCCGAGACGAAGCGTTCCACGGGCGGCGCGCCGGCGCGACTGCGGTCTCAAACCATCGCCAGCGAAGGGCTCACCCGGTACACTCCGGGCAGACCTTGGAACGCACCGAGCCCACTGACCCGATGAAGCAGCACCTGGCCGTCTCGGCGATCGGCAGCGACCGCACCGGCATGGTGCACGAGCTGACCCGAGTGGTCAGCGAGTGTGGCGGCAATATCACCGAGAGCCGCATGGCGGCCCTCGGCACCGAGTTCGCCATGCTGCTCCTCGTTTCCGGCAATTGGCATGCACTTGCCAAGCTGGAAACGGAACTCAAGCGCCTCGCCGAGACGACGGGTCTCAGTGTGCACCTGAAGCGCACCGAGCCGCGCACCGCCCGCACGGACATGTTGCCGTACTCGATCGATGTCGTGTGCCTCGATCAGTCCGGCATCGTCTCCGGACTCTCGGGCTTCTTCGCAAGCCGCAGCATCGACATCGCGGAGGTCTCGACACGCGGCTACCCGGCCGCCCACACGGGCGCGCCCATGTTTTCCGTGCAGATGATCGTGAACGTGCCGAGCCGCATCCAGGTGGCGCATCTGCGCGAGGAATTCATGGAGTTTTGCGATTCCCTCAACCTCGATGCCATCCTGGAACCGGTGAAATCCTAACCGATGCCCAAAGTCGCGCCCGGGGCTAAAGTGCCCCCATTCTTCCTGCCCGCGACCGGCGGGGGCAGCTGGCGCCTCAAGGACGCGGCGGGTCGCGCCCTGGTGATCTATTTCTACCCGAAGGACATGACTTCGGGCTGCACGCGCGAGTCGCAGGACTTTCGCGAGCTGCACGCCGCGTTCCGCAAGGTGGGTGCCGAGATCGTCGGTGTCTCCCGCGACAGCGTCGCCTCGCACGAGAAATTCAAGACCAAGGAGGCGCTGCCCTTCGCGCTGCTGTCGGACGAAGAGGAGGAGGTTTGCAAGCTGTTCGATGTCATCCGGGAAAAAAGCCTCTACGGCCGCAAGTATCTCGGCATCGAGCGCAGCACTTTCCTGCTCGATTCCACAGGGGTGCTGCGCCGGGAGTGGCGAAAAGTGAAGGTGCCAGGGCATGCGCAGGAAGTACTTGAAGCAGCGAAGTCTCTCTGACCCCGGATCGGGTACTGCAAGCCCCTCGTCCGCCGCGCCGATCGCGGTCGTGGCGCCAGCGGCGCGGGCGGCGACGCGGCCGAGGTCGCGCAGGGAGGCGCGGATGCCCAACGTCAGCCGGCGTCTGTTCGTGCTCGATACCAACGTGTTGATGCACGATCCCACCGCGATCTTCCGCTTCGAGGAGCACGATGTTTATCTTCCGATGGTCGTGCTCGAGGAGCTCGACGCCCACAAGAAGGGCATGTCGGAAGCGTCCCGCAACGTCCGTCAGGTCAGCCGCTTTCTCGATGACATGATGCGCGATGCCACCAAGGAGGAGATCGACCGGGGCCTGAAGCTGCCGAGCGGCTACTCGGGCAATCACGGTAAAAAGCCCTCCTCCGGTCGGCTCTTCTTCCAGACCCGCCAGTTATCGAGCGCGCTGCCGCAGAGTCTTCCGGGCCAGGGCAACGACAACGCCATCCTGGCGCAGACGCTCGCGCTGCAGAACGAGCAGACCGATGCGCGGGTGATCCTGGTTTCCAAGGACATCAACCTCAGGATCAAGGCCGCCGTGCTCGGGGTGCACGCGGAGGATTACTACAGCGACAAGACGCTGGAGGACTCGGACGTCCTCTACAGCGGCATGACCGCCCTCCCCCAGGACTTCTGGGAACGGCACGGCCACGGCATGCGCTCGTGGAAGGAAGGGGAGCGCACGTTCTACGAGATCACCGGCCCGGCGGTGCGCGAGTGGCAGCCGAACCAGGGCCTGTACGAGGACAGTCCCGAGGGCATCGAGGGCATCGTGCGGCGCCTGAGCGGACAGACGGCGGTGATCGAGCTGATGCGCGATCACCGCAACGAGCGGCACAGCGTCTGGGGCATCACGGCGCGCAACCGGGAGCAGAACTTCGCGCTGAATCTCCTGATGGACCCGGAGGTCGACTTCGTCACGGTGTTGGGCCCCGCCGGCACCGGCAAGACGTTGCTGGCCCTCGCCACGGGTTTGATGCAGACGCTCGAGAGCAACCGCTTCGCCGAGATCATCATGACGAGGGTGACCATCCCGCTCGGGGAGGACATCGGATTTCTGCCGGGGACGGAAGAAGAGAAGATGGAGCCCTGGATGGGCGCGCTCATGGACAACCTCGAGGTGCTGACCGGCGGCCAGGAAGGCGGCAACTGGGGCCGCGCCGCGACCAACGATCTGCTGCGCAACCGCATCAAGATCCGCTCGCTCAACTTCATGCGTGGGCGCACCTTCCTCAATCGCTTCCTCATCCTCGATGAGGCGCAGAACCTGACGCCCAAGCAGATGAAGGCGCTCATTACCCGTGCCGGACCCGGCACCAAGCTCGCCTGCCTCGGCAATGTCGCTCAGATCGATACGCCCTATCTCACGGAGATGACTTCCGGGCTCACCTATGCGGTGAACCGCTTCCGGGGCTGGGCGCATTCCGGGCACATCACCCTGGTCCGGGGGGAGCGCTCGAGGCTGGCGGACTTCGCCTCCGATAGTCTGTAGAATGGCAAGCGTAAGGCGGCTCGCGCCCGCTTCATCGCGGGCGGGTCGCCACGTTTGTAACCTTCTGTAAGTGCAGGGAAACTGGCCCGTGCGGCCGCGGTCGAACACAAGATGCGCGCGTTCGTCCTAATCATCCTCGCCGCGTTCCTCAACGCCATGACCATGGCGGCCGCGGCCGAGCCCGTCAATCCGCTGCCCCCGGACGTCGATCCGCTCACCACGGATCTGCCCTCGGCGATCGTTTCGCAGCTGCCGGACCTGAGCAGCACGGCGAATGGCCTGCTCGACAAGCAGCAGCAGTACGAGCTCGGCTATTCCGTCATGATGCAGATGCGTGACCAGCGCGCGCTCTTCAACGACCCTGAGACCGATGAGTACATCCAGCAGATCGGCCAGCGCCTCGCCTCCCAGAGCACGGATGGCGGCGGATATTTTCACTACATGGTCCTCAAGAGCGACGAAGTCAACTCCTTCGCGGTGACCGGCGGCTGGGTCTTCATCTTCACCGGACTGATCACCGACACGCATACCGAGTCCGAGCTCGCGGGCGTCATGGCGCACGAGACCGCGCACATCACGCAGAATCACGTCGTGCGCGGCGCCGAGAACTCCGAGCATGCCTCGCTCGCCTCCATGGCGGCGATGCTCGGCGCGATCCTCCTCGGGGCTCTCGGCGGCGGTGGCGGCGATGCGATGGTGGGCGGCATGGTCGCCGCGCAGGGTCTCGCGCAGCAGGAAGAGATCGACTACACCCGCAGCGATGAAGAGGAAGCCGATCGGGTCGGTATCACGTATCTGGCGGCGGCGGGATTCGATCCGGAAGCTCTGCCCGATTTTTTCGCGCAGACCATGCAAGAGAGAAGCCTGCAGGACAGCTGGGTGCCCGCCATCCTCATCGATCACCCCCCGGACGCCGAGCGCGTCGCCGTGTTGCGCGCGCGCGCCGCTCTCTACCCGCCGGTCCCCGACACGAGCTCGCCGGATTACTACCTGATCCGGGAGCGGGTGCGCGTCCTTACCGCGCCCGCTGGTGAGGACATGCAGCGGATATACGCTCAGAAGATCGCGCAGGGCGATCACAGCCTCGGCACCATGTACGGCGATGCGGTGGCGCTCATCCAGGACGATAAGGCCTCAGAGGCCATACCCATTCTGAAAAAGCTCATCGTGCAGCATGGCGACCTGCACGATCTGTATGCCACCTTGGGCCAGGCACAGGCGAAGGCGGGCGATATGAAGCAGGCGCTCGCGACCTTCCGCCTGGCGATGCAGCTCTTTCCGCGCGACCTTCCGGTGACGATCCGCTACGCGCAGACGCTGATGGCCGATGGCCAAAACGCGCAGGCGCACGATGTGCTGCTCGATCTTTTCAACAACGTCGATCCGACCCCGGATCAGATCGAGCTCACCGCGCGCGCGGCAAGCGCCGCCGGCGACCTCGGCGATGCTTATTACTACATGGGCGAATACCAGATCGCCGACGGCAATCTGCCGCTCGCGGCTCGGCAGTACCAGCTGGCGCTCGCGACGCCGCATCTGACCCACGTGCAGCGCCAGCGGATCAGTGCGCGCTTGCGGGAGGTTCGCGACTACCTGGCGAGCGAGCGCCAGCAGCAGCACGAGAGCGAATGACGATCCGCATGCCGACGAGAATCGATCCGAAGAAGCTTCGCATCGCCGCCGTCTCGCTGATTGCTCTCGCTCTCCTTGGCTGCGCCACGGTGCCGCCCTCGGAGCGCAACCCGCGCGACCCGTGGCAGCGGATGAACCGCGCGACGTACCGCTTCGACCTCGGGTTCTACAAGCGCATCCTGATACCCGTGGCCAGCAACTACGTGCGCGTCACGCCGCATCCGATCCAAGCCGGGGTCCACAACTTCGTCGGTAATCTTTTCTATCCCACCGTGATCGTCAACGCCCTTCTGCAGGGCAAGATGCTGCCGTTTGCGCGCGACCTCGGCCGGCTCGTCGTCAACACCACCGTGGGGATAGGCGGGTTGTTCGATCCCGCCTCGCGGCTGGGGCTAACGTCGGAGGATCGGGATTTCGGGCAGACTTTCGGCAAGTGGGGCGTCCCGATGGGACCCTACCTCGTGCTGCCCTTCCTCGGCCCATCGGACGTGCGCGATGCGCTCGGACTCGTGCCCGATTACACGGTGGCCAGCCCGCTGGACTACGGTCACTACCCGGGACAACTGGCGATCCGGCTCGGGGTGGACGGCCTCGACGTGCTGAACACCGGTGTCGAGTTGCTGCCGGAGCTGCAGCTGGATTTGAAGGCTTACGACCCGTACGGATTCGCGCGCAACGCCTACCTGCAGGAGCGCGACTTCATGGTCAAAGGTCCGAAGGCCGAGAACGGGCCGGAAGAGGAGCTGAAGGAGCTGCAGCAGGGGCCTTAGCTTAATTGGCGCCAATCGCTCCCGGCGATTTGCGCGGCCGGCCGACTCACCCGATCGACAGCGCAGCCGTTTCCTGGCGTGCCTTCTGTCGCGCTGGCGGGTCTCAGGGCGGAACGGCCCTGGGCCGCTTTGTCACTTGCTTTCGACCGATCTCAAACGCCTTTCTGCAGCATCTCCTCGACGCCGCTGATACGCGCCAAGGCGAGAAGGCCGGGCGGCAGGTTGGCGAAGCAGAGCGGCCGCCCTTCCGTTTTCATGACCGCCATCCAGTCGAGCAGGACGGCGAGGCCGGCGCTGTCGGAATGGGCAATGCCGCAGCAGTCGACCTCGAGATCCGGTGCGCTCGAGGTGCGCAGTGCATGCAGCCCCTCGCTGCGCGCAGCGCGCGCATTGGCGAAATTCAACGCCCCGCGGGCCGCCAACCGGCCGGGCGCGGTGACCACGATCTGGAACGGTGCCGGGCCGGCGACAGCATCCGCGATCGCGGGTCCGCTCATAAGCCGCTGCCGGTCGTCTTGGTGATCGCGGCGGGCCTCTCCCCATGCTCGAGGCGATTGATCACCGCATCGAGACCCTGCTGAGCGATCTGCGATTGAAAATCCTGGCGATAGCTCATCACGTAGCTGATGCCGTCGATGTGGACATCCCACGCCTTCCAGCCCTGCGAAGTCATGTGCAGATAGTAGACGACCGATACCGGCGAGCCGTTGGTGCGCATCACCTCCGTGCGCACGACCGCGTTCTGCGTGCCCGGCGGGTAATGCGTCGGATACACCTTCAGCATGTTGGACTTGAAGTCGGCCAGAGCGGTGCCGTAGTTGTTGAGCATCGAGTGATAGAAGGCGTTGATGAACCGCTGCCGTTGCTGCGAAGTGGCGGTGTGCCAGGCACGGCCGAGCACGAGCTCCGCCGCGAACTGAGTGTCGAAATGTGGCAGCAGGTACCGGTCGACGAGCGACTGGACCTTCGCCGGATCACGCCGGTAGCCCTCGCGGTTGCCGTCGAGCGCCTTCAGCATCTCGTTGGCCGCGCTCTCGATGACCTGCGAGGGTTGCTCCTGCGCCGCCTGCGGTGCTGCCGCGGCCGCGGCCGGTACCGGCGCCTGGATCAGCCAGCTCGCGGCGACGAGGGCCGCCGCGAGAGGGGTGGAATATCTCATGGATGGGGCTCCTGCGGTTTGCCCTCCGGTTTCGGGGGCTTGGCGGTATTGCCGCCAGTACTGCCGCTGGCGCCGCTGTTCGAGTAATTGGCGAAGAACTTGTTGATGAGGCTCTCGAGCACGATGGCGGACTGGGTCTGCAGAATCTGGCTGCCGTTCTTCAGGTACGTGCTGAGACCGCCCGGGCTGACGCCGACATACTGGCTGCCAAGGAGGCCCTCGGTCTCGATGCTCGCATAGCTATCTTGCGGAATCTGGCTGAACTGAGGATAAATGTGCAGATGCACGTCCGCCCGGTAGCTCTCGTTGTCGAAGCCGATAGCGGTCACGCCTCCGATTCGCACTCCTGCCATCCTAACGGGTGCGCCCACCTTGAGGTCCCCGATGTTGTCGAATTCCGCGGTGACGTCGTAGCCGGGAGCCTTGCCGAAGCTGAGCTTGAGGCCGTTGGAGGGCAGCTGGGTGGTGAGGAAAAGGAGCGCGGCGAGGCCCAGAATCACGAAAAGGCCTGTTCCGATCTCGAAGGAGCGAGTAGCGCGCATGGTGGTGGCGATCCTCTTACAGGAAAACGGCGGTCAGCACATAGTCGAGGAACAGCGTCAGCACGGACGAGACGACCACGGTGCGGGTGGTGGCGAGCCCGACGCCTTCCGCCGTCGGCTCGGAGTGATAGCCCTCGTTGACGGCGACGAGGCTCAGGATGACGCCAAACACCAGGCTCTTGATGATCCCCTCGGTCACATCGCGCATGCTGAGCGCGCTCTGCGTCTGCGACCAGAAGGTGCCGCGGTCGATGCCCAGTAACTGTACGCCCATGAGCTGCGCACCGTAGAGTCCGATCACATCGAAGATCGCGACCAGCAGCGGCATCGCGATCACGCCGCCCAGGAAGCGCGGCGCGGCGACATAGCTCATGGGATCCACCGCCATCACCTCCATGGCGGTGAGCTGTTCGGTCGCGCGCATCAGGCCGATCTCGGAAGTCAACGAAGTGCCCGCGCGGCCGGCAAAGAGCAGCGCCGTCAGCACCGGACCGAGCTCCTTGACCAGAGCGAGCGCGGCGATGACACCGAGGGCCGTCTCCGCCCCGAAGCGCTGCAGCACGTCCTGCCCGAGCAGACCGAGCACCATCCCGGTGAAGAGGCCCGACAGCATGATGATGATGAGCGAGCGGCCGCCGGCGTTGAAGATCTGAGCGACGATGAGCCGCGGCCGGCGCAGAGCCGGCACGCAGGCGGCCAGCAGACGCACGAAGAAGATACCGGTGACGCCGGTCTTGCGCACGAACTCGACGATCGGTTCGCGTCGGGCGCCGTTGCTCATGCCTCGTCCGCTCCGAGAAGCTGGCCGGCGTAATCAGCGGCCGGATAGTGAAAGCGCACCGGCCCCTCCTCGCTGCCGGTCATGAACTGGTGCACCGTCTTCGAGTCGCTGCGTGCAAGCTCCTGCGGCGTGCCTGCAGCCACCACGCACCCCCCCGAAATGAGATAGCTCTCATCGGCGATGGTGGCGAGCTCCTGCACATCGTGGGAGACCACGATGCTGGTGATGCCCAGCGTCTGATTCAGCTGTTTGATGAGGCGCAAAATCACGCCCAGGGAGATGGGGTCGAGGCCCACGAAGGGCTCATCGTAGAGCAGCACCTCAGGGTCCATCACGATAGCGCGCGCGAGCGCCACGCGACGGGCCATGCCGCCCGAAAGCTCCGCCGGCATCAGCTCCGCCGCGCCGCGCAGACCCACCGCCTCGAGCTTGGTGAGCACGAGCTTGCGGACCACGGATTCCGGGAGGTCGGTGTGCTCGCGCACTGGAAAAGCGACGTTCTCGAACACGCTGATATCGGTGAGCAGCGCGCCGTTCTGAAAGAGCATGCCCATGCGTCGGCGGATGGCGTAGACCTGCGAGCTCGAGAGGGTGTCGATATCGCGACCAAACACCATCACCTGACCGCTGTCGGCGGCGAGCTGGCGGGTAATGAGACGCAGCAGCGTCGTCTTGCCGGTGCCGCTCGGTCCCATGACGGCGGTGATGAGCCCGCGGCGCACCCGCACATTGAGCCCGGCAAAGATCTGCCGGCCATCGATGGCGTAATGCACATCGCGCACGTCGACCACCGCATCATCTGCCGGGGCGGATGGCGTGTGTTGGGCAGAGGTGGGCTCGCTCAAGCGGCTTGGGCTTCCATCTCGGGGTTGTAACGGCCCGTGGTCGCGAGGCCGTTGAGCTTCGCACGGCGGGCGAACTCCTTCTGCCCGGCGACGAAAGTCGCGGTGTTCCCGCCCCATGCCTTGAGCGCGGTGTCCTGAAGCGCACGCCCGTAACTGAAGGTGAGTGCCCACGGCAGCGGCCCGATGCGATTCATGAGCGAGAGGTGCAGCGTCGCCTCGGTCGAGGACTGGCCGCCCGAGAGGAATGCGATTCCGGGCACGGCCGGCGGCACGTGGCGCTTGAGCGTGCGCACGGTTGCTTCGGCCACCGCCTCGGGCGATGCGCGGTTGGCGGCCTTCTTGCCCGAGATGACCATGTTGGGCTTGAGGACCATGCCCTCGAGAGAGATGCGGTGCTCGAAGAGCTGGTTGAACACGGCATTCAGCATGGCGTTGGTCACTTCCTCGCACCGCTCGATGGAGTGCCCGCCGTCCATGAGCACTTCCGGCTCGACGATCGGGACGATGTCGTTTTCCTGACAGAGCGCGGCGTAGCGTGCCAGGGCATGCGCGTTGGCCTCGATTCCGAAAGCAGTCGGTACGCCCTCGCCGATGTCGATCACGGCACGCCACTTGGCAAAGCGCGCTCCGAGCGAGCGGTACTCGATGAGCCGCTCGCGCAGGCCGTCCAGACCTTCGGTAATGGTCTCGCCGGTGAAACCGGCGAGCGGCTTGGCACCGAGGTCCACCTTGATGCCCGGAATCATCCCGTGCTGGGTGAGATACTGGGGGAACGAGGTGCCGTCGCGCGTTTTCTGCCGGATCGTCTCGTCGTAGAGGATGACGCCACTGATCGCCTCACCCGCACCGGGCGCGGTGAAGAGCAGCTCGCGGTAGCTGCGGCGATGCTCCTCGGTCGATTCCAGACGGATCGCGTCGAAGCGCTTGCGGATAGTGCCGCCGCTCTCATCCGCGGCCAGGATCCCTTTGCCCCTGGCGACCATCGCCTGGGCTATGCGCGCGAGCTCATTGCGGTTCATCGATTCTTTACCTCCAGCAATGGCGGGGCTGCCCGCGCGCACCTCTTGGTGCCCGCCAGCGTCCGCCCCCGGTGTTTCGCGTGAATGGAAGCGGCAAGGATACCAAATAGCGGCCGGCCGCAAGCTGGCCGATGGCGCTGACCATGAGCCCGCGCTTGGTTCCGGACACAATTAGTACTAAAATGGTCCTACTTTGGGTAGCCCTCGCGGACGCCATTTATGGTCCGAATCAGCCGCCTCACAGATTACGCCACCGTGCTCCTCGCCGTGCTCGCCGAGCAGCCGCAGCGGCTTCAAACCGCCACCTCGCTCGCGGAGCAGACCCGCATTGCGGCGCCGACCGTCAGCAAGCTCCTGAAGCAGCTGCAGCGGGCGGGACTGGTGGCCTCGATGCGCGGTCTGCGCGGCGGCTATCAGCTCGCGCGCCCCGCGACCGAGATCAGCGCCGCGGCGATTCTCGAAGCGCTGGAGGGCCCGGTGGCGCTCACCGACTGCTCCGTCGGCGCCGGCCACTGCGAGATCGAGGAGACCTGTCGCGTGGGGCGGGTGTGGCAGCGGCTCAACCTCGCCATCCGGCGCTCTTTGTATGACGTGAGCCTCGCACAGCTCGCCGGCATCGATACCACCCAAGTCGCGCTGCCCGCCCTCGAGCGTGACATGAAGGCGGCCGCCTCGCGGGCACCCGCCCGCTCCTGAACGAAGGTATGAGCCAGCTATGAGCCAGAGCGCAAACCAGCTCGAAGCCCTGATCGCCCGCCGCTACAAGCACGGGTTCGTCACCGACATCGACGCCGATACGGTCCCGCCGGGGCTCGATGAGGGGGTCGTGCGGCTCATCTCCCGCAAAAAGGGCGAGCCGGCATTTCTCACGGAGTGGCGCCTGAAGGCGCTGCGGCACTGGCTCACCATGCGCGAGCCGCACTGGTCGCACACCCACTATCCGCCGATCGACTATCAGGCGATCTCCTATTACTCGGCGCCTAAGGCGAAGAGCGACGGGCCGAAGAGTCTCGCGGAGGTGGATCCAAAGCTGCTCGAGACCTACGAGAAGCTCGGCGTGCCGCTGCACGAGCGAGCGCGCCTCGCGGGGGTCGCGGTGGATGCGGTGTTCGACAGCGTCTCCGTCGCCACCACGTTCAAGGAGCGCCTGATCGAGGCCGGTGTCATCTTCTGCCCCTTCTCGGAGGCGGCGCAGAAGCACCCGCAGCTCATCGAGCGCTACCTCGGTAGCGTCGTGCCGCACACCGACAACTTCTTCGCGTCATTGAACTCCGCCGTATTCTCCGACGGATCGTTCGTCTACGTGCCGAAGGGCGTGCGCTGTCCGATGGAGCTGTCGACTTATTTTCGCATCAACGCGGCCAAGACCGGACAGTTCGAGCGCACGCTCATCATCGCGGATGAAGGCGCGTACGTGTCATATCTTGAGGGGTGCACCGCCCCGCAGCGCGATGAGAACCAACTCCACGCCGCGGTCGTGGAGCTCATCGCCCTGGACGATGCCTTCATCAAGTACTCCACGGTGCAGAACTGGTACCCCGGTGATGCCGAGGGCAAAGGCGGCATCTATAACTTCGTTACCAAGCGCGGCGAGTGCCGCGGACGGAACTCGCATATTTCCTGGACCCAGGTGGAGACCGGATCGGCGATCACCTGGAAATACCCGAGCTGCGTGCTGCGCGGCGACGGCTCGAGCGGGGAGTTCTACTCGGTCGCCACGGTCAACAATCGCCAGCAGGCGGACACCGGCACGAAGATGATTCATATCGGCCGCGACACCCATAGCACCATCATCTCCAAGGGGATCTCCGCCGGGCACGGCCAGAACACCTATCGCGGTCTCGTGAAAATCCTGCCGAGCGCCCAAGGGGCGCGCAATTTCACGCAATGCGATTCGCTCCTCATGGGCGGCACGTGCGGCGCGCATACCTTTCCCTACGTCGAGGTGAAGAACCCCTCGGCGACGGTGGAGCACGAGGCCAGCACCTCGAAGATCAGTGACGATCAGCTTTTCTACTGCCTCTCCCGCGGTATCTCGGGGGAGGACGCGGTGAACCTCATCGTCAGCGGCTTCTGCAAGTCCGTCTTCAAGGAGTTGCCGATGGAGTTCGCGGTCGAGGCGCAGAACCTTCTCGCCGTGAGTCTCGAAGGTGCCGTGGGTTAGGAACCGTGGATAGGAAGAAAACCGAGAGCCACATGCTGAAGATCGACAACCTTCACGTCAAAGTCGACGGCAAGGAAATCCTGAAAGGCCTCACCCTGACGGTCCCGACCGGCGAGGTGCATGCCGTCATGGGCCCGAACGGCTCCGGCAAGAGCACGCTCGCCAACGTGCTGGCCGGGCGTCCGGGTTACGAGGTCACCGCCGGCTCGGTCAGCTTCGAGGGCCGCGACCTGCTCACGCTCGCGCCGGAGGAGCGCGCCCGCGAGGGCGTCTTCCTCGGCTTCCAATACCCGGTCGAAATCCCCGGCGTCAACAACGTCTATCTGCTCAAGGCGGCGGTGAACGCCGTGCGCAGGCACCGCGGCCTCGATGAGGTCGATGCGTTCGAGTTCCTGACCCTGGCGCGGGAGAAGATGCGCCTGATGCGCATGGAGGAGAGCATGCTTTCCCGCGGGGTCAACGAGGGCTTCTCCGGGGGTGAGAAGAAACGCAACGAGATCCTGCAGATGCTGGTGCTCGAGCCGCGGCTCGCCATCCTCGATGAGACCGACTCGGGCCTCGACATCGATGCGCTCAAGGTAGTCGCCAATGGCGTCAACACGCTGCGCTCGCCCGAGCGCTCGCTCGTGCTCGTCACGCACTATCAGCGGCTTCTCGACTACATCGTTCCGGATCACGTGCACGTGTTGGTCAAGGGACGCATCGTGCGCAGCGGTGACAAGACGCTCGCGCTCGAGCTCGAGCGGCGGGGCTACGACTGGGTGAGCGGCGAGGCGGCATGACGACGGAGGCTCGCACCTCGGCTCTCGCGAAGCGCGTGCTGGACGAGTACGCCGCGGTACGCGAGTCGTTGCCGGCCGGCGTCGTCAGCGCCGCGCGGCGGCAGGAGGCGATCCAGGCGCTCGCCGCACAAGGGCTGCCCCTGACGCGTGAGGAGAACTGGCGCTATAGCAACCTGCGGCCGCTCGAGCGCGCGCGCTTCGTACCGGTCGCGGCCGCGGATTCAACGCCGCTGCCGCTGCTGCCGCCGGGCGGGGAACTTCCCGCAAGGTTGGCGGGGTTCGCGCAGCATGTGTTCATCGACGGGATTTACGCGCCGCAGCTGTCGTCACCCCTCGAGGCGGCAGGACTCACCCTGCGTAATCGCGGAAATTCAACGACCCTCGCGCACCTGCCCCGCGCCCGGGCCGCCGCCGGGAGCCTCCCGGAGGCACGGCTGGCGCTCCTCAACGAGGCGTTCGCCACCGATACCACCTCGATTCATGTCAGCGCGACAGCCGGCGAGCCGCCACGCGTGGAGCTCGTATTCCTCGCGGTCGCGGCTGCCGATGCCGGCGCCTCCTATCCGCGGGTGCATGTCGCTCTCGATCCGGACACCCGCCTCATCCTCCTCGAGCGCCATGTCGGTGCCGGCGGGGGCGCCAGTTTCATCAACAGCTCGATCGACCTCGAGATCTCTCGCGGCGCGCAGCTCACTCATTACCGCCTGCAGCAGGCCGGAGCGCGCGCCACGTGGCTGGACACACTGACCGCGGTGCTTGCGGCGGATGCGCGCTATCGGCTCCTCGCCATCCACACCGGCGCACTCTCGGCGCGCTCGACGAGCTACGTGCAGATGGCCGGGGCTGGTGCGGAGCTCACCTTCTCGACGGCCGCGCTCGGCGACCGCCAACAGGTTCAGGACAACTTCGCGCTGGTGGAGCATGTCGCGCCGCACGCCCGCACCGAGGAGACGTTCCGCGGAATCGCCTCGGGACGCGCCCGCGTGGCGTTCAACGGCAAGATCGCCGTCCGCGAGAGCGCGGCGGGAACCGACTCCCGCCAGTCGCTGCGGGGCCTCCTCGCCGGCCCGGAGGCCGAGATCGATGTCCGGCCGCAGCTCGAGATCTACACCGACGACGTGCGCTGCAGCCACGGTGCAACCGCGGGCAAGCTCGATGAGAGCATGCTCTTTTATCTGCTTTCGCGCGGTCTCGCGCCCGAGGTGGCGCAGCGTCTGCTCAAATGGGCGTTCCTGGAGGATGTCGTCTCCCGGATCGAATTACCCGGGCTGAGGCGCCAGATTGAGCGTGACCTCGCCGGCCAGATGGCCGATGCCGCTTCGCTGAAGGAGCTCCTCTGATGGCTGTCTCGGCTTCCCGCGTTGCGATCGCACCCGTGCTCGATGCCGAGCGCGTGCGACGCGACTTTCCCATCCTCGAGCGCACGATCAACGGCCGGCCGCTCGTATACCTCGACAGCGCGGCGTCCGCGCAGCGGCCGCTCGCGGTACTGCGCGCGGTGGAGCGGTATGAGACGCATTGTCATGCCAACGTGCATCGCGGCGTGCATGCCCTGAGCCAAGCCGCGACCGAGGCGTACGAGGGCGCCCGCGAGCGGGTGCGCCGGTTCATCAATGCGCATTCCACACGCGAGATCATCTTCGTGCGCGGCACGACCGAGGGCGTGAACCTGGTCGCGCAATCCTATGCCCGCCCGCTTCTGCGGCCCGGCGATGAGATCCTGATCACCGGCCTCGAGCATCACGCCAACATCGTGCCCTGGCAGATGGTGCGCGACCAGACGGGCTGCACGTTAAAGGTGGCGCCCATCAACCGCCGGGGAGAGGTCGAGCTCGATCGGTTCCTCGCCCTGTTGTCGCCGCGCACGCGCCTGGTGGCGATCGCACACGTCTCGAATGCGCTTGGCACCATCCTGCCGGTGAAGCGCATGATCGAGGCGGCGCATGCCCATGGCGCCGTGGTTTTGGTCGATGGCGCCCAGGCCGTACCGCATTCCAGCGTCGATGTGCGCGCTCTCGGCTGCGATTTCTACGCCTTCTCCGGCCACAAGCTCTACGGGCCGACCGGCATCGGCGTGCTTTACGGCCGGGAGGAGCTGCTCGCCGCCATGCCACCCTGGCAAGGCGGCGGTGACATGATCCTGACGGTCTCCTTCGAGAGGTCCACCTACAACGAGCTGCCGTGGAAATTCGAGGCCGGCACCCCCAACATCTCCGGAGCCGTCGGCCTCGCCGCGGCCATGGACTACGTGGAGAGCCTCGGGCTCGAAGCGATCGCCGCGCACGAGCAGCGACTGCTCGAGCACGCCACGCGGGAGCTCGAGCGCATTCCCGGCATCGAGATCATCGGCACCGCGCCGCACAAGGCGGCGGTGCTGTCCTTCACCATGGCAGGTGTGCATCCGCACGATCTCGGCACCATCCTCGATGCGGAGGGGGTGGCGGTGCGCACCGGTCACCACTGCGCCATGCCGGTGATGACGTTCTTCAACATACCCGCGACGGCACGCGCGTCATTCGGTTGCTACAACACGCAGGCCGACGTGGCGAGCCTGCTCGCGGCTCTCGGCAAGGCGCGCGAGGTGTTCGGCTGATGGACCTCAAAGACCTCTACCGCGACGTCATTCTCGATCACAACAGGCGCCCGCGGAATTTCGGCCGGCTGGAGCCCTGCGACGCGCACGCCGAGGGACACAACCCGCTGTGCGGTGACCGCCTGACGGTGTCGCTGCGCCTGAAGGATGATCGCATCGAGGACCTCCGCTTCGAGGGCAAGGGCTGCGCGATCTCGACGGCTTCCGCATCGCTGATGACCGAGGCGGTGAAGGGCAAGGACAAGAGAACCGTCAACGGGCTCTATGCCCGGATTCATTCGCTTCTGACCCGGCAGGACGCCATCGCCGATGCCTCGCTCGGCAAGCTCGCGGCGCTCTCCGGCGTGCGGGAGTTCCCCGCCCGCGTCAAATGCGCGAGCCTCTGCTGGCATACCCTGAACGCCGCGCTCGAGCGCAGCGACGTCACCGTCTCGACGGAGTGAGACATGCGTAGTCACGAGAACGAGCCGTTTGTCGTCAACCGCGAGGTCAAGGCGGTGATCGTCCCGGCCGGCGTCGAGGTCAATCTCAAGCCCGGCCAGAGCGGCTACATCACCCAGGCCCTGGGCGGCAGCTTCACCGTGTACATGGAAGGCAATCTGTTCCGGATTTCCGGCGAGGACGCCGACGCCATCGGCAAGGAGCCGGTGAAGTCTCCGGAGCTGCCCCCCAACGCCACCGAGGATGACGTTCGGGAGCTCGCCTGGGTGCAGATGCGCACCTGCTACGACCCCGAGATCCCGATCAACATCGTCGATCTCGGTCTGGTCTACGACTGCACCGTGCAACCCAACGAGGACGGCACCCGCACGGTCGAAGTGCGGCTCACGCTGACGGCGCCCGGATGCGGCATGGGTGAGATCCTGGTCGATGACGTCAAGGACAAGATCGAGCGAATCCCCACGGTGCGTGCAGCGCGCGTCGAGCTGACCTTCGACCCTCCCTGGAACCAGAGCATGATGTCCGAGGAGGCGCGGCTGCAGACAGGGATGTACTACTGAGATGTCGTGGGTCGATGTCGGCAGCGCCGCGGAGCTCTCCGAGGCCACTCCTCTCTCCGTCGAACTCGACGGCTTGGCGCTCGTCGTCGTGCGCTGCGGTAACGACCTCTACGCCGTGGAAGATCGCTGCACTCACGACGGCGAGCCGCTCGAAGGCGCCGAAGTCGAATCGTGCCAGATCATCTGCCCGCGGCACGGCGCGCGCTTCTGCCTGCGCACCGGCGAGGCGCTGACTCCGCCCGCCTACGAGCCGCTGAGGACCTACGGTGCGCGGGAAGAGAACGGCAGACTGCTGCTCGAGCAGCCTGCCTGACGGATCCCAAGGGCTGCTCCCGAGGTATAATTCCTCCGTATGAATTCAGCCCTCCTCGAGCGCCTGCGCTCGGACATCGTAGGACTCAAAGAACAGGGTCTTTACAAGAGCGAGCGCGTGCTCGCGGGGCCGCAGGGAGGCACGGTGCGCACCGGGGAGCGCGAGGTGGTGAACCTCTGCGCCAACAACTACCTTGGGCTCGCGAACCATCCCGCGGTGCGTGAGGCTGCGCACCGCGCCATCGACCGGTTCGGTTTCGGGATGGCCTCGGTACGCTTCATCTGCGGGACGCAGACCGTGCACAAGCAGCTCGAGGCGGCGCTGAGCCGTTTCCTCGGCACCGAGGATGCGATCCTCTACTCCTCCTGCTTCGATGCCAACGGGGGACTCTTCGAGACGCTGCTCGATGAGCGCGATGCGATCATCTCCGATGCGCTCAATCACGCGAGCATCATCGACGGCATCAGGCTCTGCAAGGCGCAACGCTACCGCTATGCCAACAACGACATGGCGGAACTCGAGGCATGCCTCAAGCAAGCGAGCGGCGCTCGCACCCGGCTGATCGCCACCGACGGCGTCTTCTCCATGGACGGCATCGTCGCCAACCTCGCGGCCATCTGCGATCTGGCGGATCGCCATGACGCGCTGGTGATGGTCGATGACTCGCACGCGACGGGCTTCATGGGACCGGGCGGACGCGGCACTCCGGAGCACTGCGCAGTGGCGCAACGCGTCGACATCCTGACGGGTACGCTCGGCAAGGCGCTGGGCGGTGCCAGCGGCGGCTACATCGCTTCGCGCAAGGAGGTGGTGGAGTGGCTGCGGCAGCGCTCGCGGCCCTATCTCTTTTCCAACAGCATGCCGCCGGTCGTGGCCGCCGTGGGACTTCGGGTCATCGATCTGCTCGAGCACTCGCCGGAGCTGCGCACCGAGCTTCACGAGAACGCGCGCTACTTCCGCGCCGGACTCGCGCGACTCGGGTTCGAGCTCAAGCCCGGCGAGCACCCCATCATTCCGGTGATGCTGGGCGATGCCGCCCTCGCCGGGCGCATGGCCGATCGCCTGCTCGAGCGCGGCATCTACGTGATCGGCTTCTCCTATCCGGTGGTGCCGCAGGGCCAGGCACGCATCCGCACCCAGATGTCGGCGGCGCTCGCCCGCGAGCAGCTCGACAAAGCCCTCGAAGCATTCGCCGCCGTGGGAAGAGAGTTGGGAGTCATCCGATGAAAGCGCTCGTGAAAAAAGAAGCCGCGCCCGGGATCTGGCTGGACGATGTGCCGGAGCCCAAGGTCGGCCACAACGATGTGCTGATCGAGATCGGCAAGACCGCCATCTGCGGCACGGATATGCACATCTACAACTGGGACGCCTGGGCGCGCAAGACCATCCCGGTGCCGATGGCCGTCGGCCACGAGTACTACGGCCGCATCGTCGACATGGGCTCGGAGGTGCGCGGCTTCAAGAGCGGTGATCGCGTCTCCGGCGAAGGGCACATCACCTGCGGCTACTGCCGCAACTGCCGTGCGGGCCGCCGCCACCTCTGCCGCAACACCGTGGGAGTCGGCGTCAACCGCCCGGGCGCGTTCGCGCAGTACCTCGCCATCCCCGCGGACAATGCCTTCAAGCTGCCGGACTCGATCAGCGACGATGTCGCCTCCATCCTCGATCCCTTCGGCAATGCGACCCACACCGCCCTCGCCTTCAACATGGTGGGCGAGGACGTGCTGATCACCGGCGCAGGTCCCATCGGCATCATGGCGGTGGCGATCGCGCGCTTCGTCGGGGCGCGTCACGTCGTGATCACGGATGTCAACGATTACCGGCTGGAGCTCGCGAGAAGGATGGGCGCCACGCGCGCCATCAACGTCCAACGCGAGTCACTCGAGCAAACGATGAAGGACCTCGGCATGCAGGAAGGCTTCGACGTCGGCCTCGAGATGTCGGGCAACGCCGCGGCCTTCCGCGAGCTGCTGCACACCATGCATCATGGCGGATCGGTGGCGATCCTCGGCATTCCGCCGGAGGATACGGCGATCGACTGGAATCAGCTGATCTTCAAGGGCCTGACGCTGAAGGGCGTCTACGGCCGGGAGATGTTCGAGACCTGGTACAAAATGGCGAGTCTGCTGCAGAGCGGACTGAAGCTCGAGCCCGTCATCACCCATCATCTGCCGGTGCAGGAGTACGCTCAAGCCTTCAACATCATGGGCTCGGGCCGCGCCGGCAAGGTCATCATGGACTGGGCGAGCCTGTAGCCGCGCAGAAGCAGTACGAGTAGAGATGCCCCGGCGCGCTCAAGCGCGTCAGCTGCGTCAGTTCCCGTGCCACCGGGTTGAGTCGATCCGCGACTTCCGCCAGGCCCAACGACTGCGCGTCGGCATGGAAGAGTGACACCGCGGTCGCGGCGGCACGCGCCTGCGTCTGCTGCAACAGTTCCTCCGCCCAGGACATGTGCGGCTGGATGAACTGCACCTGATAGTGCGTCACGTCGGCCAGGTGCGCCGCGGCTCTGACCGCATCCTCCAGCGTCCCGAGGTGATCGACGAGCCCGATCTTGCGCGCATCGGCGCCCGCCCAGACGCGGCCCTGGCCGATCGCATCGATCTGTTGCGGTGTCTCCCGGCGGCCGGCGGCGACGCGGTCGACGAACGCCTGGTATCCGCTGTCGACCTGCGACTGCAGGAGCTGGCTGATTTGCGGTCCGAGCGGCCGGTCGATGGTGAGTGCGCCGGCGAGCGGCGTCGTGCCGACGCCATCGACACTGATACCGATCTTGCTCAGCGTCTGGTCGATGGTCGGGATGATCGCAAAGATACCGATGGAGCCGGTGAGCGTCGCCGGGCTCGCCCAGATCTGGTTGGCGGGCGCCGAGATGTAGTAACCGCCCGAAGCCGCAAGATCACCCATCGAGACCACGAGCGGCTTGCCCGAGGCGCGCAGCGCCTCGAGCTCCTGGTAGATCTCCTCCGAAGCGGCGACGCTGCCGCCGGGACTATCAACGCGCAGCACCACCGCCTTGATGTTCTGGTCGAGGCGCGCCTGACGAATGAGCTCCGAGAGCGAATCGCCCCCTATGGTCCCGGGCGGCTGCCGGCCGTCATCGATGTCTCCGGAGGCGACGATCACGCCGATGCGCGCATGGCCGCCACCGTGATCGACCTTCATCTGCGCATGCACGATCCGCGCGTAATCCTCGGCGGAAATTCCGTTGAAGGTGCCCGTCGAGTTGTCCTCGCCGACGAGCCCGATCAGACGTCGGTTCACCTGCAGCCTGTTGGCGAGCGCAGTGACGAGGCCCGCCTGCAGAGCGACCTTCGCCGCATTGCCGTTTGCATCGCTCACGGTCTTCGGCAACGAGTCGACGTAGCTCTCGATGGCATCGGCGGGGAGCTTGCGGGCGGCCGTCACCGCCTTCTGATAAGTCGACCAGAGGACGCCCAGATAGGCCAGGCTCTGCTGCTTGTCCGCCGCGGACATGTCACTGCGGGTGAAGATCTCGACGGCGCTCTTGAACGTTCCGACGCGAAAGACATTGACGTCGACACCGACTTTCTGCAGCAGTCCTTTGAAGTAGAGCGGATAACGACTGAAGCCCTCGATCATCACGTACCCGGTCGGGTCGAGATAGATCTGCTGCGCCTGCGCCGCGAGGTAATACTGGTCCTGATCGTAGGCCGTGCCGAAGGCGATGACGGGTTTGCCGCTCGCGCGGAACTTACGGATCGCGCTCGCGAGCTCCTCGAGCTCCGGCTGGCCGGCACTTTGCATGTCGTCGAGGTCGAGCACCAGCACCCGGATGCGCTTATCGGTGGCGGCGGCGCGGACGGCATCGACCAGGTCCCAAAGCAGCGTCTCCTGGCGCTGTTGGCCCTGGACGTTCTGGACCGCCCGCTGGACCGGATCGCCGCTCAGCTGCTCGACGAGCTGTCCTTCGGGCTGAACCACCAGCGCGGCGCGATCCGGCAGACCGGGCGTCGACGAGCTCACTGCCCAGATGATGACCCCGAAGATGACGATGAGCAGGATGAGGTGCAGGACCTTGCGCACGCCATCGAGGCCGCGCCAGATCCCGCTCAAGATCGTCCGCAAGGTGCTCATCGTGCGCCGTGCGCGGCTCAGATCTTCTCTTCGATCCTCGCCGCTTTGCCCGACAGCTCTCGCAGATAGTAGAGCTTGGCGCGGCGAACGTTACCGCGGCGCTTGACCGTGATGTCGCTGATCGCGGGGCTGTAGGTCTGGAACACACGCTCCACGCCCTCCCCGTGCGAGATCTTGCGCACGGTGAAGGAGGAATTCAGGCCACGGTTGCTGCGCGCGATCACGACGCCCTCGTAGGCCTGGATGCGCTCGCGGTCGCCCTCGACGACCTTCACCTGCACGACCACCGTGTCGCCCGGCTTGAAATCCGGCACCTCGCGGGTCATGCGCTCTTTCTCGAGTTGTTGGACGATCTTGCTCATGTGCTCATCCTCGATCTTTCGTCGCTCGCCGCCCCTGCGGCGAGAAATTCGCCAAGTAACCGCTGCGCCTCGGGCGTGAGCCCGTGGCGAGCGATGAGATCCGGTCGCCGCAGCCAGGTGCGTGCCACCGCCTGCTGCAGTCGCCAACGCTCGATGTCGGCATGCTTGCCCGACAACAGCACCGCCGGCACTTCGCGTCCCTCGAACACCTCCGGCCGGGTGTAGTGCGGCCAGTCGAGGAGCCCGTTCGAGAACGAATCGGCGCCGCTCGAGCGCTCATCACCCAGCACCCCCGGCAAGAGACGCGCCACGGCATCGATGACCGTGAGCGCGGGCAGCTCGCCGCCCGAAAGCACGTAGTCACCGATCGAGAGCTCCCGATCGACGCCGAGCTCGATCAGCCGCTCATCGACTCCCTCGTACCGGCCCGCGACCAAGAGCAGACCCGGACATCCGGACAGCGCCTGCGCCACAGCCTGGCTGAAGGGCTCACCCTGGGCCGACAGGCACACCCGCGGGCTCCCCGCGGGCAGCCGCGCCACTGCCGCACGGATGGCCGCGAGCACCGGCTCCGGCTTCAGCACCATGCCGGGACCACCGCCGTAAGGCCGATCGTCCACGGTGCGGTGCACGTCGCTCGTATGCGTCCGCGGGTCCTCCGTGCCGACCGTCAGCAGCTCGCGCTCCAGCGCGCGCCCGACCACTCCGTAGCGCAACGCTCCGACGATCATCTGCGGAAAGAGCGTGACGACTTCGATCTTCATGCAGCGCCTATTCGAGCTCCGCCGGCCAGTCCACCCAGATCCGGCCCGCCGCAAGGTCCACCCGCCGCAAGTGCGCCAAGTCCGCCAGGACCCAGTGCTCCCTGCGACCTGCCGGCTCGCGCGTTCCGGGAGCGACGCGGTCCGGGTCCTCCACCACCATGACGACGCCCGCCGGCGCGTCGATGAAATACGCCACCCGGCCGAGCACCACGCCCTCGAGGTTCTCAACCTCGAGCCCGATCAGGTCCGCGCGGTAGTACTCGCGATCACCTGTCGGCGGCAGCTCTGCCCGCTCGACCTCGACCCATGCGCCGGTCAGAAGCGCCGCGCCATCGCGGCTCTCGATCCCCTCGAGGCGGGCGACCAGCCGCCTTCCCTGCATCCGCCCCTCGATGAGGCGGTATCGCTGCCGCTCGCCTCGCTGCGCGCGCAGCGCCCAGTCGCGATACTCGAGCAGCGCCTCCGGCGGCTCGGTATGAGAGGACACGTGCACCCAGCCGGCGAGCCCGAAGGGAGCTCCGATCCGGCCGAGCTCCAACCAGTGGTTCGCACTCGCGCAGCCGGGCCTCAGAGACGGCGGGGCCATAGGGGCTGACCGCAGTCCGGCGCGCTTCCCTTCAGGCGGTCGCCTGCTTCCGGTACGAGGCCACGAGCGTACGCACGCGCTCCGAGGGTTGCGCGCCCTTGCCCACCCAATAATCGATGCGCGGCAGATCGAGCTTGAGCTTCGTCTCCCCGCGATGCGCAATGGGATTGAAAAACCCCACGTGCTCCAGGCTGGGCCCGCCCTGGCGCTTGCGGCTGTCGGTCACGACCACGTGATAGAAGGGCTGATTTCGCGCCCCGCGCCGCGTCAGGCGAATGGTCACCATGTTTCGTCTCGCTCCGGAGCCACCCAAAAAAGAGCGCGGATTCTACGCGGTTCCGCGCTTGCTTTAAAGTCGAAGAGTGAGCGCGGTCAGGGTGCCGCGCCAGCCTGAACGGTCACTGCGGTGGCAATCCCGGGGGCAAGCCCCCTTTCAGAGCCCCGAGGAGCCGCTGCAGGCGCCCGCCCTTCATGCTTTTCATCATGCGCTGCATCTGCAGGAACTGCTTCATCAGACGGTTGACGTCCTGCACCTGCACTCCGGCGCCGCGGGCGATCCGCCGGCGCCGGGAGCCATCGATGACGCCCGGCGCGCGCCGCTCCCGCCGAGTCATCGAATTGATGATCGCAATCTGGCGCCGCACCTCGCGATCACCCTGGTCCGCGGACAAGGCGCCCTTCGACGTCGCCGCCACCGGCAGCTTCTCCATCACAGCGCCTAGACCCCCGAGCTTCTGCACCTGCTCGAGCTGGCTCTTGAGATCGGTGAGGTCGAAGCCTTTGCCCTTGGCCACCTTGCGGGCGATGCGCTCGGCCTCCTTTTGATCCACCTGCCGGTGCACCTGTTCGACGAGGCTCACCACATCACCCATACCGAGAATGCGCGAAGCCATGCGATCCGGGTCGAAAGGCTCGAGTGCCTCGGTCTTCTCCCCGACGCCGAGGAAGACGATGGGCTTGCCGGTGACGTGGCGAACCGAGAGCGCCGCTCCGCCCCGGGCATCGCCATCCGCTTTGGTGAGGATGATGCCAGTCAGATCGAGTGCGGCGCCAAAGGCCCGGGCCGCATTCACCGCGTCCTGGCCGGCCATGGCATCGACGACGAAGAGCCGCTCGGCGGTATGGGCCGCGTCATCTATCTGTCGGACCTCATCCATGAGCGCCTCATCGACATGCAGCCGGCCCGCGGTATCGACGATGAGCACGTCGAAAACACCGCGCTTGGCCTGTTCCAGAGCCTCGCGCGCAATGCCGGCCGGCGAGGTCCCCGCCTCGGCCGCGAAGTAATGCGCATTGACCTGGGCCGCGAGGCGCTCGAGCTGCAGCATCGCCGCCGGCCGGCGCACGTCCGTGCTGACCAGCAGTACCCGCTTACGCTGCTCCTCCATCAGCCAGCGGGCGAGCTTCGCCGCCGTGGTTGTCTTGCCGGCACCTTGCAGGCCCGCGAGCAGCACGACGATCGGAGGCTGGGCGCGCAGGCTGAACCCGGCGCGGTGACCGCCCATGAGCTCGACCAGTTCCCGGTGCAGGATGCCGATGAACGCCTGGCCGGGACTCAGGCTCTGGGCTACCTCGGCTCCGAGGGCCTTCGACTTCACCGACTCGATGAAGCTCTTGATGACCGGCAGGGCGACGTCCGCCTCAAGAAGCGCGACCCGCACCTCCCGCAGGGCATCGCTGATGTTCTCCTCGGTGATTCGCCCCCGGCCGCGCAGGGCGTCGAGGGTGCGGGAGAGGCGCGCGCTCAAGGTATCGAACATGAGTGAAGTATATTGGAATGGTCAGGAAACCGTTTCCCGGGGGTTTCCTGGGGCTCTTGCTCTTGGGACCACGGGTCTCGGAGATTTTGCCACTCGCGAAAGCGCGTCTCAGATACGAGGAACTCAGATTGAACGACTCACCGTCATCTCCCGTGCTCCTCATCGTCCTCGTCGCGCTGCTCACCATCATCGCCTTCTCCTCGGGGACCGAGGTGGCGATGCTGTCCGTCAACCGCTACCGCATTCGTCACCGGGCCAAGAGCGGCCAGAGCACCGCCAAGCTTCTCGAGCGGCTGCTGCAGAAGCCGGAAGACTGGCTCGGCGCCAATCTGGTCATTCTCGCAGCCGCCAGCGTGTTTGCTTCCGCGACCGCAACCCTGCTCGCGCAACGCACGCGCTATCACCACGCGGTGCCCGTCACCGGATTTCTCCTGACGCTGGCGGTCATCGTCTTCTGCGAACTCGCGCCCAAGATCTTCGCGGCCACATACCCCGAGTCTGTCGCGCTCAGCACCGCGCGTATCTATCGCACCCTGGTACTGCTCGCGCGGCCGCTCCTGTGGGTGACCAACAAGATGGCATACGGTCTGCTGCGGCTGGTGGGTGTCGTCAGGTCCGAGCCCGCGAACCAGACCTTGAGCACCGAGGAGCTGCGCACGGTCGTGGCCGAGGCAGGTCCCATGATTCCCGCTCGCCACCGCCAGATGCTGCTCTCGATACTCGATCTGGGTCAGATCACCGTGAACGACATCATGATCCCGCGGCAGGAGATCGCCGGCATCGACGTCGAGGAGCCCTGGGAGGACATTCTCGAGCAACTGCGCCAGACACCTCACACTCGGCTGCCGGTCTACCGCGGCGCGCTCGACAATCTGCTCGGCATCCTGCACATGAAGCGTGTGGCGCACGAGCTGGCCCGCGGCACCCTGACGCGACAGCGGCTGATCGAGATCGGCAGCGGGCGCGAACCCTACTTCGTGCCCGAAGGTACCGCTCTTAACATGCAGCTCGCCTTCTTCCAGCGCAACCGCCGGCGGCTCGCGTTCGTCGTCAACGAGTATGGCGACATCGAGGGCCTGGTGACGCTCGAGGACATCCTCGAGGAGATCGTGGGTGAGTTCACCACCGACCCGGCGACGGTGACCCACAAGGACATTCATCCGCAGGGCGCCGGTGTCTTCATCATCAACGCGAGCGCGACGCTGCGGGCGCTGAATCGCGCGTTGCAGTGGCAGCTGCCGACCGACGGTCCGAAGACGTTGAATGGACTTCTTCTCGAGCAGCTCGAGACCATCCCCTCGCCCGGGACGGCGGTGAAGGTCGGGCCCTACGAGTTCGAGATCCTGCAGATCGCGGACAACGCGATCAGAACCGTGCGCGTGCGGGCGCCGGTTGAGGAGTTGACTTCGGCGGGCGCGAGCGGCTGAGCGCGGCCTCGAGCGCCTCGCTCACCCGGGCGACGGTGATCACCTCCATGCCCTCGAGCGGCTTTCGCGGCGCATTCTCGCGCGGCACCACCGCCGTCCGAAAACCCTGCTTCTGCGCCTCCCGCAGGCGCTCCTCGCCATAGGCGACCGGGCGTACCTCACCGGTGAGGCCGATCTCCCCGAAGGCGACGAGCGAGCCCGGTAGCGCGCGATCGCCGAGGCTCGAGGCGAGCGCGATCACCACCGGCAGATCCCATGCGGTCTCATCGATCTCGATGCCGCCCACGACGTTGACGAAGACGTCATGCTCCTGCAGCGACAGCGCCGCATGACGACTCAACACCGCGAGCAGCATCGCCAGACGGTTGGAGTCGAGCCCCTGTGCGATGCGCCGTGGCGCCCCGAAACTCATCCGGTCGACGAGAGCCTGCAACTCGATGAGCAGCGGCCGCCCGCCGTCACGCATCACGGTCACGATGCTTCCCGCCGCCGGCTCGGGTGCGCGCGCGAGGAAGATCGCCGCTGGATTGCGCACCTCCTTGAGTCCGCCCTCCGTCATGGCGAAGAAGCCGAGCTCGTTGACCGCGCCGAAGCGGTTCTTGGTCGCGCGCACGATGCGAAAGCGACTGCCGGCCTCGCTCTCGAAGTAGAGCACCGTATCCACCAGGTGCTCGAGCACCCGCGGACCGGCGATCGCACCCTCCTTGGTGACATGACCGATGAGAATCACGGCCGTCGCCGTGGCCTTGGCGAAGCGTACCAGCTCCGCGGTGCACTCCCTGAGTTGCGAGACCGCGCCCGCGCTCGCCGCAACCACATCCGACTGCACGGTCTGGATCGAGTCCACGACGAGCAAGGCCGCCCGCCGACTCCCGGTCTGATCGAGAATCGATCGCAGGTCATTTTCGGCCAGCACCTCCAGAGCCGCCGCGGCAATACCGAGCCGCCGGGCTCTCAGCGCCACCTGCGAAACCGACTCCTCGCCGCTCGCGTAGACCACGGGGTGCGCGCCGGCGACATTTGCCGCAACCTGCAGCAGCAGAGTCGACTTGCCGATGCCCGGATCGCCGCCGAGGAGCGTCACCGAGCCCGGGACGACTCCCCCTCCGAGAACGCGATCGAGCTCGCTCTGACCACTCGCGAGGCGCTCGAGATGGAATTCCTTGCCGGGGGCGAGCGGCGTGGGGGCGGCGCCCATCGAGCCGGCGCCGGGAGCGCCTTGACCCGAGGCGCTCCTCGCACCGGCACCCGCCGCGGGCCGGCGGGCGGCGCGCTGCTCGAGGGAGTTCCATTCTCCGCAGGCCGGGCATTGGCCTTGCCATTTCGGGGTTTCACCCCCGCAGGAGCCGCAGACAAAGACGGAGATCGGGCGTGGCATCGATGCGCTTCACGAACGAGTTGGGCCGGGTTGAGCTAGGATGCGCGCCCGGGAGGACCGAATGACCGGTTTGTGACCAGGCGCTCGGACTCAACTGACGGCAATGCTAGCTTATGCCCGTCCCGCTCAGGGATGGGATAGTGATGTGCGTCACATTTTAATAGGCCCAAAACGACGGCATGAGCTTAAAAGGCAAGCTGCGCATCGTCGGACTGACCGATACGGGCAAGGTTCGCGAGCACAACGAGGACACGATTGCACTGGACCCGGACATCGGGCTGCTCGTGCTCGCCGACGGTATGGGCGGCTACAACGCGGGTGAAGTGGCGAGCGGGATCGCCGTGAAGACCATCGTGAGCCTGGTGCGCGAGCAGCTCGAGCGGGAGGACCTGCATGTGCACGACCGCGGCGCGAACCTGTCCCGCCCGAGCATCATCCTGAGGGATGCCATCCACCGGGCGAACAAGATCATCTATCAGACGGCCCGCAGTCAGCCGCAATGCGAGGGAATGGGCACGACGGTCGTGGCGGCTCTTTTCTTCGACAACAGGGTAACCATCGCCCACGTGGGCGACTCGCGCACGTACAGGCAGCGCAGCGACAAGTTCGAGCAGGTGACGATGGACCATTCGCTCCTGCAGGAGCTGGTCGACCGCGGCTTCTACTCCGCCGAGGAGGCCCAGCGGGCCGCGAACAAGAACTACGTCACCCGCGCGCTCGGGGTGGAACCGAACGTCGAGGTCGAGATCCGGGAGATCCCGGTGCAGAAGGGAGAGGTCTACATGCTCTGCTCGGATGGGCTCTCGGACATGGTCGAGGACGACGATATCCATTTAACCATAAGCACCTTTGGTGCTAATCTGGACACCGTTGCCAAGCAACTGATTCAACTGGCCAATGACAACGGGGGCCGCGACAACATTTCCGTGCTGATGGCACAGGTGCTGGATGCATTCCCGGCGCGGACGCGCATATTCGACAAGATCCTGGGTTGGTTCGGCTGAAACGGCGAGAGGCGAAGCACATGGCAAGGTTGGTCTTGAGCCTGGATAGCCAGGTAATGGCGGAATACAACATGAACAAGGAGCGCTACACGATTGGCCGGCTCCCGGACAACGACATCCGCATCGACAATGCGGCGGTAAGCGGCCATCACTCGCTCATCATCAACATCCTCAATGACTCCTTCCTCGAGGACCTGAACAGCACCAACGGCACCTACGTCAACGGCAAGCTGGTCAAGAAGCACGCGCTGCAGCACGGCGATGTCATCACCGTCGGCCATCATCAGCTGCGCTTCGTGGAGGATGACGAGCAGCAGGATGAGTTCGAGAAGACGATGGTGATCCAGCCCTCGGCCCGCCCGGTCGAGAAGCTGCGCACCGCCGTCGCCGATTCGCACGCGCTCGATGGCGAGGCGGCCCCGGCAGCGGCGGCGGCCCCGGTTCCGACAGCCGCGGAGACCGGCAGGAATCGGCGGGTCACCGATGGGGTGGTGCCGAAGAAGGCGAAGCTGCAGGTGCTCTCCGGCGCCTTCGCCGGCCGCGAGCTCGAGATCACCAAGGCGCTGACGACGCTCGGCCGGCCGGGGGTGCAGGTCGCCGCCATCACGCGTCGCGGCGAGGGTTACTACATCGTGCACGTCGACAGCGGCAAGCCCGATGACTTCCCGCTGCTCAACGGCGCACCGATCGGCGCGCAGGCGACACGCTTGAGCGACAACGATGTCATTCAACTCGCCGGCGTCAAGATGGGCTTTTTTGTCAACTGATGCGCTGCGGGTCGCGACGGATCAGGGTCAGCGTAATTCCAGCGGCACGCGCTGGCTGACGCCGCAGAGCAGCTCGTAGGGGATTGTGCCCGCGTGGCGGGCGATCTCCTCGGCCGGCAGTCCCTTGCCCCAGAGCACCACCCGTGTGCCGACCCGCACGCCGGCGAGAGCGGTGACGTCCACCGCGATCATGTCCATCGATACCCGGCCGCAAAGCGGCGCGCGCCGCTCATCGACGAGGACGGGTGTGCCGTTGGGCAGAGCGCGGGCGAGCCCGTCGCCGTAACCGGCGGCGACGATCGCGATGTTGCAGTTGTCCGCTGCCCGCCACGTCCCGCCATAGCCCACCGTCTCTCCGCGCGGCACTTCTCGCACGGCAATGACCGAAGTCTCGAGGCTCATCGCCGGCTCGAGGCCGAGGTCCGTGCCGGTGCGGTTCGCGAACGGCGAGGCGCCGTAGAGCGCAAGACCCGGCCTCACCCAATCGCACCCCAAATGCAGCTCACCGAAGAGGCCGGCGGAGTTGGCGATGCTGATCGCACAATCGAGCCCGCGAGTCGCCTCCTTGAAGCGGGCAACCTGCTCCGCGGTCATCGGATCGTCCGGCTCGTCGGCGCGCGCGAGATGGGTCAGGAGCCGAATCTCGAGCGGCGCGGGCTTCAAGTTGCGCAGCCGCTCGAGGGCGGCGGGGAACGCGCTCGGCCTGAAGCCGAGGCGATTCATGCCCGTATCGATCTTGACCCAGAGCACGAAGCGGTGTGGCCCCGGGTCTTCCTCGAGGATCTCGATCTGCAGGGCATCATGCACCACGAGATCGAACCCGTAGCGAGCCGCCTCGAGCAGCTGCTCCGCCGCGAACACGCCCTCGAGCAGCACGATCGGCTGCGTGACGCCCTGGGCGCGCAGCGCCAGTCCCTCCTCGAGGCGCGCCACCGCGAAGGCATCGACCTCCGCCAGCGCGAGCGCCGTGGGCACGAGTCCGTGCCCGTACGCGTTCGCCTTCACCACCGCCATGACTCGGGCGCCGCGTGCCCGCTCGCGGATCTTCCCGAGGTTGTGCCGCAGCGCCCCGGCGTCGATCACCGCGCGGATCAGGCGGCTCACCTGAGCACGCCCTCGGCGTAGGCATCCGGCGCGTAGTTGGCGAAGCGGGTGTACTGACCCTGGAAGGTGAGGCGGAAAGTGCCGATCTCGCCGTTACGGTGTTTGACGAGATCGATCTCCGCGATGCCCTTCTTGGTCGTGTTCTTGTCGTAGACCTCTTCGCGGTAGATCAACAGGATCATGTCGCTGTCCTGCTCGATCGCCCCGCTTTCGCGAAGATCCGACATGACAGGCTTCTTGCCTTCACGCTGCTCGACAGCTCGATTGAGCTGTGAGAGCGCGATGACCGGAACCGCAAGCTCCTTGGCGAGGATTTTCAACCCGCGGGAAATCTCCGCGATCTCCGTCGCTCGATTCTCCTTCGTACCCGGTACCTGCATGAGCTGCAGGTAGTCCACCACGATCAGATCCAGACCATGCTCGCGCTTGATGCGCCGGGCTCTGGCGCGCAGCTCCGTGGGAGTCAGCGCCGGAGTTTCATCTATGAACACCTTCGATTCCGACAGCTGACTCGTTGCGCTCGTGATGCGCACCCAGTCGTCGTCGGAAATGTTGCCGCTGCGCAGGCTCGAGAGCGGCACGCCGCCGATCGAGGCGAGCATGCGCGTGACGACCTGCGCGGACGGCATTTCCAGACTGAAGATGGCAACCGACGCACGCTTGGCATGGTGCACGGCGGCGTACTCGGCCATGTTGACCGCCAGGGTGCTCTTGCCCATCGACGGCCGCCCGGCGACGACCACGAGGTCACCGGGCCGCAGCCCACCGGTGATCTTGTCGAAATCCGTGAACCCGGTCGGCAGCCCCCGCAACTTGTCAGGGTTGCTGTGCCACTCGTCGATCTGATCGATGACCTGGGGCAGGATGCTGCGGACCGCGATCGCACCCTGGCGCCCGCGGAAGCCTTCCTCTGCAATCGCGAACACGCGCTGCTCGGCGTGATCGACCAGCTCGCGCGCCGTCTCGCCCTCGTTGTTGTAGACGGCGGCGGCAATCTCCGTGCCGGCGTGAATCAGCTGCCGCAGGAGCGAGCGCTCGCGGACGATGTCGGCATAGGCGCGCACGTTCGCGGCCGTGGGTGTATCGCGCGCGAGCGAGCTCAGGTAGGCGAGTCCGCCGGCAGCGTCCAGCTTTCCCGTTCGCTCGAGCTGCTCCGAGACGGTGACAGCATCGCAGGGCTTGGCTGCGCCTGCCAAGGCACTTATGGCCTCGAAGATGCGCCCATGATCGGGACGGTAGAAGTCTTTCTCATTGATGACGTCGGCCACCTGGTCCCAGGCGCTCGGATCGAGCAGCAGACCGCCAAGGACCGCCTGCTCGGCCTCGACGGAATGCGGCGGCGCAGGGGCATCCACCGCGGTGACCGAGTCGCGCTCGCGACGCGCTTTGGCTGGACCGGCCACCGTCGGGGTATACCTTTATGGCGGGTGGGAAACTACTCTTCCGCCACGATCGACACGGCGAGCGGCACGTCGATGTCGGCGTGCAGATGCAGCGATAACGCATGCTCTCCGATCGTACGCAGCGGCCCGTTGGCCAGTCGCACTTCGCTGCGCTGCACCTTGAAGCCTGCCTTCGAACATTCTTCCGCGATGTCGCTGGTGCCGATCGAGCCGAAGAGCTTGCCCTCCGTGCCGGCCTTGGCGTGGATGATCAGCTTGAAATCCTTCATCGCCACGGCGCGCTCCTCGGCCGAGGAGAGGTGCTCGCGCGCGAGGCGCTCGAGCTCCGCGCGGCGCGCCTCGAAGCGCGCGATGTTGTCCGGGGTAGCGAGAGTCGCCTTGCCCCCGGGCAGCAGATAGTTGCGCCCGAATCCCGACTTCACCTTCACCCGATCGCCGATGTTGCCGAGATTGGCGACCTTCTGCAGCAGAATGACTTCCATTGCCTCGGCCTCAGTGCTGATCGGTGTAGGGCAGAAGCGCCAGGAAGCGCGCGCGCTTGATCGCGACCCCTAGCTGGCGCTGGTAGAAGGACTTCGTACCCGTGATCCGGCTGGGGACGATCTTGCCGGTCTCGGAGATGTAGCCCTTCAGGGTGCTGAGATCCTTGTAGTCGATGTATTTGACGCCTTCGGCGGTGAAGCGGCAAAACTTCTTGCGGCGCGAGAAGCGGCTGCCACCGCTACCGCCTCCGCCACCGCTCGACCTATCGGAAGCGCCGGGTGCTCTGCTGTTCATGAGTGAGACTCCTCCAAGCCGCCATCGCCTTCGCTAGGCAGGGAAGCGGAGTCGTCGCGCAGACGATCGCGGCGGCGGCCACCCGGCTCGCCCTCCTCGTCGGCCGTCTTGGCCATCGGCGAAGGCTCGGTCACGGCGGAGTCCATGTTCACCACCAGATGGCGAAGCACGGCGTCGCTGAAGCGGAACGCGCCCGTCAGGTCACCGAGCGTCTTCTGATCGCACTCGATGTTCATGAGTACGTAGTGCGCCTTGTGGACCTTGGCGATGGGATAGGCGAGCTGTCGCCGCCCCCAATCCTCGAGCCGATGCACGTGGCCGGAGCCGGCGGCGATCATGCCCTTGTAGCGATCGATCATGGCGGGCACCTGCTCGCTCTGATCGGGATGAACCAGGAATACGATCTCGTAATGCCTCATGCGTCCTCCTTACGGTTGAAGCCGCCCTCGCGAGGCTAAGGCCAGGTGCGGCAAGGAGATACCGCCCGCCGAGAGGCACGGGCGACCCCGAAAAGGGGGCGCGCAGAATACTGAAACTGCGGCCGGACTGCAATGAGCGGGCGCTGATCGCGGGGGAAGGCCTCGCGGACCGCCGCGAGCCTGGACGCGTTCGGCTCATGCGCTGCGTTGGCGCACCGCCTCATAAAGGAGCATGCCGGCCGCCACCGAGACGTTGAGGCTCTCGACCGCTCCGAGCTGCGGCAGGCGGACCATCCAGTCGCAGGTCTGCCGCGTGAGGTGTCGTAGACCCGACCCCTCGGCGCCGAGGACCAGCACCGCGCCACCTTTGAGATCCACCTCGTGCGGGCGCTTCGCGCCGCCCGCATCGGCGCCGATGACCCACAGACCCGCGTCCTTGAGGAGCTTCAGAGTCCGCACGAGATTGGTGACGGCCACGACCGGCGTCGTCTCCGCCGCACCCACGGCGACTTTGCGAACCACGGGCGTGACGTGGGCGGCCCTGTCGCGCGGCACGATGACCGCGAGCGCACCGCAGGCATCGGCGGTGCGAAGACAGGCGCCGAGGTTATGCGGGTCCTGCACACCATCGAGTGCCAGGATCAGCGCTGCGTGCCGCGCCTCTGCGGCCGCCTGCACCGCCGTCAGCAGGTCATCCTCGCTCCATGGCGGTAATGGCTCGATGTCCGCGGCGACACCCTGATGGGAGACGTCTCCAAGCTTCTGCTTGAGGACCTCGGCGTCGATGCGGTGCACCGGAATCTGCCGCCGGCGCGCCAGCTCATCGAGCTCACGCACGCGCGGATCATCGCGGCGCTCGGCCAGGCGCACGGCGCTCACGCGCTCCGGATGTTTCTGCACCATGAGCCGCACCGCGTGCAGGCCGTAGATCGTCTGCGCGCCCTGCGGCCTCGACGAGCCCGAACTCTTCACGACTCGCCGGCGAGCTCGAGGTCCACGAGCCCCTCGATGGGGTTGACCGCCGTCACGATGACTCTGACATGCGAGCCGGTACGCAGCTGCCGTCCCGTCCGCCTGCCCCGCCAGCCGTGACCGTGCGCTTCCATCTCGTAATCGTCATCGCGCAGGTTGTCGATGTGCAGCAATCCGTCGACGGCGACATCGAGGATCTGCACGAAGCAGCCGAACTCGACCACGGTGGTGATGAGACCCTGGAAAGTCTGTCCGATGCGCTCGAGCAGATAACTGCATTTGAGATAGGTTGCGACGTAGCGGTCCGCCTCATCCGCCCGTTTCTCGAGCTTGGACGTGCTCTCGCCGAGACCGGCGAGCTGCGGCGGCTCATAGCGTACGCCGGCGCCACCTATGGCCCCGATCAGCGCCTTCAGCGTGCGATGCACCACGAGGTCGGGGTAGCGACGGATGGGCGAGGTGAAGTGCGCGTAATGCTGCAGCGCCAATCCGAAATGACCGATGTTGGTCGGCTGATAAACCGCCTGCGGCATGGCGCGAACGATGAGCGACTCGATGAATGGCCGTGCCGCGGTGTGGCCGAGACGGCGGGCGATCGCCTGCAGGTCGCGCGTCGTGACCGTCGCCGGCAAATGCGCCTCGATCTCGAGCGCCGCCAGGGTGCTGGTCAGCCGGTCGAGCTTCTCGGGCTCGGGTTGACCGTGCACACGGTAGAGCGAGTGAGTGCGGGTCTTCTCGAGCTCCTCTGCGACCGCGACGTTGGCCATGATCATGCATTCTTCGATCAGCCGGTGCGCATCGTTGCGCGTGCGCAGCTCGATGCCGCGCACGCGTTCCGCGGAGTCGATCACGAACTGCGCCTCGGCGGCATCGAAGTCGAGTGCGCCGCGCTTGCTGCGCGCCATGTGCAGCGCCCGGTAGACATCCATCAGCACGAGAAGCGGGTCCACGAGCTCTCCCAACTCCGCTCGTGCAGCCGGTCGTCCTTCGAACAATGCCGCGTTGGCAAGCGTATAGGTCAGCCGCGCCGCCGATCGCATCACCGCGGGATAGAACCGTGCCGATTTGAGAGCGCCCGTTTTGCTGATCACCATGTCGGCCGCAAAACAGAGTCGATCGACCTTGGGCGCGAGGGAGCAGAGATGATCGGAGAGAGCCGTCGGGAGCATCGGCAAAACGCGGTTCGGAAAATACACGGAGGTGCCACGCTCCTGCGCCTCGGCATCGAGCGCCGTGCCCGGCCTCACGTAGTGACTGACGTCCGCGATCGCGACGATGAGGCGAAAGCCCGCCGCATGCGCCTCCGCATAAACGGCATCATCGAAGTCACGCGCGTCCTCGCCATCGATCGTGACGAGCGGCAGTCGCCGCAGATCCTCCCGCCCGTGCGCCTCGCGGGAATCGATGCGATCGCCCCAAGCCTGCGCCTCACGCAGCGCATTGGCCGGAAACTCGTGCGGCAGGTCGAAGCGCGCAATGGCCGCTTCCGTCGCAAGCTCGACCGGACGGTCGGGATCGAGCCGCTTCTCAATCCGCGCCTGCGCAGCCCTCGCCTCGCCTCCGTGTCGCGTGATGCGCGCGATGACCCAATCGCCGTTGCGCGCGCCATTGAGCGCATCGTGCGGGACTGCGCATCGAAGCTGCAGGCGCCGATCCGCGGCCGTGACCCAAGCGGTACGCCCCAGCACCTCCACCGTGCCGAGGAATGCGTTGACGCCGTGCTCGACAACCTGCTCGACGGAGCCCGACCAGCGGTTGCTCGCATCGCGCGAGAGCCGGACGCGCAGGCGGTCCCCATGCATGACACCGCGCATCTCCGGCGGCGGCAGAAAGACGCTGTCCTTCATGCCCTCTACGCGCAGAAAGCCGTAACCGGCGCGATGGGCGCTGACTTGCCCCTCGACGATACCGCCGGCGTGCGCGGCACCTGCAGCTCGACCGGAGGCGCGCGGGATCTGCGCCGCCCGTGTCGCTCGCCTGGGCTGGCCTTTGGCGCGACGAGTCGTCGCTGCCGTGCTGCTTTCGCCGTCGCGGCGCGCATCTCCGTGTCCGTCACCCGTGGCTTCCTTGCGCAATGCTGATCGAACCTTGGGATGGGGGCCCGGCCTGCCGTCCCGGCGTCCGTACTTGCCTCTACGCGCTTTCAATTGACAGCTCCCGACCCCCTGCGTAGATTGCGCGCGCCCTCGATGGGCGTTCCGTTTGGCCTGCCCGGGTGGCGGAATTGGTAGACGCACTAGTTTCAGGTACTAGCGGGTAACTCCGTGGAGGTTCGAGTCCTCTTCCGGGCACCAGTAATGCTTTATATTTCAATAGATTAAATCCAAAATGTGAGTTGAGTCCGAGGCATCCATCGATCCCTCGGAGTGGATGACCGCGGCCGGATCGTTACTTTTATTCTTCCCCGGGCCGCGGCGCCATCCTAGCAGGGCTTGATCGGGGCGGGGTGGGGGAACTTCAAAAGAGGCACGGTTGGCTCTCTTTCCCTCGACTGCAACGCGCGGATTGCCCGGCCGCCCCCGCTTGCCTACAGGTTGGGACGCAAGGATCACAAATAGACTTCGCCGGGATGTCATCCCGAGGGGGCAACATCATCGCCACGCGAGGACGGTAGATAGTCTTCCAGGATATTGAGTCCGGAATCTGGCCATCTTGCGCTGAGGCGGCCAATCTCCTGGATCCTCTAGTCCAGTGAGCGCCTGGAGCAGTACGTGGTCTCCGGGACAAAGCTGCACGCCGGCATGAGGCTTACCTGAAGCGCGGTGAGGTCACCAGCTCCGATCAGTGGACATTCGCAAACAGACAGCTGTTTGGGATTTGCGCTGGCACTCTCGTCAGTTGATCTTGAACACGGTGCCGTCATTGTTCGGGCCGCCGCTGCCAGTCGTTCCATAGAGGTTTCCGGCGCTGTCGATGACCAGACCCGCCGCCGGCCCCATCCCGTCGGTCGTGCGGCCCGCGAAGGAGTACAGGGTGCTTTCCGTGCCAACTGCACTAATCTTGAACACCGTGCCGCTACCGCTCGCACCGCCAATTTGGGTCGTTCCATAGAGGTTTCCGGCACTGTCCACGATCAGCCCAGCTATCGGGGCCACCCCGTCGGTTGTGCCGACCGCGAAGAAGTGCAGGATGCTTTCGGTACCCGTGGCACTGATCCTGAACACGGTGCCGGCACCATTCGGGCCGCCATTGGCGGTCGTTCCATAGAGGTTTCCGGCACTGTCCATGATCAAACCCGCCAGCGAATCCGCCCCATCTGTAGCGCCGCCCGCGAAAGAGTACAAGACGCTTTCTGCGCCGGACGCGCTGACCTTGAACACCGTACCTGCATCGTAGGCGCCGCCGCTGGGAGTCGTTCCATAGAGATTTCCGGCACTGTCCATGATCAAACCCGCCACGGGGGCCGCCCCGTCGGTTGTGCCGCCGGCGAAGGAGTGCAGCACGCTTTCCGTTCCGGAAGCGCTGATCTTGAATACCGTGCCGCTGTTATTCGCACCTCCGAGCTCGGTAGTTCCATAGAAGTTGCCGGCACTGTCCATGATCAGATTCCCTTCTGGGCCCTGCCCATCGGCAGGATGGCCTGCGAAGGAGTACGGGACGCTTTCTGTGCCAGAGGCGCTGATCTTGAATACCGTACCGTTATTGCCCGAGCCGCCGCTGGCCGTCGTCCCATAGAGATTTCCCGCGCTATCCATTATCAAATCCGCCATCGGCTGCCCTGCGTCGGCCAGATTGGTCGAGTAACCCGTGAAGGAGTGCAGGACGCTTTCGATACCGGCAGCGCTGATCTCGAATACCGTACCGTAGTTGTTCGAGCCACCGCTGAAGGTCGTCCCATAGAGCTTCCCAGCGTTGTCCACGATCACACCCGCCACCGGGTCCGCCCCGTCGGTTGCACCGCCCGTGAAGGAGTACAGGATACTTTCTGTGCCGGCAGCGCAGGACACAACGACACTTGTCACATTGGACGAGCCGAGCGTGCCACTCCCATTGCTGACCGAGCATGAAACTCCGGGCGTGTGGGACTGCACCGTAACGGCGTAGGCACTGCCTGGGATCAGACTCGTCGAAAACGAGAACACCCCATTGGCACCGACGCTCAGCGCGCCCCCGCCGTTGTTCACGAGAGTCACGCTTTCGTTGCTGCCCAGCCCGGAAACGGCGCCACCCACCATGTAAGTCGTGCTGGAGGGGGAAGGTGAGGAGGAGGAGCCGCCACCGCAGCCAGCCAGCGTCAGCATCGTTAGGTAGACCAGCAGCGCCAGCGCGCCATGCGATCGACTATTTTCCATATTTCCACCATTTTTCACGGATCCGGGATTGTTGTAAGCCGAAACGCGCATTCTATAGTTTCCCTGAGCGCTCGAAGCCCGTACTTGCATCTCATGACTGCTTGCTCCCAATAGCGGGTAGAGCGCCGGTCGCCTAGTCAGCATCGCGGATCACGCTGTGAATCGGGTAAAGAGTCGCGGCGCAGAGCCGCATGCAGTGGTCGAGGCGCTGCAGAGCTTGGGTGGAGTTGCGCAGATCAGCGCCGTATCCATCATGGCCGAGCTCGGAAAGCTATCGCGCTTCCCACGGGCACGTCAGCTGATGGGCTATTCGCGTGCAGTGCCGTAGGAGGAGGCCTCGAGCCGGGGGCCGGTACCGGGGCTCCATGAGCTTCCCAGCTCGGTGTCCCTGCGGAGAAGGATGCGACCAGGGTCCACTCCCGAGATCGCTCGGAAGTTCGCCATCCGAGAGGACATCGCCTGGCGTTCAAGTCTCGCTAACATCGATCGAGACAGCGAATTCTCCGCTACCCCCGTTCAATCAAGTCATTTGGCGTTGATCGCCGTCAACGTATTGGTTCCCTCGAGATACAACACACCATCACTGGACAACGCCAGGTTCCCGGACGCAGGGTAGCTCCAAACCGCCTTATGGGTGGTCAGGTCAACCGCATAGGTAGAGAGGTTCGTGCTCACAATGGCGAGATTATTGGTCAACAGCACTTCGCTCTTGAATGCCACGTCTCCCGGCGCTGGGGGAGGCCAACTCCACAACAAAGACCCATTGGCCTCCGAACGTGCCTCCAATTGCACCGGATCGTTGTTGACCGCGTACACGACGCCGGCGTGGTACGCCGGCGTCTGCGGATAGTCGCCCTGAACGCTCCAGTCGATTGTCAGCGACGACGTATTGAAGTGAAGAAGGTAGTTTCCGATACCGCCACCATCCAAAAAACTATTGTCATACGCCGCCGCAAACGCTGAGTGCGATGCACCCAAGACTACCGAGCCGCCAATGACGTAGATGTAATTTACGAAAGTGGGGTCGACAATCGTTCCGGTAATTTGCCCAGACATCGGATCGATTAGGGTCAGCGCATTACCCGTATAGGCGTAGACGGTAGTCGAATCGACCGCTGGAGTCCAAGCGGACTGTTGCGCCAAACCCGTGAAAAACAATTGATTGCCAGTCGTGGTGAACCCGTAGATTCCCCCGTACGTTCCCGCGTTCGTGTACACGCCGTCTGGGCCGACGGTCGGCGCGAGATAATTCTCCCACTGCGACGACATCGGGGATTTGAAAATGAGCGCGCCCGTCGCCGCGTCAAAGGCAAACATATAGGTTGACGACTGCTGACCAGCGGCAATATACACGACACCATTGGACACCGCGGGCGGATTGACCGACGGGAACTGCAGTCCACTGAAATCGTAGCTCCATACCAGGCTCGCATCCGACTCCCGCCTTGCTTGCAAGACGTTGCCGCCGGCAATGTAAAACAGGCCGTTGCTCGTCGTGACAGTGGCCAGATTCACGGTGCCATTAAAATAAATATTCGCGGCGACGCCCTGCTGCCAGCGTGTCACCAGCTGATCGGGTGATATCGTTACCGGAACAAAGCCGGTGTGCGCGGAATTGCCCTGGAACGTCTGCCAATCGGCTACGCCGCTCCAGGGGGCCAGCGTCGTCAAATGATTGCCGGGCCAATTCGGATTGGGACCCAAGACTTGCATGCTGTAGTTCGCCGACACGCTTGGTACGGGCTGCGGCGTGGCGCAACTCGAGTCGCTGCACAACTGCAGCGTCGCTGTTCCCGTATATAGTCCGGGGTTCGCTGTGTTTGAGGTCGCAACTTCCAGGGTGAATGAGCCATCGGCGTTGTTGGTCACGGATACGGGAGCTGCAAAAACACCATCGGGATCACTCGCCTGGGCATAAAGAGTGCCTGTGAAGCTCAGATAACGCGGCTTGATCACGACATCAACATATATCGAGGTGCCGGCCACGACCGTACGGTTGATGTTCGAGCCGGACAGGACGTCAACCGCTCCGACCGCAAATTGGATGGTATAGGTTGCGGATCCGCTCGAGTTGATTGCCTGCACCACATAGCTGGTATTGGGGGCCGCCACTGTCGGCGTGCCCGATATCACGCCGGTAGTGGTGTTCAGTGTGAGTCCGGCCGGCAGAGAGGGCGAGACGCTGTAACTGGTGACGGTACCGCTGACCGACGGTGTAAGTGCGGCAATGGCTGTACCGACCGTCATCGTGCCCGGGCTCGAATAGGACAAACCACTCGGAGCAGGCATCGACGATGTCGATGCCGCCGAACCGCCTCCGCCGCCGCAGGCGGCCAGGGAAAGAACGGTTCCGGCGATCAGCGCGGCGCGCCAGTAGATACCGGTCCGTCTTAGAGCCCTGACCGTGGCCCGGGCGAAATCGAAGGATTGCGTAACCATGGTAAACCCCACGAGCGCGGCTGTTCCACAAAGGGCCAGCCGTTGTTCTTAATATCGCGTGCAGTGTACCGCAATTTCAAAGGCCACACCTCCCCGCTGACGGTCCGCGCACCTATCGGCCGTATGCCTCCAGTAGGTGTCCGCTTTTACCTGAGAACATCAAATACGTTGGTATTCGCAAGTGGGGCGACGGCTTCGTGTTCTTGCACGTCGAGCCTCTCAAACTATCGCTCGACCGCGGACTGGACCAGCTCGCTACCGGCGTATCTTGCGAACTCGTAGCCGACGACGAATTCGAACCGCTCTGGGCATCACAAGATCTACTGGGCGGACAAATGGCGCTTCGAGGTCATGGCGCAACCCCAGGTCCCTCCTCCGCTAATGCACCAGATCTCAAAGCCCTCCCCTCCGCGCGTGCGCGGACCGGCAGCCAAGCTCGGCGTCGTTCGTTATCCGCGGCGCGTGTCCTTTGGCCACAGCCTCCACCTCCTCATCACGCCGAAAGGTGGCCGACTCTCGCAGTACCGCTATCGGTTCCAGGGCCGGGAGAAGCTGCTGTCATTCGGGTGCTACCCGGATGTCCCCATGGAGAACGCCAGGGCACGAGGCCATGTTGCACGGCAGCTTCTTGATCTTGGTGTCGATCCAGCCGAACGCAGGAGGGAGCTTCGCCAAATGTCCGCGGAACGGGTCTGAGCAGAAGCTGGCGAACACGTCACCTCAGCTTCGCCATCGGCCCGCTCTGTGCCCAAAGCGGTCCGACCCTATGTCCGGTATCGGGAAGCCTGATTGGGCTCCCAACCGATCATGCCGCACGGTCGCGCACCAAGCTCGTTCTTGCAAGGGCGAGTTCAAAAGAACGCGATTGCTGTATCGCTCAGAACGTCAAGCCGCACGTCGCTGAGCACCTTCGAGCGTACCCTAATGCGCGACGTCACCCGTCACTGCCGACTTCCAGATCAGCCACCACACCGAAGTGATCGCTGGTCCAGATGCCGCCATTCGGCTTGTCGAACACCACCTCCGCCGATTGGATGTGAGCATGCGCTTTCGGGTGGGCGTCCCAGGAGCCCACTAACACGTAGTCGAACCGATTGCGATATCCAGGCTGTCGCACGATCTGGTCCACGCCGACGCGCGCGTTAGGGTTCTCGACCGACCATGTGTGGCCGGGGCCCTTTCCGGCGACCGCCCAGGCATCGTGGTACAGGACGCTGCGTCCGTCGAGCGATTGCCGACCCGTCAGATATCGGATGCTCGCGGCGTCGGGCCCGGCGTTGAAATCCCCCGCGACGACGGTAGGTAAATCACGTCGGTGGCGCGCATCGAGATCGGTGATCGCGACCGCCTGGCGCTCCCGCACCGCTTCTGCGGAGGGTCGCCAAGCTGCGGTTGGCGCGATGAATAGCATCTCGCCCACTGCCGGGAGCTTCACGACCGTAGCGAGAGTCGCCCAAGGTACGTGCTTGCGCCTGCCAGGCGCAGATCAAGAACCTCGACGACCTCATGTTTCCAGCGCGTAGCGAGCGCCGTGCCACCGTAGCGCTCGGAGAACGGAGGGACGGACTCTTGTACATCGGCTTGATGAGTTGCGTGAAGCGCCAGGTCGGCGAGTAAGGTATCGAGGGTCTCGGTCCCGGCGGTGTGCACCACTTCCTGCAGGGAAATCAGATCCGGCTCGAGCTGCCGAATCCCCCGAATAATGATCTCCAGCCGACGTGGATCGCCTTCGGTGTTCCAGACATTGAGGGTCAAGATCCGTATGCGCATATCGCATCCTCCGGAAAGATGGGACTTGATCACACAGCATCGTTGTCTCGGACGCTTACACCCCGGGGGGATTGGAGGGTATCGTGGCGAGCCGTCACGTCTTGAGCGGATGTTCCGCGCAAGCTAGCTCGCC
>JBOIAQ010000002.1:0-175631 GCA_050739115.1 Steroidobacteraceae bacterium | reverse complement strand
CGGCTGCATCAATTGCACCCTGAGTCCCTGGCTCTGGCAGAAACTCACCGCATGGGGATTCACGTCGACTCCAACCGTCTGCGGACGGTACCGCACCATGTCCCCTATCCCGCAGCCGATGTCGAGGACCTTACCTCTCAGATGCTTGCAGATCCGCGGATAGAGCCAAAGGTCGCGATACCAGAGCCCGGCACGCTTGCGCCGCCTGAGGTGCGCGAAATACTCGTCGTAATCACTCATGAGGGCAGCCAGTGCGCACCGAGCGCCTGCGGCGCGCCGGAGCTAGGGTCATTGCTCGAGCACCCTGAAGTATCCTTGCTGGCCCTGCCGTCCACAAACGACGCGCAGCGCCTGCCCCTCCCATGCGCCCTCGGGCCCTACGTGCCGCTCCTCTGGATCAAGGAGTCTCACAAACCACAGCGATCCGCGTCCGACCCAGGCGACCGTGTCGGTATTCGTGTATTTACGCGTAAAGATATAGCCGTGAGCCTCATCGCCCCCGACAATATCGTCTGGACGCGCGGGCTGAAAGAGGGCCGGACACGCATCTTCCAAGTGATCGAGGGCGAGATCGGCCGCCCTCTTTCCCGAAAACGGCAACGCCTGTCCCGACCCGAGCCGGTCGACGCCACAGGCCAGGAAATACTCGGTGTTCGGCTCCGGCGCCGCCCGCGGGCGCGGCGCGTGCCCGCTCGACAGCTCGAACCACGGAACCGTCACACCGCGTACGACCAGCCGCGAGCAGCGGCTCGCGTCGACTTTAAGCCCGAAGGGGTCGAGTGCGTCATCGACACTGGTGGGATTGGACAGGCTGGTTTCCCAACCGGCGTCGGCCCGCGGATCGCGCACCAGCACCCGCAGGTGCGAGCCGTATCGCTCGACCAGCGACGCGACGCGTGTTGCGTTCGGCCCGCTGGGCGCGAGCACATAGTCCCCGTCGAGATTGACGAAACCCGAGCCCGCCGGCAGGTCGGCGAGCAAGAACGAGTCGGTCTGGGTGCCTATCGTGAAGTAGAGGTTCGGATGAGACGCAAGATCGGTGGGTAGCGACACGCTGAACCACTGCCGAGTCCAAGGCAGTGCGGCCCGGTACTCGGTTCCCGCGTAAAGTTGAAAGAACTGGACGCCCAGGATCGCCGCCAGCAGGTAGTTGCCTGCCTTGGGCCACGCGGCAAAGATCCGAAAAATAAGGGCGACGCCGAGCACCGCGGCAACGCAGGCCATGGGGATGAAGTAACGGCCATTCCCCGATGCCGTCAGCCACAGCGTCCAGTCCAGAAGAAATCCACAGGCCAGTGCGGCCAGCACGCGGGTCGTCGAATCGTGCCCGTGCAGCAGGGAAAAAATCTCGCGCTTCCGCCTTCGGCGCCACATCTGCTGCAGCAGTACGACGAAGAGCAGCACCAAAAGCAGGGCGTAACGTGTGTCCGGCGCGGTCCATTCAACGTCCACCAGGGTCACGGGTGCGATCATCGCGAAGGGAAGCAGGAGAGCGGCGCCGAGAGAGCTCGGAATGAAGCGGTAGGACTGGATCGAGGCGATCGTGAACTCCGGCGATCGGAATAGCCCGTTCAGCAGCGGAAAGAGTGGATTACCGAAGTGCTGCTCGAGTCGAAGGGACCAGGGCGCGCTGACGAGCACGAAACCAACGGCGCCGCCGGTGGCAAAGAGGACGGCGTATCGGAATCTGCTCCGCCAGCCCTCCGGGATGAATAGCAGCAGCGCGGCGGCCGAGACTGCATGCACGGCATTGGTCAGCTTCAACGCGCTCGCGACACCCAGCAGCAGCGCCGCGCAGAGGACTCGCATGCCGCTCGGCGAGCGAATGGCGTTCGCGAGCACCAGCCAGCCCGCCAGCGCGACTTCCGCCGTGGTGATGTCGGCGTAACTCGAGCCGAGCTCGTTGATCAGTATCGGGTTTGCGAAAGCGAAGACGGTCGCCAGTATCGCGACGGCCAAACGGGCCCTCGGCTGGTCGCGCGGAGCGACCAAAAGACCCAGCTCAAAGGTCAACCACAGTATGACGCTCTGCAGCGCGGCGAGAATCGAGGCGTCCTCGAGCACGGTGAGCTTCGATCGCAGCAGCAGATAGAAGGGCACGTACGCGTAGGGATTGAAGTACCCCTGCGGCCCCGCTGCGAAGTAATCCTGGCCAAAGCGGTCGTGCAGCGCGCTGAATCCCGCATAAATGTGGTAGTCCATGGTGTCCCATAGCAGCTCCTTGCCGAGACGGTAGTTCGTCAGGACCGCCAGCACGACACACGACAGGTAGACGTAGAACCGCGGTGAGGTGGCCGTGCGCCTGAGCGCCGCGAGCAAGGGCGCCGGTCCCCGACGTTCGCGCGGTATCGCTTCACTCAGCGGGTTGTTGCTGACCATCGGAGGTTTGCCGTTCGCGCGCAGGCTCACCGCGCAGCAGGGGCATTATGTCTTCGCGCGGAATGTCTTCAGCGTGATTGGCTCATCAGAATCCTTGCCTGCGGAAAACCCGCGCTTGACACTTTGCGTCACTTTGCGACGAACTCGCCGGCAGACGTCGTCACCGGGAGTCGGATCTAAGTTAACTTCTCCGTCGTCTGGCTTGGAAGATTTCAGTTTGCCATCAACGACTTGCGAACAATGAGTCGCCATGGCACGGGGCGTGCATCCTGCCCCTCAGCAGGCGCCCTTTTGCGCCGCTGAACGAATCCTCCATCACTCCTTAGGAGTCTTTCACATGAAGTCGATGCAAAAGGGTTTCACCCTGATCGAGCTGATGATCGTCGTCGCGATCATCGGCATCTTGGCGGCGATCGCCATTCCGGCGTACCAGGACTACACCATCCGCGCGCAGGTGTCGGAAGGTTCGTCGCTCATCGGCGGTGTCGAAACCGCATTCGATGAGTACTACGCGAACACGGGAACGGCGGCAAACATTACGACCAATTCAACGCTCGGAATCACCAGCACGATCTCCGGCACTTACGTGTCGAGCGTCACGACCCTCGCGAACCAGATCACGGTCACGTACGGCAGCAACTCCAACGCCAACATCAACGGCGACACCGTAATCTGGACGGCCTACGCCTCGCCGAACGGCGACATCACCTGGCTGTGCGATGATGGCACCTCGAGCACGGCGGCCATAGCCTCCGGAACGCTGACGGCGGTCCAGGGCGGCACCAGCCCCTCGCCCGGAACGATCACCAACGGCTCCTATCTGCCGCACGTCTGCCAGTAAAGGCTTGTCAAAGGGACCCGTCGAAGCCCCCCTTTTCGGGGGGCTTCTTCTTTTGGGAAACCAGTCACGCAGGGGGCCCGCGGCCTGTGAGAGCATGAGCGAAGATTTGACAATTGCCTGGGTCGCCCGCTCGGGTAGACTTGGGCTTCGCGGCCCGATTCGCTTGCCATAAGTCCATGAACGAAAACGCGTCTTTGGTGCTTGGAAGCACCCGCTCCGGGCTCGGGGGCCTGCCCCAGCGCCTGGTGCAGGACGGCGTGGTCGACGAGGCGACCATGCTCGAGGCCCTGAACGCCGCCCGCGAGCGCAAGAGCAGCGTCGTCACCCAGTTGGTCGCAAGCGGCGCGGCCAGTGCCCGCGACATCGCGGTCGCCGCCGCGAACGAATTCGGCGTGCCGCTTTTCGACCTCGATGCGGTCAATCTCGATGTGGACACGGTGCGCCTGGTCAGCGACAAGCTGCTCGCGAAGCACCGGGTGCTGCCGCTCTTCCGCCGCGGCAAACGCCTTTTCCTCGGGGTCTCGGATCCCACGAACCTGCATGCGATCGATGAGGTCAAATTCCAGACCACCCTCGGCATCGAGGCGGTCGTCGTCGAGGAAGACAAGCTCCAGAAGGCCATCGATAAGGCCATCGAGCAGGCCGAAGCGCAGATCGCCCCGCTCATGGGCGAGGACGATGTCGATCTCGAATCGCTCGAGGTCACGGGCGGAGATGATGAGGTCGACGACAAGCTCAGTCGCGACGACGTCGAGGACGCGCCCATCGTCCGCTTCGTCAACAAATTGATGCTCGATGCCATCCGGCGCGGCGCCTCGGATATCCATTTCGAGCCGTACGAGAAGATCTACCGCGTCCGCTTCCGCATGGACGGGGTGCTGAAGGAGATCGCGCTGCCGCCGGTCGCCCTGGCGCAGAAGCTCTCGGCCCGATTGAAGGTGATGTCGCGCCTCGACATCGCCGAGCGCCGGATACCCCAGGACGGGCGCATCAAGATGAAGCTGTCGAAGAGCCGCGCCATCGACTTTCGCGTGAGCACCTGTCCGACGCTCTTCGGCGAGAAGGTCGTGATGCGTATTCTCGATCCCTCGCAGGCCATGCTGGGGATCGGCTCGCTGGGCTACGAGCCCTTCCAGAAGGAGCTCTACGAGAAGTATCTGGCCAAGCCGCAGGGCATGATCCTCGTCACCGGGCCCACCGGCAGCGGCAAGACCGTTTCGCTCTACACCGGCATCAACGTCCTCAATCGCGAGGACACCAACATCTCGACCGCCGAGGATCCCGCGGAAATCAATCTGCCGGGCGTCAACCAGGTCAACGTCAACCCCAAGGTCGGCCTCACCTTCGCGGCCGCCATGCGCGCGTTTCTACGCCAGGACCCCGATGTCATCATGGTCGGTGAGATCCGCGACCTCGAGACCGCGGAGATCGCCATCAAGGCGGCGCAGACCGGCCACCTCGTGCTCTCGACCCTGCACACCAACGATGCGCCGCAGACGCTGACGCGGCTCGTCGATATGGGCGTCAAGCCTTACGCCATTGCGACCTCCGTCAGCCTCATCATCGCGCAGCGTCTCGCCAGGCGTCTCTGCAGCCAGTGCAAGCAGCCCATGGACATTCCCGAGGAAGCCCTTCTCAAAGAAGGCTTCACGCACGAGGATGTGAAGGCGGGGCTGCGGCTATTCGCGCCCAAAGGCTGCTCGGTCTGTACCGATGGCTACAAGGGGCGCACCGGCCTCTATCAGGTTCTTCCGGTCACGGATGCTATCGCGCGCATCATCCTCGCAGGCGGCAGCGCCCCCGAGATCGGCGATCAAGCGGCCAAGGAAGGCGTGTGGGATCTTCGTCGCTCGGGCCTGGAGAAGGTCCGATCGGGTCTCACCAGTCTCGAGGAAATCAACAGCGTCACCATTGACTGACGCACGACGGAGCACCCATGGCACCAGCAGCAACCGCCACAGTCCGGGCGATCAAGCGCGACACCCCGTTCGCGTGGGAAGGCCGCGACAAGCGTGGCCAGCGCATCAAGGGCAAGAGCCTCGCGCCCGATGAGAGCGCTCTGCGGGTCGAGCTGCGGCGCCAGGGCATCGCACCGTCGCGCATCCGCAAGCAGACCCAGAGGCTCAAGGGCGGCAGGGTCAATGCGGGCGACATCGCGATATTCAGCCGCCAGCTCGCCACCATGCTCGCCGCGGGCATCCCGATGGTGCAGGGGCTCGAGATCGTGGGAGCCGGCAGCGACAAGCCCTCGCTGCAGAAGCTGATTCTCGATGTCAAATCGGACATCGAGGGCGGCAGCTCGCTGCACGAGGCTCTCGGCAAGCATCCGCTCTACTTCGATGACCTGTTCTGCAATCTCGTCGAGGCGGGCGAGCAATCGGGTGCGCTCGAATCCCTCCTCGACAAGGTCGCAACTTACAAGGAAAAGTCCGAGGCCATCAAGAAAAAAGTGAAGAAGGCCCTCTTCTACCCGGCCGCGGTGGTCGTCGTCGCGGTCGGCGTAACCATCATTCTGATGCTTTTCGTCATCCCCGAGTTTCAGAGCCTCTTCAAGGGCTTCGGAGCGAATCTGCCGGCGTTCACGCAGTTCGTTATCGACATTTCCAACGATGTTCGACACTACGGGGTCTTCATCGCCATGGTCGTCGGCGCCGCGGGATGGGCATTCTTCTACTTCAAGAAGCGCTCGCGCAAGATGCGCGAGGTGCTCGATCGCATCTCCCTCAAGTTTCCGATCATCGGCCCCATCCTCAACAAAGCCGCCATCGCCCGCTATGCGCGCACGCTGTCCACGATGTTCGCCGCCGGCGTGCCGCTCGTCGAAGCGCTGGAATCGGTCGCAGGCGCGTGCGGCAACATCGTGTATGAGAACGCCGTGATGAAGATGAAGGACGAGGTCGCCACCGGCCAGCGGCTGCAGCGCGCGATGGAGGCGAGGGGAATATTCCCCAACATGGTGGTGCAGATGATCGCGGTCGGCGAGGAGTCGGGATCGCTGGATACCATGGCCGGAAAAGTCGCCACGTTCTACGAGGCCGAGGTCGATAACGCCGTCGATGCGATGTCGAGCCTCCTCGAGCCGCTCATCATGGTGATCCTGGGCGTACTGGTCGGTGGACTCGTCATCGCGATGTATCTCCCGATCTTCCATCTGGGCGACGTGGTCGGCTGAGCCGCCCGTCGGAAATTGACATTGCCGAAACGCCGCGCTCCGCGCGGCGTTTTATTGGACGAATGCCCACAGCATGTCCGTAGCCGCCGTCCTCGCATCCTCGCCCGCGCTCTTCATCGGCGCGTGCCTCGTGCTGGGCCTCGTCGTGGGGAGCTTTCTCAACGTCGTCATTCACCGCGTACCCATCATGCTCGAGCGCCAGTGGCGCGAGCAGTGCGCGGAGCTCGCCCAGTCGGGTCATGACGCCACCGTCCCGGCCGCGTTCGACATCCCAAAGGACCGTTACAACCTCGTCGTCCCGCGCTCCGCCTGCCCGGCCTGCAAAGCGCCGATCAGCGCGCTTGAGAACATCCCCGTCCTGAGCTATCTCGTTCTGCGCGGCCGCTGCGCCAAATGCGGCGCTCATATCAGCCTGCGCTACCCCATCGTCGAGGCCGTGACCGGCATCCTCTCGGCCACGGTCGCCTGGAAACTCGGCTTCGCGTGGCCGACCGCCGCCGCCCTCGTCCTCACGTGGTTCCTCGTGGCGCTCGCCTTCATCGATATCGATCATCAACTGCTGCCCGACAGCCTGACGCTGCCACTTCTGTGGCTGGGTCTTTTCCTGAGCCTCTTCGCCCCGGCCCCCGGCGGGGCAGCTCTCCCGGTGGACATGCGCTCGAGCATCATCGGTGCGATTGCGGGTTACGTCTCCCTCTGGAGCGTCTATCATCTCTTCCGACTGCTCACTGCCAAGGAAGGGATGGGGTACGGTGACTTCAAGCTCCTGGCGGCGATTGGCGCCTGGCTCGGCTGGCAGATGCTGCTGCCGACGGTGCTGATTGCCGCGGCCGTCGGAGCCGTGGCTGGCATCGTGGTGCTCGCGGCCCGGGGACAGAGCCGCTCGACGCCCATTGCCTTCGGGCCGTTCCTGGCTGCCGCCGGCTGGGTGATGCTGATGTTCGGCCATGAGCTGGTGACGGGGTATCTCGGGCTGTTCGCGCATTGATGAGATATGGCCAATCCTAAGATCCTCCACGTGGCGCTCACCGGCGGCATTGCCAGCGGCAAGTCCACGGTCTCCAAGTTCTTCGCCGCGCTCGGCGTGCCCATCATCGACACCGATCAGGTGGCGCGCGAGGTCGTGGAGCCCGGGCAGCCGCCTCTGGAGCGGCTGGTGGAGCGGTTCGGGCCCACCATCCTGACGCCCGACGGCCATCTCGATCGGCCGAAGCTGCGGGAAATCGTCTTTTCCGATCCCAAGGCCAGGGCCGACCTCGAGGCGCTGACGCACCCTGCGATTGGCAGCGCGGTGCAGGCATGGTCGGCGGCTGCAGGGGGTCCTTACCAGATCCTCATCATCCCGCTACTCGTCGAGAAAGGGCTGACCTCGCAGGTGGACCGGGTGCTCGTGGTCGACTGCGACGAAGAGCTCCAGATCCGGCGGCTGCAGGCGAGGGACGGCTCCACCGTCGAGCAGGCGCGCGCGATCCTGAACGCGCAGACCTCGCGTGCTGCGCGGCTCAAGGCCGCGCACGATGTCATACACAACGAAGGAGACTTAAGCGCCGTGCGCGACCAGGTCTCGCTGCTGCACACGCGCTATCTGGAGCTCGCGGGACACTCGAGAGGGGGCGGCGGCACGACATCCGGCAGAGCTGCCAAAGCACGAACTTCCTGAGACCAGCGGGCAACGAGGCTTTGGCTGGCCTCGATCAGGCAACGAGGCTTTGCCTTCCCTCGATTATCTATCATTGAAAATTAGAAATATAAATTCTATATTTCAAGGGTGATTCGGCGCAGTCTCGAACTCAGGCTCAAAGAACTCGCCCGCCAATTCCCGGCGATTCTCCTGCTCGGGCCTCGCCAATGTGGGAAGACGACCCTCGTGCGGCATTTCGTCGATGCCAAATACTTCGATCTCGAGCGTCCCTCCGACAGCCAGGTCTTCGAAAGCGATGTGGAGTACGCGCTGCAGCGACTCAAAGGCCCGCTCATCCTCGACGAGGCGCAAACGCTGCCCGCGCTCTTCCCCGCCCTGCGCTCGATCATCGACGATGAGCGCCGCAAATCAGGGCAGTACTATCTTCTCGGCTCGGTGAGTCCGGTGCTCGTGAAGGGCATCTCGGAGAGCTTGGCGGGGCGGATCGGAATACTCGAGCTGACACCCTTCCTGTACGCTGAGGTTGCGGGCCGCCGCGGCGCCAACCTCGATACGCTGTGGCTGCGAGGCGGCTATCCGGACGCGTACCTCGCCAAGAGCGTTGAGCAGTGGCGGGACTGGCAAGAGTCGTACATCCGCACCTTTATCGAGCGCGACGTTGCGCGTCATCAGCTGAGGCTCTCGGCAGCCGATATCAGGCGCCTGCTCACCATGCTCGCTCATCAACACGGCGGCCTGTTGAATCATTCGGACCTCGGTAGGTCACTCGGCTGCAACTATCATACCGTGCAGAACACCCTCGACCTGTTCGTCGGGTACTTCCTCGTCCGCCGCCTGGAGCCTTATCACACCAATCTTGGCAAGCGGCTCGTCAAGGCGCCGAAGGTATACCTGCGCGACAGCGGCCTGCTGCACCACCTGCTCGGCATCGCAACATCGGATGCCCTGCTCGCCTCACCGGCGCGCGGCAATAGCTTCGAGGGATTCATGATCCAGCAAATCGCGGCACTCGAGGAAATTCGTCATCCCGCCAGCCGCTTCTACTTCTTTCGCACGCACGCCGGCGCCGAGATCGATCTCATCATCGACCGGGGCAGCGAGCGAATCGGTGTGGAATTCAAAGCGGGCGCCGCCATCGAGCCTCGCGATTCGCTGAATCTGCAGCGCGGGATCGAGGATGGCGTGATCGATCGCGGCATCATCGCCTATCAGGGATCGCGCCGATTCGAGGCTCGGGAAGGCTTATCGGTGATTCCCGCCGAGGCCATTCTGCACGCAGCCATTGACTGATGGCGGCCGCGGACGCGCAGCGCGCGGCTTGAGCCTCGGCTTGAGATGCGGTCGCACCCCTTCCGACCGTTTACGTCCGCCGCGCATGTCGAGCACAATAGCTCCCATGATGACCGACGCCACCGAGGCCGCCGCGCCTCTGCACTCCGTATCCGAGGCCGCACCCGAGGCGCACGAGGACGAGCACACGCTCTTTTTTGAGCAGCCGCTCAATGAGCGGATGCGCACCTTCCTGCGGCTCGACTTCCTCTATAGCCAGGCGCTTTACCACAACGAGATGGCGAGCCAGTGGGGAACTCGCGCGGCGGTGTCGAGCCTCATCGACATTCTGGCCATCATCTCACGCGGTGACGTGCGCTCCGATGCGCTGAAGGAGCTCGAGCGGCAGCTCACGCTGCTGGGGGAATTCCAATCGAAGCCCGGCGTCGACACCAATCGCCTGAAGTCGCTGATTGCAAATCTCAATCGCCTGCGTGGCGAGCTCATGAACGCCGGCATCGCCAACCTGCAGCCGCTGCGCGACTCGGATTTCCTGAACGCCATCAAGCACCGCAGCAGCATTCCGGGTGGGACGTGCGAGTTCGATCTGCCGGATTATCTCTACTGGCTGTCGCAGCCCGATGAGGCACGGATCAGGGCCTTCAACCAGTGGCTGACGGTGCTGCGGCCGCTCTGTGATGCCGTCTCGGAGCTCATCTGGCTGATCCGCCAGAATGGGCGCACCCGGCAGGAAACAGCTCAGGGAGGTAATCTCACCATTACGTTCGATCGCGAGAATCCGCTGCAGCTGCTGCGCATTGCGGTGCCAGCCTCGATGGGCCTCTACCCCGAGGTCAGCGGCAGCCACCACCGCTGCCACGTGCGCTTCCTCAGCTGGAAGGGGCTCTCGGAGCGAGCCACGCAGGCGAACTCGGACGTGAAATTTCTCCTGACCTGCTGCGCCTGATGCCCATCCCGCGCATCAAGTGCCCCACCTGCCAGCGCGAGATCGACTGGTCTCAATCGGCCTACCGACCCTTCTGTAGCGAGCGCTGCCGGCTCATAGACCTTGGCGCGTGGCTGACGGAGCGGCACGCCATCCCGGGTGAAGCGGCGCCGGACGATGCGGCACGGGAGAACACGAAACTGCCGGACGAGCCGCCGCGCAGACCCTCCTAGGGAATTTTCCCGGGTGAGCGCCCGGGAGCTCCGAGCCACGTCGCTGCGAACGCCAGCTCATCCGCGGCGCGTTCCCGGGCTGATGGCGGCTCCCCCCGACCTTCACCGCTCTCGATGCGGATCAGGATGGGGTGAGCACAGATCTGCTCCGCCTGCAGCACCGCGGCGAGCTCGAAGCCGCGCCACGGCCTGATCGTCCCGTCGTACTCGGCCGTCGTGATGAGCGTCGGTGGAAAGCAGTTGCCGGAGGCGATCTGACGGTATTGGGCCCAGGTGCCCGTGGGCAGTGCCACGCCGAAGAAATCCGGCCGCAGAGCGACGGCGGCGCCCGCCATGAGTCCGCCGAAGCCCCGGCCATAGATGCCGAGCCGCGCCCGCCGGGTGTAGTGCCGGTCCATCAGCGACTGCCCCGCGGCGAAGAGATCACTCAGCGCGATCGCTCGGTCAGGCACCCTGACCACTCCGCGCGGGGGAGCGACCCCGGCGAGCCCGTTACGCACCTCGGCTCGCGCATAGACACCGCCCATCTCGAGCCATACCAACACGAATGGCTGCAGCAGCCGCTCGGGAGGCTTGCCGGTGGCGTGATAGACGGTGAGAAGTGTTGGTTGGTTGCCGTCGCGGACGAGATCGCGCCGGTGCGCAATCTCTATCGGTAACCGGGTACCGTCGCGACTGAGATAGGAGACCCGTTCCACGACGATCCCATGGGCGGGCCCGGGGCCGCCACCCTGGAGCTGCTCCAGGCGGCTTCGGATCCAGGCGCGCTGCGGGAGCGCAGCCACAGCCTTCGCGGTCGCCCGATTCTCCACGAAAATCCAATGCCGGGTCCGCCCCGAGCGCACGCTCTCCAGCCAGCCGTAGCGATTTCGAGCGGGGCGCTCGCCTGGCGGGCTCACTTGCGCGACGAACTGGTCGATCCGCGGCGCCGACCGCGTCGGGTTGGCGCCTACCGCGATCTGCGTCACCGTCGGCTGCGGCACACCGAGAGGCCCTTGGCCGGGAGCCGGCGTCGGCTGCGCGAGCATGACGCCGGCGCATCCGGTGAGCAGCCCCGCCCAGGCGGCGGCGAGCGGGATGCGGTGGAGTCGTCTGTATCTACCCATGTCTACCCATCTCTACCCGGGGCCCACCCCGGTTTTTCTTGCCGCGGAGAATATAACGAGAACCAGCTCCCGCGGTATCGCCCGGGTCAGCATCACGAGACCCAGGTACAACGCCCCTCCCGCCGCGAGAGCCAACAACCAGGGCGCGCCGAGGTCGGCGAGATACTTCATCATCAAAGCGGCGAGCGCCCCGGCGATGACCGCCTTCGCGGGATTGAGGAGCGAGGGCAATCGCCGGCCGGCCCGCATCAGGCCGACGCTCATCGCGAGGAGTGCGCTCGCCTCCGCGACCACCGTTCCCGCGGCAGCGCCCAGAAGCGAGTATCGGGGGATGAGCGCGAAATACGCCGCGAACGCGCAGGCGCAGGCGACCGCATCACACGCCAGCACCAGGCGCGGCCTGCCGCAGGCGACCAGCGTGAAGCGCAGCACGTGTGTCAGCCCCGCCAGCGCAATCGCGAACGAGATCACGATCAATGCCGGCGCCCCGGCGGCGAACCGCGGGCCGGAAATGAGCGTGAGCAGCCGGCCCGCAAACGGCGCGAAAGCAATCACCACCCCGACCCCATACACCGCCGCCGCATCGAGCGTCCTGCCGAGCCGGCGGGAGAACTCCGCCCGATCGATCGCGGCGCTGGCCGTGAGCGCCGACATCATGAGTCCCGCCAGCATGTAGGGAACCGAGGTGGTGACTTCGAAGAGCTTCGATGGCACGCCATAGAGACCGACCGCCGCCGCCGGTTGGAAGAGCGACAACAGGAGCGAGTCGCCCCGCAGCATCGCCATCCCGAGAATCTGCGAGCCCGCGAGCGGCAGCCCGGCGATGAGGTAGTCCCGCCAGAGCGGCAGATCGAAGCTCACCCGAAACGGAACGAGGCGCCGCACCAGTCGGATGGAGATCGCCATCGCGACCGCGGCACCCAACAGTGTCGCACCGAGCATGGGCAACGCTCCGACATGCGTCAGCGCGAGTGCGGTCACCGCGCCGAGGGTGACCACGGCTCCGGTGACTTCCGCGACCGCGTTACGCGCCTGTTTGAGAACGCTCTGGAACGCCGCGATGAGAAAATCGCTCGTCTGCAGGCAGGTGTAGATCGCGGCCCCGATGAGCGTACCCCACTTCACCGGTGGATCGTAGGGCGTGAGCCATACGAACGCGGCCGCGGCGAGCACGACGCTCGCGGTACCGAGCACCCGCAGCGGCAGCGTGTTGCCGAGCACCCGGCCGGAATCGACGCCGCTTTGCGACATCTCCCGCAGGGTAACCATGTAAAGACCGGAGTCGGCGAGCACCGCGGCAAAGGCCGAATAGATGAGCACCGTGCGGTAATAGCCGAACTCCGTGGGTCCCAGGTGCCGCGTCAGCGCCACGACCGTCAGCAGCCCCACAAGGGCGGTGGCCGCCTTGCCGGTGATGACCGCGGCCATGTTCGCCGCCAGAGTCCGCAGGCGGCTCATGCGGGCACGCAAATTGCGAGCTGCAGCCGAGGCACAGCAAGCGGGTGCGGCCGGCCCGGACCTGAGAGGACAAACGCGCGACTCATGGACACCAGGGCAAGCATCGCATGAAAGTAGGCATTCTCGCAGGCGGCATCGGCTCCAGGCTCGCGGAGGAGACCGTGGTGCGGCCGAAGCCCATGGTCGAGATCGGCGGCCGTCCGATCCTCTGGCACATCATGATGCTTTACTCGACCTACGGCTTTAACGAGTTCGTGGTCGCGCTCGGCTACAAGGGCGAGTGCATCAAGCGCTACATGTGCGACTACTGCTCCCTCGCCTCCGATCTGCGGGTGTCGCTGAAGACCGGCGAGGTCGAGCATCACGGCAACGGCAACGGCACCCATGGCTCGGGGGACTGGGTCGTCGACCTCATCGACACCGGACAGCAGACCAACACCGGCGGGCGCATCAAACGGCTCGCGCCGCACCTGGGCAACTCGACTTTCATGCTGACGTGGGGCGATGGAGTCTCGAATGTCAACTTGTCCGATCTGCTCGAGTTCCACCGCCGCCACGGGCGCATCGCAACGGTGACCGCCGTACGCCCGCCCGCGCGCTTCGGACGGCTGCAGCTCGATGGCGAGCGCGTCGCGCGCTTCGACGAGAAGCCCCTCTCGGGCGAGGCCTGGATCAACGGGGCATTCTTCGTGCTCGAGCCGCGCGTGTTCGACTACATCGAGGGTGATGACACCCAGTTCGAGCGCGAGCCGCTCGAGCGTCTCGCGGGCGATGGCGAGCTCATGGCCTATCAGCACGACGGCTTCTGGCAGTGCATGGACACGATGCGCGACAAGGTGCGTCTCGAGTCGCTGTGGGCCGGCGGCGATGCGCCGTGGAAGATCTGGAGATAAAGCGAGGCCTGAATGAACAGCATGCGGGTTCTGCTGACCGGGCACGACGGCTACATCGGACACGTGCTCCTGCCGATGCTGCTCGAGCGCGGCCATCACGTGACGGGTCTCGACAGCTTCCTCTACGAGGACTGCGGCTTCGCCGGCGAGCGGGTTGCGCCGAGCAAGGCGGTGCGCAAGGACGTGCGCGAGATCGACCTCGAGGACCTGCGGGGATTGGACGCGGTACTGCACCTTGCCGGCATTTCCAACGATCCCCTGGGAGATCTGCGGCCCGCCGCCACCTACGCCATCAATCACGAGGCGTCCGTGCGCCTCGCGCATCTTGCCCGGGAGGCGGGCGTGCCCCGCTACATTTTCTCCTCCTCGTGCAGCAACTACGGGGCGGCAGGGAATTCCTTCCTGGATGAGACGGCGGCATTCAAGCCCGTGACCCCCTACGCGGAGAGCAAGGTGTGGGTGGAGCGCGACGTCGCGAAGCTGGCGAATGAGTCGTTCAGCCCGACATTCCTGCGCAGCGCCACCGCCTTCGGGGTCTCTCCCCGGTTGCGAGGGGATCTCGTGGTCAATAACCTCGTGGGTTATGCCTGCACGACCGGTGAGGTGCTCATCAAGAGCGACGGAATGCCGTGGCGGCCGCTCGTGCACATCGAGGATATCGCCCGCGCATTCGTCGCCGTGCTGGAGGCCCCTCGTGAGCTCGTCCACAACGAGTCATTCAATGTCGGGATGACCTCGGAGAACTACCGCGTCCGCGAGGTGGCCGAGATGGTCGCCCAAGTCGTTCCGAGCTCGCGGGTCACCTATGCGGGCGATGCCAGCCCCGATGCGCGCAACTATCGCGTGAACTGCGACAGGATCCGCTCGCGCCTGCCCGCCTTCCAACCCCGTTGGACGGTGCGCAAGGGCATCGAGCAGGTGTACGAGGCGTTTACTCATTACGGCACCAGCACCGAGGTGTTCCTGAGCTCGCAGTTCATTCGCCTGAAGCGCATCCGCGAGCTGCAGGCGGCCGGCGACCTCGATGAGATGCTGCGCTGGCGCGCTTCGCGCGGCAAAGCCTCGGCACGCTCCGCGGCATGACAAAATCGTCTGGAACGATGTTGGACGGCGGCAGCCGGCCCGAAGGGGTTTCCCGGTGAGTTCCGACTCGCGAAGGCGGGGCTCAGAGGGCGCAGGGACGGAGCCTCGCAACGAGCCGGCCGGCACGACTCACGGCTGCCGAAGCTGCGGCGGACAGGATTTGAGCGTCTTCCTGTCCCTCGGTGACATGCCGCTGTCGGATGGCTTCCTCGCACCCGAGCAGCTTTCGCGAGCGGAGCCGCGATTCCCGCTCGATGTCGCCTTCTGCCCGTCCTGCGCGCTGGTGCAGATCCTGGAAACCGTGCCGCCGGAGCAGCTCTTCGGCGCCGACTACCCGTACTTCTCCTCGTTCACCGACACTCTGCTCGAGCACTCGGCGGCCAACGTCGCCGCGCGCATCGAAGAGCGGCGGCTCGACGGCAACTCGCAGGTCGTCGAGCTCGCGAGCAATGACGGCTACCTCCTTCAGTTCTACCGGCAGCGCGGCATCCCGGTGCTCGGCATCGACCCGGCCGCCGGGCCGGTGGCAGCGGCGCGCGCCCGTGGCATCGAGACACTGCAGGCGTTCTTCGGCCGCGATCTCGCGCAGCAGCTCGCCGCGGCGGGGCGGCGCGCGGACGTCATTCACGCCAACAACGTGCTGGCGCACGTCGCCGACACTCGGGGATTCGTCGCCGGCATCGGTGCGCTCCTCAAAGACGACGGCGTCGCGGTCATCGAGGCTCCGTACGTGAAGGAGCTGATCGACCAAGGCCAGTTCGACACCATCTATCACGAGCACCTCTGCTATTTCTCGGTGACCGCGCTCTCGAGTCTCTTCCAGCGGCAGGCGCTGTCGTTGAATCGCGTGGAGCCGCTCGCGATTCACGGCGGGTCGTTGCGTCTCTTCGTGGAAAGACGCGAGCGGGCGGACCGCTCGGTCGATCGGTATCTGCGGGCCGAGCGGGCCTTGGGCCTGGATCGGCTGGACTATTACGCGGACTTCTCCTCGCGGGTCATGCGCATCCGCAGCGAGCTGGTGACGCTTCTGCAGAGGCTCAAGCGCGGCGGCGCCCGGATCGCGGCCTACGGCGCGGCCGCGAAGGGAACGATCATGCTCAACTTCGCCGGCATCGGGCGCGAGCTCATCGATTGGGTGGCGGATCGCAACGTGCACAAGCAGGGGCGGACGGTTCCGGGGGTGCGGCTGTCGATTGTCGGGCCCGCGCGCATCCTCGAGGAGCAGCCGGATTACCTCTTGATCCTGCCCTGGAATTTCAAGGAGGAGATCATGCAGCAGCAGGCGGAGTATCGGCGCAAGGGTGGCCGGTTCATCGTCCCCGTCCCGCAGCCGGTCATCGTCTGACTCGGAAGCCCGACATGCAGCAAGATCCGGCGCGCGCCGCCTCAGTTGTCGCGGGACCGCCGATGCCCGCCATCGCCGCCGGGGCCACACCCGCCTGTAACGCCTGCGGCGGCGGCGACATCCGGGTTTTCTATCAGGTGAAGGACGTGCCGGCGCACAGTTGCCTCATGTGTGGTACGCGGGAGGAGGCGCTGGCGTTTCCGCGCGGAGACATCGAGCTCGGCTTCTGCAGGGGATGCGGGTTCATCGGCAACGTCAGATTCGATGCGGGCCTTCAGCGGTACTCGCCCGCGTACGAGGAGACGCAGGCATTCTCGCCGCGGTTTCAGAAGTTTCTCGATCAGGTCTGGGATGATCAGATCGAGCGGTTCGGGCTCGGACCCGGAATGACGGCGCTCGAGATCGGCTGCGGCAAAGGCGAGTTCCTGGTGGGACTCTGCGAGCGAAGCGGCTGCGCCGGGATCGGCCTCGATCCGGGGTATCGGCCGGAGCGCACGCGCACCGGCGCGGCGGAGCGCATCAGGTTCATCCGCGATTTCTATGGCCCCCAGTACGCGCACCTGCACGCGGACTACGTCTGTTGCCGCCACACGCTCGAGCACATCGGGCCGGTGCTGGAGTTCGTGCGACTGGTGCGCGAGACCATCGGCGAGCGGCGCCACGCCAACATTCTTTTCGAGCTGCCCGACATGGAGCGCGTTCTGGAGCAGGGCGCGTTCTGGGATGTCTATTACGAGCACTGCTCGTATTTCACGCGCGGCTCCCTCGCGCGCCTGTTTCGTGCGGCCGGCTTTGATCTGCGGCGGCTCTACAAGGTGTACGACGATCAGTATCTGATGTTGGAGGCACAACCGGCGTCCCAGCCGACGGATGCACTGCTGCCGCAGGAAGACGACCTGGCGCGCACCACCTCGCTGATCGCCGGATTCGAGAAGAAGGTCGGCGATCGACTGCGGTCACTCGCCGAGATATTCGGTCGCTGCCGCGCCTCCGGCCGGCGCCTCGCCATCTGGGGCTCGGGCTCCAAGTGCGTCTCGCTCATCAGCTCACTCGGCCTCTCACGGGACCTCGGCGCCGGGACGCTCGCCGTCGTCGACATCAATCCCCACAAACACGGCAAATTCCTCGCCGGCAGCGGCTTCGAGATCGTCTCGCCCGATGCCCTGCGCCCCCTTCAACCCGACGTAGTGTTGGTGATGAACGCCATCTACACCGACGAGATCAGGCGCGATCTCGCATCCCGCTCGCTTCACCCGGAGCTGATCGCCCTCGTTTAAGGCGGCGGGGCACGTCCTTGTGCCGATCTACCGTGCTCGTGCGATCCCCGTCAACGTCGCCGCTCGGCCAGGAGATGACCTGGAGCGGCGCCAAAGAAGCGGGTCTTCAGGCGCTCCGCCTGCCCGGGCGCACTGGGAACGGCCACCGCCAACAGATCGACCGCGGCCCGCACGGCATTCCAGTTGTGCCCCCACCACCGGGCGAGCACCGCGTAACAGCGCGAGCGCTCCTCCGGCGCGAGTGCCTCTCGCCGCACCATCTTCAGGTACTCCCGGTAGAGCCGCCATGTTGGGAAGCTCGCTCGGCGTGTCCGGGCACTGTCGTGCCAGACTGCCCGTTCCCGCGAGCGCCGCTGCGCACGGGTGTAGCGGCCCGGATGCTCGCGGATCGAGAGGAGTGGGGCAGGCAGTTGAATCAGGCGGCCGCGCAACGCAAGCTGCGCGAGCAACGCGCGATCGGCGCCGTGGAAGCTTCCGTGCAGCAGGGAGTCGCGAAGCGACTGCCGGCGAATCAGTCCGAAGAAATCCGCGCAAGTATGTGAGCGCAGCACCATCCACGCAAACCGCGCCGACGGAGACAATGAGTCGGCCCCGGAAAGCGCGGTGTCGTAAAGCCCGATCTGAACTCCCGCGGCGTCGATGTAGGAGATCACGGCGTTGCAGAGCACCGCATCCGGGCGCTCCTCGAGCAACCGAAAGGTCTTCGCCAGAAACGACGGTCGCATGCGGTCATCGTGCGCAAGCCACTTGAAATAGCGGCCCCGGGCATGGCTGAAGGCCAGGTTGTAGTTGGCGGCGGCGCCGAGGTTGCGCGGATTGCGGAAGTAGCGAACGCGCGCGTCGCGAGCTGCGTAATCGCGACAAATCTCGGGCGTGCGGTCCTGGGAGGCATTATCGCAAAGGATCAGCTCGAGCTCATCGAGCGTCTGCGCGAGCGTCGAGCGGATGGCATCCTCGAGAAACGCCTCGCCGTTGAACACCGGCACCCCGACGCTGACGAGGGGCGCCTCGGCCGCGGACTCGGAAGCCGTACGCATCAAACCCCCTTTCGTAGAAATCGTACGTCCGGCGCCGATGCGCCGGAAAGGGCTTAACGCGTGATCAGCACTTTACGTTCCAGTCCTAGATCAGGCTCAAACGCGCCTGCGGCGCACTGCTCGGCCCATCCTGGGCCTCGCTTCACCACTTGCTTTCGACCTACGGAAACTTGATTTTGCCGCCGCCAGAGCCGCCCGAACCGGGGCCCGGACCAATTCCGGCCGAGCCGACCTCCGGTACCACGATGCGCGAGGCCGCCTCACGCCGCATCTCGCGCGCTTCATCGATCGCCTGCTCGAGCGCGGCATTGACCCCCTCGGGAAACTTGGCCAGCGCCTCCTCCAGAGTCCTCGCCTCGATCTCAAAGACGAGCGGCAGGACACCGGCGGGAGTGAGAAGCTGCGTCTGGCCCGAGAAGAGCACGGGGCGCTGAGGATCGACGGCCCCGTGCGCGGTCACGGGTGTCAGGCGGCGGACGGTGCCGGCCCGGCGGTCGGTGAAGATCTCTTCCTGGTACAGACCGGCCGGGTCGAGGTGCACTTCCGGAAGATCGCTCTTCGCTGGCATGGGAGTCCTGTCTGGGTTCTAAGGAGTCGGCGGCCATTGTACCAGCGCCGTCACAAACGGACGGTCCGCCTCGAGAATGTCCTCGCCCGCCAGCTGCGCGCGCTCCACCCATTTCAGCCGCTGCCCATCGAGGCTCTGCGGCTCACCCCGATAGCGCTCGACCACCCACATCGAAAGCTCGACCTCGCGATCCGAATAGCGGTGCCTCAGCCGCATCATCGAACGCGCTTCGAGCACCTCGATGCCGAGCTCCTCTTCGAGCTCGCGCGTGAGCGCCTCGGCCTCCGACTCTCCCGCGGCGACCTTACCGCCCGGGAATTCCCAGCGGCCGGCCATATGCTTGGCCGCCGGCCGCTCGGCGATCAGCACTCTTCCCGATGAATCGAATATGGCCGCAGCGACTACGAGAGTCACTCTATCAGGTCACTCGACGCTCGAGAGTGCGCCGTGGCAGTGCTTGTACTTCTTGCCGGAGCCGCAGGGACAGGGCTCGTTACGGCCGATCTTGCGCTCCCCGCGAACGAAAGTGCCCTGCGATTCCATCTGCGGCTGCGGCACGGGCGCCTGCACTCCCGCACGCTGGCGCGAACCGCCGCCCATCATGGCCGCACGGGCGGCAGCGGGAATGGCTCCGCCACCCGCGGCCGCGCCATCCTCCTCCGGCATCTCTCCACCTGCGAGCGCCGACATCGCCTCCGCGTGCTGCGCCTGCAGCGCCCGCATCAGGCGGCGGCGCCTTTCCTCCTCCTCGCGATCGACCTCCTCCTGAGTGCGCACCTCGATCTGCATCAGGCGCGAGACCGTCTCGAACTTCACTCGATCGAGCATCGCGGTAAACATCTGGAAGGCCTCGCGCTTGTACTCGAAGCGGTAATCCTGCTGCGCATAGCCGCGCAGGTGAATCCCCTGGCGAAGGTAATCCATCGCTCCGAGGTGATCACGCCAGTGCGAATCGAGCGTGCGCAACATGACGTCCTTCTCGATGTGGCGCATCAACTCCGAATCGATGCGCGAAACCTTGGCCTCGTACACCTGTCGCACCTGGCGGGCGAGCCGCTCGCGCAGCGCCGGCTCCTCGAGCTCCGGCTCCTGCTCGAGCCAGCTCTTCACGTTCACCCGCGTGTTGAAATCGCTCTCGAGCGCCTTGTCGAGGCCGTCGAGATCCCAGTCGCTCGGCATCGCGTGCTTCGGCAGGTACTGATCGACGAGCGCACCGATCGCTTCCTCGAGAATGCCGCGAATCGCCTCCGACACATCCGCGGTTCCCATGATTTCGGTGCGCTGCTGATAGACGACCTTGCGCTGATCGTTGGCGACGTCGTCGAAGAGAAGGAGTTGCTTGCGGATATCGAAGTTGTGGGCTTCGACCTTGCGCTGCGCCTTCTCGATCTGCCGGCTGAGCATGCCGCTCTCGATGACTTCTCCCTCCTTCATGCCCGCCATCTTGAGCAGGCGCTGCGTACGCACCGGATCGCCGAAGATGCGCATGAGGTTGTCTTCCATGGACAGATAGAACCGGCTCGAGCCCGGATCACCCTGGCGGCCGGAGCGGCCGCGCAGCTGATTGTCGATGCGACGGGACTCGTGCCGCTCCGTGCCGATGATGTGCAGGCCGTTTGCGGCCACCACCTTCGCGTGACGCGTCCGCCATTCGGTCTTGACGCTCTCGCGCGTCCCCTCGTCAGTTCCCTGATCGAGCCCGTTGAGCTCGACCTCGAGGCTGCCACCCAACACGATGTCCGTGCCGCGACCGGCCATGTTGGTGGCGATGGTCACCGCGCCTGGGCGACCGGCCTGCGCGACGATGTGCGCCTCGCGCTCGTGTTGCTTGGCGTTCAGCACCTCGTGCGCGATCCCCTCCTTCTGCAGCACGCCCGAGACCAGCTCCGAGGTCTCGATGGAAGTCGTGCCGACGAGCACCGGTTGCTGGCGCTCGACGCAGTCGCGGATGTCCTCGATGATGGCCTTGAACTTGTCGTCCTGCGTCAGGTGCACGAAGTCCGGATTGTCCTTGCGGATCATCGGCTTATGGGTCGGGATGACCATGACCTCCAGGCCGTAGATCTCCAGGAACTCGGGCGCCTCCGTGTCGGCGGTGCCGGTCATGCCCGAGAGCTTCCTGTACAGGCGAAAATAGTTCTGAAACGTGATCGAGGCGACCGTCTGATTCTCCTCGCGCACGCGCACGCCCTCCTTGGCCTCGATCGCCTGGTGCAAACCGTCCGACCAGCGCCGCCCGGGCATCGTACGGCCGGTGAACTCATCGACGATGATGATCTCGCCCTCGCGTACGATGTACTCCACGTCGCGCTTGTAGAGCGCGTGGGCGCGCAGCGCCGCGTTCAGATGGTGCATCAGGCGGATGTTGGCGGGGTCGTAGAGGCTCTCGCTCTCGCGCAGCAGGCCCGTCTCGAGCATCAACGCCTCGACGTGCTCGTGGCCCTCCTCGCTGATGTGGACCTGCTTGGTCTTCTCCTCCACCGCGAAATCGCCCGGCCCATCCTCCTCGAGTTGGCGCTTCAGGCTCGGCACGAGCTGGTTGATGCGCAGGTAAAGCTCGGTGCTTTCCTCCGCAGGCCCGGAGATGATGAGCGGGGTGCGGGCCTCATCGATCAGGATGGAGTCGACCTCGTCCACGATGGCGTAGGCGAGATGGCGCTGCACCCGATCCTCCAGGCTGAAGGCGAGGTTGTCGCGCAGGTAATCGAAGCCGAGCTCGTTGTTGGTACCGTAGGTGATATCGCAGGCGTAGGCGTCGCGCTTCTCCTGCGGCGTCTGCGAGTTCTTGATGACCCCCACCGTGAGCCCGAGGAACCGGTGCACCGGTCCCATCCAGTCGGCGTCGCGCTGCGCCAGGTACTCATTGACCGTGACGATGTGCACCCCTTCGCCGGCGAGCGCATTCAGGTAGGCGGGGAGCGTGGAGACCAGCGTCTTGCCCTCGCCGGTGCGCATCTCCGCGATTTTCCCCTGGTGAAGCGCGATGCCGCCGATGAGCTGGACGTCGAAGTGGCGCATGGTGAGCGTGCGTGATGCCGCCTCTCGCACGACGGCGAAGGCCTCGGGGAGCAGCTCATCGAGCGTGGCGCCCTCGCGCAGCCGCTGGCGGAATTCCTCCGTCTTGGCGCGCAACGCCTCATCGCTCATCGACTGGAGCTCGGGCCCGAGTTGCCTGGCCGCGCGAATGTGTCGCCCGTAGCCGCGAATCAGCCGTTCATTGCGGCTGCCAAAAATCTGCTTCAGAGTGTTGAGCAACTTGACGGTCCTGCTACTGGTCCAAGCCGGGCGCGCGGCCTGCGAGGCCCGCCTCGCGGCCCGGTCTCCGGGACGCGCCTCGCCCGGGAGCCCGCCCTGGCGTAGGTTGGGGCACTGGGAAACGGCCTATTCTACCCACGCAAGGCCTTACTCCCAATGGGTTCCCGCGAGCTCAAATCAAGCGTATCGAGTCCTCGAGCCTTCGAGGCCAGCTTGAATTGGACCGCAAGGATGCTCGAGAGTGCGGCGCCTGGCGCCGCGGTGCGCCGGCCTGAGGGCCGGTCGATTATTGGGTACTCGGAAACCCGCTCCCCGCCGGCTTAGTCCTGTCCGTCCGCGCTGGCGTTGGCGGGCGCCTTCTCGGCGGCAACGTGAAGGGTATCCGGACCGGTGAAGGCCATCGCGCCCGCGCGCAGCGCCACGAAGCGGGCCGGATTCACTTCATGACCGTTCCTCAGCACCTCGAAATGCACGTGCGGGCCGGTCGAGCGCCCGGTATCACCCACCAGCGCGATCACATCTCCCCGGTTTACCGTCTCGCCGACGTGCACGAGTACCTTCTCGGCATGCCCGTAACGCGTCGCATAGCCGTTGCCATGATCGATCTGCACCATGTTGCCGTAGCCGCCGCGCGGTCCCGCCCAGGTCACGACGCCCGCTGCCACGGCATGGATCCGTGTGCCGTCCGGCGCCGCGAAATCGATGCCCTCGTGAAACTCTTCTCCGCCCGTGAAGGGATCGACACGCTCGCCGAACCCCGAGGAGATATATCCCGTATCGACCGGCCGGCCCTCGGGATGGATCTCCTGCCCGAGCTGGCGCGAGAGGATGACATTCTCCAACGCCGAGAGCTGCGAGCCGTTCAGATCGATCTGGCTCTGCAGGCTCTTCAGCATGCTCGAGATATCGCCGATCTGCGGCCGCGCACCGGGAATGTCGCTCTCCGGCCCGCCCTGAGGCGGATCCTGACCAAAGTCGAATTCGCTGCTCTTGATGCCCGCCATGGCGGTCAGGCGCTGGCCGAGCGCATCGAGGCGGATGACGTGCGCCTTCATGTCCCCGAGCTGAATGGCGATCGCTTCGGTGCGCGCCTGCACCTGCTGCCTGAGATCGGCGATCTCCTCGCGCTGCTTTGCCAGGACCCGCGACCAGCGGGCGGTCTGCGCGAACGGCAGCGCGCTCGCGCTGCCGTCGTGCCCGAGGCTCAGTCCTGCCCCGAAAGCGCCGCCGATGACCGCGAGCACCGCCACGATGATGCTCGTGAGAATAATGGGATGGAGATTGAGCTGGCGGGCGTGCCCGTCGCGCTTCGAGAAGATGATGACATTCATGCCGTGCGCTCCGAATGCATCTCAGCGCCTCCTAGTATCGGCAGGCAACGCAGTTTCCCTGTGCTCCTGATCCCACGGCCGCGGGTCTTGGAGCTAAACCAGCGCACGAGCCAGCCCATCAGTGTCGCCAGTACCCGGCCTTCGAGACCCGCGCCCACGAGTATCGAGGTGCCAGGACACCCCTTTTGGAAAGAACTTGCGCTTTACCGGCAACCCCGCTGTCATGGCTCTCTCGCTTTAGACGGGTGGCTTTGCGCCCCGCCTTCCGCAGTCTGAGACCCGCCATCTGGAGCGTCCATGCACCACGACACGCTTTGCCCTTGAGCAGCATTTCAGAATATGCCCAATAAGAGCCGCCCGCACAAGCGAAGCGTCATCAGACCGGCCTCCCGGCCACTGCGAACTCACTCACAGTGGGCCTCTAAACCACGCCGTTCGAGTTCCCAGCCATCGGCGGCACATTCTGTCAAAGACTTGCTGGCCCGCTCGGTTCCCATTCTGTCGCAAGCAGCCGGCCCAACCGCCCGCCAAGCGTTCTGGCCCCCGTGGCTCGAGGCCCATCTCCCCCCGGGGATGGCTCCCTGGATCACTGCGATTACCCAGCGGGACGGCAACTTAGTCGTTTTCGCCGCTTCGTCCGCCTGGTCCGCCCGGCTGCGCTACGCCCTCCAGGAGCTCGATGGACAGATTCGGGAGGCGCAACCGGACATCAAGGAAATCACGGTCCGCGTGATGCCCCGCTCGGCAAAGTAGCTGAGCGGAACGGCCAAAAAGCTCCGTTCAGCCCGCGCCGGAGCTCGGCAGGGCAGGCGCCTCGATGTAGGAGATGGGCGCATCGGCATAAGACTCGAACGCCACCTTCTCCCAGGTGGTCACGTCCTCGAGCAGCGCCCGCAACAGTCGGTTATTCAGCGCGTGTCCTGATTTGTGGCCGCTGAACTCGCCGATCAAACTGTGCCCCAGCAGGTAAAGATCCCCGATGGCATCCAGGATCTTGTGCTTGACGAACTCATCCTCGTACCGCAGTCCATCCTCGTTGAGCACGCGGAAATCATCCAACACAATGGCGTTGTCCAGATTCCCGCCGAGCGCGAGATTGCGCTCCCGCAGCGACTCGAGGTCGCGCATGAATCCGAACGTGCGCGCCCGACTCACCTCCTTGAGGAATGAGGTCGTCGAGAAGTCCATTGACGCACGCTGCGCCCGGCGCTTGAAGATCGGATGGTTGAACTCGATCTCGAAGTTGACCTTGAAGCCGTCGAACGGGCTGAACTCAGCCCATTTGTCGCCATCCTCCACCCGCAGCCGCTTTTTGATGCGAATGAAATGCTTCGGCTCGCGTTGCTCCTCGATGCCGGCCGACTGCAGCAGGAACACGAACGGGCCGGCGCTCCCGTCCATGATGGGCACCTCGGGCGCCGAAAGCTCCACGATCGCGTTGTCGATCCCTAAGCCCGCGAAAGCCGACAGCAGGTGCTCAACCGTGGAGACACGCGAGGTGCCCCGGCCGAGCGTCGTGCCCAGCAGCGTGTCGCTGACATTCTGCGCGTGCGCCAGCACCTCACCCGCGTGCGGCAGATCGGTACGCCGAAACACGATGCCGGCGTCGGGAGGAGCGGGACGGAGCGTCATCAGGACCTTCTTACCCGTGTGAAGCCCGACGCCCGTGGCGCGGATCGAGTTCTTGAGCGTCCGCTGACCGACCATGTTTATAGCTGCGTGAGTCCTTACTGCTCTCAACGGCCTGTGCCGGCCACGGATAACCTCTCTCGGCCGCGCGCCGCCTCGCGGACCGTCGACCCGTAGGTCAGAACGGACGCCGAGGGCTCCAGGGTCCGCGGCGCGAAACGGCGCGTTACCGTATCACAAGCTGGCCAGTTGCGCTCAATCAGCTTGGCGGCGCAGGAACGCAGGGATGTCGAGCAGGTCCTCCGCCTGGACGTCCTGCCGCAGCCCGTCACCCACCGCGCGCTGCCGCTGGACCGTCGGCTTGTCGAGCTGCGCGTAGTCACTGCTCGAGAGGGGACTGCGCCGCACCACCCGCATGGGCGGCTCGCGGCTTTCCCGCTCGCGCATCGGCTCGCCTCGCCCCGAAGACTCGGCCGGCCGGAAGCCACCGAGCGGCTGCGGCCGGGTCGCGGTGGCGGGGCGACCGAGACCGGTGGCAACCACCGTCACCCGCACCTGGTTGCTGAGCTCAGGATCGATGACCGTGCCGACGACCACCGTCGCATCCTCCGAGGCGAACTGCTTCACGATCTGGCCAACCTCCTGAAACTCGCCGATCGAGAGGTCCATGCCCGCGGTGACGTTCACGAGTATGCCGTGTGCGCCCGCGAGGTTGATGTCCTCGAGGAGTGGGGAGGAGACCGCCGCCTCGGCTGCCGCGCGCGCACGGCCTTCGCCGCTCGCCGCCCCCGAGCCCATCATGGCCATGCCGGTCTCGGCCATGACCGTGCGCACGTCGGCGAAGTCGACGTTGATCAGTCCCGGCCGGGTGATGAGCTCCGCGATGCCCTGCACCGCCCCCTGCAGCACCTGGTTCGCCGATTTGAAGGCCTCGAGCAGCGCCGTCTGGGCACCGAGCACCGTGAGCAACTTCTGGTTGGGAATGGTGATGAGCGAGTCGCAGTACTTGCCGAGCTCGGCGATGCCGTGGTCGGCGACGTAGGATCTCTTGTTGCCCTCCATCTCGAAAGGCTTGGTGACCACGGCCACCGTGAGGATGCCGAGCTCCTTCGCGACCTGCGCCACGACGGGTGCTGCGCCCGTGCCCGTGCCCCCGCCCATACCCGCGGTGATGAACAGCATGTCGCAGCCCTCGACGAGCTCGACGATGCGGTCGCGATCCTCCATCGCCGCCTGCCGCCCGACCTCCGGGTCCGCGCCGGCGCCGAGCCCCTTGGTGATGTTGCAGCCGATCTGCAGGGCGGTCTTCACCTTCGCGTGCTTGAGGGCCTGCGCGTCGGTGTTGACACACATGAACTCCACCCCCTCGATGCCGGAGGTGACCATGTGGGCCACGGCGTTGCCGCCGCCGCCACCCACGCCCATGACCTTGATGACAGCGCTTTGGCTGTAGGCATCCATAAGTTCGAACATTGCGCGTGCTCCTCGAGAGAAAGTCGGTTGGTTGGAAGAATCGTTTGTCTCGTTCATCGTATTGGGTCTGTCAGCGTCAAAAGTTGCCCTGGAACCAGGCGCGCATCCGGTCGAGCGCCGTCTTCGCGTTGCCGCCCAGGGACCGCCCGCGACGCGCGGGCAGGATGTTGTCGCGGGCGTAGAGCAGCAGCCCCACGCCGGTGGAGAAAACGGGATTTCGGACGACCTCGGTGAGTCCCTGCACCTGCTGCGGAAGTCCCAGCCTCACCGGCATGTGGAAGACCTCCTCTGCGAGCTCAATCGCGCCTTCCATCTTGGCGCTGCCGCCGGTGAGCACCACGCCCGCGGCGACCACCTCCTCGAAGCCGCTGCGGCGCAGCTCCTCGCGCACCAGGCCGAAGAGCTCCTCGTAGCGCGGCTCGATGATCTCGGCCAGCGTCTGGCGGGCGAGACGCCGCGCGGGCCGGTCGCCGACGCTCGGCACCTCGATGCTCTCGTCGGGATTGGCGAGCTGGGAGAGCGCGCAGGCATAGCGGATCTTGATGTCCTCGGCGTGCTGGGTCGGCGTGCGCATCGACACCGCGATGTCGTTCGTCACCTGGTCGCCCGCGATCGGGATGACCGCGGTATGGCGGATCGCGCCGGACGAGAACACCGCAAGATCGGTCGTGCCGCCGCCGATGTCGACCAGGCAGACGCCGAGCTCCTTCTCGTCATCGGTGAGCACCGAGAAGCTCGAAGCGAGCTGCTCGAGCACGACGTCATCGACCTCGAGCCCGCAGCGCTTGATGCATTTCTCGATGTTCTGCGCGGCACTTTCGGCGCCCGTGACGATGTGCACCTTGGCCTCCAGGCGTACTCCCGACATGCCGATCGGATCGCGGATGCCCTCCTGGCCATCGACGATGAATTCCTGCGGCAGCACGTGCAGGATTTTCTGGTCGGCGGGGATGGCCACCGCCTTGGCCGCGTCGATGACGTGCTCGACGTCGCCATGGGTCACTTCGCGGTCGCGGATCGCGACCACGCCGTGGGAGTTGAGGCTGCGCACATGGCTGCCCGCGATCCCGGCGAACACCGAGTGGATCTCGCAGCCGGCCATGAGCTCGGCCTCCTCCACGGCGCGCTGGATCGACTGCACCGTCGATTCGATGTTGACGACGACACCCTTCTTCAGCCCCCGCGAGGGCTGCGAGCCGAGACCCAACACCTCGATGGTGCCGTCGAGACCGACTTCGCCGACCAGCGCGACCACCTTGGAGGTGCCGATGTCGAGACCCACGATGAGATTTCTGTCGGAACGTTTAAGCATGTCGGTCCTCGCCGGCGCCGTGGCCCGATTTCCAGCCGATGGCAAACCCGTTCGTGTAGCGCATATCCACGTATGAAATGTCCCCCGCCCGGTGCTCGACGATCTCGAGCGCCGCGCCCATGAATTTTTCGAACCGCTCATCGACCTGCGCCCGCCCGAGCCTGACGGTGATGCCGTTGGCGAGCTCGAGCTGCCAGGCGCCACGCGCGTCGAGCCGCAACGCGGTCATCGTGAGACCGGCCTCGGAGAGGCGCCGGCGCATCGCGAGATAGTGCTGCGTCACTTCCGCCTCCGAGCCCTCGGGTCCGGAGAGCCGCGCCAGCCCGGCGGCAAAATGCCCGACGCCGGTCGCGAAGAGCTCGCCCTCGCTGTTGACCAGGCCATCGCCACTCCAGCGCGCGACGGCAACCTGCTCCACCACCCGCACGGCGAGGGCATGCGGCCAGTCGCGCTCGACGCTCACCGCGGCCACCCAGGGGAGCGCCTGGATCGCGCGGCTCACCGCCGCGAGCTTTACCGTGAGCAGTCCCTCGCCGCGCACCTGTTCGGCGACGACTTGCTCGAGCTGCACCGGAGAGACGTGTTGGAAGCGCCCGGTGACTTCCACGGTGCGGATCGGTTGATCGAGCGCCCAGAAGACGACGCAGAGGGTTGCGAACGCGGCCCCGCCGGTGGCCAGACCCCGGCCGATCGCGCCCCAGGGGATACGCGAGCGTGGCGGCGACTGACCGCGGGACCTCATCCGGTTTCGGGCGCGTTTCAACACCGGGGGGCCTCGCTTGGGCTGCGGATGAAGCTCGTCTCCAGCACCCGCCATACGAGCTCGTCGAAGTCGATGCCCGCCGCGCGCGCGGCCATCGGCACCAGACTGTGGCTGGTCATCCCCGGGACGGTGTTGACCTCGAGCAGGAGCGCCCGGCCGGCCGCATCCATCATGAAGTCAGCCCGGCCCCAGCCCTCGCCGGCCGCCGCCTCAGAGGCCGCAACCGCGAGGCTCGCCAGATGTTGCTCCACCGGTTGCGACAGTCCCGAGGGACAGATGTAGCGGGTGTCGTCGCGAAAGTACTTCGCCTCGTAGTCGTAGAAGCTCTTCGGCGTCTCGATGCGGATCGAGGGCAGTGCCCTGCCCTGCAGCAGCGCCACGGTGTACTCCCGGCCGGTAATCCACTGTTCGGCGAAAACGCTCCGATCGAGGGCTGCCGCGCTCGCATAGGCCGCGGGCAGCGTCTCGGGGCTTTCGACCTTGGTCATCCCGAGGCTCGAGCCCTGGGTCGCCGGCTTGACGATGAGCGGCAAGCCCAGACGCTCGAGCGCGAGCTCGAAGTCCTCGGGCCCATGCAGTACCACCATATCCGGCGTCGCGACTCCGATCGCGCTCGCCAGACGCTTGCTGCGCAGCTTGTCCATGCCGATCGCCGAGCCCGCCACGCCGCTGCCGGTGTAGGGTATGCCGAGATACTCGAGCGCGCCCTGCACGGTCCCGTCCTCACCGCCCGGTCCGTGCAGCGCAATCCACACGCGATCGAAGCGCTGCTCGATGAGCTCGAGCAGCGAGCGTTCGCGTGGATCGAAGGCCACGGCCTCGACGCGGCGGCGCCCGAGCGCCGCGAGCACCGCGCTGCCGGAGAGGAGCGAGATCTCGCGCTCGCTCGAATCGCCGCCCTGCAACACCGCCACTTTCCCGAACTCACCGGGATCGGTTGCGCGCCGCGCGCGTGTCGGATCGTGCGTGAGCCGCATCAGCGCCTCTCTTCTACCGTTGGGCCTACCGTTTGGCCCGCGGCTTGGCCCACGATGCGCACTTCCGGATGCAGCCGCACGCCATGCGCGCGCTCAACCTCATCCTGCACGCGCTCGATCAGATGCTCGATGTCGGCCGCGGTGGCGGCACCATGGTTGATGATGAAGTTGGCGTGCTTCAGCGAAACGGATGCATCGCCGATCTTCAAACCCTTCAACCCCGCAGCCTCGATGAGGCGCGCCGCGTGATCGCCGGGCGGATTGGTGAACACCGAGCCGCAGCTCCATTCCCCGATCGGCTGCGTCGCCTTGCGCCGCTCGAGCAGCGCCTGGACCTCGCTCTGATGTTCCGCAGGACGAACTTCGAAGCGAAGCCTCGCCCCCAGGAACCCTTCCTGCGGCACCGGCGGTTCGACCTGACGGTAGCTCGCCCGGTACTCGCCCGCTGACCGCCGATGCTCGCGACCTGCGCGGTCGACCGTCTCCACCTCGATGACGTGCCGCCAGGTCTCACCGCCGAAAGCGCCCGCGTTCATCGCGAGCGCTCCACCCAACGTGCCCGGAATGCCCGCGAAGAACTCCGCCGGGCCGAGACCCCATTTGATGCACTGTCTGGCGATGCGGGCGCAGGCGACGCCCGCCTCGCCGTATACGCTGTCAGGATCTGCCCGCTCCAACCGATCCAACGTTCCGCGGGTGCTCACGACGATGCCCTTGATGCCGCCATCGCGCACCAGCAGGTTGCTCCCGAGGCCGACCCACTGCACCGGCACTTCCGCAGGCACACTCTTGAGGAATGCGGTGAGTTCCCGCCGATTGCTCGGCGTGAAGTAAATCTCCGCGTCTCCGCCCACATGCCAGGAGGTATGGCGGCTCATCGGCTCGTGACGTCGAATGCGCGGCAGAAACTCGTTCGCGACGGCGAGCATCAGGCGCCCCCCCCTGGCGGCAGAAGCGCCGCGAATCGCTCCGCGAGCCGGTGCGCCACCGCGCTGATGTTGCCGGCACCCATGGTGACGATCACATCGCCGTCGCGGATCACGTCCTTCAGCGACTCGGCCAGCTGCTCGACGCGCTCGACGAAGAGCGGCTCCACCTGACCGCGGCTGCGCACCGCGCGGCAGATCGCGCGCCCGTCCGCGCCGGCGATCGGCGTCTCGCCCGCGGCGTAGACCTCGGTGACGAGGAGCACGTCCACCATCGAGAGCACCCCGCCGAAGTCATCGATCAGATCGTGCGTGCGCGTGTAGCGGTGGGGCTGGAAGGCGAGCACGATCCGCCGCCCGGGATAGCCCTGGCGCAGGGCCTCGAGAGTCGCGGTCACCTCCGTGGGGTGATGGCCGTAGTCATCGATCACCGTGACGGTCCCCGCCGCCGTGTCGATATCGGCGATGTGCTGCATGCGCCGATCGATCCCCTGGAAACCCGCCAGGGAGCGCGCGATGGCCGCATCGTCGATGCCGAGCTCCGTCGCCACCGCGATCGCCGCCAGCGAGTTCAACACGTTGTGGGCGCCCGGCAGGTTGACGGTGACCTCGAGAGGTCCGCCGATCGAGCGAGCGACCTGGATTCTGGTCTGGAGCCCCTGACGGCGGACTTCGAGCGCCCGGACATCGGCCGCCTCATCGAGTCCGTATGTCAGGACCGGCCTGCCGACGCGCTCGAGGGTGCCGCGCACCTGCTCGTCATCGAGGCACAGCACCGCAAGTCCGTAGAACGGCAGGTTGTGCAGGAATCCGACGAAGCTCTGCTTCAGCCGCTCGAAGTCGCCGCCGTGCGTCGTCAGATGATCGTTGTCGATGTTGGTGACGACGGCGATGAGCGGCTGCAGATGCACGAACGAGGAGTCGCTCTCGTCGGCCTCGGCCACGAGGTAGCGCCCGGTGCCGAGCCGGGCGTGGCTGCCGGCGCTCTTCAGCCGCCCGCCGATCACGAACGTCGGGTCCTCCCCCCCCTCGGCGAGGATGCTGGCGATGAGACTCGTGGTCGTCGTCTTGCCATGAGTGCCCGCCACCGCGATGGAGTAGCGGAAACGCATGAGCTCACCCAACATCTCGGCGCGCGAGACTACCGGCAGGCGCCGCGCGAGCGCGGCCTCGACCTCCGGGTTGCCGCGGGCGATCGCGCTCGAGACCACCACCACGTCGGCGCCCTCGATGTTCTGCGCCGCGTGTCCGAGCCGCACCCGCGCGCCGAGGCGGGTGAGCCGCTCGGTGACCGCACTCGCCTTGAGGTCCGAGCCCTGGACGGCATAGCCGAGATTGAGCAGCACTTCGGCGATGCCGCTCATGCCGCTGCCGCCGATTCCGACGAAATGAATGGTATTGATGCGGCGCATGCGGTCGCGCCGATCCCGGCTTTTGCGCCGCTCGACGAAGGGACGCTCCAACAGCGCGCGCCGCTCCTCGATCATGCGGCCCTCCTCGCGAGCTGCAAGCAGCAGGCGGCGAGCTCTTCGGTCGCATCGGGACGGGCGAGCCGCCGCGCGCGCTCGGCCATCGCGAGCAGCTTCTCGCGCCCGACGCACAGCCGCTCGAGCTCGGCGGCGAGGCGCTCGGCGGTGAGCTCGCGGTCGGCGATCAGCACCGCCGCGCCTTCACGCACCAGAAAGCGCGCGTTGTAAGTCTGGTGATCATCGACGGCCGCGGGATACGGCACCAGCACCGCGCCCACCCCGGCCGCCGCCAGCTCCGAGACGGTAAGAGCACCCGAGCGGCAGATCACGAGGTCCGCCCAGCCATAGGCCTCGGCCATGTCTTCGATGAACGGACGCACGTCCGCCCGCACGCGGGCGTCGGTATAGCTCTGCCGGCCGGCCTCGATCCAACGCTCACCCGCCTGATGGCGCACATCGAAGCGGATCGCGCCGGCGAGCCGCGCCAGTGCATAAGGCACGACGGTGTTGAGTCGGACCGCGCCCTGGCTGCCACCGACGACGAGGATGCGCACGGCACCCTCGCGGCCGGAGAAGCGCGCCGTTGGCGGTCTCAACTCACTGATGTCCCGGCGCACGGGATTGCCGACCGTTCGCGCTTTGATACCGGGTCGGAAGCTGCCGGGAAAGGCCTCCAGCACCTCGCGCGCGAGATGAGCGAGGCAGCGGTTGGTAAAGCCGGCGATCGCATTCTGCTCGTGAATGACGAGCGGCCGGCGCGTCAGCCAGGCCGCGATGCCGCCCGGTCCGGTCACGAAGCCGCCCAGACCGACGACGATCTCGGGCCGGCGCCGCCACATGACCCGCAGCGCCTGCACCAGCGCCACGCTCACCCGCCAGGGAGCCGCGACGAGAGTGCGCCAGCCCTTGCCCCGCAAGCCGCCGACCGACAGCCACTCGATCGCGATGCCCTCGGCCGGAACGACACGGGCCTCGAGTCCCCGGCGGGTGCCGAGCCAGATGACCTCGACCGACCGCTCGCGCAGGCGCCGCGCGAGGGCCAGGGCGGGGAACACGTGGCCACCCGTTCCGCCTGCCATGATCAACACCGGTCCCGCGCTCACGAGGCACCCCGCGCCATGACGCTGGCCGAGCCGCGTCGCTCCAACATTGTCTCGTGATGGATGCGCAGCAGCATCCCCACCCACACCAGGGTCACGATGAGGCTCGAGCGGCCATAGCTCATCAGCGGCAGCGTCAGTCCCTTGGTCGGCAGCACACCCATGTTGACGCCGATGTTGATGAAAGCCTGCATCCCGATCCAGAGTGCGAAGCCGGTGGCGAGATAGCTCTGGAAGTCGAGGCCCGCCTGGGCGGCGAGCCGCGCGATGTGGAATGCGCGCCAGATGAGCGCGACGAAGAGGCCGAGTGTGAGCAGCACGCCCGCGAGACCGAGCTCCTCGGCGAGCACCGCGAAGAGAAAGTCGGTGTGCGCCTCGGGCAGGTAGAAGAGTTTCTGCACGCTGTTGCCAAGACCCACGCCGAGCCACTTGCCGCGTCCGATCGCGATCAGCGACTGCGTCAGCTGAAAGCCGCTGCTGTAGGGGTTGGCCCAGGGGTCGAGAAAGCCCGTGAGCCGCCGCAGCCGGTAGGCCGAGGTGACCGCGAGCAGCGCGAATATGCCAGCGGCCACCGTGGTCAGCAGCACCACGTGACGCAGCCGCGCGCCGGCGATGAACAACATGCCGAAGCCGGTCGCGAAGAGCACCGTGGCGGCGCCGAAGTCGGGCTCACCGAGCAGCAGCACCGCGATCAGCCCGAGGAGCAGCAGCGGCTTCAAGAGGCCCGTGAAGCTCTCGCGCAGCTCATCCTGCCGTCGCGCCGCGTAGCTCGCGATGTAAATCAAAACGAGTACCCGTGCGAGCTCCGACACCTGGAAGGTGAATCCCCCGAGCCGCAGCCAGCGCCGGCCGCCGTTCACCACTTCCCCGAGCCCCGGGACCAGCACGGCGAGCAGCATCACGATGGCGAGGATCAGCAGTACCTGTGACAGCCGCTCCCAGCGCTCCATGCTGAAGCAAAAGACGAACACCGCTCCCAGCGCGCCGACGAGGGCGGTGAGCAGCTGCCGCTCGAGGAAATAGAACGGATTGCCGGTGTCGCGGCTCGCGATGGAGATGGAGGCGGAGGTCACCATCACGAGCCCGAAGAGCAGCAACGACAGCACCAGGGCGAGCGTCACGCCGTCGACATAGACGGCGGAGCGCCCCCGGCCGGCGTGGGTCATGAAAGCGGACGAGCTCGCTTCCCTCATGCCGCCAGCTCCTTGACCGCTCGCGCGAACACCGCGCCACGATGGGTGTAGTCGCGGAACATGTCGAGGCTCGCGCAGGCGGGTGAGAGCAGCACCGTATCGCCGGTTCGCGCCGCACTCGCCGCCGCGCGCACCGCCTCCTCGAGCGAGTCGCAGTATTGCGTGCTGCAGACTCCGCGCAGCGCCGCGGCAAGCTGCCGCGCATCGCGGCCGATCAACACCGTGTGGCGCACCTTGCCGCGGAAGGCCGCTGCCAGCGGGGCGAAGTCCTGATTCTTGCCATCACCGCCCGCAATGATGATGAGCGGTCCCTCCATGCCGGCCACGGCGGCGATGGTTGCGCCGACGTTCGTGCCCTTCGAGTCATCGACGTAGGTGACGCCGGCCACATCGGCGACCCACTGGGTGCGATGCGGCAGACCGGTGAATTCCTCGAGCTCAGCCAACATTGCGCGCAGCGACAGGCCGAGCGCCTCGCCGAGGGCGAGCGCGGCAAGCGCGTTGGCGGCATTGTGCAGCCCCCGGATGCGCATCGTCGACACCGGCAGCAGCGCCTCGCCTCGGCGGGTCAGCCATGATCCGCCGTCGCGGATCGTCACGGCGTAATCGGCTCCTATCGCGGCGCGCATTGAGAAGCTCAACGTACGCTGGCCGGGCTGCGGCATGGCGACCACGAGCGGATCATCGAGGTTGATCACCGCCGTGTCGCAGCGTGCGAAAATGCGCGCCTTGGCGGCGGCGTAGGCCTCGACGGATGCATATCGGTCGAGATGGTCCGGGCTGACGTTGAGTACCGCCGCCGCCTTCAGATCCAGCGAGTGGGCCGCCTCGAGCTGGAAGCTCGAGAGCTCGAGCACATAGAGCCCAACGGCTCGCCCTGCGCGGCGTGCCTCGGCGAGCAGATCGAGCGCCGGCTCGCCGAGATTGCCGCCCACCCGCACCTGGACTCCCGCGCGCGCCGCCATGCGGCCGAGCAGCGTCGTCACCGTGCTCTTGCCGTTGGTGCCGGTGATGCCCGCCACGGGCGCATCCACCGCACGCGCGAACAGCTCGATGTCGCCCACGATCTCGAGGCCACGGCGACGCGCCTCGACGAAGAAGGGTTGCTCCAGCGACACACCCGGAGAAGCCACTACACAGAGCGCGTCATCGAGAAGGCGCGTGTCGAGCGCCCCGAGTCGCAGCGGAATCTGCGCATCGAGCTCACGCAGCGCGCCCCGCTGCGGCGGCTCGAGACGAGTGTCGGTGACGGCGATGCGCCAACCGAGCTCGCGCAGGTACCGGGCGCAGGAGAGCCCGGTGCGACCTAAGCCGACGATCACGGCGGCGGATGGCTTGGTGCGCGGGGTGCTCATCTCAGCTTCAAAGTCGCGAGTCCCGCGAGCACGAGGAGGAGCGATACGATCCAGAAGCGCACGATCACCTTCGGCTCCGCCCAGCCCTTGAGCTCGAAGTGGTGATGGAGCGGCGCCATCCGGAAGATGCGCCGGCCGGTGAGCTTGAATGAGGCGACCTGCAGAATCACCGAGGCGGTCTCGAGCACGAACAGCCCCCCCATGAGGAGAGCCACCACTTCCTCGCGCACGATGACGGCGATGACGCCGATGGCCGCGCCGATCGCGAGCGCGCCGACATCGCCCATGAATACCTGGGCCGGGTAGGCGTTGAACCAGAGAAATCCCAGACCCGCCCCGGTGAGTGCGGAGCAGAAGATCAGCAGCTCACCGGCGCCGGCAATCTCCGGGATCTGCAGGTAATGCGCAAACACATGGTTGCCGCTCGCATAGGCGAAGATGCCGAGCCCGGCGGAAACGAGCGCGGCAGGCATGATGGCGAGCCCGTCGAGGCCATCGGTGAGATTCACCGCGTTGCTCATGCCGACGATCATGAAATAGGCGATCGCGATGAAGCCGACCGCGGACAGCGGCTCGGCGAAAGTCTTGACGAAAGGCAGGAAGAGCGTTCTCTCCGCCGGCTGCGTCGCGGTGAAGTAGAGCGTCGCCGCGGCAGCGAGGCCCGCCACCGACTGCCAGAAATACTTCCAGCGCGCGGCGAGCCCGCGCGGATTGCGCACCACGAGCTTCAGGTAATCATCGTAGAAGCCGATGAGCCCGTAAGCGAAAGTCACCCCGAGCACCATCCAGACCAGGCGGTTGGAAAGCTCCACCCAGAGGAGCGTGCTCACGAAGGTCGTCACCAGGATCAGCGTGCCGCCCATGGTCGGCGTGCCGGCCTTGGGCAGGTGGCTCTTGGGGCCGTCGTCGCGCACGACCTGGCCGATCTGATAGCGCGACAGACGATCGATCAGTCCCGGACCGACGATGAGCGAGACCGCGAGCGAGGAGGCGGTCGCCAGGATGGCGCGGAAAGTAAGGTACGAGAAGACGTTGAAGGCGCTGTGCCAGCCGGTCAGCCGTTGTGCGATCCAGAACAGCACTTAATGCCCGTCCGAGTTTTCGGGGGTTGGATGCGCGAGGGCGCCGACCACGCGCTCGAGTCTGTTGACTCGCGAACCCTTGACGAGGAGGCGCACGTTCGGCATCAGGGCCCGAAGCAGCTCGCGGGTCAGCGCCTCCGCATCCGGAAACCACTGACCGCCGCAGCCGAAGCGCTCGACGGCAAGCGCCGCGAGCGAACCCGTCGCGAGCAGGCGCTCGATCCCATGCTCGCGGGCGACGGCGCCGATCTGCGCATGCGCGGCCGCGGCGAACTCCCCGAGCTCGGCCATGTCCCCGAGCACGAGCCAGCGCCGGCCCTCGATCGAGGCGAGTACCTCGATTCCGGCCCGCACCGAGCTCGGGTTGGCGTTGTAGGAATCGTCGATGATCCAGGCGCCGCAGGCGGCCCGCTTCAGCTGCAACCTTCCGGGCACCGGGCGCACGGCATCGAGACCCGCAACGATGTGCTCGAGTTTTGCGCCCGCCGCGGCCGCCGCGGCCGCGGCACCGAGCGCGTTGGCCACATTGTGCCGGCCGCCGAGGTGCAGCTCGATCGCCGCCCGGCCGAGCGGGCTCGAAAGGTTGAACCGAGTCAGGAAGCCTTCGCCTTCCAGAGTCGTTCGCAGGTCCGATGCGCGAAAGTCGGCCGCGCTGGCGATGCCGAAGGTCACCACCCGCGCCGGCGTCATGTCGCGCCAGAGCCTCACGAACTCATCGTCCGCATTCAGGATCGCGGTGGCGCCCGCGGCGAGGCCCGAGACCATTTCCCCTTCCGCCCGCGCCACTCCCTCGAGGCTGCCGAAGCCTTCCAGATGCTCGGCGCCGGCGTTGGTGATGAGACCCACGGTCGGTCGCGCCACCTTGACGAGCGCCGCCACCTCGCCGGCGCGGTTGGCACCCATCTCGATGACCGCGAAACGGTGGGTGGGCTCGAGCCGCAGCAGCGTCAGCGGCACGCCGATGTGGTTGTTGAGATTGCCGCGGGTCGCGAGACAGCTTCCCGCCAGGGAGAGGATCGTCGCCATCATCTCCTTGGCGGTGGTCTTGCCGTTGCTGCCCGCGACGCCCACCACCGGCAGGGTCAGCGCGCCGCGCCAGGCATGTCCGGCGCGGGTGAGCGCCGCCTGCGTGTCGGGGACCACGATCTGCGCGAGCGCGACCGGCTGGGGCGAGTCGACGAGCGCCCCTGCCGCCCCCGCCGACAACGCGGCGCCCACGAACTCGTGGCCGTTGAATCGCGGGCCACGCAAAGCGACGAAGAGATCGCCGGTCGAGAGCGTACGGCTGTCGCTCGAGACGGCGGCGAAGGCGCGATCGGCGCCTTCGAGCCGGCCGTCGCAGGCGCGCGCGAAATTCCCCAGCCGCCGCTCGAGTGTCGGATCAGCACTCACGGCCGCGTCGCCTCGAGCGCCTCACGCGCCACGGTCTGATCACTGAAGGGACGACGCTCGCTGCCGTAGATCTGATACTCCTCATGACCCTTGCCGGCAATCAACACCACATCCTCCGAGCCCGAGCGCTCGAGTGCGGCGCGGATGGCCCGTGCCCGGTCATGCTCGACGCGCACCGCAGCGTCGCCGGGGATGCCCGTCAGGATCTGCTGCACGATGCGCTCGGGGGGCTCGCTGCGCGGATTGTCGTCCGTGACAACGGACTCATCGGCGAGCTCGGCGGCGATCGCCCCCATGATCGGGCGCTTGCCTGGATCGCGATCGCCGCCGCAACCGAAGACAACCTTCAGCCGCCCGCGGCAGTGCCTGCGCGCGGCACGCAGCGCCTTCGCAAGCGCATCGGGCGTATGCGCGTAGTCCACGATGGCGAGCGGCGCGGCGCCGCGGCCGCCGAAGGCTTCCATGCGCCCGGGCGCGGCACGGCAGGACCCGAGGGCGCGGGCCGCATCGGCGAGCGGGATATCCCAGGCGAGCAGCACCGCGAGCACCGTGAGGGCGTTGTCGGCGTTGAAATCGCCGATCAGCGGCACGTCGAGCTTTACCGCGCCCCAGCTCGATTCCACATCGAGAGCCAGGCCCGAGACGGCAGCCTCGACGCGCACTGCCCGCACCACCCTCGCATCCGGCGTCGATTCGCCCGTAGTGCTGGCGCGCGTGGTGATGACCAGCCGCGCCGCGGAAAGTTGCCGCGCGAGGCGCGCGCCGAGCTCATCGTCCACGTTAATCACCCGCAGGGCGAGCCCGGGCCACGCCAACAGCTGCGCCTTGGCCTCGGCATAGCTCGCCATCGTGCCGTGATAATCGAGATGATCGCGGGTGAGGTTGGTGAAGGCCGCGGTATGGAATCGCACGCCGCCTACGCGCTGCTGATCGAGCGCGTGCGATGAGACTTCCATACTCACGGCCTCGGCGCCGATATTTCTCACGACCGCGAGCCGCCGGTGCACGGTGACCGCATCGGCGGTCGTGTGCTCGGTTGCGGCGAGCGCCCCGGGGAAGCCGAACCCGAGAGTACCCATGTAGGCGGCCGGGCGGCCGCATTTGGCGAGCGCCTGCGCGAGCAGCCAGGCACAGGTCGTCTTGCCGTTGGTGCCCGTGATGCCGGCGACGGTTAGAGCCTGGGAGGGCCGGCCGAAGAACCGGTCGGCGATGATGCCGACATGACGGGAGAGCTGCGGCACAGCGGCGACGAAGACCTCGCGAGAATCGGCGCCGCCGGCCATGAGACCCGCCTCTATCAGTTCAAATGCCCCGGGAAACGGCTCGTAAAGCACCGCGCGTGCTCCCCGCGCCACCGCCTCGGCGGCGAACTGCGACCCATGACGGCCGCGGCCGCGGCAGGCGAGGAAGAGCGCCCCTGAGGTTGTGGCGCGCGAATCGAGGGTCACATCGTTGACCTCGAGCGCCGCGGGAGCATCGACGAGGCCAGCCGTGAGCTCCGCGAGCCGCGCCGTGCGTGTTGGAATGGAGGTCGTGGCCGGCATCATTGCAGCGAGGCCGTGCGCACTTCTTCGGGTTGCTCAACCGGCTCATCCGGCGCCACCCCCATCAAGCGCAGCGCCCGGCCAATCACCTTGGCGAACACCGGGGCCGCTACCTCGCCGCCTTGGTGGATACCGTTGCGCGGGTCGTCGATAACGACCGCGGCCGCGAGCCGCGGAGCACTGGCCGGCGCCATGCCCTCGAAATCCGCCACGAAGTGATGTTCGCGGTAACTGCCGTCATCGGCCATCCACGCCGTGCCGGTCTTGCCGGAGACACTGTAGCCCGGGATGGCCGCAAGCGGCGCCGTGCCCTCGAGCGAGATCACCGAGCGCATGAGCCCGATCAGCTCCCGGCAAAGCCGCGCACTGATGACGGGCCGGCCCGCCGGCGGCGCATCGACCCGTAGGAAGGAGATTGGCCGCTCGATGCCGAGCGCGCCGATCGTGGCGTAGGCGTGCGCAAGCTGCAGCGCCGTCACGGAGATGCCGTAGCCGTGCGACATCGTGGCGATATCGATCGGCCGCCAGGTGCGCAGCGGAGCCAACAATCCCGCGGATTCTCCCGGATAGCCGTTCGTGGCGAGCTGTCCGAAGCCGAAGACCCGCAGCGTCCTCCAGATGAGCCTCGGGGGCAGCGACAGGGCGATATGCGCCATGCCAACGTTGGAGCTGTGGGCGAGCACCATCGCGATATCGATCGGTCCCCAGTCGTGCTCATCGGTGAATACGTGGGCGCCGACTTTGATGAATCCCGGCGAGGTGTCGATGATCGAGTGGTCGTCGTAGCGGCCGGAGAGCAAGGCTGCGGTGACGAAGAACGGCTTCATGGAGGAGCCCGGCTCGAAGATGTCGGTGACGGCGCGATTGCGATAGAGCCTGGGGAGCATCTGGTCGCGGTCGTTGGGATTGAAGGCGGGCTGATCGACCATCGCCAACACCTCGCCCGTGGCGATGTCGATCACCACCATGGAGCCGCCGCGCGCATCCTGCTCGGCGACCTGCGCCTTCAGCGCACGATAGGCGAGATACTGGATGCGCAGGTCGATGGAGAGGACGAGATCGCGCCCCGGGCGCGTGGGTCGGATGCTGTCGACATCCTGAACGATCCTGCCGAAGCGGTCCTGAATGACGCGCTTTTCACCGTCGATTCCGGTGAGCCACTGGTCGTACGCCAGCTCGAGTCCGGCCTGGCCCTGGTCATCGACGTTGGTGAACCCGATGAGCTGGCCGGTGACTTCACCGGCCGGGTAGTACCGCCGGTACTCGCGTGAGAGATATACGCCGGGGATGCCGAGCCCCTTGATCCGCACGGCCTCCGCAGGCTGGCGCTGGCGCGCCACGTAGAGGAAATCGCGATCGAGATTGCTCGTGATGCGGCGCTCGAGCTCCTGGGTGTTGATGCCGAGAGCAGCGGCGAGGCGCGGAATCTGTCCGCGCGCAAGGGCGATCTGCTTCGGGTTGACCCAGATCGAGTCGACGGGCGTGCTCACGGCGAGCGGCTCACCGTAGCGGTCGGTGATGGTGCCGCGATGCGCTGCAATATCCACGATGCGCGTGAAGCGGGCGTCACCCTGCTTCGAGAGAAACGAATACTCGAACAGCTGCAGATCCACCGCGCGACAGACGAGCGCCGCCGCGGCGAGCACGAGCAGCCCCACGAGAAAATGAGCCCGCCAGCGAAACGCGCGCGGCGCGGCATGACGTGCATTGCGCGTCCTCATGGCGGCACGATCACGATGTCTTTGGGCGCGGGCATGGTCATGCGGAGCTTTTTGCCGGCGACGCTCTCGACGAAGGCATGGGTGGACCAGGCACTCTGCTCGAGCTGCAGTTGGCCCCATTGAATGTCGAGGTTGTCGCGCTGGGCGCTGAGCTGCTCGAGCTGGATGAAGAGCTGACGCGCGCGGAACGTGCAGTAGACGGCGCCCGCCGAGGACGACAGGACCGCGACCCAGAGCACTCCGATCGCAAGGCCGAGCGTCGCGCGAGCGGGCTTCATGCGAGCTTCTCCGCGACCCGCAACAACGCGCTTCGCGCGCGAGGGTTGCGCGCGATTTCGTCCTTGCTCGGGCGCAGCTTGCGCCCGATCACCCTCAGCCGCGGCGTGAGCTGCGGCGGCACGACCGGGAGCGAGGCGAGCGCCGGATCGAGCTGCGACTCGCGCTGCATGAAGCGTTTGACGAGGCGGTCCTCGAGCGAGTGAAAGCTGGTGACCGCGAGGTGGCCCCGGGGAGTGAGCGCATCGAGCGCGCCGGCGAGCGCTTTCCCGAGCTGCCCGAGCTCGTCGTTGACGTGCATGCGCAGCGCCTGAAACGTGCGCGTCGCGGGATGCTTGCCGGGCTCGCGCGTTCTCACGGCGCGGGCGATGAGCTCCGCGAGCTCCCGCGTACGCGCGATCGGATGCTCGCGTCTCGCGGCGACGATCGCCTGCGCCACGCGGCGTGCAAAGCGCTCTTCTCCGAGGGTGGCGATCACCTCGCGAATCTCATCGACGCTCGCCCGAGCGAGCCACGCAGAGACGGGCTCGCCGCGTGTCGGGTCCATACGCATATCGAGCGGACCGTCGGCCCGGAAGCTGAAGCCGCGCGCCGGATCGTCGAGCTGGGGTGAGGAAACGCCGAGGTCGAACAGGATGCCGCGGCAGCCGCGGCCGCCCGAGTATGCCGGCACGAGCGCGCCGACATCGGCAAAGGACGCACGCACGAGTGCAAGCCGCATTTCGCCGGCGAAGCGGTGGGTGCCGGCCGCGATGGCCTGCGGATCACGGTCGATCGCGAGCACTCGGCCTTCGGGGCCGAGTGCCTGGAGTAGGAGTGCCGTATGACCCCCGCGCCCGAACGTCGCATCGACATAGTAACCGTCCGTCTCGAGGGCCAGTGCCTCGAGCCCCTCATTCGCGAGCACCGGGATGTGCTCGACCACCCGTCTGCTTCTTACAACGACAGCGAGTCGAGCTCCGACGGGAGGTCCGTCGAGGCTTCCTCGCTCTTCAACCAGTCATCGAGCCGCTCGCCCCAGCGCGACTCGTTCCACAACTCGAAGCGGTTGCCTTGGCCGATCAACATGCCGTGGCGCTCGAGACCGGCGAACTCGCGCAGCTCGGGCGGCAGTAGAATCCGGCCATGTCCATCGAGCTCGAGGTCGTTCGCGTGACCGACCATGAGGCGCTGCAGCCGCCGGGCCTGCGCATGCAGGGTCGGCAGGCTCATCAGCCGACTCTCGATCAGCTCCCACTCGGGCAGGGGATAGATGAGAAGGCAGCGGTCCCGATCGACGGTGATCACCAGTTTTCCCTGGGCGCGCTCGACGATCTGCTCCCGGTATCGGGTTGGCATGACCATTCGGCCTTTCTCATCCAGGGTGACTTTTGTGGCGCCGCGAAACATGGACCGTTCCCAATGCCCTCGGCATCGTGGATGCGGGTCTTAGGGGGGAATCTACCCATCTTCTCCCACTTCTTCCCACTTACTGCCACTATAGAAATCGCGGCTGCGCTATGTCAATTGAAATAGTGAGAAACCTGTCGCAATCGCAGAGAGTTATGTAGAAGCGGCGGGCGCTTCCAACAGCGTTGTGAAGCCATTCGTCTTAGCAATCAGCGATTTGCCCGAACTACCTTATCCAGTAGGTTATCTCGAGCTCGGCCGCAGGCTTGCTCAGGTCGAAAAAGCGTGTTTGATCCATTCGATGCCGGGCGTCTCGCCATAAGGATCGGACACCACCATGACATCGAAGCGAACGCGCAGCCGCGCAAGATCTTTCCTTTGCTGCAGCAGGCGGCTCGCCGCCCGGATCAGCCGCTGTCGCTTCGGGGCGTCAACGCTTGCCGCGCCGCCGCCGTGAGTCTCGGAGGAGCGGGTGCGCACCTCCACGATCACGAGCTCTTCGCGCCCTACCCGGGCCACGATATCGAGCTCGCCACAGCGGCAGCGGTAATTCCTCAGCAAGATGTGGGCGCCCTGCGCCAGAAGGTACGCCGCAGCGGCGTCCTCGGCCCGGAACCCGATGCTCTGCCTCCAGGTAAGTGGGGGCATCACGATCCTGGCGGGCTAGGAAGCTCGGTGACCTCGCCGCCCTCGAGCTGGGCCCAGGTGAGCTGACGGTGAATGCGCCCGTCAGGATCCAGCGTCAACTGCCCCGTGAGGCCGCTGATATCGAGCGACGACGGGGTGGAGTTCTGCCGCAGCGCCTCGGCGATCCGGTAAGCATCGAAGCCGAAGGCGAAGAGACGGCCCCGTTCCGGGCCACCGGCGGGCCACGCCTGGCTGGCAGCCGACTGGACCGCCTCGGCCAGCGGGCTACCGAGCAGCCAGGGCATGCTGGGAAACATCAGCCCATCGAGGTCCTGATTGGCGCGCGGATCCGGATCAAAGGCATCGGAGGTGGCGTAGGTTGCAATGCCCCCGGCGTAGTAGAACCGCAGCTGCGGCTGCAGCAGGCGCTCGATGTCGGCCGGTGCGGGCGAGAAAATGAACTGGATATCCTCGCGGCGCCGCGGCACGAAATGAAGATGCGTGCCGAGGAGCCCTTCCAACTTATCCAGCCGCGCTCGGCTCTCGTCGATACCCAGCACCTGCTTGAGTGGATCGGAGTAATCCGCTTCCGCGGGATCGATCATGGTACTGGCGAGCAGCGCGCCGCCGCCGCTTTGCAGCTGCTGGCTGAACGCGGCGAGCTCGCGCGAGCCCAGCTCTCCCGCCGGCACGATCGCAATTCCCAGCTGATGCCCGTCGCTCAGTACCCGGCGGGCGACCAGCTTGGCCTCCTCGACGGGCGAGAGGGCGAACTGGAAGAAGAGCGGTGGCGCCTGCGCTCCGTCCGGCAGGAAGTTGAGCGCCAGCAGCGGCGGGCGCTGGGCATGGTCTCCCGCAGCGGCCGCGACGTCCTGGCGGGTCAGGGGCCCGACGACCATGTCGGCGCCCGCCTGCGTCGCCGCGCCGATGATGTCGGCGATCGACTGCCCGCCGCCGGTATCGTAGATGCGCACCACCGGGCGCTGCTGCACCGGTGTCTGGTAATAGGCCGTCAGAAAGCCATCTCGAACGCTCACCGCCAGCGGGCCCGCGGGACCGGTAATCGGCAGCAGCAGCGCGATATGAGATTGTGCCGCGAGCGGCTGGGGCTGCTCACCGAGAAGCTCGCTCCGCACGGCTTCGACCGCGGGATGATCGGGATGTCTGGACAGCCACGCGCTCAGGTCGGCAGTCGCGACCGTGGGGTTGTGTGCGGCCTCCGCCGCGAGCGGCGCCAGCTCGAGCCAGCCGCGCACGACCGGGCTCTCCTCGGTACCTGGCGGAACCTTCAAACCGCGCTCGGCGGCATCCCGCAGCGCATGGAGAAGGCTCACCCGGCTCTGCTCGATGGCGGCCGCGTTCAGCAGCCAGTGCTCGAGCTCTATTTGGGCCTCGACGGCGGCAGCCGGGTGCCCGGCGGCAAACGCGACCCGCTGCTCGAGGCGCAGAACCCGAGTCGCGGCATCAGCCTGCTGCGGCCGCGCGATCGCCTGGACGAGCATCCAGGCATGCGCCACCTGGCCGCGCTGCAAGGCGAGCCGCACCTCGATCAGTGCGCGATCAAATGCCGCGCTGCCCGAGAGTGGCGGGGAAAGCAGATCGAGCGCACGCGTCGCATCATCGGGTCGCTGCGCCGCGAGATAGGCCCGCGCGGCCTCGAGGGCGAAGTCATTGTGCGCCGCTCCACGGCTCTCGTTGGCGAGCGCCTCATACATCTGCGCCGCGCCCACCAGGTTTCCCTGACGGGCGAGGGTCGCCGCCTGCTCGGTCGTGGGAGCCGGGCCGCTCGGAACAGCGGCACAGCCCGCGAGGACTAAACTGACCGCGGTCAGCGCAGCTACGCTGACGGTCCATCGCGCATGCATTGCTTGAGAAGCCTTTGTGCCAGAGCCAAGCTTATGGCCGCCGGGTACGGCAGAGATGGGGATTATAGTGGGCAAGGCACGAGGCCGGTTGCAAGTCGTCGCGACGCCGATCGGCAACATGGGTGACATCAGCGCGCGCGCGCGGCGGGCGCTCGAGAGCGCGGATGCCGTTGCCGCCGAAGACACGCGTCGCAGCGGCGCGCTGCTGCAAGCGCTCGGTATCTCGCGCCCCCTCCTGTCGCTGCACGCGCACAATGAAACACAGCGTGTGCCGGATATTCTGGCGCGGCTCGCGGCCGGAGAGACCATCGCACTGATCAGCGACGCCGGTACGCCGCTTCTGTCGGATCCTGGTTTCGAGCTGGTTCGGGCCGCGAGCGAGGCAGGCCTGGAGATCGAGTCCATACCCGGCCCGTCCGCCATCACCGCCGCACTGGCCATCGCGGGGTTGCCCGTCAGCCGCTTCTGCTTTGAAGGCTTTCTCCCGGCACGCGAGCGCGAGCGGCGAGCACAGCTCGCCAGCCTGGCGGACGAGCCGCGCACGCTGGTCTTTTTCGAGGCGCCGCACCGCATTGCCGCCGCCCTCGCCGATCTTGCCGCAGCGCTCGGCAGCGACCGTCGCGCCATGGTTGCGCGCGAGCTCACCAAGGCGCACGAAACCATCTACCGCGGCAGTCTTGCTGAGCTCGCGCAAAGGGCCGCGAGTGAAGACAACTTCAGGCGCGGGGAGCTCACCCTGGTGGTCGCGGGCGCCGCACGCGCGGCCTCGGACATCGATACCGCGCTCCTGCGGCGTGCCATCGACCTTCTCTCCAAGGAGCTGTCGCCCAGCCGCGCAGCAGCCATTGCCGCCCAGCTGACCGGCGCGACCCGCGCCGAGGCCTATGCCCTGATCCCGCAGAAAGGCGCCCCTCCTGCCCCCGAAGGCGACTGATCGAAAGCGATCGATCAAGCGGCCCATCGCTCCCGGCGATTTTGTGGGCCATAATGAACGAGAGAGCCGGCCGGGCAATCGCTGCTCCGATTTCGATCGGAGGGGAGGAAAGTCCGGGCTCCGGCGGATCAGGTGCCAGGTAACGCCTGGGGGGCGCGAGCCCACGGAAAGTGCAACAGAGAACAGACCGCCCAAGCTCTCGCGGCGAGAGTCGCGAGGGACGGCAAGGGTGAAACGGTGCGGTAAGAGCGCACCGCGGCCTTGGTAACAAGGCTGGCAAGGCAAACCCCACCTGGAGTAAGGCCAAATAGGGAAGCAGCGGGCTCTGGTAACAGGGCGCGCAGCGCCGATCCGCGCGCGCTTCCGGGTAGGCCGCTAGAGGTCCACGGCGACGTGGATCGCAGAGGAATGATTGCCCTCGACAGAACCCGGCTTACAGGCCGGCTCTCTCCTATTTGGCCCAAAGTCGGCTCGCCTTCGCCGCTTTGGGCGAGCGCGGCCATAGCACCGCATTTGATCTCGCGGCTCAGGGAGCGGCCCTGAGCCGCTTATTCAATCGCTTTCGAACGGGGTTCCTCGCCGGGCCGGCGCGAGCTCCAGAAGGTCACTTGACGACTCTCAGTTGCGGGCGCTTGGGCGTGCTGCCGCCTTCCTCGGCGGGCGCGGGTCCGGAGGGCGGGGGCGTCTCCGGGCCGGCGTCCTGCTCCGCGAACATCATCCCTTCCCCGGTTTCGCGCGCGTATATCCCCATCACCGAGCTCACCGGAAAACGCACGTGATGCACGACGCCTGCGAAACGCGCCTCGAACTCGACGATGTCGTTGTCGATCTTCAGCCGCTGCGTCGCCGTGTAGCTCAGGTTGAGGACAATCTTTCCCTCCTGCACATAAGCGCGCGGCACCTCACTCCCGGCGCGCTCCGCGTCCACGATCACGTGCGGGGTATGTCCGCTGTCGGTGATCCACTGATGCATCGCGCGCAGCAGATAGGGACGTTTGGGAGGAGCTTTGAGCATGGCTCAACGCCTCAAGGCCGCATCTCACGTTCCGCGTCCGAGAGCGAAGCGCGAAATGCGGCGCGGGAGAAGATCTGGCTCGCGTATCTGACGATCGGCTGCGCCTTCGGCGGCAGCTCGACCTCGTAGTGCGGCAGGCGCCAGAGAATCGGCGCGATGGTGGCATCCACCAGCGAGAACTCGTCCGCCATGAAGAACAGCTTCACCTTGAAGAGTTCCGCACCCTGCACGATCGTGTCCGCGAGGACTTTGCGCAGCTTCGGCAGTTGCTTCTTGTCTTCCTCGGCCTCGATCTGCCCCAGGAGGCTGTACCAGTCACGCTCGATCCGATAAAGCGCCAAACGGAACTGCGCCCGCGTCACCGGATCGACCGGCATCAGCGGTGGATGCGGGAAGCGCTCATCCAGATACTCGATGATCACCCGCGAGTCGTAGAGCACCAGGTCTCGGTCCACGAGCGTGGGCACCGAGTGATAGGGGTTGAGATCGAGCAGATCCTCGGCGTATTTGCCGGGCTCGACGTTGACGATGTCGACGCCGATACTCTTCTCGGCAAGCACGATGCGAATGCGGTGGCTCCACGGGTCGCCCGGCGCCGAAAAGAGCGTCATGATGGAACGTCTGCTCGACACGATTCCGCTGCCCCCGTCCAGTCAGCACCCGGGCTCTCCCCTTACTTTACCGGGTCCGCGGAGTCCCTACTTGACGTCCTTCCAGAATTCGCGCTTGAGCAGCCAGGCCAGCCAGGTGAAGACGAGCAGGAACAGGATCACCCAGATGCCCATGGCATGGCGCATCGCGCGTTGCGGGTCGCCGACATAATCCAGAAAGTTCACCGTGTCGTGTACGAACTGGTCGAACTGCTGCGGGGTCATGCGGCCGGGTGCCACTTGCTTGAAGTGCTCGAAGACCTGCTCCGTGACCCTCTTGCCGTCCGGGCCTGGCTTCTCGATGCTCCTGTACACCGGGATTTTCAGGCCCTCGAGCGACGAGACGATATCCGGCATGGCGCTCTGCGGAAACGCCAGATTGTTGGCGCCGGTGGCCCGACTGGAGTCTACGTAGAACGTCTCCAGGTACTGGTAGAGGTAGTCCGTGCCGCGCTCGCGCGCCATCAGCGACAGATCGGGCGGCGCCTTGCCGAACCATTTTTCGGCCTCCGCCGGAACCATTGGGGAGATGATGTAGCCGGCCGGGCTCTCCCCGGGCGGGATCAAGTCCTTTGCGAGCAGCGCCTTGGGGATTTTGAGATCCTGCCCGAGGCGCGACCAGCGCTCGTAGCGCAGCGAGTGACAGCCCAGGCAGTACCCGACGAAATCGCGTGCGCCCCGCTGCAGGGACGCGATGTCCGTGACGTCGGCGTTCGCCGTCCAGCTCTGCCAATCCGAATCGGAGCCCGCCTCGTCCGCGGCCAGGGCGCTTGTGGCGTAAGCCGCCCCCGCGAGCAGCGCGAGCAGCGCGAGCAGCGCGGAGACGACCCCGTGATGAGCTCTAATGGGCATGATAGACCACTCTCTCCGGCACCGGCTTCACCCGGTCGATGCGTGAGTAGTACGGCATCAGCCAGAAGAAAGCGAAATAGCCGGCCGCGAACACCCGGGCGAGAATCACGTAGACCGGCTCCACGGGCTTCAGTCCGACATATCCGAGTCCGATGAAGGAGACGACGAACACCGCGAGCGCGAGGCGCGAGATCCAGCCCTTGTAGCGGATGGATTTGACCGGCGAGCGGTCGAGCCAGGGCAGGGCGACCAGCGAGAGCAGCGCGAGCAGTAGCAGCAACGCCCCCAGGCCCTTGTCGGGCACCGCGCGCAGGATCGCGTAGTACGGCGCGAAGTACCACTGCGGGTGGATATCGGCCGGAGTGGACAGCGGATTGGCCGGCCCGAAGTTGGCGGGCTCGAGGAAGAATCCGTGGACCGTCGGGAGGTAGAAGACTATCAAGGCGAAGACAATGAAGAACACGCCGACGCCGACGATGTCCTTCACCGTGTAATACGGATGGAACGAAATGCCGTCGAGCGGCTTGCCGTCGGGGCCGAGATGCTCCTTGATCTCGATGCCATCGGGGTTGTTGGATCCGACACGCCGCAGCGCGACCAGATGCAGCATCACGAGGAGCAGGATGACGAGCGGAACCGCCGCCACGTGCAGCGCGAAGAACCGATTCAGCGTGGCACCGGAGATGCCGTAATCGCCACGAATCCACTGCGTCAGTCCCGGGCCGATGGCCGGCACGGTACTGAAAATGTTGACGATCACCTGCGCGCCCCAGTACGACATGTTGCCCCAGGGCAGCACGTAGCCCATGAACGCCTCGGCCATGAGCGCGAAGTACACCAGCATGCCGATGAGCCAGAGCAGCTCGCGCGGCTGCCGGTAGGAGCCGTACATCAGGCTGCGGAACATGTGCAGGTAGACGACGATGAAGAACGCCGAGGCGCCGGTCGAGTGGATATAGCGGATCAGCCAGCCCCAGGAGACCTCACGCATGATGTACTGCACGGAGCCGAACGCACTGTGCGCGCTCGGCGTGTAGTACATCGTGAGGAAGATACCGGTGACCAGCTGAATCACCAGCACGAGCAGCGCAAGCGAGCCGAAGAAGTACCAGATATTGAAGTTCTTCGGCGCGTAGTAGCCGGTGAGCTGGGTGGCGATGAACTCGTCGACCGGCAGGCGCTTGTTCAGCCACGCCCAGAAGCCCTTCTTCGAGACGGGTGTCGCGCTCGGCGGCAGCGGCTCGCCCGGCGGGCGCAGCTCGTTGCCGCGCTCGGTCGTTGCCATCAGGTGCCTCCCTTCGGGAGGACGGTCTCATTGGTGGCCATTACGCATTCGCTCATTCGCCAGGCTCCCCAAGTCCCGCGGTAGCGCGGCATTATACACAGCGAGAGGAGCGGAACATGCTGCAGCGATTGGGCCGAGGATTGACGTTCATTGCCGGGTCGGTGGTCGGCGGACTGGCGCTTGCGTTCGTGATCGTCGCGCTGCGCCCGGATCTCATCCGCGGGCGCGCCGGTGTCGCGCCGCCGCCGAATTCCGTCTCGGCGCCCGCCGCGCCGATCTACGCGGCGCGCGGGCCGGCGCGCGTCACGTACGCGGCCGCGGTGCAGCGCGCAGCCCCCGCCGTAGTCAACATCTATACCGCGCGCGTGGTCGAGGAGCGCGTCTATCCGTCGCCGTTCGGTCCGTTCGGTGAGCTCTTCGGCAACGTCCTGCCGCAAACCAGGAAACTCATCGAGCGCAGCCTCGGCTCGGGCGTCATCGTCGATGAGAGCGGCCACATCGTGACGAACTACCACGTCATCGCCAATGCCAGCGCCATCCGGGTGCAACTCGCCGACGGTCGCGTCGCGGAGCCGCAGGTCGTCGGCGTGGACCCGGACACCGACCTCGCGGTACTCAAGATCGACCTGCCGCATCTCCCGGTGATCACCTTCGGGCGATCCGATAATCTGCAGGTTGGCGACGTCGTGCTCGCCATCGGCGATCCGCTTGGGCTCTCGCAGACAGTGACACACGGCATCGTGAGCGCCACCGCTCGCGGCCAGCTCGGCATCACGACCTTCGAGGACTTCATCCAGACGGATGCGCCCATCAACTTCGGCAACTCCGGCGGCGCGCTGGTCGATTCGAGCGGCGCCCTGATCGGGATCAACACCGCGATCGTCGCCAAGAGCCTGGGCGTCGAAGGCATCGGTTTTGCGATTCCGGTCGACATGGTTCGCGGCGTGCTGCACGACATCATCAAGTACGGACGGGTGATCCGCGGCTGGATCGGCATTGTGCCCGAGGACATCTCCGACGCGCAGGCGCAGCAGCTCGGTCTCGCCCGTGGCGGCGTCGTTATCGCCTATGTCGGCAGCCCCGCCCAGCAGGCCGGACTCAGGCCCGGAGATCTTCTGCTCGCCATCGACGGTGCTCCGGTAACCTCCGCCGAGGACGCCCGCGCCCGCATTGCAATCAGCAAGCCCGGCACGACACTCACCCTTCACTATCAGCGAGGCAGCAGCCAGCTCGACGTGAAAGTGCGGGTAGTCGAGCGGCCGCGCGCGCCCGCTTAGCCGCCGAGGATGACCGGTATGCAAATCGACGTTCGCCGATTCCCCACCCGCTCCGAGTTCGACACGGCCCTTGCCAACCGCCTGGAGCAGGCGATTCGCGCGACCACAACGCAGTCAGGCGCTGGCTTTCCCGTCATCATGCTCTCCGGCGGACATACGCCGCTCCCCGCCTACCGCGAAGTGGCCCGGCGCCGTCCGGCGCACGGCGACAGTCTGACGATCATCTATTCAGACGACCGCTACGTCCCCGCCGATTCCGACGCCAGCAACTACCACGCAACCCGCCCCCTCCTCGATGCCCTCGCTCTGCCGGAGAAGCAGGTGGTGCGCATCAGGACCGAGCTCCCGCTGGAGGAAGCCGCGCGCGACTTCGAGCAGCGGCTGCGCGCGCTGTTGGATTCCGGCGCGCGCATCGGCCTCGCGCTCCTGGGCCTGGGACCCGACGGCCACACCGCCTCCCTCTTCCTTCCTGAGCACCTGCGGCAATCCCGCGGCCGTCTCGCCATCGCCGTCGAGCGGCCCGATGGCATGAAAGGGATCAGCGTCACGCCCGAGTTCCTCGCGCACGTCGCCGAACCGCTATTCGCGGTGGCGGGTGGCGGCAAACACGATGCGATCGCGGCGTTCGTCCGTCAGGACCCCAACCTCATCGCGTTGCGGGCGGTGGCAGGTTGCCCGCGCGCGGAGCTCTGGCTCGAACGCGCCTCAGAGCTCGCGGCAGCTTCGTCTTCCAAAAGCAAGTGAATGAGCGGCTCAGGGCCGCTCCCTGAGCCGCGGGGTGGAATGCGGTCACAGGGCCGCGCTCGCGCAAAGGGGCAGGATGCCCCCTTTGCGCCAATAGACTAGGGCGCGAATTGCCCCATTGGCAGCCGCGAGGCGGGCGCACAGGATCGCGTCCATCCCTGCGGCTCCGACCCTGGATTGTGCCAGCTGCACGAGCCCGTCAGCAGCCGCTCTGCATCCCGCGGTCCCCAGGTCCCGCAGGTGTAGATTTCGGGTGCCGCGGTCATTCCCAACACCGGATCGACGATCGCCCAGGCCGCCTCCACCTCGTCCTGTCGCGCAAAATGCGCCGTATCGCCGATGAGCGCGACGCTGATCAGCCGCTCGTAGGCGTCCATCGCATCCGCCTCATGCTGTGCGACGAACAGCTCGACCTCCCTGCCCTGCATCGCCGCCCCGGGCTTCTTCGCATGCGCCCCCAACGCGATCGCGACATCCGGCCCGACGCGAAAGCGCACGAAGTTCGGATAGTCCGGCCCGGCCTCGCCGAACACCTGCGCCGGGGGCGGCTTGAGATCCACGACCACCTCCGTCGCCGTCACCGGCAGACACTTGCCCGCGCGCAGATAGAAAGGGACCCCGCTCCATCGCCAGGAGTCGATCTCGAGCCGCATAGCCGCATAGGTCTCTACCTTCGAGTCGGGCGTCACCCCCTGCTCCTGACGATAGGTGTTGAATTGACCACGCACCACGTCATCAGGGCTCGCCGGACGCACCGCCTTCAGCACCTTCACCTTCTCGTCACGCAGCGACTCGCCCGCGGAATTCACCGGCGGCTCGAGAGCCAGGAGCGCGAGGATCTGCAACAGGTGGTTCTGCATCACATCGCGGATAGCGCCGGTCTCCTCGTAGAATTTCCCCCGACCCGCGACTCCGATCGTCTCCGCCATCGTGATCTGCACGCTCGCCACGAAATTGCGGTTCCAGATCGGCTCGAGGAAGGAGTTGGCGAAGCGGAAATAGAGCAGGTTCTGCACCGCCTCCTTGCCGAGATAATGATCGATGCGAAAGATGCTGCTCTCCGGAAACTGCTTGTGCAGCACCTGGTTCAGCGCCCTCGCCGAAGCGAGATCCCGCCCGAACGGCTTCTCGACCACCACGCGAGCACCCTGGGAGGCACCGGAGGTGCCCAGATGATCGATCACGACCGGAAACGTGCTCGGCGGGATGGCGAGATAGTAAAGCGGACGCTGCGAGTCCCCGAGCGCGGTGCGCAGCGCGACGAAGGTCTCCCGATCGCGGTAGTCGCCGTCGTGGTAGCGCAGGAGCCCAATGAGCCGCGATAGCGCCGCCTCGTCCGGTGAGGCGACGAACGTCTTGATGCTGTCGCGCACGCGGTCGGCGAGCTGCTCGAGATTCCAACCCGCTCGCGCCACGCCGATCACCGGCACGTGCAGCAGCCCGCGGCGCACCAGGTTGTAGAGAGACGGAAATATCTTCCGATAGCAGAGGTCCCCGGTCGCTCCGAAGAGCACCAGAGTGTCGCTGTCACGGCGTTCCATCAGTCTTGCCTCTCAGGAGTTGCTCGGCCCTGTCCCTGGGCCGAGCCCTTCGGGCCGGCGTTCGCGCCGTCCAAAATCGCCTCCTGCGATTTTGTCTTTTCGAGATGGCCGCCGAAGCCGAGCCGCATGGCCGAGAGCAGCTTATCGGCGAATTCCGCCCGGCCACGCGACTCGAAACGGGAATAGAGTGCGGCGGAAAGCACGTGCGCCGGCACCCCGACCTCCACGGCCGCCTGCACCGTCCAGCGCCCTTCCCCGGAATCGGACACGCGTCCGCCGAAGCGCCCGAGCACCGGATCGGAAGCGAGCGCCTCCGCGGTGAGATCGAGGAGACGGGAGGAGATGATGCTGCCGTGCCGCCAGACTTCCGCCACGGCGGCCATGTCGAGCCGGTACTGAAAGAGGCGCGGATTGGAAAGCGGCGTGGTCTCGGCGTCCGCCTCCTCGCTCTTCAGCCCGGCGTCGGCGTGTCGGAGCAGGTTCAAGCCCTCGGCGTAGGCCGCCATCACACCGTACTCGATGCCGTTATGTACCATCTTGACGAAGTGACCGGCGCCATTCGGGCCGCAGTGCAGATAGCCCATTTCCGCAGTGGCTCGAGCCGCGCTCTTGCCGGCTGTGGTCTGCGGCCGGCGGCCGCCCGGAGAGAGCGTGGCAAAAATCGGCTCGAGAGTGGCGAACACGGCGGGCTCCGCGCCGACCATCAGGCAGTAGCCCTGCTCGAGCCCGAGGACGCCGCCGCTCGTACCGGCATCGACGTAGTGGATGCCTGCCGGATGCAACGCCTCAGCGCGGCGGATGTCGTCCTGGTAATGGGAATTACCGCCGTCGATGAGAATGTCACCGGCCTCGAGCCTCGGCCGCAGCTCCGCGATGACGCTGTCGACGATGGCCGCCGGCACCATGATCCACACCGCCCGCGGCGGAGCGAGCGCGGCGGCAAGCTCCGCGAGGGAGCTGGCGGCGATGGCGCCCTCGGAGGCGACCGCCTGCACCGCCTCCCGCGATCTGTCGTAGGCGACGCATTCATGCCCGCCCCGTATCAGCCGGCGCACCATGTTGGCGCCCATGCGCCCAAGCCCCACCATTCCGATTCGCATAGCAACCTCCGCGCGTGGCCGCAAAGTGTAAACGGCCTGCAGGCACAGGTGGCGAGCTTTCAGAAGCTCGGGCTGGAGCAGAGCCTACGCCCGCCACCACTCCCGGGCTCAGCGCTTGCTATGGTCTCGGTTGCGTTTCCCATGCCGAGAGGGCCGGATCCGACATGCCCAAGCAATTCCCCCGAACCCAGCTGACGAGCGTGAGGAGCCGACGCGTTCTTGTCGTGACGCCTCAGCCGTTTTACCAGGCTCGCGGGACGCCGATCGCTCTGGTCAACACGTGCCACGCCCTCTGCCAGCTCGGATACGAAGTGGATCTGCTCGCCTTTCCGATCGGGCAGGACGCATTCATTCCGGGAGTCAAAATCCACCGATGCGCAAACCCGTTCGGCATCCGTGCCGTGCCGATCGGCTTCTCAGCCGGCAAGGCGCTGCTCGACCTGACGCTTGCGCACTCTTTCTGGCATCTGCTCAGGACGCGAGATTACGGCGCCGTGCATGCGGTCGAGGAGGCGGCCTATCTCGCTGCCTTGCTCTGCCCGAGGCTCGGCACGCCGTTCGTTTATGACATGGCCTCGGCCATTCCGGTCGAGCTGCGCCGCCACAGGCTCTTCGGCACGGCACTCGCGCAACGCGCTCTCGGTGCGTTCGAGCGCCTCGCCCTGCGGCGTGCGTCGCAGGTCGTTTGCAGCATGGGGCTCGTGGAGCACGTTCGCGGCGTGGCGCCGGGGGTCTCCTGTACCGAATGGCGTTTCCCGCCACTGACCGACGCGGCCGATCAGGCTGCCGTTCGCCATCTGCGCGGCGAGCTGGAGATTCCTCCGGGTGCGCATGTGGTGGCGTACACGGGCAACTTCGCCGCGTATCAGCGGCTCGATCTGCTGTTCGAGGCGTTCACTGGGGCGCTTGCCGTCGACCCAGAACTGATGCTGGTGTGTGTCGGGGCGAGCGCCGAGGCGCGCGCAGCCGCACTCACGCAATTCGCGCCGCACGTTCGGGCGCGCGTGCGGATCCTCGCCCCGGAGTCTCGCGACCGCATGCCCAAGTACCTCGCCATGGCCGATTGCCTGATTTCGCTGCGGCCATCCAGCGATAATCTGCCGCTCAAGGTGCTGGACTACATGGCCGCGGGTAGGCCGATCGTCGCAACGAGGGGGCGAGCCCACGAGCCGTTGCTGAACGGCGAGCGCGCGTTTCTCTGCGAGGCGCGTGCCGAGAGCGTGAAGCAAGCGATCCTCGAGGTATTCAGCTCGCCACAGCGCGCCCGGGCGGTGGCGAGCGCGGCGCGCTCGCACGCTTTGCAACACTACGGCTGGGATCGCTTCATGCAGCTGATCGAGGGGCTGTACGGCAGCATCATGGGCTTGCGCCCGCGTCAGCGGCTGCCGAATTCCTCCGTGAGCCCGGCGACCCACGCCGCCCCCTGCTCGAGCACGTTGCCTCATCATTGAGACGGATCCCGGTCACCGGACGCTAAGGCACGCGCTTGATCTGCGCGCCGAGCTGCGCCAGCTTCTCCTCGATCGCCTCGTAGCCCCGGTCGATGTGATAGATCCGCTCGACTTCCGTGCGGCCTTCGGCGACGAGCCCGGCGAGCACCAGGCTCGCCGATGCCCGCAGGTCGGTCGCCATCACGGGGGCGGCGGTGAGACGGTCGACGCCGCGGATGATCGCGGTGTTGCCTTCGAGACGGATCTCGGCGCCCAGGCGGCGCATCTCCAGCATGTGCATGAAGCGGTTCTCGAAGATGGTCTCGATGATGGTACCGACACCTTCGGCAACCGTGTTGAGTGCCGCAAACTGCGCCTGCATGTCGGTCGGAAAGGCGGGATATGGCGCAGTGCGTACGTCGACGGCCCGCGGTCGGCGACCCCGCATGTCGACCTCCACCCAGCTGTCTCCGACGCCGACCTTGGCACCCGCTTCCTCCAGCTTGGCGAGCACCGCATCCAGGTGATCGGGGCGCGTGTTTTTGATCCGCACGTTACCGCGTGTGATCGCGCCAGCGACCAGATAGGTACCGCTCTCGATGCGATCCGGCAGCACCTCGTACGAGGTGCCCCGCAGCCGCTCAACCCCCTCCACTACGATCTTGTCGGTGCCGGCGCCCCGGATCCGGGCGCCCATGGAAGTCAGGAACTGCGCCAGGTCGATCACTTCCGGTTCGCGCGCGGCGTTCTCGATGACCGTCTCGCCCTCCGCGAGCGCGGCCGCCATCATCAGGTTTTCCGTGCCCGTGACCGTCACGGTATCGAGCACGAGCCGCGCGCCACGCAAACGCCCGGCACGAGCCCGGATGTATCCGCCATCGATCGTGATGTCGGCACCCAAGGCTTGCAGACCGGCAACGTGGATGTTGACCGGTCGAGCTCCGATGGCGCAGCCCCCCGGCAGGGAGACGTCCGCCCGCCCATGACGCGCAACCAGGGGACCGAGCACCAGGATGGAGGCGCGCATGGTCTTGACGAGCTCATAGGGCGCGAAGCAGTCGCGCACCGTGGTCGGGTCGACCTCGATGCGCATGCGCTCATCCACCGTGACCGTAGCGCCCATGCCGCCCAAAAGCTCGACGGTCGTGGTGACATCCTTCAGGTGCGGAACATTGCCCACCACCACCGGGCCGTCCGCGAGCAGTGCGCCGGCTAGAATGGGCAGGGTCGCGTTCTTGGCGCCGGAGATGCGGACCTCGCCCTGGAGAGGCACGCCTCCCTGGATCTGCAGCTTGTCCACGTCAATCCCGTCCGGCTTCTGCCGGCGTCAGGGCCTCGATGGAGAGCGCGTGGATCTCACGCCCCATTCGCTCCCCGAGGGTCTGATAAACGAGCTGATGGCGCGCAACACCCCGTTTGCCGGCGAACTGCTCGGCCACGATCCGCGCCTGAAAGTGGGTGTCATCGTCGGACTGCACCCGAACGTCGGCTCCGGGCAGGCCGGCGCGGATCAGCCGCGCAATCTCCTGTGGGCTCATGGCTCGGATATTATCATCCCCTGTCATGAGCTCCGCCGCCGCCCCCATCGATCACGGCCGCCTGCTGACCGCGGCCCGTCGCGCCCTCGCCATCGAAGCGAAGGCCGTCGAGGGGCTCATCGAGCGGCTCGATGGCCGCTTTGCCGCCGCCTGCCGGGTCTGCCTCGAATGCCAGGGCCGGGTGGTAGTCACGGGCATGGGCAAGTCCGGCCACATCGCCCACAAGATCGCCGCGACCCTCGCGAGTACCGGAACTCCGGCGTTCTTTCTCCATCCCGCGGAGGCCGGTCACGGCGATCTCGGCATGATCACCCGGTCGGACGCGGTCCTCGCGCTGTCAAATTCGGGCGAAACGCGTGAGCTGCTGCTGCTGCTGCCGCACCTGAAGCGCCTCGCCGTTCCGCTCATCGTGATGATCGGTAAGCCGGACTCGACTCTCGGCCGTGCCGCCACCGTGGTGCTCGATATCAGTGTTCCCGAGGAGGCCTGCCCGCTCAACCTCGCGCCCACGGCGAGCACGACGGCAACTCTCGCCATGGGCGATGCGCTGGCGATCGCCGTGCTCGAGGCGCGCGGTTTCACCAAGCAGGATTTTGCGCGCTCTCACCCCGGCGGGTCCTTGGGACGGCAACTGCTGCTGCACGTCGACGAGATCATGCGCACCGGCAAGACCCTGCCGCGCGTCGGTCCGACGACGCGCTTCGGCGAGGGGCTGCTCGAGATGTCCCGCAAGGGGCTCGGAATGACAGTGATCGTCGACGAGGGGAACCGAATCCTCGGCGTCTTCACCGACGGCGACCTGCGGCGCGCGCTCGACCGTCACGTGGACGTTCACCGTGCGACGATGAGCGAAGTGATGACATCGCCCTGCAAGACCATCTCGCCACAGGATCTTGCAGCCGAGGCGGTGCATCTGATGGAGGTCCATCGCATCACCGCGCTGCCGGTCGCCGATGAGCATGGCTGCCTCGTTGGCGCGCTCAATGTGCACGATCTTTTCCGCGCGGGAGTCGTTTGAGCGCCGCGACCGCGACTGCGCGTGCAACTGCGCTGGCCGATGCCGCAGCTCGAGTGCGCCTCCTGGTGCTCGACGTCGATGGCGTTTTGACCAACGGGCGGCTCTACTACGGAGCGCGCGGCGAGGCGCTCAAGGTCTTCCACGTGCGTGACGGTCTGGGACTGAAGCTCCTGGCGAAGGCCGGTATCACCGTCGCCGTCATTTCGGGCCGGCGCTCCGCCATGACGGGCAGGCGCTGCCGCGAGCTGGGTGTAAAGCATCTCGTGCAGGGCGCGGAGAACAAACTCGCCGCCTTTCAGCGGTTGCGCGGGCGACTCGGAATGGCCTCGAGCGTCTGCGCCTGTGTTGGCGATGACCTGCCCGACGTGCCGCTCATGCGTGAGGTGGGCCTTTCGTTTGCCGTTGCCGATGCGCACCCGCAGGCACGCCGCGCCGCCCAAGTCGTGACCGAGCTGTCAGGCGGAAACGGAGCGGTGCGCGAGATCTGCGATTTCCTCCTCGAGGCGCACCGGCGCGCCGGTGTGGCGCCGTGATTTTCCGAATCTTCGCCGTTCTGACCATCGTGGCGGTGATCGTGGCGTCGCTGCTGCTCGCCGGACAGCAAACTGGCACTCCGATCTCGACGACCGTGGCGCGCACGTCCTGGGGCGAGGGATACTCGGCGCGCAACGCGCGCCTCATTCAGACCGGAGCCGACGGGCTGCCGACCTACACCCTGAACGCCGCCACCATTCGGCAGCTGCCGAACGAAGATCAGGTGCAGCTCACCCAGGTGCAGATGACCTTCCGCGACCCGAACGGCACCCCCTGGTCGGCAACCGCCGACCAGGGGACGCTCGAGCAGGGCGCGGGACAGATCGCGCTCTCCGGGAACGTGCACGTCGTCGGCACCCCGCCCGACGCGCAGGGGCCGGCGCAAATCACCACCGCTGCGCTCTCCGTGGACCTGCACAGCGACCTCGTGAGCACGCACGATCCGGTCACACTGCTCTGGGCGGGGGCGGTCCTGAGCGCCACCGGGCTGGTGGCGGATTTGAAGGACTACCGCGTGGAATTAGAATCCCAGGTACATGGCACTTTCTCGAAGTAGCCTTCTGGTGATCGGGCTCACGCTGGCCGCCCGCGCCGTCGCCGCGCCCGACGGCGGCACCGCGGTCAAGCAGCAACTGCGCAGCAATCCGCAAGCGCAGATCACGCTCGATGCCGCCTCCTCCGAGGTCAACGCCAAGACCGGCACCGTGAATTTCATCGGCTCGCCCTCCCGCCCGGTCGTGCTGTCGCAGGGCAACACGCGCGTGCGCGCAGACCGGGCGAATACCACCTGCCTGAAGCAGGGCGGCGCCGCGGTCACGCAGTGCGCGAACAGTCGCTGGACGTTCCAGGGCAACGTTCAGATCGATGCGCCACCGCGCGGCAGTTTGCGATCGGATCAGGCCGTCGTGGAGGTTCGGGACAATCGTATCGCGCGTGCGACGGTCACCGGAAATCCAGCCGAATTCGAGCAGCAGCGCGCCGACGCCATGGGCGTCACGCGCGGTCATGCCGACCAGATCGTCTACGACGTCAGCGCAGGAACCGTGCGCCTCACCAACGACGCCTGGGTGTCTCTCTCGGGCGGCCGCAACGATATCGCCAGCCAGCAGATCGTCTACAACATCCGCTCCGAGAAGGTGCAGGCGAGCTCCCCCGGCACCCAGGGCGTGCACATCACGCTCACCCCGCAGTCGCTCCCAAAGAAGGGCCGGCAGCAAAACAGCAGCGGGCCCCCGAGCCCCACGCACGGCCCGCAAGTCCCACCCGGCCAGGAGCAGCCCGGCGCAGCCCTGGGACCGGTCGCCGACGCGCCCCTTCATTCATGACTGCCCTGCGCGCGAGCGGGCTCGAGAAGAGCTACAAGTCCCGTAAAGTCGTCAGCAATCTCAGCGTCGACGTCGCCAACGGCGAGGTGGTGGGACTGCTGGGACCCAACGGGGCCGGCAAGACGACGGCGTTCTACATGATCGTCGGGCTCATACCCTGCGATGCGGGCCGCATTCACCTTGGCGACACGGACCTGACGCTCCTGCCGATGCACCGGCGAGCGCAGCTTGGGCTCGGCTATCTGCCGCAGGAGGCCTCCGTCTTTCGCAAGCTCTCGGTGGAGGACAATGTGCTCGCCGTGCTCGAGATGCGGCGCGATCTCGAGCGCGCGGCACGGGAGCAGCGCCTGGAGGAGCTGCTCGAGGAGCTGCGCATCGGACATGTGCGCCGGAGCCTCGGACTGGCACTCTCCGGCGGTGAGCGGCGCCGCGTCGAGATTGCCCGCGCGCTCGCCGCCGAGCCGCGTTTCATGCTGCTCGATGAGCCCTTTGCCGGGGTCGATCCGCTTTCGGTGCTGGACATCCAGCGCATCATCCGCGAGCTGACGAGCCGCGGCATCGGCGTGCTGATCACCGACCATAATGTGCGCGAGACGCTCGGGGTCTGCGCGCGCGCCTACATCGTGAATCAGGGTACGGTAATCGCTCAAGGAACTGCGGAAGAAATCCTTGCCAACCCCCAAGTTCGTGAGGTGTACTTGGGCGAATCGTTCCGGCTTTGAGAGCGTTTCCGGGCGCATGAGATTGACTGATAAAATTTGCCAGATCAGAGACTTACCTTAGGAAGGCTTCAGGCCACCCCCGTGCCGGAATGCTGAAACCCTCCCTGCAGCTCAAGCTGGGTCAGCAGCTGACGATGACCCCGCAGCTGCAGCAGGCGATTCGGCTCCTGCAGCTGCCTGCCCTCGAGCTGCAAGCGCACATCCGCGAGCTGCTCGAGACCAATGTGATGCTCGAGCCTGTGGACGACGGCCACGACGAGGGTCTCGACGGCATCACGCTCGAGCACTCCCAAACCGCGGAACCGACCGAGGCCCCCGAACCCGCCCGCGAGAGCGCCGTCGAGGTGCTGGACGAAAGTTGGGGCGACCATAACGTCGGGCCGGCCGAGACACCCTGGAGCGGCGAAGATGACGACCGCCAGCAGGAGTTCGCGGACTCGGCGGGCCAGTCACTACAGGAATACCTGCTCTGGCAGCTCGAGCTCGCGAGACTCGAGCCGCGGGAGCTCGCGATCGCGCGCGCCATCGTCGATGCCATCAGCGACGATGGCTACCTGACGGAGCCTTTGGAGGAGATCGCCAGCACCTTGCGGCCGGAGATCCACTGCGAGCCCGCCGAGGTCGCGGCGGCTCTGGCGGACGTGCAGGCCCTCGATCCACCGGGAGTGGGTGCGCGCTCGGTGGGTGAGTGCATCGAGCTGCAGCTGCGACAGCTCGATCCGGCCATCCCGGGGTTCAATGCGGCGATCGAGATCGCCCGACATCACCTCGAGCGCATCGCCGGGCGGGAGCTCGCGGTCGTCAAGCGAGAATTGCGCGCCAGCGACGAGGAGCTCGCCTGTGCGCTCGCGCTGGTGCGCTCCTGCCATCCTCGTCCCGGCGCCACGGTGAGCGCGGGTGCAGCCGAGTATGTCGTCCCCGATGTCTTCGTGCGCCGCACGGAGCACGGCTGGGCGGTGGAGATCAACTCGGCCACCTTGCCGCGGGTGCGCCTCAATCAAAGCTACGCCAACCTCATCGGCCGCAACGCCAGCCACGCCACCATGCGCGCGCAGCTGCAGGAAGCGCGCTGGCTGCTGAAGAGCCTGGAAATCCGCCACGAAACCCTGATCAAAGTCGCCCGCTCCATCGTCGAGCGTCAGACCGCCTTCCTCGAGCACGGCGAGGAGCACATGCGCCCGATGATCCTCAAGGACATCGCCGAGGCCATCGGCATGCACGAGTCGACGATTTCCCGCGTCACCTCTGGCAAGTACATGCACACCCCGCGCGGCGTGTTCGAGCTGCGCTTTTTTTTCTCGAGCCACGTCGAGGGCGCCGATGGCTCGGGCACCTCCTCGACCGCGATCCGCGCCAAGATCAGGAAGCTCGTCAAGGACGAGAGCACGGATTCGCCGCTCAGCGACGGACGCATCGCGGAGCTCCTTTCGGCGGAAGGCATTCCGGTCGCACGCCGCACCGTCGCCAAGTACCGCGAAGCGATGGGCATTCCGCCCTCCAACGAGCGCCGGCGGGCGGGTCTGGGGCAGATGTGATCAATATGAAGTCAGTCATAACACGTGAGAAGGAGACGGCTATGCAGCTCAACGTCACCGGCCACCACGTCGAGGTCACCCCCTGCTTGCGAAGTTATGTGGAGAAGAAACTCGAGCGCATCGGACGGCATTTCGAGCAGGTGATCGACGTGCACTGTGTGCTTACGGTGGAGAAGCTGCGACAGAAAGCGGAGGCGACCCTGCACGTGAGTGGTAACTTCATTCACGCGGATGCGACCGAGGAGAACATGTACGCCGCCATCGATCTGCTGGCCGACAAGCTCGACCGCTGCATCAAGAAGCACAAGGAGAAGCTGACGGATCATCACGCGGTCGAGGGCCGGGCGCTGCGCGCCTGATATCCCCTCCCTTCCGGAGGATGGTCAACCGGTGCCGCCGTGCGCATCGTCGTTCTAAGCGGACTTTCCGGCTCGGGCAAGAGCGTGGCCCTGCACATGCTCGAGGACCTGGGCTTTTACTGCATCGACAACATTCCGGCGGCGCTGCTCAAGCCCTTCATCTCGCACGCCGTGCGCGGTCCCGAGAGCACTTACGAGCGCGCGGCGGTCGGGCTCGATGCACGCAACACCGCGGCGGAGATCGCCACTGTCCCGCGGCTCATCGATGAGTTGCGTCGCAGCGGCATCGGCTGCGAGATGATCTTTCTGACGGCGAGCGACGAGGAGCTGCTGCGGCGCTTCGCGGAGACGCGGCGCAAGCATCCGATGAGCCGGCACAACGTCGACCTGCGCGCCGCCATGACTCTCGAGCGACAGGTCCTCGAGCCCATCGTCTATGCGGCCGATCTCGTCATCGACACCTCGCGGCTGGGAGTGCATGCGCTGCGGGAACTGATCAGGCTGCGGGTCGGCGAGCCGTACGGGGGCCGCCTCTCGCTCACCTTCGAATCATTCGGCTTCAAGCACGGAATCCCCGGAGATGCCGACTTCGTGTTCGACGCCCGCTCCCTGCCCAATCCCTACTGGGAGCCCGCCCTGCGCGGGCTCACGGGCCGCGACGCCGAGGTGATCCGTTTTCTCGAAGGGCAGACCCACGTGGCGGCGTTGATAGCCGACATCGCACAGTTCATCCGGGCGCGCATCCCGGAATACGTCGCGAGCAATCGCGGCTATCTCACCGTGGCGGTCGGCTGCACCGGTGGGCAGCATCGCTCGGTCTATATCGTCGACAAGCTGATAGCCCAATTCGCGGAGGACAGCGCCTCCGTGACCGCCCGTCACACGGGACTGATTCGCTAGTCACGTTGCCTGCGCAACGCCGGCCGCGGTCATGAGCGGCGGCAGGCGCTCACCGCTCATGAACGCCGCCAGGGCGGCCCTAGCCTCCATCGCGTCGCGATAGCCCAGCTCGATGAGGGCGCGCGTGTAGCCGGACTCGAACATGAGATAGCTCGCGAGCTGATACCCCGACACGTCCCGCCCGCCGATGACACGCAGCAGCACCCGCAGGCTGCGGGGTATGTCGCCGGTGTATCGGGCCGCGATGGCGCTCGGATCGATGCTTGGGGCCAACATCAGCGTATCCACGCGCCGCAGGCCGCGGGCGGCGGCGGGCGCCTCGTGCACGAGCTGGTTGATGCGCTCGATCTGCTCGAGATCGCCGTAGACCTGATCCGTAAACAGCGTGTCGATCATGTAGCCGAGCACCTCGCCCGGAGTCGGCATCATCGGGCCGGTGCCGCCGGCGGCCACGCCCGCATCCTGCCGCGCACGCACGCCGATGATGAGCAGGCGGTCCGCGCCCAGGTGGATGGCGGGACTCAGCGGATTCAACTGGCGCATGGCGCCGTCCCCGAAGTACTCGCGACCGATGCACAGCGGCGGAAAGAGCAGCGGGATCGACGCGCTCGCCATCAGGTGATCGAGCGTCAGCTCGGTGCGCCGCCCCATGCGCTGCGAGCGCGTCCATTCGGGAATCGACTCGCGACCATCGAAGAAGGCGACCGAGTGCCCGGTCGCATAGCTCGTCGCACAGAGCGCGAATCCGTGCAGATGTCCGCGCACGATGCTGCGGTGAATGCTCGCGCAGTCGACGTTCGTCGCCAGGAGGTGGCGCAGCGGACTGTTGTCGAGGAGCGCCTTGGGGGGTGAGAGCACGAGGCCGCCGGAGAGCAGGGCGAGCATCCAATGCGTGCTGGCGCGCAGCATGTGCACTGGATCCACATGGAAGACCTGGCCGGTGCGAAAGTTCGCCCAGACGCGCTCGAGGCCCGCCACGGCGCGGCGCCAGCGATGCGCTTCGGCCGCGAGCACGCAGGCCGCCACCGCGCCGGCGGAGGTGCCCACGATGACGGGGAAGGGGTTGCGGGCACGCGGCAGAAGCTCCGCCAGCGCAAGAAGCACGCCGACCTGGTAGGCAGAGCGCGCGCCGCCGCCCGTCAGCACCAATCCGACGGTCGGCCGTGCCGGCGGTTTTCTCGCGATTTCGACGGGCGCGTCCACCAATAAACGCCTTGGGGGCTCCAGCCTAGATTACAACGGACGCCGCGGCCCCGCCCGCGGCCGCTAGGCCACCTGCAGGATCTGCATGGAATTCGTTCCGCCCTGCACGCCCGACAACTCGCCTTTGGTGAGAATCACGAGGTCTTGGCGCTTGACCAGGTCGAGCTCGAGCAACCGCGAGAACAGCGCCCCGTACAGCGCCTCCGTGGATGTGGCTCGGGTCACATCGAAGACCACCGGATATACACCGCGGTAGATCGTCACGCGGCGGCGTGTCGCCTCGTGGCGGGTGAAGGCGTAGATGGGAATGTCGGATCGGATACGCGACATCCACAGGGGTGTCGCGCCCGACTCCGTCAAGGCGACGATGGCCCTCACCTTCAAGTGGTTGGCCGCGTACATGACGGCCATGGCGATCGCCTCCTCGGATCCCTTGAACTGACCCTCCGTGCGGTGGCGGGTGCGGCTGTGAGTGAACTGGTACTTCTCCGCGCCCTGGATGACCTCCGCCATCGCCTCCACTGCCTTGACGGGGTAGCGCCCGGCGGCCGTCTCCGCCGACAGCATGACCGCGTCGGTGCCGTCCATGACCGCGTTGGCCACATCGCTGACCTCCGCGCGCGTCGGCACCGGGTTCTGGATCATCGACTCCATCATCTGCGTAGCGGTGATCACGACACGATTCCTGCCGCGCGTCTGATGGATGATGGTCTTCTGCAATCCCGTCAGCTCGGCATAGCCCATCTCGACGCCGAGGTCGCCGCGGGCCACCATGACCACATCCGCTGCTTCGATGATGCCCGGCAGGTTGGCGACGGCCTCATGGCGCTCAACTTTGGCGACGATGCGCGCCTGGCCGCCCGATTGGCGAACGAGCGCGCGGGCCTGCTCGATGTCGGCGGCATCGCGCGCGAAGGACACCGCGACGTAATCGACCTTCTCCTCGGCGCCGAAGCGAATGTCCTCGCGGTCCCGATCCGAGAGGGCCGGGGCCGAGATGCCACCACCCTGACGGTTCAACCCCTTGCGATCCGACAGCTCGCCACCCACGCGCACACGCGTCTCGATCCTCGCGCCGGCCACCCGCTCGACGCCGAGCACGATCTGGCCGTCGGCGAGCAGCAGGGTATCGCCGGCGCTGACATCCCTGGGAAGATCCTGGTAGGCGCAGCCCACCTCCTCAACCGTGCCGGCCTTCGGGTCGAGCGCGGTGTCGAGCGTGAATGCGCACCCTTCCTTGAGCATCACCTTCCTCTCGCGAAAGCTCTCGATGCGGATCTTGGGTCCGCCGAGATCGAGCAGCACACCCACGCATCTGTCGGCCCGATCGGCCGCCTCGCGCAGCATTGCCAGGCGGCGCCGGCGGTCATCGACCGTTCCGTGGGAGGCGTTGAGCCGTGCCACATCCAGTCCGGCGCGCATCATGTCGGTCAACACGGCCACATCGTCGGTCGCCGGCCCCAGAGTCGCCACGATTTTGGTTCGTCTCAGCATGGGTCAGCCGCTTGCGCGCTCCTCGAGGGCGGCGACGGCCGGAAGTTTCTTGCCCTCCACGAACTCGAGGAAGGCGCCGCCGCCCGTGGAGATATAGGAAATCCCATCCTCGACCCCGTACTTCTCGATCGCCGCCAGCGTGTCGCCGCCGCCGGCCAGCGAGAAAGCCTTGCTGCGCGCGATCGCCTGAGCGATGGCCCGCGTGCCCTCGCCGAACTGCTCGAACTCGAAAACCCCGACCGGCCCGTTCCAGATGATGGTGCCCGCCGACTGCAGCATGCCGCTCAGCCGGTCGGCGGTATCCGGACCGATATCGAGAATCCGCTCGTCCGCTCGAACCTCGTGAATCGAGCGTACATCGGCGTGCGCGGTCGCCGCCAGCTCCTTCGCGACCACGACATCGGTCGGCAGCGGAATCTCCGCGCCGCGCGCACGCGCCTGCTCCATGAGCCGACGCGCGACATCGAGGAGATCCGCCTCGTAGAGCGATTTCCCGACCGCCACCCCGGTGGCGGCCAGGAACGTGTTGGCGATACCACCGCCCACGATCAGCTTGTCGACCTGGGCGAGCAGCGATTCCAGCACCGTAAGCTTGGTCGAAACCTTCGAGCCCGCAACGATGGCGACCAAGGGGCGCGCCGGCTTCTCGAGCGCCCGCTCGAGTGCCTCGAGCTCACCGACAAGCAGCGGTCCTGCGCAAGCGCACTTGGCGAAGTGCACGATCCCGTGGGTGCTCGCCTCCGCCCGGTGCGCGGTGCCGAATGCATCCATCACGAACACATCGCAGAGCTCGGCCATCCTGCGCGCGAGCGTCGCGTCGTCCTTCTTCTCGCCCTTGTTGAACCGCACGTTCTCGCACAGCACCGCCGTCCCGGGCTCGCAATCGATGCCGTCGAGCCAGTCGCGCCGCAACGGCACCGCCTTGCCGAGCAGCGCGGAGAGGCGCGCCGTCACGGGCTTCAGCGACAGCGCCTCATCGAACTGGCCTTCCTGCGGCCGACCGAGATGCGAGAGGATGAGGACCCGCGCGCGCTGGTCGAGCGCGCGGCGAATGGTCGGCAGCGCCGCGCGAATGCGCGCATCGCTGGTGACGACACCATCCTGCACCGGGACGTTGAGATCCTCGCGAATCAGGACCCGCTTGCCGCGCAGGTCCATGTCCGCCATGCGCAGGATTTTCATGACGCCCTAGCCCAGGCGAGCGTGGTGTCGATCATCCGGTTGGAGAAGCCCCACTCGTTGTCGTACCAGGCGCAGGCCTTCACCAGGTTGCCGCCGATCACCTTGGTGAGCGTGGCGTCGAACACCGACGAGTGCGCGTCATGATTGAAATCGATCGAGACCAGCGGCGCCTCGTTGTAGGCGAGGACGCCGCGCAGCGCGCCGCCTGCGGCCGTGCGCAATGCCTGGTTTACTTCCTCCACCGTGGTCGCGCGCTTGGCGGTGAAGGTGAGATCGACGAGCGAGACGTTGATGGTGGGCACGCGCACGGCGAAGCCATCGAGGCGGCCCTTGAGCTCGGGAAGCACCAGGCCCACGGCGGCCGCGGCGCCCGTCTTGGTCGGGATCTGCGACAGGGTCGCCGAGCGGGCGCGCCGCAGGTCCTTGTGATAGACGTCGGTCAGCACCTGATCGTTCGTGTAGGAATGAATCGTCGTCATGATGCCCGCCGAGATGCCGATGGCATCGTGCAGAACCTTCGCGACTGGCGCGAGGCAGTTGGTCGTGCACGATGCGTTGGAGATCACTGTGTGCTTGCTCGAGAGCACTTGGGTGTTGACTCCATAGACGATGGTGGCGTCGACGTCCTCGCCGCCCGGCGCGGAGATGACGACGCGCTTCGCGCCGCCGGTCAGATGCGCCCCGGCCTTGGCTTTGCTGGTAAAGAGCCCCGTGCACTCGAGCACATACTCGACCCCGAGCGTTCCCCAGGGGAGCTTCGCCGGGTCGCGTTCCGCGAGCACGCGGATGCGGTCGCCGTTGACCACCATCGAATCGCCATCGACCTTGACCTCGCCGGGGAACCGGCCATGCACGCTGTCGTATTGCGTCAGGTGCGCGTTGGTTTTCGCGTCACCGAGGTCGTTGAGGGCGACGATCTGCACTTCTCCGGTGCGCCGGCCCTCGTAGAGCGCGCGCAGCACGTTGCGACCGATGCGGCCGTAGCCGTTGATTCCCACCTTGATTGCCATGACCGGTCTACCTTCTTTAGCTGAATACGTTCACGTTTCGATGTCCGTTACGCGGCCGCCCACCGACGTGGCGCCACCAGAATAGCGTGCCGCCCGCCTCCATCGCGAGGCGACGGCGAACCGGGCGGGACGGTGCACTCTCCCGTTGGGCCTCCGGCGCCTCCGTTGGGCCTCCGGCGCCTCGCAATCGCCGCAGAGCACCGGGGCGCCGCCATGCCCAGGCGGCATGTAGCGCAATGCCCATGAGTCCCGCCTCCCGGGAAACGGAGACGGGCGCGCATTGTCCATCAGACGCTGCCGTTGCTCAATCGTGTTCTGAGTTCCGCCCGCGCGTAACGAAATGCCTCGGGAACCTGTGTGAGGCGGCGGTCACGCCGATGCGTCCGTGCGCCGGAGTCGAGGCATCGTGCCTCGACTCGCCCCGAGGCATTCCTGCGGGTGCCGGGGTGGCCCCTGGGCCGTGCAGCCCCAGCGGCAAGCCGCGTCTCGGTCGAGCACGAGCTGCGCGTCGCAAGAGCCCGACAGGCGACTTATGTTCGGTAGCGAGAGGTCACAGTATTGCAGTAACAATCAGCGCAGTGGCGCAGATTTCAGGCATTCCCGGGTCGCGCGCGACCCAGTTCACTGCAGGCGTGCAGGGGCCCTCTGTTACCCTGCGCGCATGACTGGCATGACTGGCATGATGAGCGTAGTGCGTCTGACTCATCTCACGGACCCGCATCTCTACGGCGGCGAGGGCGAGCTGCTGCGCGGAATTCCGACACTGCCTTCGCTCGAGGCAACGCTCGCGCACGCGCAGCGGCGCGACTGGCCGCCCGATGCGGTGCTGGTAACGGGGGATCTCGTGCAGGACGATCCGGCGGGCTACGCCCATTTCCGCCGCGTGTTCGCGGCCTTACGGCTGCCGGTGCTCTGCCTGCCGGGCAATCACGATGAGCCCGAGGCGATGCGTCGTGAGCTCGATGGCGCCCCGTTCACCCTCGGCGGAGCCGTTGATTTCGGGCTCTGGCGTATCGTGCTGCTCGACAGCACGATGCCGGGATCGGCGGCCGGACAACTGAATGCGGAAGCTCTGGCGACATTACAGTCGGCGCTTGCCGGGGCACCACAGCGCCATGCGCTCGTGTGTCTGCATCACCATCCGGTACCGATGGCCAGCCGTTGGCTCGACCGTGTGGGACTGCAGAATGCCGCCGAGTTCTTCGATGTCATCGATCGGCATCCCAACGTCCGCGGCATCGTGTGGGGGCACGTGCATCAGAGCTACGACGCCTTGCGCAACGGAGTGCGACTGCTCGCGACACCTTCCACCTGCGCTCAGTTCCTGCCCCGCTCCGAGCGGTTCGCCATCGACCGCCGCCCGCCGGGTTATCGGACGCTCGAGTTGAAGGCCGACGGCTCCATAGTCACCGACGTCATCTGGATGGAAAGTGGCGCGGGCGGCGCTTCGAAGTCGGCATGGGCTGCCGCCTGAGCGGCGGTGTCGTCCAAGCTGCGCCACGCTTCGAATACGCTCTCCGGGATCTGATCCGAGCCACGAGGCAACCATACCCGGGAGGGCTGAGTGCCGGACGCAGCGCCGCTACGGCCGAGCCTGAAGGCGAAGGGATGCAGCGGTTGCGCCGCCATGGCGCCATGTTGATTCGAAGCTCATTCCGCCAGCACCTTACGCCAACATTGTGTTACAACCGCGAGACGAAAGCGCGGATCGGGCCCGGTTACCGGCCGCGCACCGGCGCGCCAGGCCCGCAGCCGCTCGACGTACACGTCGAAGAGGCCGAATCCGGCCGCAATGCGTGCCGGCACGCTCCGCCAGGGTGTGGGGCAGCCGCCCAGCAGCCCTTCGTACAGGCGCTTGGCGACCGTCACCGGCAGCACCTGCGCGGGATCTGCCAGGACCTCCAGCGCCGCACCGCAATCGTGCGCGAGAACCGGCGTGCCGAGCGCTCGCGACTCCGCAAAGACGAGGCCGAAGGTCTCCGGGATGACAAAGTTGGGACAGAAGGTGCAGAGCGCCGTGCGTACCTCCGCGTGAATGCGATGCTGCGGCTGCGGCCCAAGATACTCGACGCCCCCGAGCCGCGCGTTCTCGTCAGCCTTGTAGCCGGGATTGCCGACGATGAGGCGCGCATCGGGCATCGCTCTTCTGACGGCGCGGAACGCATCGAGCGTGAACTTCAGTCCCTTGTTGGGAGAAGAGAGGAAGACCAGCTTGCGCTCATCGATCGGCGAGCCGTCCGGTTGCAACGCGTCATCCACGGGGTTGTATATGGTGCAGGCCGAGACACGATCGTCCACTCCCATCCAACGCAGCGCCGCCTCCACCGCATGGCGCTGGGTGTCTGAAACGCAGATCACCTTCACGGCAAGCTCGCGCAGGATGCCGGCATCAGCGGCGATCCTCCTGGCGCGCTTCGAACGCGGCCTCACCCGATCGTGCAGCCAGAGGTGAATGCGCGCGTTGGGATAGAGGTCCCGCACCGTCGCCAGTGCGCGCGAGTCGCGGTTGACGATCACGCGGGTGACGGCGGGATCACGCCGCGGTGGCAGGTACCGGCCGCTCGCGCTCGTGCGGTTGTGCTGAACGACGAGCGCCTCCAGGGCATCGGCGATGCGCACCACGGTCGCTTCGGTGCCTCCCATCGCCTGGCATCGCAGCGTCTCACTGTCGTACGGGCGTTCGCAGGCGGGATCGAAGAAGAGTGTGTTACTCATGGCGGGCATCGAGTATAACTGCCGCAATGAGGCTGCTGTTCGCAGAGTCGAGCACCCGCGGTTATGGGACCGAGCAGCACATCGCCGCCCTCGCGACCGCGATGACGCGGCGCGGACATGACGTGCGCTGTCTGGTGATCGCCGGCAGTCCGGTGGAGATCCTGCTTCGCGCGGCACGCGTACCCACGGTGTCGGTGCGTCCCGGCAGGACCCGCGGCTTGCGCATCGCCGCCGCGCTTCTGCGGCTCGCGGCGCGCCAGCGCCCCGACTGGATGGTGTCGAATGATCCGCGGTTCTACCGGATGCTGCTCGCCCTTCGCCGCATCAACGGCGCGCGCGTCGCGCTCTTTCGGCACTGGCACGATGCGCCATCGAAGTACCGCACGCGCGCGCTGCTCAGCCGGCGCGCCGACCGATTCATCCTGGTATCGCGCTTCCACCGCGACGACTACCAACGTCAGGGAATGTGTGTCGAGCGGGCCTCGGTACTCCATAACCCCATCGATACCGAGCGCTTTCGGCCCTCACCGGCGCTGCGGGCGAGCACCCGGGCGCGGATCGGCTGCGGTGACTCCGACGTGATCGTCGGTTATGTCGGAAGGATGATCGCCGCAAAAGGCATCTTTACGCTGCTCGAGGCCACCGAGCGGCTCTTCGGCGAGGAGACCTCGGTGAGCATGTTGTGGGTGGGCGATGGCGTGGATTTGGCGACGCTGCGGGCGCGGGTCGCGCGCTCGATGCACGCGAGCCGCCATCGATTTCTCGGTTGGGAGGCCGACATGGTCGCGCTTTATCCGGCGCTCGACATCCTCGCCGTGCCGTCGTTGTATCCGGAGCCCTTCGGACGCGTCTCCGTCGAGGCGCAGGCGGCCGCGGTACCGGTCGTCTCGAGCCGTGCGGGCGGGCTGCCCGAGACCTTCGCGCCCGAGAGCACCGGCGTCGGGGTCGAGCCCGGCGACATTGACGGGCTCGCGGGCGCGATCCTCGACCTCGTCCGCGATCCCGAGCGGCGGCGGCGGCTGGGAACGGCCGGACGCGAATGGGCATGCGCGCGATTCTCGCTCGAGCGAATCGCCGCTGACTTCGAGCACCTGCTCGAAGGCTAACGGCCGTTCGCGGCGACCGCTCGCCTGCCGATCAGATAGAAGTTACCCCGGAATATGGGGCACTCGGCGTGTCGCCAGTCGAAGCCCGTCAGGGATTTCTCCAGCGACTGGAAGTACCGCACGTTGTCGTGCTCGCCGAAGCGGCGCTGGTAGGCACACAGCACGTGGGTGAACCCGGCGAGCGTCGGTGCGATCCGCTCGCGCACGGCGAGTGGCGTCTCGCTCAGCGACCATGTGGCGACAAAGAGCGAAGGCTGATGCTCCGCGCAATGACGGCCGACCGCGGCGGGCACGCCGGCATCGCCGGAGGTCAGCCACTGCAGGTTGCCCGGGGGCTGCCCGCCCGGACCGGTCGGGAACAGGTTGCGCAGATAGAAACGCTGCAGAGCGCACATGACCGGCAGGTCCCAGATGAGATAGCGTTCCCGGTAGCCGAGATTGCGCAGCAGCCGGAAGAAACTACCGTAGCCGGCGCCGAAATCGACCACCAGGTGCAGCGCGGACAGATCGAGATCCGTCGCTTCCAACAGCCGCACCAGGTGGTAGCCGTGCTGCACGAGCAGCGGGCTGCTCAAAGGATAGTGCGGGTTGACGAGCGGCTGGCCGACGGGAGACTCGGTCAACGCCCGCTGCAGCTCCGCCGAGAACCGCCGGGATTCGACAAGGTAGCGCAGATAGTCGCGGGAGCGGCCACGGATGCGCGGATGCACGGTCTTCATGATGGGCGGCAGGCGCAGGAACCCGTCCGCACCGCCCGTCCTCAACGCGCGGGCGACATCGGCCGCGAGCCCCGCCCATTCGCCCGTCACCGACGGTCGGGCGAGCGCGCCCTCGAGCTCCGTCAGTAGGTCCCGGGCGTGCTGCAGTCGCGGCGGTGTGTAGTCTCCGAGGAGCTTCGCCGCCATTCGCCGCAGCGCCGTGGAGGTCTCCACTCTCAATGAGGCCAACGTTCTGCTCCGGCTCGAGGCACTTCCCCGGCCGACTGTGCCGATGGGGCCGACTGTGCTGACGGGGCCGACTGTGCCGACGCAACTAACTGGGCAGACTGGGCCGAGTCGGCCTGCAGACGCTCGAGCAGACCGCGCCAGGCCTCGAACACCGTCCGCTCCGCAATCTCCTCCAGCCGGCTCGACACCGGCGGCCCGCCGACGCCGACCACCGGCGAGCCCACGGCGCTGCGCGGCTGCCAGACCCGCGGCGGATAAGCGCCGAAGAGCACGACGAGCGGCAGTCCCAGGGCCGCCGCGGCATGCGCGGGACCGGTATCCACGGAGATCATGCTGTGGGATATGGCGCAAAGTGCAAAGAGTCTTGTCAGCGACAACACCGCGGTGTGGACCGCGGGCCGCTTCGTCGCACTGCGAATCCACTCCAGGAAGGCCGCTTCCTGCGGCGCCCCCACGAGGATGATGATGGCCTCCGGCATTCTCTGATGTACTTGCTGCAACAGCGCGACCCAGCGCTCGAGCGGCCATGCTTTGTGATCATCGGCGGATAGCCGCGGCCGGGTGCGACTCTTCATCGTGCGCTGATTACCGGGTTGGACCAGCACGAGCGGCCGGCCGAGCCAACCTCGCTCGCCGAGCCAGGCCTTGCACTCCGCGCGCGCCTCGGGGGCGACGGTCAACCGCGGCGCGCAATGGGGTGCCGGCTCCGGCCACGGGAAGTCCGCTGCCCGCAGCGCGGGCGGTGTGCGCCGCCCGAGCGCCACGAGGCGGTCCACCCAGTGCTCCGGCGCCGGTCCAGCCGCCGTGAGCACATCCTCCAGGAAGACGCAATGACTGGCGGGCGTGCCGCTCCACCGCAACAGGCGGCGGATCCGCGGCAGCTTGCTGGGAAAGTCCTCGCAGACATACACCGGTGCGGCACGGTCGGCGCGCAACGCCCGCCGGGCGCGCCACCACCCGGGGTCGAGGAAGAATGCCGTGTGCCGTCCGAGACAGCGGACTTCGACGACATCACGGTGCGCGCCGTAGATCTCCGCGGTCCATGCGCCCGCGCCGATGATGCGGCACGGCTTACCGTAGCGCCGATGGAGGATCTCGAGCAGCGCGCTCAGCATGATCATGTCGCCGACCCTGCCGAACCAGATGACGACCGGGTTTGAAGGAGCTTGCGACACGGGTTGGGGGAAGCGGGGCAGCGCCGTACCCTCTTGTGCGCCAGTATAACGCCCTGAAGAGCGGGCTCGCTTCACCGATTTGCGCCTCCAGTCGCGTTGCCCGTACATTGCCGCCCTCATCCGATGATTCGTCCGCATGCGCGCCTTCGCCTGGTTTCTGCTCCTGATCGTGGTCAGCCTGGCGGCCCTGGCGGCGCTGACCTATCCCGCGTGGCTGCTGCTGCATCCGCATTTCGATTTTCCGTTCAATCGCATCGGCGAGCGGATCGGAATGCTCGCCTTTCTCGTGGGCTTCCTGCTGATGGCCCGTCGACTGCGGCTGGCGGACCGTGCCAGCCTCGGGTTCGGAGTGCCACGGGGCATCTTTCTGCGCGAGCTTTGCATCGGGCTCGTGCTCGGCGCGATCACCATGGCGGCGGTCGCCGGGTCCATGGTGGTCCTGGGGCTGCTCGATTTCCGCCAGGCCGCGGGCTACGACGCCGGGGCGCTCGCCGCGCTCGTCGGCAAGCGGTTCGCAAGCGGTCTTGCGGTCGCTCTCATCGAGGAGACGGCGCTACGCGGCGCGATGTACGCCGGCATCCAGCGGGAGTCGGGCACCGCGCTCGCGATCGCGCTGACTTCCATCGTCTATGCCTGGACGCATTTCCTCGGCAGTTTCCACATTCCCGCGGCGCAGGTCTCCGTCTGGAGCGGTGTCGCGCTCCTTCAGGGTACCCTGCAGTCGTTCGCGCACCCGCTCGGCATCGCGGACGCGTTCCTCTGTCTGACCGTGGTCGGCGCCGTGCTTGCGCTGGTCCGCGCCATCACCGGCAACACCGCGGCGGGAATGGGGCTGCACGCCGGCTGGGTGTGGGTGATGTTGGTCGTGCACGGACTGTCGCAGCCGAACCGCGCCTCTCCACTCGGCTTTCTTCTCAGTCGCCACGACGGCTTCACCGGTTGGTTGGTGCTCGGCTGGACGGTGGTGCTGGGCGTTGGGCTCTGGTGCTTCTACAGCCGGCGCGTCGCGCGACTGCGCCGCTTGGATTCGCCGGCGGTCGGCTAGGGCCGCGGCTGCGGATGCTGCGCGAGCTCCGCCAGCAGCTTGCCGTGCAGGCCGCCGAAACCGCCGTTGCTCATGATGAGCGCGTGATCCCCGGGCCTCAGCGTCTGCGCGAGATCCCGTGCGAGGACCGTCACATCACTTCGTCCGTGGCCGCGACCGCCGAGCGCGGCCAGCGCCGCACCCGCGTCCCAGCCCAGATCGGCGGGCGTGTACAACCAGACTTCATCCGCTCCGGCCAGGGAGCCGGCCAATGAGTCGCGATGCACGCCCATCCTCATGGTGTTGGAGCGCGGTTCCAACACGGCGATGATGCGCGCCGATCCGACGCGCCGCCGCAAGCCATCGAGGGTGGTCGCGATGGCCGTGGGATGGTGAGCGAAGTCGTCATAGACGCTCACCCCGTTCACTTCGCCGCGTAGCTGCATGCGCCGGGCCACGCCCGCGAACGCAGGCAGCGCCTCGATGGCGCGCTCGACCGCGACGCCGGCGTGCCGCGCCGCCGCGATGGCCGCGAGCGCGTTCTCCATGTTGTGCGCGCCGATGAGCCCCCAGCGTACCGTTCCGCGCGGCCGGCCCTGCTCGAGAACCTCGAAGCAGGAGAAATCCTCGACCCCGCCCGTGACGCGCGCGCTCCAGTGCGCCGCCGGCAGGGGGTGGCCCGCGAAACCCTCGCACGGCGTCCAGCATCCCATCGCGAGCGTCTCCTGCAGGCGCTCATCCGCGGCGTTCCAGACGATGCGGCCGCCGCCCGGCACGGTCCTCACCAGGTGATGGAACTGCCGCTCGATCGAGGCCACGTCCGGGTAGATATCAGCGTGGTCGTACTCGAGATTGTTAAGGACCAGCGTGCGCGGGCGGTAATGAACGAACTTCGCACGCTTGTCGAAGAAGGCGGTATCGTACTCGTCCGCTTCGATCACGAAGAAGGGCTTGGCGCCGAGGCGCGCGCTGCTCTCGAAGTTGGCGGGCACGCCGCCGATGAGGAACCCCGGCTCGAGTCCCGCGTGCTCGAGGATCCAGGCGAGGAGCGAAGAGGTGGTCGTCTTGCCGTGCGTACCCGCCACGGCCAGCACCCAACGATCGCGCAGCACCTCGCGCGCAAGCCACTCCGGGCCCGATGCATACGGAATGCCGCGCTCGAGCAGCGCCTCGACGACCGGCTGGCCGCGCGTCATGACATTGCCGACCACGACGACGTCGGGCGCGGGATCGAGCTGCGCGGCATCGTAGCCCTCGGTGAGCTCGATCCCGAGCGCCTCGAGCTGCGTGCTCATCGGCGGATAGACGTTACGATCGGACCCGGTTACGCGATGGCCATCGGCGCGCGCGATCGCGGCGATACCGCCCATGAAGGTCCCGCAAACGCCGAGAATGTGCACGTGCATAATAGGCGGGGATTCTACAGATCATCCTTCGCGCTGTTGCACCACATCGCCGACACTGCCGACGCCGTCACCGCTCTCGCAGCGCGCCTCTGCACGCAGGCGACGATCGGGCTGGACACCGAATTTCTCCGCGAGCGCACCTATCGCGCGGAGCTCTGCCTGATACAGGTATCGACCGCTGACGAGGCGAGGTGCGTCGACCCGATTGCGGTGACGAGCCTCGGTGCGCTCGCCGGCCCGCTCACCGCGGCCGGCGTGGTGAAAGTCATGCACGCGTCGCGGCAGGATCTCGAGGTACTACTGCCGGGCGTCGGCCTGGTGCGCCCCGTGTTTGATACACAGATCGCGGCGGCTCTCGCGGGATTCGCCGCGCAGGTCGGCTACGCCGAGCTCGTGCGCCGACTGCTCGGCGTCGAGCTGGCGAAGGCGCACACCCGCACCGACTGGTCGCGCCGGCCGCTTTCGGCGGAGCAGATCGAGTATGCGTTGGATGATGTGCGGCACCTGATCCCGCTGCAGGTCGCTCTGCAGCAGCAGCTCGAGAGGCTCGGCAGATCGGCCTGGCTCGCCGAGGAACTCGCCGGGCTCGCTGACGCGCGCAGTCTCGCGACGGACCCGGAGGAGGCGTGGCGGCGCATCAAGGGCCTGCGTGGCCTCGATCCCGGCAGAGAGCGTCTGGCGCGCGAGCTCGCGGCATGGCGCGAGCGGCGCGCGATGCAGCGAAACCGGCCGCGAGGTTGGATCCTCGATGATGCGGCGCTGCGTGAGGTGATCGTGCGCGTGCCCCGGTCAGCGGCGGCGCTCGAGGCAATCGCGGAAGTACCGGCAGGCGTGGTGCGGCATTGCGGCCAGGAGCTGCTGGCGTGCGTTGCCGCGGCACAGCTTTCGGACCCGCCGCCCCCGCTCGATGCGCGGCAGCGACCCGATCCGGTGAAGGGCGCGCTGGCGAAAAAGCTCGGCGCGGTGAATCAAGCCGTGGCGACGGAGCTGGGCCTCAGCCCCGAGGTGCTCGTGACGCGGCGTGACCTCGAGCGGCTCGTCGAAGGCGGTGATGACATCGCCGCGCTGAGAGGCTGGCGGCGAGCCGTGATCGGCGCGAAGCTGCTGGCAGCGATGTAGCGGGGCCTGGCCCGAAGACCGTCTTGCGCCGAGCTCTTATTTAGCTAGAGCGCTCTCCAAGCGCCGCTCGACCTCGGCGACGGGTCCTTCGGCGTCGATCGTGCGCAGCAATCCTTGCTCGCGGTAGTAGTCGACGAGCGGACGAGTTTGCTGCTCGTACACCTTCAGCCGCTCGGCGACCGTGGCCTCATTGTCGTCCGGACGCTGGAAGAGCCGGTGGGGCTTGCCGGTCTTTGGGCAAAGCTCGCGCTCAGCCTCACCCGGAGGCGAGGTCAGGAGATTCACGACCCGGCCGCAGTCGGCGCAGGTGCGCCGGCCGGAGATGCGCCGGGACAGCTCGGCGTAATCGACCTCCATCTGCACGACGGCATCCAGCGGTTGCTCCACTTCGCGCAGCAACGCATCGAGGGCGCGGGCCTGCGTCAGATTTCGCGGGAAACCGTCGAGGATGAATCCCCGCTGAGCGTCGGGCTCGGCGAGCCGCTCGCGAATCATCCCCAGGACGATCTCGTCCTCGACCAGGCGGCCGGCCGCCATCGCCTCCTTGGCCTTCAGGCCGAGCGGCGTGCCCTTGGCCACGGCGGCGCGCAGCAGGTCGCCTGTGGAGACCTGCGGTAGGCGTTGCCGCTCGACCTGCCGCTGAGATTGCGTGCCCTTCCCCGATCCCGGGGCCCCCAACAGGACGATGCGCATGATTATGATTAATCGAGACCTTGAGACCAGCGCAAAGGCTCGTCACCTTACCGGCGCCCGGGAGCGCGGTCAATGCACCCGATGAGCGTAGCCATGCGCCCTCGCTGGCTCCGGCACGCCGGCCCGCGTATTCTTCGCCACCCCCTTCTCCCGCTGACCACCCGAACCATGAAAAAGGCGACGCCCAAGAAGAACGCGTTCTATGCTCAGTCCGGCGGTGTCTCGGCTGTCATCAATGCATCGGCCTGCGGCGTCATCGAGACTGCGATGCGGCGGTCACGACACATCGGCAAGGTGTACGCCGGCCGCGACGGCATCGTCGGGGCGCTCACTGAGGATCTGATCGACCTCAGCCGCGAGAGTCCCGCCGTCATCCGCGGACTCAAGCACACACCGGCAGGCGCGTTCGGATCGGCTCGATTCAAGCTGAAGGGGATCGAGCAGAACCGCGCCGAATACGAGCGGCTGATCGAGGTCTTCCGCGCCCACGATATCGGCTACTTCTTCTACAACGGCGGCAACGACTCGATGGACACCGCGCTCAAGGTCTCGCAGATCGGCGAGTCGTTGGGCTACCCCATCATCTGTGTCGGGGTGCCGAAGACGGTCGACAACGATCTGCCGCATACCGACTGTTGCCCTGGGTTTGGCTCGGTCGCCAAGTACGTCGCGGTGTCCACTCGGGAGGCGGCGCTCGACGTCGCTTCGATGGCGCGGACCTCGACCAAGGTGTTCGTATTCGAGGTGATGGGACGGCATGCCGGTTGGATCGCCTCGTCCGCGGGGCTCGCCGGCAAGAAATCGGGCGAGGCGCCGCACATCATTCTCTTTCCCGAGATTCCGTTCGACAAGGACCGGTTCCTCGAGCGGGTGCGGCAGTGCGTCACCGCATACGGCTACTGTGTGGTGGTGGTCTCGGAGGGCACGGCGTATCCGGATGGCAAGTTCCTCGCCGAGGCCGGCACTCGCGATGCCTTCGGCCATACCCAGCTCGGCGGCGTCGGCCCGGTCGTGGCGGACATGATCCGCCAGGCTCACGGCTACAAGTACCATTGGGCCGTGGCGGACTATCTGCAGCGCTCGGCGCGCCACATCGCCTCCAAAGTGGACGTCGAGCAGGCTTACGCCATGGGGAAGGCCGCGGTCGAGCTGGCCATCCAAGGGGTGAATGCGGTGATGCCGGTCATTGTCCGCAGGTCCTCCAGACCCTACAAATGGACGGTCGGCCACGTGCCTCTGTCCGAGGTGGCGAATCGCGAGAAGAAGTTGCCGCGCGGCTACATCACCGAGGACGGCTTTGGTATCACCGAGGCCTGTCGCCGCTACCTCGAGCCGCTCGTCGCCGGCGAGGCCTACCCGCCCTACCGCAACGGCCTGCCCGAATATGTCCGCATCAGGGGTGCCCCCGTGCGCAAGCGCCTGCGCACTGAATTCAAGCTCTAAGGCCCGTGGTATAGTTCGCGGCCTTTTTTGTAGCCTCTTCCGGGGAGAGCCTGATGGATGCCACCACGTGGCTGTGGGCCGCAATTGCGGCCGGCGTGCTCGCCGTCCTCTACGGCGTCGTATCGATGACCGCGATCCTGCGCCTGCCCGCGGGCAACGCTCGCATGCAGGAGATCGCCGCCGCCGTGCAGGCCGGGGCGAAGGCGTACCTCAATCGCCAGTACACGACCATTCTCATCGTCGGCATCGTGCTGCTTCTGATCCTGGGGTTCTTCCTCGGCTGGCCCACCGCTGGCGGCTTCGCCATCGGTGCGCTGCTCTCCGGCGCCACCGGCTACATCGGCATGAGCATCTCCGTGCGTGCCAACGTGCGCACGGCCGAAGCTGCCACGCGCGGCCTCAACGCCGCCCTTTCGGTGGCGTTCCGCGGCGGGGCCATCACGGGCATGCTGGTCGTCGGGCTGGCTCTGCTCGGTGTCTCCGGCTACTTCGCCTTCCTGCGCCATCTCATCGGTACCGAGCCGGCACTGCACGCTCTGGTGGGCCTCGCCTTCGGCGGCTCGCTCATCTCGATCTTCGCGCGTCTCGGCGGCGGCATCTTCACCAAGGGCGCGGACGTCGGCGCGGACCTCGTCGGCAAGGTGGAAGCCGGCATCCCCGAGGACGACCCGCGCAATCCGGCGGTGATTGCCGATAACGTCGGCGACAACGTCGGCGACTGCGCCGGGATGGCGGCGGACCTTTTCGAGACTTACGCCGTCACGGTGGTGGCCACCATGCTGCTCGGCGGGCTACTTTTCGGCAAGCAGAGCGAAGCCCGCGGTCTCAGCGCGGCGATCTATCCGCTCGCCCTCGGCGCGGTCTCGATCGTCTCCTCGATCATCGGCACCTTCTTCGTATCCACGCGCGAGGGCGGCAAGATCATGAACGCCCTCTACAAGGGCGTGATCGTCTCCGGCATCGTCTCGGCGATCGGCTTCTACTTCATCACGCACGCGCTCATGCCGGCGGAGGGCAACTCGTTCTTCGGCTGCTCGCTCATCGGCCTCGGTCTCACTGCCGCGCTCATCGTCATCACCGAGTATTACACCGCGACCGAGTACAGCCCGGTGCGCAGGGTCGCCGCCGCTTCGCAGACCGGCCATGCGACCAACATCATCGCGGGCCTCGGCGTCTCCATGAAGGCGACGGCGCTGCCCGTCATCGCGATCTGCCTCGCGATCTGGGGCTCGTTCAAGCTGGGTGAGGTGAGCGGCGCTGGCCTCTATGGCATCGCGATCGCCGCCACCGCCATGCTGTCGATGACCGGCATGATCGTGGCGCTCGATGCCTATGGCCCGATCACCGACAACGCGGGCGGCATCGCCGAGATGGCCGGCCTGCCGAAGCAGGTGCGCGACATCACCGACCCGCTCGATGCGGTCGGCAACACGACCAAGGCTGTCACCAAAGGCTATGCCATCGGCTCGGCGGCGCTCGCGGCCCTGGTGCTCTTCGCCGACTACACCCACAATCTCCAGGCCGCGGGGAAACTCGTCGCGTTCTCGCTCTCCGATCCGGCGGTGGTCATCGGCCTCTTCATCGGCGGCCTCGTGCCCTATCTCTTCGGCGCGCTCGCCATGGAGGCGGTGGGGCGCGCCGCCGGCTCAGTGGTGACCGAGGTTCGCCGCCAGTTCCGCGAGATCAAGGGCATCATGGAGGGCACCGCCAAGCCCGACTATTCGCGCGCGGTTGACCTGCTCACCCGGGCGGCCATCGGCGAGATGATCATCCCCTCGCTCCTGCCCATCGTGGTGCCCATCGTGCTGGTGGTGGTGATGAATTATCTGTTCGGGCCCGGCGCGGGCATCAAGGCCTTGGGCGGCCTGCTGATCGGCACCATCGTCACCGGCCTTTTCGTCGCGATCTCCATGACCACGGGCGGCGGTGCCTGGGATAACGCGAAGAAGTACATCGAGGAAGGCAACTACGGCGGCAAGGGCTCGGATGCGCACAAAGCCGCGGTGACCGGCGACACGGTCGGCGATCCCTACAAGGACACCGCCGGCCCCGCGATCAACCCGCTGATCAAGATCATCAACATCGTCGCGTTGCTGATGATCCCGCTGCTTTGATTGGGCCCGAAGTCGCCCGCGGCGCTTCGGGCATCCCCGGGGAAGGCGCGCCAGCCAGCCAGCCGACTGACCCTCAGGCGTGGTGGATGCCGCTGAGCAGGCGGTGAAGCACAGCGGGCGAAGCGGGTTTCACGACGTGGTGATCGATGCTCGCTTCGCGCGAGCGGCGGCGATCGGCCTCGTGGCCGAGGCCGGTAAGAGCGATGATGGTGGTGGAAGTGCCCTCCGGCATGGAGCGGATGCGCGCCGCAGTTTCGAGACCGCTCAGGTCCGGCATGCTGATATCCATGAAGACGACTTCAGGGTGCACCTGCCGGTACTTCTCGAGCGCCTCGTGGGGCCCGTAGGCCGTATGCACTTCGTGTCCCATCATCGACAGGAGGCAAGCCACGGCGTCAGCCGAATCCACCTGGTCGTCGACCACGAGCACCTTGAGCGGCGCCTCCGCGTGCGGCAAGTCTTCCACGACAGTCTCTCCCGCAAGACCCGAGCATCCCACAGCAGTGTGCTCCTCGACACTCACGCAGCCCAAGCTGAGCAAGAATCGTGCGAGCCACTGAAAACGCGGGTCTTTCTGGCTTAAGCCGTACCTGAGCGGGACTCGGTCAGCATCGCGCCGACCAGACGGTTGAGCCGCGCGTAATACGCGGCCACCGGGGCCTCCGCGTCCGCCTGCTTGCTCGCCAGCGCATCGCTGATCTCAGCGAGTCGGCGCTGGATACGCTCATCCACGGTCATGGACCTGCAGATGAGCGCGCTCACGCAGGCGGTGATCTCGGCATCCAGGGTTCGCGCATCGCTGCCGGCAATCTCCACGCCGGCGAGCTCGCGGGGACAACCTGCGGCGAGGTGCTCACGCCATAATCGGGCAAGCTGCATACGACGGCCGCCTCCGTGCTACTCACTCTCATGCATGGATCGGGCTCCCTTCTTACCACGCTTGGGGGCAACTTGCACCGTTGGCTTTCCGGCTCGACGGGCTGTTGGTTGTTGGCGAGAGCCTACAGCGGGCGCCAGCGGGTCTCTCGGAAAGCATGCAACTTCTTGATTCCCCAGGTACTTGCCCCCGCCCCCCGGCCTGTTGCTTTCCGGTCCGGAGCTGCCATGACGGCACTTTGCCCGGCGGTGCCAGGATAGCGCTTGACGAGCCTGGAGCCGACCTGTTGGACTCGTGCATATGTGAGCGCAGCGCGGGGAGGCGGCGGGAGTGGAATCGAAAGAGCAGTTTCCGGTCGAGAAGACCGATGAGGAGTGGCGCGCCACGCTGAGCGCCGAGCAGTACCGCGTGCTTCGCCGCCGCGGGACCGAGCGTTCCGGCACCAGCGATCTCAACGACGAGCATCGCGCGGGCGTGTTCCGTTGCGCCGGCTGCGGGAAGTCCCTCTACGAATCGCATTCGAAGTTTGAAAGCGGCACCGGCTGGCCAAGTTTCCTCGAGCCGATGCCGGGCGCGGTGGCGACTCGCGAGGATCAGGGCCATCTGATGAAGCGGACCGAGGTCCATTGCGCGCATTGCGGTGGACACCTCGGCCACGTCTTCCCCGACGGCCCGAAGCCAACGGGTCTACGCTACTGCATGAACGGCGCCGCCCTGACTTTCGAACCCAACAGGATCAAGAGCAAGTGAATGAGCGGCGTCGGGCCGCTCGTGCGGCTCACGCTGCCAACGGCAACGGCTGCGGCCGGGCGATCGCGTAGCCCTGTACGAAATCGACTCCCATGCGGCGCGCCGCATCGAGCGCCGCGCTGTCCTCGACCTGCTCGGCGATCACCCTGAAATTGAGCGTCCGCGCGAGTTTGATCATCGCGGCGACCATCGCCTGGTTGACGGTGTCGCGCCCCAGGTTGCGGATGAACGAGCCGTCGATCTTGAGGTAATCCATCGGCAGGCTCTTGAGGTTGGAGAAGGAGCCCAGGCCGGAGCCGAAGTCATCGAGCGCGAACTGACAACCCATGCCATGCAGCACTCCGGCGAAGCGGCGGGCATCATCGAGGTTCGCGACCACCGCCGTCTCGCTGATCTCGAAGCACACCTGCGACGGCGTCACACCGGTACTGTCCAGACACTCGACGACGAACTCGAGGAACTGCGCATCCGCGAGCGTCTGTCCGGACACGTTGATCGCGACGCAGCGATCGCTCGCCACCGGGATGGCGCCCCGGCCCAGGGCGGCGAGGGTCGTCTGCACGACCCAGCGATCGACGAGGCTCATCAGGTGGTAGCGCTCCGCCGCGCGCACGAATTCCGCCGGCGGCACCTGATGGCCACCTTCGTCCTGTAGCCGCACCAGAACCTCCATCGCCGGCCCGCCGCCATCCGTGCCCTGCGCCGGCACGATCGGCTGATAGAAGAGCTGGAAGCGGGTTTCCCTGAGGGCGCTCTGCAATTTCTGCAGCCACTGGATCTCACCGGTGTGCCGGGCGAGCGCCTCGTCCCGCGCCGAGTACACCGCCACCCGTCCCGAGCCCTGCTTCTTGGCGACATAACAGGCGGAGTCGGCGGCCGTCAGCAGCTCCTCGAGCGTACCGCTCTCGCGCGAGATCTCGACCAGACCCACCGACACGCCGATGTTGAATATCTTGTCCCGCCAAACGAAGCGGTGCTCACCCACCGAACGACAGACGTCGTCGGCGATCTGCCGCGCCTTCTCCAGCGGGCAACCGACGAGCAGCATGCCGAACTCATCGCCTCCGACACGTGCGACCGTGTCGCTGTCGCGCACCGCATCGCGCAGTAGTTTCGCCACCTCGCGCAGCATGCTGTCGCCGGCGAGATGACCACTCGTATCGTTGATCACCTTGAAACGGTCGAGGTCGAGATAACACAGCACGTGTTGGCCGTCACCGCGGTGTCCGCGCTCGATTGCTTCCTCCAGCCGCCGCTCGAACTCGCGCCGGTTGACGAGCCCGGTGAGCGCATCATGGGTCGCCTGGTAGGACATCTGGCGGGCGAGCCCGCGCTGCTCGGAAACATCATGCAGCAGCACCACCGCGCCGGCCTGATCGCCGGCGGCGTTGCGCATCGGGGTGGCCGACAGCTCGATCGAGTGCTCGCTGGCGTCATGGCGCGAAATCAGCAACGCGCGCCGGCCAAGACTCACCGGCGCGCCACTCGTGAGCACCTGACGCACCGGATCGGAGAGCAGGCGCCGGTCGGTCTCATCCACCAGCCCGACGATCTCCTCGAGCGACTTGCCGGCCGCTTCCGCCGCGGTGGTCGCGGTGAGCCGCTCCGCCGCGGGATTCAGATAGGTGATGCGGCCATCCACGTCGGTGGCGATCACGGCTTCCGCGAGCGAGTTCAGGGCCAGCAGAGACGCCCCCGAGTCGCCTTCCGTCTTCAGACGCAACGCCTCGACCGTCTGCGTGGGCAGAATCTCCACGCCAATCATGAGCAGCGCGCTGCCACCGTCGTAATCGACCCGCGCGGAGGAGAGCTCGAGCCGGCTCACCTGGCTATCGCGGCCGAGGATCTCGACCTCGTAGCGCTCGGCAGCCGGCTCGCCGCTCAGGCGGCGGCGGACGTTCTCGTGCACCAGCTCGGCGTACTCCGGTGCCACCACATCGGCGAGACGGCGTCCGGCGAGGTCGGCGCGATCCGCGCCGACGAGCGTAGCGAACTGCCGGTTCGCGTACAGAATGACCTCGCGATGCACCAGGACCGCCTCGTGGATGCGCTCTCCGAGCTCGGCAAAGAGCTTCGGAGTCACTCGGCCGCCGTCGCGCTCGGCGGCGGCGCGTGTCAGCAGATGATTGATGGCGGTGACGAGCGCCGACAGCTCCGGTTTCGAGCTCGCCGACTCGACCCGACCGACGAGCGGGCCACCGATGGCGATACGCTGAAGCTGCTGCGACAGCCAGCTCACGTTCGTGAGCTCGCGGCGCTGCACGGCGTAGAGCCAGAGGAGCACCCCTACCGCGACCGCCAGCAGGATGCACAGGATTACGACGGCGGACACTCAGTCAGCCTTTGAGACACGCTGTCGAAACGGCGAGTCTCGCAGGAAACAGAGGTGGTCTCCCGCCTGCTCGAGCGCTGGGTTGGGCATCATGTCGTTGACGGGCTCGCGGGAAGTCCGGGATTGCTTTCATTCTTCTCGTCCCCGGTATGCGGACGGCGGAAGCATAGCGTAGGTGTCCGGCGTCCCGTCGGCATTTCACCATATCTCATCGCAAAGCGGCTTGGCAGGGGGCGCGAAAACCCGTAACTTCATGAGCCCCCACCGGATGCAATAAGTCCAATCGGAGCGCCACCGGCCATGTCCACGATCCAAGCACGCGAGCAAATGATCGAGCAACAGGTTCGTGCCTGGGACGTGCTCGATGCGCGAGTGCTCGAGACGCTGCGCAAGGTGCCACGCGAGGCATTCGTATCGACGCAGCATCGATTTCTGGCCTTTGCGGACGTGGAGATCCCACTGCCGTGCGGGCAGCACATGCTGCGGCCCAGCGTCGTCGGCCGACTCCTCCAGGCCCTTACGCTCGGCGGCAATGAGCGGGTGCTCGAGGTTGGGACAGGCTCGGGGTTCGTGACGGCATGCCTGCGGGCGTGCAGCGCATCGGTGCGGTCGCTCGAGATCTTTCCGGAGCTCGCGCAGCTCGCCCGTCGCAACGTCGCCGCACTCGGCCTGAGGGACATCGAGGTCATCGCGCAGGATGCGAGACAGATCGATGCCGAAACCCGGTACGATGCGATCGCGATCACCGCCTCACTCCCCGTCCCCGATGAGCGCTTCCAGCGCCAGCTCGCGCTCGGCGGGCGGCTGTTCGTCGTCGTGGGCGAGCCTCCGGCCATGGAGGCGCGGCTCATCCGCCGGATCTCGGAGGATGCCTGGGGAACGGAGAGCCTGTTCGAGACGGTCATCGATCCGCTCGTACATGCAACTCGGCCGCAGGGTTTTGTGTTCTAAGAGCTCTCTCCAAGTCTCAAGAGCAGTTCGTCAAGATTATGCACCGCGCCGTACGGACATCGAGCCTGGCCTTCCTCTGTGCCGGCTTTGCCATAGGACTCTCCGCAGCCGCCGTCCAGGCCGCGGACTTCTCCCAGGTCTACCAGGACGCCCTCGGGAACGATCCGACGTTCCAGCAGGCCCATGCGAACTACCTGGCCGCGCGCGAGGCCCGGCCGGAAGCCTGGGCGGCCTTGCTGCCGCAGATCTCGGGATCGGCAGGCGGGACCTTGGACCATAACGCCGGCCTCTCGAGCAGCATTGGAACCTCGGCCTCCGGGGCGCCCGTGTCCACCTCCTTCTACGCCGTGACGCACACGAACGCCCGCCAGTGGAGCCTCAATCTCTCGGAGGCCCTCTTCTCCTGGAATGACTGGATGACGCTCAAATCAGCCAACAGCCAGGTGGCCGAGGCGCAGGCAACCTACGAAGCGGCAGCGCAGGACCTGATCCTGCGGGTCGCCACGGCTTACTTCAATGTGCTCTCGTCACTCGACACCTTGCAGGCGCAGGAGTCCTCGCTGCAGGCGTTCGACCTGCAGCTCGAGCAGGCCAACAAGCGCTTCCAGGTCGGACTCATCGCCATCACCGACGTCGAGCAGGCCCGTGCCGCGCGCGATACCGCCGCGGCGGCCGTGATTGCCGCCAAGCAATCGCTGGCGACCGCCGAAGATCAGCTCGAAGTCATCACCGGCCGTCAGTACGACACGCTGTCCGAGCCCGGGGAGAGCATTCCGCTCGTCATGCCGAGCCCGGCCAACCAGAACCAGTGGGTCCAAACCTCGCTGCAGCAAAATCTCACGCTGATCGCGAGCCGGCTGGCCGCCGATGTGGCGCGGGAGAACGTGCGCATCGCCTTCGGGGGCCATCTGCCGACCATCAGCCTGGTCGCCAGCCGCTCCTTCAACAGCGACGGCGTCAATGAGTCCATTACCGAGGGTCCCTTCGACATCGGGACCTTTAACTTGCCCTCCTGGACGAACGACCGCCAGATCGGGCTCGAGGTCACCGTCCCGATCTTCAGTGGCGGCGGCACCGAAGCGCACGTGCATCAGGCGGAATACCAGTGGATCGCCGCGAAGGACGCCATGGAGCAGGCCTCGCGCTCGACCGTGCAGCAGGCGCGGGACGCCTACCTCGGTGTCATCAGCGGGATAGCGGAGGTTCAGGCGCAGCAGCAGGCGCTTACCTCCAGCCAGACCGCCTACCGGGCGACGGAGGCGGGCTATCGGGTCGGCACTCAGACCGAGGTCGATGTCCTCAATGCATTGAGCACGCTGGTGCAGGCCAAGACCAATTACGCTCAGAGCCGCTACGCGTACATCAACAGTCTGGTGCAGCTGCGATACGCGGCCGGCATCCTCGATCCCAAAGAGGTGCAGGCGATCGACGAGTGGCTCACCGCCCCCGCCTCCGTTTCGCTCGGCCCGATCACGCCGGCGGCCATGACGCCTCCGTCCCCGGCGCCAACTCCGAAGCCGCCGCCCCCACCCCCGCAATTCTAATAGGTCTGGTAGGACTTCTCCTCCATCAGGCGCGATCCGAGCGTCAGGTTGATCCGCTTCTTGATTGCCGCCCGCTCGTCGTTCGAGTGGTAGACGGCGCGAGCGAGCTCAATGAATTCGCGGTCGAAGGTCTGGCGCGCCTCCTTCTCGCGGATGCGGTCCTCGATGTCCCACAGCCGCTCGTTCACCTCCTGAAGCGCGCGCTCATCGCGGGCCACATCGACAGCGGCGAAGCGCGAGTCGCGCCACGTTTTCTCGAGCAAATCGAGCTCGAGCCGCACGTTGGCGAGCTTCGCGGCATCGAGAATGCGCGCTGTCTTGATCCTGAGGATGGTGATCTTGTCGAGCAGCTCCCCGGGGGAGAGGGGGACGAGGATGTCGGTCATTGGGCGCATCCTAACAACTGGTCGAGCTTCGTGGTGACCTGCCCCACCTGGATGAGGTCCATCACCCCGGGCTCCTCGATCTTCTCGGTCCAGGGCAGCTGCGCGGGCGCACGGCCGTGGAATCGGAGCGCGGCCTGCGGATAGGCGTTCACGCACCACATCCGGGAGAGATACGGGCCGCTGCGCGCGGGATTGGTGGCCGCATAAAGGCCGATCACCGGCGTACCCACCATGGTCGCCATGTGAGCGGGACCTGAGTCGGGCGAGAGGAGCGCGGTCGCCCGCGAGAGCAGCGCCAGCATCTGCGGCAGCGTGTCACGTCCGATCTGATTGACGAGCGGCATCCGCGCAGACCTCTCGATAGCGGCCCCCATCGTCTGCTCGGTGGGGGTGCGGCCGCCCGCCAAGATGACGCGCATGTCGTGTCGAGCGGCCGCGTGATCGGCGACCGCGGCATACCAATCCGGACGCCAGTTGCGCAGCGGATGACTCGAGCAGGGACTGATGACCAATGTCGGCCGAGCGTCGGGAATCAGCCGCTCGGCGTACGCCCTGGCCTCGGGCGGCAATGGGATGTCCCAGCGCAGGGTGCGGTCATGAATTCCGAGCGCTTCGATGAAGCCGAAGAAGCCGTCGAGGACGTGCTCGCGGGAACGCGGCGCGATCCGCGCATTGGTGAAGAGCCACTGCAGCTCCCGCGCCCGGGCGCGATCGAAGCCGAGTCGGATGGTGGCCGGGACGAGGCGCGACACCAGACTGGCGCGAAAGGACAGCTGCATGTGCAGCATCACGTCGAATCGGCGTCCGCGCAGGCGTGCGCGCAAATCGCGACGCGCGGCAAAGCCGACCCGCTTGTCCACGATGATAAACTCCACCCCATCGATGAGCTCCATCAGGCGCGACTCCGCTTTGCCGATGATCCATGTCAGCTTCGTTTCCGGCCATGCGCGCTGCAGTGCTCGGATCACCGGGACGACATGGCACGTGTCGCCGAGTGCCGAGAGTCTCAAAATGCAGACCGCGAGAGGCGATCGATCGAGCGGCAGTTTCCGGGGGTCCATCGTTACGCACAGGCGGGACTCAGAGGGATGCTCGCGATGAGCGGGCGGTGGCCGCTGGGAACGGAGGTCAAGCATTCGGTCATCGAGGGAGGCGCCATGCTATACGACGCCTCCCGAGCCCGCAATTTGACCGCTGCCTGGTTCGATCCACGCTACTGGGGCTCTCGAGGCGAGCTCGACGGTGTTGCACGCGGACGGGGTACCACCCACTTCGTGCGCAGTCGGGATCGCCGACTGGTGTTGCGCCATTACCATCGCGGCGGGGTCATCGCGCTGCTCTCCTCCGACCGATATATCTGGAGTGGCGAAGATCAGACTCGCCCTTTCACCGAGTGGTCGATCACTTATCGGCTGCACCGCGCCGGGCTGCCTGTGGCGGCGCCGATCGCCGCACGTTACATGCGACACGGGCACAGCTATCGCGCCGATATCATCACAGAGCGGCTGGCCACGGTCGGCTCGCTCGCCGAATGCCTGAGCTGCGGCGCGCTCTCCATCATCACCTGGATCTCGATCGGACGCTGCATCCGCCGCTTTCATGACTTCGGCGTCTGTCACGCCGATCTCAACGCGCGCAACGTGCTGCTGAGCGAAGAGGCCGTGTACCTGGTCGATTTCGATCGCTGCCAGCTCCGCCGGGCGGGCCTGTGGCGCGACGCCAATCTCGTTCGGTTGCGGCGGTCTCTGGAGAAGATCACCTACGGGCTGCCGGCCGATCGATTTTCCGAAGCCGACTGGCACGCGCTGCTCGACGGCTATCGTCAATCGCCCGGCCAGCCATCCGGAAACCGCGAGCCGACAGCCGGCTGACAGGCAACCCGCGATGCGCCTCCTGTATCTCGCGGCGGTGTACCTGGCCGCCCCGGTCATCTCGGTAATGCTCGCCGCACGGGGTCTGCGGGACCGCAGCTACTGGCGAAATTTCGGTGAGCGGCTCGGCCTCGGAGTACCGCTGTCGAGCGCCCCGATCTGGGTCCACGCAGTCTCGGTGGGAGAGGTACAGGCGGCTGCGGCTTTGGTGGTCGCGCTGCGGGAGCGCTACCCGGAAACGCCGGTGCTGGTGACCACGTTCACTCCAACCGGCGCCGCGCGCGCACGCGCGTCCTTCCGCGAGTCGGCCGAGGTGCGTTATCTGCCGTTCGACCTGCCGGGCTCTGTCCGTCGCTTTCTCGATCGCACCCGCCCGCGGCTTGCGGTGATCATGGAGACGGAGCTCTGGCCCAACCTCTACCGCGAATGCCGGCGCCGGCGCATACCGCTGGTCATCGCGAGCGCGCGGCTATCGCGGCGCTCGACAGATCGGTACCGGCGTCTCGGGACTTTGTTCCGCGAGACAATGGCGGGCGGGGTAGTGGTCGCCGCGCAAGGCGAGGGGGACGCCGAACGCTTCCGCATGCTCGGCGCGGCGGTGGAACGCACGTACGTCATGGGCAATCTCAAATTCGATTTCATCCTGCCGGCGGACATCCTCGAGCGGGGTAGAACACTGCGTGAGCACTATGCGCCGGGTCGTCCCGTGTGGGTCGCGGGCAGCACTCATGGCGGCGTGGAGGAAGAGTCGGTGCTCGAGGCACATCGATGCCTCAGCGCCGTCCATCCCGGAGCGTTGCTGGTGCTTGCCCCGCGCCATGCCGACCGCTTCGGGGAAGTGGCGGACTGGCTCGAGCGGCAGGGCATCGCCGCCATGCGGCGCTCGGCATCGCTTCCTCGGCCTGCCGCAACGGGCCCCTGCAGCGTGCTGCTGCTCGACACACTGGGGGAGCTGCTCGATTTCTACGCTGCCGGGGACATCGCATTCGTCGGCGGCAGCCTTGCGCCCATCGGCGGTCACAACCTGCTCGAGCCGGCGGCGCTCGGGCTGCCGGTGTTGACCGGACCCCACAACTCCAATGGAGCGGACGTGGCTCGCCTGCTGCTGGATTGCGGCGCCGCCGAGATCGTGCGCAACGCCGGCGAGCTCGCCGCGAAAGTGACCGCGCTGCTGTCGGATGCGGCGTTGCGAGTGGCTATGGGGCAGCGCGGTCGCGCCGCCGTCGAGCGCAATCGTGGCGCGCTGGAGAAGCTCATGAGGCTTATCGATCCGCTGCTACGCAGCTAGCCCAAAGTCGCCCGCCGCGCATTGGGCGGCCGGCCCCGTGCTAGCGCCTCAAAGTGAATTCGGCGCCGCAGTAAGCACATTTGGCCCAGCCGGTCTTCTCGATGGGCAGATAGACCCGCGGGTGGGAATTCCACAGGTACATCTGCGGCATCGGGCAGGAGAGCGGCAGGTCCTCGGCCGTAACCTCGTATTGGTTCTGCGCGCTCGGCTGGATCAATGACTTGGGTTGTGCGGCCATGGATCATTATATCCTGTCGGCTCGCACCATCACCTCTTCCCAGATGGCCGTGACCGCGGCTCGCTGGCCGGCAAACTCCTCCGCGGCGGTCACGGCGCTCTCGCCGGCCAGGGACAGATGATGCGTCCGCGTGCGATACGCCCGATATGCGGCCGTGAGGACATCGACGGTCGTCTGCGGAACGAGGTCGGCTGAGGCGACCGACTCGAGCTGCCGGATGGTGTCGGAAAACATCGCCACGGGCGGATACTCCCCCGCCCAGTTGAGCGCCCAGTACTGCGCCAGGAACTCGATGTCGGCGATACCGCCAGCATCCTGCTTGAGATCCAGCCGGCCCTTACCGCCCTTGGCGAGCTCCCGACGCATGCGCTCACGCATCGCTCTCACCTCATCCCGCAGGCTCTCGCGCCGCACCGCATGGCGAAGCACATCGAGCCGTGTGCGCTCGAACTGGGCGCGGAGCTGCGACGACCCGGCCACCGCGCGCGCATGCAGCAGCGCCTGATGCTCCCAGGTCCAAGCTTCGCGTCGCTGGTACTCCGCGAACGCATCGATCTGCGTAACCAGCAGCCCGCCCTTGCCGCTCGGCCGCAGACGCACATCCACCTCATAGAGCCGGCCCGCTGCCGAGTGCAGGGTGAGCAGGTGCATCAGCCGCTGCGCGAGCCGGACGAAAAAAAGCGCGTTATCGATGGGACGGGTCCCGTCGGTTTCCTGGCGTTCGCCACGGGAGTCGTGCAGAAACACGAGGTCGAGATCCGACGCGTAGCCGAGCTCGAGGCCACCGAGCTTGCCGTAACCCACCGCACAGATGCTCACCGGCCGCCACTCTTGGGTCTCGCCGCAGTGCGGCACCCCGAATTGCGCCGTGATCTGGGTCCAGGCGAGCTCCATGGTGCGCGCGATGATGAGCTCGGCGAGCTCCGTCAGGCGATCGCTCACCCGCATGACGGGCAGGCGCCCCGTCAGATCCGCCACCGCAATGCGGAAAACGGCGGCGCGCTGGAAGTGACAGAGGGCCTCGACTTGGCGCTCGGGGTCATCCTCCTGCAGCTGGTCCATGGCGAGCTGCAGCTCATGGGCGAGGCCTTCGCGCCCCGGAAGCGCCGACAGCAATCTCTCGTCGACGAGCTCATCGAGCAGCAGTGGATAGGAGGCGATCTGACGGACGAGGAATTCGCCGTGACGACAGATCTCGATGAGCCGCGAGCGCGCGGCCTGGCTTTCGCGCAACAGCGCGAAGTAGGCGGAGCGCTTGCCGGTGGCCTCGAGAATGGAAATGATCCGGCGCAGTACCGCATGCTGCTCGTCCGCGCCGGCGAGGGCCGCCGCGCCGATGTCCTCCAGAAGCGGCGGCAACAGGGCCTGCAGCCGTCGTCGCCCGGGCTCATCGAGCTTGCGCACGAGCGCCGAGGCGCGCAGGGCCAACAGCATCTGGGTCGCCTGCGCGGCATCGGCGAACCCGGCTCGGCTCAGCGACTCGGCGAGTACGGCGCTCTCCGCTCCCTCGTCCCAGAGCCGCCCCAGATCGATCCGGACGCCTTCATCCCCGTGCGCAGGCGACGCGCCGAACACGAAGCGATGGAAATGACTGCTGACACGCGCCTGGTGGCGTCCGAGCTCGGTGCGCAGCGCGGTCCAGCCGGGGGCGTGCATGGCGAGCGCGATGCGCTCCTGCGACAGCTCATCGGCGGGAAGCTGATGAGCCTGACGATCGGAGAGCATCTGCAGGCTGTTCTCCAGCCGCCGCAGGTAAAGATACGCGGCTCGCAGCTCCGCCACCGCCTCGCCCGGCATGAGCTGCATCTCCCCGAGCGTGCCGAGCGCCTGCAGCAGCGAGCTCGTCTGCAACCGCCGCTCGCGTCCGCCGCGGATCAGCTGGAATGCCTGCACGATGAATTCAATCTCGCGGATGCCGCCTGGTCCGAGTTTGATGTGATCGGCCAGCTCGCGCCGCTCGACCTCACGCTCGATCAGGACCTTCATTTCCCGCAGGCTCTCGAACACACCATAGTCCAGGTATCGGCGGTACACGAACGGGCCGAGCGCCGAAGCGCGGATCTCGGCATACCGCTCCGCAGCGGTGACGGGGCGCGCCTTCACGTAGGCATAGCGCTCCCAATCACGGCCGTGCAGCGGCAGATAATCCTCGAGGGAGGCGAAGCTCGTGACCAGCGGTCCGCTGTCGCCGAAGGGACGCAGCCGCATGTCGACCCGCAGCGTGAAACCATCCTGCGTCGGGGTTTCCAGCAGCCTGATGAGGCTCTGCCCGAGGCGCGTGAAGAACTCCTCGTTGGTGATCGGGCGCGAACCGTCGGTCTCGCCATGCTCGGGGAAAAGCAGCACGAGGTCGACGTCGGAGGAGAAATTCAGCTCGCGCCCGCCGAGCTTGCCCATGGCGATGACCACGAGCGGCTGCACCGCGCCCGTGGCCGAGCGCGGCTCGCCGTATCGGGCGGTAAGAGGCTGCCGGGCGTGCTCCAGCGATACGCGGATGGCGGCATCGGCGAAGTCGGAAAGATCGGCGAGCGTCTCCTCGACTTCCGCCCAACCGGCGAGCGCGCGCCATGCGATCCGCACCATCTCCCGCCGCCGCCAACGACGCAGAACCGAGAGCATATCCGCCTCGGACGTGCCGCCGACAACCGGCGCGCGCGCCGCGCAGTCGCCGGGTGCCGAACGCCGCGCAACCACGAAGCGGCCGATCAGATCGGGCAGCAGATCGGTATCGCGGGCGCACGCCTGCGCCACGAAATCACTGGCCGCAAAAACGAGCGGCAGTGATTCGCGGACGCCGGCGGGGAGCGAATCTCGCCGACCCGGCGAGGCCGACTCGAGCGCATCCAACTGCCTCTGCAGACAGGCGCCCAGCTCCGCGCCGGCAACGAAGTGGTCAATCAATGCCAGACGTTGTTGCCGAGATCATGGATCGAGGCTTGATCCACGCGCCGCGCCGCGCCTTTGAAGGTCGATGCCTCGGCGTAGATCTGAGCCCCTCTGGAGGCTTCTATGGACGCCTTGCCGCCCTCGATGTCGCTGTTCTCGATGTGAACGCTGGCATCTCGCGCACGGATGGCGATGCCGCCGGCACTGATCCGGCTGTTGGTGATGTGGAGCTCGCAGCCGTCCTCGGCGGTAACGGCGTTGCCATCGAAGCGAAGATCGCGATTGTCGATGTGCAGCACCCGCGCGCCCCGACAGACGATCGGCTCGCGCAGAGTCTCGAGCGGGGCGTCCGTGACCTTCGTCTCCGCCGCCGATGCCGCCTGGCTGCCCGCGCCAGGCGAAGTCGCCACGATGCTGTACCCGGGACCCTTGGCGATGACGCGACCGCCATTGGCCGGCGTCGACTGCGCGGCCGCGAGGCCGACGAGGCCGAAAGCCAGACCGAGCGCAGCCGCAGCCGCCCCACCCCTTACGGCACAAAGTACATTCATCGCACTCTCCCGCAGCCTCGCACAGGCCTTCGATTATGCGCCAAGCAAGAAAGCGGCCCTAAAAAAAGCCCCGCTTGCGCGGGGCTTCGAGGATTGCGCGGAATAGGGGGTCTTGCTCCGCGTCTTTCAGGGTGGCACCCGCTTATGTGTCGGGTGCCGCCCCTAACCATTGCCGAAAAGATTAACGGCTCATCCTTTTGGAGTCGATACCTCTTTCGAGGGGGCGTTACATATCCATTCCGCCCATGCCGCCCGGCGGCATCCCACCGTGACTGTGCTCCTCTTCCTTTGGCGCCTCGGCCACCATGACCTCGGTCGTCAGGAGCAGCCCGGACACGGACGCCGCGTTCTGCAGCGCCAGGCGAGTGACCTTGGTCGGATCGAGAATGCCCTGCTCGATCAGGTCGCCGAAATGTCCGGTGGCGGCGTTGTAGCCGTAGTTGCCCTTGCCTTCCTTGATCTTGTTGAGGATCACGGCGGCATCCTCGCCGGCATTGTCCACGATCTGGCGGAGCGGCTCCTCGATGGAGCGGGAGAGAATGCGGATGCCGACCGTCTGGTCCTCGTTCGCGCCCTCGAGCTTATCGAGCGCCTTCTGGGCGCGGATGAGGGCGACACCGCCGCCCGGCACCACGCCTTCCTCGACGGCCGCGCGGGTGGCATGCAGCGCATCCTCCACACGGGCCTTCTTTTCCTTCATCTCGATCTCGGTGGCCGCGCCGACCTTGATGACGGCGACGCCGCCGGAGAGCTTCGCAACGCGCTCCTGCAGCTTCTCCTTGTCGTAGTCGGAAGTGGCCTCCTCGATCTGCTGACGGATCGACTCGATGCGGGCCTTGATGTCGGCCTGCTTGCCGTGGCCGTCGATGATGGTGGTGTTCTCCTTCTCCACCACGATCTTCTTAGCCTCGCCGAGGTCATTGAGCGTCGCCTTCTCGAGCGACAGGCCGACCTCGTCGGAGATCACGGTACCACCGGTGAGGGTGGCGATGTCCTGCAGCATGGCCTTGCGGCGATCGCCGAAGCCCGGGGCCTTCACCGAGGCCACCTTGAGGATGCCGCGGATGTTGTTGACCACCAGCGTCGCGAGCGCCTCGCCCTCGACGTCCTCGGCCACGACCAGCAGCGGCCGGCCGGACTTGGCGACGCCCTCGAGCAGCGGCAGAAGCTCGCGGATGTTGGAGATCTTCTTGTCAACCAGCAGGATCACGGGCTTTTCGAGCTCCGCGGTCTGGTTCTGCTGATTGTTGATGAAGTACGGGGACAGATAGCCGCGGTCGAACTGCATGCCCTCGACCACCTCGAGCTCGTTCTCGAGGCCCGAGCCCTCCTCGACCGTGATCACGCCTTCCTTGCCGACCTTCTCCATCGCATCGGCGATCGTCTTGCCGATCGACTCGTCCGAGTTCGCCGAGATCGTGCCGACCTGGGCGATCGACTTCGAGTCCTTACAGGGCTTGGAGAGCTTCTTCAGCTCCTCGACGGCCGTGATGACGCCCTTGTCGATGCCGCGCTTGACGTCCATCGGGTTGCGGCCCGAGGAGACGGCCTTGAGGCCCTCGCGGATGATCGCCTGCGCGAGCACGGTGGCGGTGGTGGTGCCGTCGCCCGCCTCATCGGAGGTGTTGGATGCGACTTCCTTCACCATCTGAGCGCCCATGTTCTCGAACTTGTCCTTGAGCTCGATCTCCTTCGCGACCGAGACGCCGTCCTTGGTGACCGTGGGGGCGCCGAAGCTCTTCTCGAGCACGGCATTGCGGCCCTTGGGGCCGAGAGTCGCCTTGACGGCGTTCGCGAGCACGTTGACGCCGCGAAACATGCGCGCGCGGGCGTCATCGCTGAATCTGACTTCTTTGGCTGCCATTGTCTTAGCTCCTCGCTTACTTGCTCTCGATCACGGCCATGACATCCTCTTCGCGCATCACGAGCAGCTCGTCGCCGTCGACCTTGACTTCAGTGCCGCTGTACTTGCCGAAAAGGATCTTGTCGCCGACCTTGATGTCGAGCGGACGGATCTTGCCGTCTTCGAGAATCTTGCCGTTACCGACCGCGATGATCTTCCCCTGAATCGGCTTCTCAGCCGCCGTGTCGGGAATGACGATGCCGCCCGGGGAGGTACGCTCCTCCTCGAGACGCTTGACGATCACGCGATCATGAAGAGGACGGATCTTCATGGGGGACGCTCCTAGGACTCTGTTTATGGGAAATCGGGCGCGGGAGGTATTAGCACTCTCCTCACGCGACTGCTAATAATAGGCGGCGAAGGTCGGATTTCAAGTCCGACGAAGAGAATTTTTAGGCCCGGGATTATGATCGTGGCGCCCACCCCTCCAAGATGCCGCGAATGGCGCTCACCGCAGAACCCCCAGAACCCATTGTGGTACTGACCACCTGCCCCGACGAGGCTAGCGCCTCGCGGATTGCCCGCGATCTCGTGGAATCGGGACTTGCGGCCTGCGTAAGCCGTGTGGGGCCGGTACAGTCGCTATATCGCTGGCAGGGAGCCATCCAGGATGAACCGGAAGTGCTGCTGGTCATCAAAACCGTCACCCCCCGGTACTCGGAGCTCGAGATGCGCCTGAAATCCCTCCATCCGTACGAGGTGCCGGAGATCATCGCCCTGACGGTCGCGGCCAGCTCCGCGGAGTATCTCGGCTGGTTACAGGGGGCGCTCGCTTGAGGGTTTCCTGGAGAGCGGGGACTTGCGACGGCGGCTCCCAGAGGTCGTCTCCAATGGCAGTCAGCCTGGCGGCGATGGCCCTGCTCCTGCTGCCCTGCTTTGCTGGTACGGCACAGGCGGCTTCCGACGCCGGCGCGCTCGGGGCTCTGGCCCACCAGCCGAAGTTCCTGCCGGTGGACCAGGTATTCCACGTCAGCGGAACCGCTGCCGGTCCAAACACCGTGCGCCTGGAGTGGAGCATTCGAGAGGGTTACTACCTCTACCGGAGCCGCCTCGAGGTCAGCGCGGCAAACGGTATCAAGCTCGGCACGCTGCAGCTGCCCCGCGGCCAGATCAAGATGGACCCGTACTTCGGCCGGGAGGAGATCTACCGGAACGCGGTGACCGGTCTGCTAGCACTCGAGCGCCGCTCGAGTGCCGGGCGCGACGTCTCGTTGCGCGTGTCGTATCAGGGCTGTGCGGACGCCGGACTCTGCTATCCCCCCGTCACGAAAACCGTCAGTGTGAAGCTACCGCCTCCTGGCGCGACCGGAGGCGTCGCGGGAACTGGGTCGGTCAATGCCGTAATTTCGCAGCCGAGCTCCGCGTCGAGCCAGCCCGGCCAGTTTCGCTTCGAGGCGCTCGCGCGCTCGGGCGGTCTTCTGGCCATGATCGGCTGGTTCTATCTGGCGGGGCTCGCGCTCGCCTTCACCCCTTGTGTCCTGCCGACCGTGCCGATCCTCTCGGGAATAATCGTTGGCCAGGGCAGGCAGGTAACCGGAGCGCGTGGTTTCGTCCTTTCGCTCGCTTATGTGCTCGGAATGGCCTTGACCTACACCGTGGCTGGGGCGGCCTTCGCGGCGGCCGGCGGGCAGGTCCAGGCCGCCTTCCAGACGCCATGGATCATCGGAGTGTTCGCAGCGCTGTTCGTGGCCATGGCGCTGTCCATGCTCGGCCTCTTCACCGTACAGATGCCGGCGGCGCTGCAGACGCGCGTTGTCCAGCTGAGCAACCGGCAAACGGCAGGCACGCTGGGCGGCGTTGCGCTGATGGGCGCGCTGTCCGCGCTCATCGTCACGACCTGCGTCGGGCCGGCCCTCGTTGGGGCGCTAGCCGTCATCAGCCAGACCGGTGAGGTGGCGCGCGGAGCGGCCGCCCTTTTCGCAATGAGCATGGGGATGGGCACCCCGCTGCTCATCGTCGGCGCCTCCGCCGGCCGACTGCTGCCGAAATCGGGCGCCTGGATGGACACCGTGAAGAAGCTCTTCGCCGCGGTGATGCTGGGTGTTGCGGTGTGGATGCTCGCCCGCTTTCTGCCCGCCCGGATCACTCTCGCTCTTTGGGCCGTGCCGGCCGCCACGCTCGCCACCGTGCTCTGGATGGCCACTCGCCGCGGCTCGTCGCCACGAGCCTGGTCATTGCGCATCGCGGGCTTGGCGGCGGGCGTGTATGGGATCGCGCTGCTGACGGGCGCCGCGCTGGGCGGAACCGATCCGCTCGCACCTATTCCCGCCTGGGCGGCGGCGCAGCAGCCCCTCGTTTTCGACCCGATCCACGGCGTGGCCGAGCTCAACGGGGCGGTGGCCCGCGCGACGCGCGCGGGGCGCCCGATCATGATCGATTTCACCGCGGCCTGGTGCACCTCGTGCAAGGAGATGGAGGCGACGACGTTCCTCGATCCCGCGGTTCGCAAAGCGCTCTCCGGCGTCGTGCTGCTGCAGGCGGATGTCACGGCAGACGACGCAGACAACAAGGCGCTGCTCAAACGCCTCAGCGTCATCGGCCCGCCAACGATTGCCTTTTATGGTCGCGATGGCCGGGAGCGCTCCCGTGACCGCGTCGTCGGCTATCTCGATGGCCCGCAGTTTGCGGCGGCGGTGCACGCAGCTTTGGGCTCGCAGCCCTCTTCCTGACGCAGCGATGCGCACCTTGCTGACCCGGGCGCTCGCCGCAGCGGCGGTGATCGTCGCGGCGGGTCTGGCCGGCTTCTTCGCCTACCGCTGGGTTGCGCCCAGGACCGTAACCATGCGAGCTGCAATGCCCTCGCTGGTCCGGGCAGGTCCGCGCGATCGGTTTCATACCGCGCCGAGCACTGCCACCGGCCCATCCGAGGTCGGCGCATCGCGCAGCCGAGCCATTCCAGACACGATGCCCGACATCGCCTTTGCCGACCGCAACGGGGTCATGCGGCGGCTTTCGGATTGGAAGGGGCAACCCCTGCTCGTGAATTTCTGGGCGACATGGTGCGGACCTTGCCGGCAGGAGATCCCGCTGCTCGAGCGGCTGAGCCAGGATCGCGTGCACGATCACCTCCAGGTGATCGGGGTCGCCGTCGATTCCCGAGCCGCGGTACTCGATTACGCCCGCCGCGAGGCCATCCCGTACCCGTTGCTGATCGGCGAGCAGCCGGGACTCGAGCTCATCCACGCGCTCGGCATGCAGGCGGTGTTCCCGCTCTCGGTGTTCGTGGATGCTCGTGGACGTATCGTCACCGCAAAGATCGGGGTTTTACGCACCGAGCAGGCCCGGCTGATCCTCGACCGCGTCGATGACCTCGACCAGGGCCGGATCGATTTGGCCACGGCTCGCCAGGAGATCGCTGACGGGATGAGGCACTTGGCTATCGGTCGTGCCACTCGCCCGAGGCTTTAGCGGGCAGAACGCGCGTTCCACGGCATTCGCCACAAAAACCCCCTGGTTCCTTGTAATTAGGGTAAATTCCCGGCACGTCGCCTCGTTGCGCGCGAAAGCCCTGTCCCCGATGACCCGCCTGCTGTTGCTGAACGGCCCGAACCTGAATCTGCTCGGAACGCGGGAGCCCGAGCTCTATGGAGCGGAGACGCTCGAGGCCATCGAGCGGCGGGCGGCAGAGCTCGCCCGCGAACAAGGTCATGAGCTTCTCTGCTTTCAAAGTAACGCGGAGCATGAGCTCATCGCTCGCATCCAGCGGGCTTCTGCCGAGAACGTCGTGCTCCTGATCTTCAACCCTGGCGCATTGACACACACCAGTATCGCGCTGCGCGATGCGGTGCTCGCCGTGCGCCTGCCGATGATCGAGGTGCATCTCTCCAATCCGCAGGCACGAGAGGCATTCAGACGCAGATCCTATTTCTCCGATATCGCCATTGGAGGGGTCGCGGGATTCGGCGCCTTCGGCTACGAGCTCGCGGTGCGTGCAGCCTGCTGGCATCTCGCCGGTGGTGCGGTCAGGACTCGACCCGGCCCCGCCGGCGCCTCCTGAGCAGCGACGCCAACCCAACCATCAGACCCCAGGGGGAGCATTCCCGGCATGGACATTCGAAAAATCAAAAAGCTCATCGAGCTGCTGGAGGAGTCCGGCATCGCCGAAATCGAGATCAAGGAGGGCGAGGAGGCGGTGCGGATCAGCCGCATGCCGGTGGCCGGCGCGATGCTGCATCCGCTGCCGCCCCAGGGCTGGGCGGAGCCCTCCCGCGCCGCGCCGGCGCTCGCCGCGCCGGAGGCGATCGGCCAGGGTTCTGGCGTGGGTGAAAGCCCGATGAAGCCGAAGCCCAACGAGCACGTGATCACGGCACCGATGGTCGGCACCTTCTATGCCAGCCCTTCGCCCGGCGCAAAGGCCTTCGTCGAGATCGGTGACGAGGTGAAAGTCGGTCAGGTGCTCTGCATCATCGAGGCGATGAAGATGATGAATCAGATCGAGGCCGATCGCGCCGGCCGGATCACCTCGATCATGGCTCGCAACGGCGATCCGGTCGAGTTCGGTCAACCCCTCTTCGTAGTCGAATAGCACCGTCGATCATGCTCGAGAAGGTCGTCATCGCCAACCGCGGCGAGATTGCTCTGCGCATCCTGCGCGCCTGCCGTGAGCTCGGCATCAAGACCGTCGCGGTGCATTCCACCGCCGACTACAGCCTGAAGCACGTGCTGCTCGCCGACGAGTCGGTCTGCATCGGGCCGCCGCCCTCCGCGGCCAGCTATCTCAACATGCCGGCGATCATCAGTGCCGCCGAGGTCACCGACTCGGTGGCCATCCATCCGGGTTATGGATTTCTGTCCGAGAACGCGGACTTCGCCGAGCGCGTCGAGAACAGCGGCTTCGTCTTCGTCGGTCCGCGGGCCGAGACCATCCGCACCATGGGCGACAAAGTGTCGGCGATCCGCGTGATGAAGAGCCATGGCGTGCCGTGCGTGCCGGGGTCCGATGGACTGCTGGGGGATGACCCTGATGAGAACCTGCGTATCGCCCGCGACGTCGGCTACCCGGTCATCATCAAGGCCTCGGGCGGCGGCGGCGGTCGCGGAATGCGCGTCGTGCACAGCGAGGCGTCGCTTCTTAACTCCATCGGCATCACCCGCTCGGAGGCGCGCGCGGCTTTCGGCAACGACCAGGTATACATGGAGAAGTTTCTCGAGCGGCCGCGTCACATCGAGTTCCAGGTACTGGCCGACCATCACGGCAACGTCATCCACCTGGGCGAGCGCGACTGCTCCATGCAGCGCCGCCATCAGAAGGTGTTGGAGGAAGCGCCCGCTCCCGGTATCACCGCCCGCCAGCGACGGATCATGGGCGATCGCTGCGTCGAGGCCTGCCGTGCGGTGGGTTATCGGAGCGCCGGCACGCTCGAATTCCTCTACCAGGACGGCGAGTTCTACTTCATCGAGATGAACACTCGCATTCAGGTCGAGCATCCGGTCACCGAGCTCATCACCGGCATCGACCTCGTCAAGGCGCAACTTTTCATCGCCGCCGGCGAGCGCCTGCCCTACGTACAGAGCGACGTGCAGATCCGCGGTCACGCGATCGAGTGCCGCATCAACGCCGAGGACGCCAAGACCTTCATGCCCTCGCCGGGTCCGATCCGCCTGTGGCATGCGCCAGGGGGTCCGGGCATCCGCGTCGACAGTCACGTGTACTCGGGTTATCACGTGCCGCCCAACTACGATTCGCTCATCGGCAAGGTGATCGCGCTCGGCGACACGCGCGAGACCGCCATCGCGCGCATGAAGAACGCGCTGGCGGAGATGGTGATCGAAGGGATCAAAACCAACGCGCCGCTGCATCAGGAGATCTGCAACCACGCGGCGTTCCAGAAGGGCGGCACCGATATCCACTACCTGGAAAGGCGGCTCGGGCTGAGGTGATCGTGCCGCCGATCTCAGAGGTTTCACAGCGCGCGGCCGTTCTCGAGGTGAGCTGGGATCTCGGCGGCATGTCGGCGGCGGATGCCGAGGCCGCGTGCGTTGCCTGTGGCGCCAGCGCGGTCACATTCGTCGATGCCGACGAATGCGACACCTCCCCGGTCCTCGAGCCGGCCCCGGGCGAATTCCGCCTCTGGCCCGCTGCGCGGATCAAGGCGCTTTTCGCGGCCGGCGTCGACTGCGACATTACCGTGCTCGCGCTGCGGCGTGCCCTGGGAATCGAGGCCGTGCGGCTACAGGTGCGCGAGGTGGCCGACCGCGCGTGGGAGCGCGAGTGGCTGCGCGATTTCCATGCGATGCGGTTCGGCAAGCGACTGTGGGTATGCCCACGGCACGAGCAAGTCGAGGAACCCGCAGCGGCGGTCGTGCGGATGGACCCGGGACTGGCTTTCGGCACGGGCACTCACCCGAGCACGGCGTTGTGTCTCGCCTGGCTCGACGCGCACCCGCCCGAGGGCAGTGCTGTTGTCGACTTCGGCTGCGGCTCGGGCGTGCTCGCGTTGGCGGCGTTGCGGCTCGGCGCCCGGTCCGCGAGCTGTTTCGACATCGATCCTCAGGCGATGATCGCCACCCGTGACAACGCGGCGGCGAACGGGCTTTCCGCGCAGGTGCGCCTCTGCGATTCGATCGGAGCGATTCCCCGCGGGGCGGACCTGTTGCTCGCGAACATTCTCGCCGGACCGCTGACGGAGCTGGCGCCGCGCTTCACCGACATTCTCAAGCCCGCAGGCGCGCTCGTCCTCTCGGGGCTCATGGAGACGGCGGTTTCCGAGGTGACACGCGCCTACGAAGCGTGGTTTGATATGTGCACCTACGGGGTTCGCGAGAGTTGGGTTTGTCTCTGGGGACGGCGCAACGGCCGTCCGCGCGACTGAATGTTCACAGTTTGCCCCAAATGCGCCCTGACCCTGGTCGTCACCGCGGCTGACCTGCGAATTGCGCAGGGCTACGTCCGCTGCGGGCGATGTCTGAACGTATTCAATGCACTGGCGCGGCTGTCGGAGGAGCGGTCGGGTGCGGCGCCGTTGCCGCCATTGCCGCCGCCAGAGGACGCGGGTACGGCGGCGTCGGCGGCGACCGCAGAAGAACCTGAGCGCGATGCGCCCGTGCAGCCGTCGGCGCCATCGACACAGGACGATATCGGCGAGATTGAAATCGAGCTCGATCCGAGCATCCTCGTGACGTCGGTGCGTGCTCCGACGCCGCCGAGCGAGACGGCCGAGGACGCCGCGGGTGCGGACGAGTCGGAGCCGCAGGCGGCGAGCGCCGAGCCGATGGAAGCGCAAGCGCCGTCGACGGACGTGACGCGGGCACCGGCTGCCCACGCCGCGCGCGAGCCGGTGCCGGTAAGCGCCGCGTCCTCATCGCCCACCGACACCCCGCAGGCACCGCAGACCAACAGCGAGCTGCAGCCGCCCGATGAGGCGTTCACGCTCGTGACACGGTCGCGAGCGAGTCGCGCCTGGAAGCTCGGCGCCGGCGTGTTGGCCATCGCTCTCGCGGCGCAGATCGTCAACCATTATCGGGACGCGCTGGCGGCGAACCCTACGCTCGAAGGCCCATTGCGCACGGTCTATTCCGTGCTGGGCGTGCAGCTCGCTCCGCGCTGGAACGTCCACGCCTATGAGGTGCGTCAGCTTGGCGCGTCGGTTGCCGGGACAACGCCGGGCGAGATCGTCGTGCGCGCGAGCGTCAAGAACGGCGCGAGCCGTCCACAGCCGCTGCCGCTTCTCAGAGTGATCCTGCAGGACAGGTTCGGCAATCGCATCGCGGCGCGCGACGTGCCTCCCCGTGATTACCTGCCCTCGTCCGCGGCGCCGATCTCGCTGCTCGCCGCCGGCAGCCGCGTGGATGCGACTTTGGTGTTCGTGGATCCGGGGCCGCAAGCGGTCGGCTTCGAGATCGACGCGTGCCTGGCGGTTCCTGGAGCGCACGCACCCGCGCAGACGGGTCACGATCAGACGGTGGCGTGCGCGCACGGACCTTGACCGATTCCTGCGAGACCGTTGTCTGGGGCACCCACATCCGGCGGAAGCGGATCTCAGGGCTTCTTCACTGGCGACGGGTGGGCTCAGAGGATATGATCGCGCGCTCCCAGGAGAGGCACCTATGATAGAAAGAAAGAGGGGTCGGCAGCGGGACGCCTCTGGCGCCAGGTTCAACGGGCGCACACTGATTGATCCGCTGCCACAACGGCCGCTGCTGCCGTTGCGCAGTCACGCGGAGCGCGCGCTCAGCGATTACTTCACGAGCCTCAACGGCTCACGGCCCGCGGATCTGTACGACCTGGTGCTGCGCGAAGTCGAGGAGCCGCTCTTTCGCGCGGTGCTCGACTACGCGGAGGGCAACCAGAGCCGGGCCGCCGGAATCCTCGGCATCAATCGCGGCACCCTGCGCAAGAAACTCAAACAGCTCGGCCTCGCCCATTGAGCGCGAAGATCCTGCCCGTCCGGCGGGCGTTGCTCTCGGTCTCGGACCAGAGCGGCCTGGTCGAGCTCGCGCGCGCGCTGGCGGCGCGCGACGTGGAGATCCTGTCGACGGGAGGCACCGCCCGATTGCTCGCGAGCAGCGGCCTGGCCGTCCGGGAAGTGTCGAACTACACGGGATTTCCCGAGATCATGGATGGGCGCGTCAAGACGTTGCATCCGAAGATCCACGGCGGCCTGCTCGGCCGGCGCGGCATCGACGATGCCGTGATGGCGTTGCACGGCATCCAGCCGATCGATCTGCTGGTGGTGAATCTCTATCGCTTTGCCGAGACGGTCTCCCGACCCAACTGCCGCTACGCCGAGGCCATCGAGAACATCGACATCGGAGGCCCGGCGATGCTGCGGGCCGCAGCGAAGAACCACGAATCGGTCGCCGTGGCGGTCGATCCGGCTGATTATCCCGCGCTCATCGCGGAGCTCGCGGCGCACGATGGCTGCACGAGCGTGGCCCTGCGCTCGCGCTTGGCGGCCAAGGTGTTCGCGCATACCGCGCGATACGACACGATGGTCGCGAGTTATCTGGCAGCCAACGCCGCCGGGAGCGCGCCGAGTAACCGTCAGACGTCGGCGATGGAGCGCTTTCCGGCGATCCTGCCGCTGGTCTTCGAGAAGGTGCAGGACCTGCGCTACGGCGAGAATCCGCACCAGCAGGCGGCGCTCTATCGCGAGCCGATGGCGCGCGGGCCGAGTGTCGCGACGGCGCCGCTCCTGCAGGGCAAGGATCTCTCGTTCAACAACATTGCCGATGCGGACACTGCCATCGAATGCGTGCGGCAATTCGACGAACCCGCCTGCGTCATCGTCAAGCACGCCAATCCCTGCGGCGTGGCGGTCGCCGCTGCGGCGCACCAGGCCTACGATCGCGCACACCGCACCGATCCGACCTCGGCGTTCGGCGGCATCATCGCACTCAACCGCGAGCTGGATGCGTCGCTCGCGGCGGCCATTCTCGAGCGGCAGTTCGTCGAGGTGATCGCGGCAGTCGCGGTCGCACCGGACGCGTTGAAGACGCTCGCGAGCAAGCCCAACGTGCGCGTGCTTGCCGTCGGCAAGCTCGAGCAGGCGACGGCCGGCGAGCTCGAGTACCGCAGCGTCACGCGCGGACTTCTTTCGCAGACGAAGGATGTTGCGCGCGTGAGCGCGGCAGAGCTGACGGTGGTCACCCAGCGCAAGCCCGGGGAGCAGGAGATCGCCGATCTCCTTTTCGCCTGGCGGGTGTGCAAGTTCGTGAAGTCGAATGCCATCGTGATGGCGCGCGATGGCGCGACCGTGGGCGTCGGCGCGGGCCAGATGAGCCGGGTCTACTCCATCCGGCTCGCCGCCCAGAAGGCGGCTGACGAGAAGCTGGCGATCACGGGAGCGGTCATGGCCTCCGACGCCTACTCCCCTTTCCGCGACAACATGGATGTCGCCGCGGGGTACGGCATTCGCGCCGTGATTCAGCCGGGCGGATCGAAGCGCGACGCCGAGGTCATTGCCGCTGCCGACGAGCATGGGATGGCGATGGTGCTCACCGGCATCCGCCACTTTCGGCACTAGCCTGATTAAGCGCTGGATCCGGGCATCCTGCCCGGCCCAGCGCGCCTCGGGCAAAAAGCGTGGTGCTTGCCCGAGGCGCCGCCACCTGCGGCGACGGGGCACATCCCTGTGCCTGGCCGCCCGGTCGTACCGCTTCATAATCTCGGGATCGATACGAATCGATGGGCCACTGATATGAGCATGAAAGTCCTGATCGTCGGCGCCGGCGGTCGCGAGCACGCGCTCGCCTGGAAGTGCGCCGCATCGTCTCGCGTCAGCGAGGTGCTGGTAGCGCCGGGCAATGCCGGCACGGCGGCCGAGGCGAAAGTACGCAATGGGGCTGTCCCGGCGAGCGACATCGGCGGACTCATCGATCTCGCGCGCCGCGAGGATGTCGACCTGACCATCATCGGTCCGGAAGCGCCGCTGGTCGCCGGCATCGTCGATGCCTTCGAGCGCGAGGGAATGCGCTGCTTCGGACCACACCAGGCGCCGGCGCGCCTCGAGGGTTCCAAGGCCTTCGCCAAGGAATTCCTCCGGCGTCACCGCATTCCAACGGCGGCCTCCATCACGGTCACCCGGGAGAGCTTCGATCCCGAGGCGGTCAGGCACCAGCGCACGCCGATCGTGATCAAGGCGAGCGGGCTGGCCGCGGGCAAAGGCGTGGTGATCGCCGAATCGGCGGCCGAGGCCATCGAGGTCGCGGAAGGAATGCTGGCCGGGCGCCTGGGCGAGGCCGGACGCGAGGTGGTGATCGAGGAATTCCTCGAAGGCGAGGAGGCGAGCTTCATCGTGATGGCCGACGGCTCGCACGTGCTGCCGCTCGCGACGTCGCAGGATCACAAGCGGCTCGAGGACGGCGATCGCGGACCCAACACCGGAGGCATGGGCGCATACTCGCCGGCAGCGGTGGTGACGCCGACCATTCACACGCGGATCATGCGCGAGGTCATCGAGCCGACGATCCGCGGCCTGGCGGCCGAAGGGATGTCCTACACGGGGTTTCTCTACGCCGGAATCATGATCGGGCGCGATGGCACGCCGAATGTCCTGGAATTCAACTGCCGCTTCGGGGATCCGGAAACGCAGCCGATCCTGATGCGCCTGCAATCGGACCTGACGGTGCTCTGCGAAGCGGCGCTGGACGGGCGCCTGGACCAGGTCGAGGCGGTGTGGGACTCGCGGGCCGCGCTTGGCGTCGTCATGGCCGCGGCGGGGTACCCGGACGCGCCGCGCATCGGTGAGCGGATTCTGGGACTCGATCGTGCCGCGAGGCTACCCGGCAAGGTCTTTCACGCCGGCACGCGCCTCAGCGGGGATCAGGTGCTGGTGAGCGGCGGACGCGCGCTCTGCGCCACCGGCATGGGCGCGACCGTGGCCGAGGCACAGCGCGCCGCCTACGCTCTGGTCGAGGCGGTGCAATGGCCTGGCGTGAGATACCGCCACGACATCGGCTACCGGGGTTTGTAAATTGGCGCAAATCGCTCCCCGCGATTTGCTCGGCCAGCCCCGTGACTTTGCCGATCCCGCGGCTCCTCTGAGAGCCGCCCACGCGAACGGCGGTGCCCCAGGAAACGGGCGGGTTGCTCGGCCCTTCCCTGGGCCTCGCCCTCCGGGCCGGCTAACGCCGTCCAAAATCGCTCCGGGCGATTTTGTCGAGCCGCTTGGTTATTTGCCTTTGCACGGTGCCATTAGCCGGGCCGAGAGGCGCATAATCCCCGCTGGCATGGTCGTTGCATTGCCCGGTATGGACACGGGGAGGAGCACTGATGATGACCGCGACTCAGACTGCATCGGACCGTTTTGCGTCCTGGCTGGAAAGCGAGTACTGCGCTTCCGTGGCGGCGACGATGCTCGCGCGCAACGAGTACTTCGAGCTGTTGGAGGATGCGATGGGCTCGCCGGCGCGGCTGGCGCAGGCGCTGACGACCTGGCGAGAGCACGCCAGCCACACCGAAGTGATCGGCGGGCTGGTGGGAACTGCTTAATTCCCGGCCCGCTACCTCTTCATCGCCTCGAAGAACTCGCTGTTGGTCTTGGTGTCCTTCATATGGTCGAGGAGGAACTCGATGGCGGCGAGCTCGTCCATGGGGTGCAGGAGCTTGCGTAGGATCCACATCTTGGCGAGCTCTCCCTGATCGGTGATGAGCTCTTCCTTGCGGGTGCCGGAGCGATTGATGTTCATCGCCGGGAATACGCGCTTCTCCGAGATCCGCCGATCGAGATGGATCTCGCTGTTGCCCGTGCCTTTGAACTCCTCGTAGATCACGTCGTCCATTTTTGATCCGGTGTCGATCAGCGCGGTGGCGAGGATCGTCAGGCTGCCGCCCTCCTCGATGTTGCGCGCGGCGCCAAAGAAGCGCTTCGGCCGCTGCAGCGCGTTGGCGTCGACACCACCGGTCAACACCTTGCCCGATGAGGGCACGACGGTGTTGTAAGCTCGCGCAAGGCGGGTGATCGAGTCGAGCAGGATGACCACGTCCTTCTTGTGCTCGACCAGTCGCTTGGCCTTTTCGATCACCATCTCGGCGACCTGCACGTGCCGGGCCGCCGGCTCATCGAAGGTGCTCGAGACCACCTCGCCCTTGACGGTGCGCTGCATCTCGGTCACTTCCTCCGGCCGCTCGTCGATGAGCAGCACGATGAGGTAAACCTCCGGATGGTTGGCGGTGATGGCGGTGGCGATGTTCTGCAGCAGCATCGTCTTGCCGGCCTTGGGCGGCGAGACGATGAGGCCACGCTGCCCTTTGCCGATGGGCGCGACCAGATCGATGGTGCGGGCAGTCAGGTCCTCGGTGGAGCCGTTACCGCGCTCGAGCTTCAGGCGCTTGGTGGGGTGAAACGGCGTCAGGTTCTCGAACAGGACCTTGGTCCGCGAGCTGTCGGGGGAGTCGAAGTTGATCTCGCCGACCTTGAGCAACGCGAAGTAGCGCTCGCCGTCCTTCGGCGGGCGGATGAGCCCGGAGAGGGTGTCGCCGGTGCGCAGATTGAAACGGCGAATCTGGCTGGGGCTGACATAGATGTCGTCGGGGCCTGCCAGGTAGGAGCCGTCGGCGGAGCGCAGGAAACCGAAGCCGTCCTGCAGGATCTCGAGGACGCCGTCGCCGTAGATGTTTTCCCCATTGCGCGCGTGCGCCTTGAGGATGGAGAAGATGATGTCCTGTTTGCGCGAGCGGGCGAGGCTCTCGAGTCCCATGGACTCGGCGACCTTGACCAGCTCGTGGATGGGCTTGGCCTTGAGCTCCGTGAGATTCATCGAGGCCCGCGACTGATTGAGCTCCGCGGGACTTATGACCTCGGAGTCATCGTGATCGAAGACCTCCGCCTCGTGCATCGGGTCATCGGGGCGACCGCCGCCGTTGCCGTTGGCGCGGTTGCCGTCGCGGTTGCCGTCGCGGTCGCGACCGCCGTGGCGCGGGCCCTTGGGCCGATTGCGGCCCTGATTGCCGAGGTAGCCTCTCACGATCGCCGTTCCTGTCGCTGCATGGCCGCATTCGCGTCCAGATTCGCGTCCAGGAACGCCATCATTTGCGATTTGGACAACGCGCCGACCTTCTGGGCCTCGACCGTGCCGTTCTTGAAGAGGATGAGCGTGGGAATGCCGCGGATGCCGTATTTCGGCGGGGTTTGCGGATTCTCGTCGATGTTGAGCTTGGCGATCTTCAGCCGATCCTGGTATTCGCTCGCGATCTCATCCAGGATCGGCGCGATCATCTTGCAGGGACCGCACCACTCCGCCCAGAAATCGAGGAGCACGGGCTTGTCGGACTCGAGGACGTCCTGGGCAAAGGCGGCGTCACTGGTATGCACGATGTGCGGATTGCTCACGCGGTTGAACCTCCGTGGAATGCAGAGTGCGAAAGGTGTCGTCTTCGTTTGGCGAAGGACTGGATTTGCGAAAACGGGTGGAGGACCGGGAAAGTCCGTGCCAGAAGCACCCGTCAAACGGTTACACTAACTCGTGAAATGAGTATCGAGCTTGAGCCTATTAGGAAAAAACCTGCTGGGAAGAAAACCGGGCCGGCAGGTGGGGGCCGTTGGCCCGCCCTCTTAGTACGCTTTGTAGCGCCTCCGGGCCGATTTTGCAAGGCCCGCCAACCCGTCGGTGTAACATTATAAGTCCTTATTGATGATTGATCCACACTCTCCTACGTTCGACAGCCTCGGCCTCACCCCGCCCGTCCTGCAGGGCGTTCGCGACGCCGGTTTCAGCCAGTGCACGCCGATCCAGGCGCAGACACTGCCGATGGCACTTTCCGGTCGCGATGTCGCCGGTCAGGCACAGACCGGCACGGGCAAGACTGCCGCGTTCCTGGTTGCCCTGTATCACACGCTGCTCACGCACCCGGCGCCGGCGAGCCGCAGCCCGACATCGATTCGGGCGCTCATCGTCGCACCCACCCGCGAGCTCGCGGTGCAGATCCATCGGGATGCGGAAATGCTCGGCCGACACACCGGTCTCGCGCACGCGGTGGTGTACGGCGGCATCGATTACGAGAAGCAGCGTCGCCAGCTCGCGGAGGGCATCGACGTGCTCATCGGCACGCCAGGCCGGCTGATCGACTACTACAAACAGCACGTGTTCGACCTCAAGCACGTGCAGGTGCTGGTGCTCGATGAGGCCGACCGGATGTTCGACCTCGGCTTCATCGCGGACATCCGCTACATCCTCCGCCGCCTGCCACAGCCGCAGCGCCGACAATCGATGCTGTTCTCGGCAACGCTCTCGTACCGGGTACTGGAGCTCGCCCACGAGCATATGAATAACCCACAGCTGGTGCGCATCGAGCCCGACAAGATGACGGTCGATCAGGTGCGGCAGATCATGTACTACCCCTCGATGGAGGAGAAAGTTCCACTGCTCGTCGGATTACTGCGCCAGAGCGAGGCCCGGCGCACCATGATCTTCGTCAACACCAAACGCATGGCGGAGCGGCTGGAGAGCGTGCTCAAGGCCAATAACTTCCACGCGCAGGCGCTCTCCGGCGACGTACCCCAGGCGAAGCGGCTGCGTTTCCTGCGCGACTTCCACAACGGCGATCTCGCGGTGCTGATCGCGACCGACGTCGCCTCGCGTGGATTGCACATCCCGGATGTGACCCACGTCTTCAATTTCGACCTGCCGCAGGATGCGCCCGACTACGTCCACCGCATCGGTCGCACGGCGCGCGCCGGCGCGGAGGGTGATGCGATCAGTTTCGCCTGTGAGGAGTTCGCGGTGTCGTTGCCGGACATCGAGGGCTATATCGGCCACAAGATCCCGTCGGCGCCGATCAATCCGGAGATGCTGGCCGCGGGACTGGTCGAAGGGGAACCTGCGCCACGCCATCGCCGTCACCCGCGAGGCGGCGAGCGGCGGCCGGGACATTCCGGCGGACACTCGGGCGGCCACGCGAGCCATTCTGATCGCGAGCGACGGTCCGGGCGCTCCCGGCGCAAGCCGCATGGCAGCCCGCGCAGAGGGACCTGAGGGGCCTGGCGGCTCGCGCCGGCACCGGTTTGTGCCGGGAGCGGCGCGCCAATGATGTAGATGGCGCGGCATCGCGGCTTTTCAAGCCGGCACGCGGCGCGCAGGCGTATGATACCGGCCACTGGCCTCTGAGACCCGTCCACGAAAGCGAGAAGGTTCCCAGGAAGCGCTCGTCGCCAGCCTGCTCCGGCATCCGCTCTTGAGACCCGCCGTCAGCGAGCGGAGAGTGCCACGGGAAACCCATGGCGGAAATCGAAGATAACGTCGACCGCGAGCTCTTCCGCAATGTGGAGAAGCTGCGCCAGCTGCGCATCGAGCACCGCGACCTCGACGAGGTGATCACTCGTCTTTCCCTCGATGTGCACGTCGATGAGCTGCAGCTGAAGCGGCTGAAGAAGCGCAAGCTCATGCTGAAGGACCAGATCACACGGGTCGAGAGCGAGCTCATTCCCGATCTCAACGCCTGAAGTGCAAATAGACGGCATCTCCTTTCCGGATAGCGAGCTCACCTGGTCCTTCGTGCGTGCTTCGGGTCCTGGCGGACAGAACGTCAACAAGGTGGCGACCGCAGCGCAGCTGCGCTTCGATCTCGCCGGCACGATATCGCTCGAGCCGGCGGCGAAAGCGCGGCTCCGGGCGCTCGCCGGGCGGCGGGTGACGGACGACGGAGCGCTGATCATCATCGCGCGCAACCAGCGCACGCAGGAAGGCAATCGGCGTGAGGCGCTGCAGCGACTGACGCAGCTCGTGCGGCGGGCAATGGTGGCGCCGAAGGTGCGCAGGGCTACGCAACCCACGCGCGCCTCACGGGAACGGCGGCTGGAGGGCAAGACCCGGCGGCGCACGACCAAGCGTCTGCGGAGCAAAGTAGGCTGGCAGGACTGAGCGCCATTCCGGGCGCGCAAGGCCTCAGGTGGGCGAATACTCGGCCCGGGCGCGACCGGTCGAGTCCTGCGCGAAGCGCATGACGGAGTGGCGGATCTGCTCACTCAGCACGAACTGCGCATCGGCGGCGACGCGCAGCAGGATGTCGTCGAATTCGAGCCTGCCGGCAGGACTCGAGCGGATCACACCCCGGCGGCGCAGCAGGTCGATGAAGTTCTCGAACAGCGAGCGATCGAAGAACTCGGGGGAATTGAGGCCGTAAAGCATGGCGATGCGCTGAGCGTTCAGCTGACAGCGCTCCTCGAGCACGGACTGCGTGATCTCGCCGCTCCCGGCCGCGACGAGCTGCGCGATCACCAGATAGTAGCGCTCGATCGTCTGGATGGTGGCCTGCGCGAGCACGGAGAGCTGCATCGCCTCCCCGGAAGAGGGGGGCGGGCGGCGCCAGAGGGTCCCGTCGTCGTTGCGCTCGATGAGGCCGCGATCCTTGAGACACTCGAGCACGCCCTCGACTACGGCGGGGAGATTCTCCTCGGTCCACGGTAAAAAGAGCTCGGCGGCGATGTAGGGATAGATCCGCCAGGCGAGCCGCTGAATGTCCTCATGCGGCACTTCCGCATTGCTGGAGAAGACGCACGCGAGAAGGGAAGGCATGGCGAACAGATGCAGCACGTTGTTCCGAAAATAGGTGGCAAGCACCGCGCTCTCGTCGCTCATGCGCACGATGTCGCCAAGCGCATGCTTCTGGCGTTGCACCACCTTCATCGCCTCGCCGTAAGCGATAATGCCGGCGCCGCTCAATTCGGTGATGGTGATGCGGCCCCCGTTGGGAGAGCCGCGCAGGAGCGCGCGATAGAGGTCGATCTGGCGCTCGAGATCCGCTTCCGGGAGAGCCTGCCGGGGCATCGCGAGCAGAATGATGGCGAGCAGGTTGATCGGAGTCACCGCGGCCGCCGCGTTGATATTGCGCATGATGCGGCCGGCTAGGGTCTCGACGGCAGCGGCGATCCAAGGCGCGCGGACGTCGTCCTCGAATATCCGGGTTCGCCACTCGCTGTCATAGCAGTCGAGGATGTCCTCGAGGGCGACGGGTTCGCCCAGGTTGACGTGTACCCGTCCGAAGCGCTCCCGGAGCTTGCGCAGCGAGCGCAGAAGTCCCAGCACGCTCTCCTTTTCCTTCGGTTGGCCGGAGAGCTCGCCCACGTAAGTGGCGCCTTCGACGACGCGCTCGTAGCCGAAGTACACCGGCAGAAACACGATCGGGCGCGCCGGGTCGCGCAGAAAGCTGCGCACGGTCATCGAGAGCATGCCGGTTTTCGGCTGCAGCAGCCGGCCGGTGCGGCTGCGACCCCCTTCGATGAAATACTCGATCGAGTGGCCCCGCTCCATGATGGCGGCGAGGTATTTCATGAAGACGACCGTGTAGAGGCCGTTGCCGCGGAACTTACGGCGGATGAAAAAGGCGCCGCCCATGCGCAGCAGCCGCCCGACGATCGGCAGGTTGAGATTGATACCGGCCGCGATATGCGGCACCGGGTGGCCGTTGACGTAGATGACGTACGACAGCAGCAGGTAGTCCATGTGACTGCGGTGACAGGGCACGTAGACGATCTCGTTGCCCTGGGCGACACGCTCGAGGGTCTCCAGGTGTCCGACCGCAACGCCGTCGTAGAGGCGATTCCAGAGCCAGGCGAGCAGGCGCTCGAGAAAACGCACGAACGCATGCGAGTAGTTCGCGGCGATCTCTTCCGCATACCGCCGGGCCTGGAGCATCGCCGCGCGGCGTGTGACCGCCTTGTCGCGCATTTCCTGGGCCACGGCCGTGCGCACGGCGCGCGTGCGCAGCACCCCGGTGACGATCGTGCGCCGGTGAGAGAGATCCGGACCGATGCGCGCCGCCCGTTGCTGGGCATAGAGAGCGCGTAAGGACCGAGCGACCCGGCGGCCGCGAACCGAAAGCCCGATCTCATCGCCGAGGAGGCTGCGGAGTGAGATTGGCTCGTCGAGCTCGACCAGGGTGTTGCGCCCATTGAAGAGCACCTGCAGAAACTTGCGCGCGCGGCTGGTGAGCGCCCAGTTCTCCACCAGCAGCAGGCGGAACCAGGAGCCCTCGCGCTGCGGCGCGCGTCCCCAATACACCGCGACGGGTACGAGATCGATGTCGAGGCGGGGATCGGCGTCCAAGGCCGCCAGCATCTGATCGAGCTGCGGTGGTGGCCGGCGATCGAGCCGCTCGTCCCAGAAGCCGCGCGGCCGACTGAGGTAAAAGTATGAGCGCAGGTCCGAGGACTCGCCGAGCAGTCGCTTGCGCGGGCGGGGGAGCTTCAGGCGCACGCAGGCGCGCTGCAGGATGGCGAGGTCGGTGAGGCTGCGTCGCTCGAGCACGTAGCAGGCTGCAGCTGTGCGGCTCTGCAAGCGGGCGGTAATGTCCTCGGGCAGAACGCGGTATCGCACCCACAGCGCGAGCACGCGATGCAACAGCCAGTTCATGCCGGCCGCCTAGTTGACCGGAAAAACTGGCCTACGGCCGTTTGTCGGACATCAGCTCCGTTCCCGCCGGCAAAAGGCGCGACTTTTGCCGGCTGCGCCGTGCCAAAGTCTGTGCAGCGCAAGTCCGACCCGCTCCTAGGGACTGCTACTCGAACGCCAGCGCCGGAAGATCCAGCGCGATCAGGAAATACTCGAAGAGGTACTGGATGACGCGGATCTGATTGTGCAGCTGGTGGTCGCTTTCCAGCAGGTGAAGCGCAGCGTGATACGTTTGCGAGAAGCGCACGCTGTGCTCGAAGGGAACGACATCGTCGCGCCATCCGTGCACCACCGTCGCGGGACAGTCGAGCACCCCCTGCCGCAGCTCCGGCAATCCGGGCATGTACAAGGCGGGCGCCATCAGAAATACGCCGCGCGCGTGCAGCAGCGAAGCGGAAGCCACCGCGACGTAGCCACCGAGGCTCGAGCCGACGAGCACCAGATCGCCCGCCAGCTCCTTACAGAAGTCGACCAGTCGCGCGACCCGCTGTCGCGGGTCCTCGACACCACGGTAATCGACCGAATGCGCCTCGTAGCCCTCGCTGCGTGCGACTTCGGCGAGCGAGGAGATCTTGCGCCCCCACGGGCCGCTCTCCTTGCCATGCGAGAAGACCACGTGCCGGCCAGCCACGACCCCCTCCGCGGTCGCTGCGGATTTGGGATCGGCCACAGGATTGGCTTCGCCCTGGCTCATCGGGCGAATCATACAAGTGACGCCGCCCGTCAGCGCTAGAAATCAGCATAAGGGAGTCCAGGACAAGGCCGAGGGGGGAAAGCTGCACGGTGACGCGGGTGAGCGAGACCAGGACGGCGCCGCAGGCGAGCTCGATGCCTTGCACCCGGGGGTCGTCGGGATGGCTGCGGCGCGCGGATTGCATCAGCGAGCGGCAGGCGCGATCCGCCAGGTCGCGCGCCGCGAGGCCTGGGGGCGGCCTCTGTGCGCGGTGGGCGTGGAGCCTGGGCACCAACTCAAGCGTGTTTGGAGGGACTTTCCGGGTAGGCGATCGGGTAGTCCATCTTTTTCAGGATGGTGGTTTCGATCTCCCACTCCACGCGCTGGCGGGAGGTGGCTTGCCGGTTGACACTGACTGGGCGCACGCGGCTCGCCGCGGGGTGATGGGTCACCAGCCAGGTATCGAACTCGCCCGGCCTGCTCGTTGCAAAGCCGAACAACAGATTGACACGCCCGTCGGCGACCGTGTCCGGGCGGTTGACGCGCTCGTCGCAGATCACGAAGTAGCGATCGCGGGCATTAGCACCCGCGAAGACGCCCTGCTCCGCCAACACTTCGAGAAAGCTCTCGATGAGCGCGCGCGCGCGCACCCAGACGGCTGGACCGTTCTGCTCGAGCAGGACCCAACGCGTGCCACGCTCCACGCTCGAGGCGACCCACAACGCGAGACGTCTCGCGGACAGATACCTCCAGTTGCTGAAGCCGCTGCCACCGGCGGCGAGCGTGCGCGCTTCCCGGCGGATACCGCCTCCGCTCCCGCTCCCGCTCCCGCTCGTGCGTGGCGCGGCCAGCGTATTGATTCCAACCTGGGCGAGCCGCAGGCGATCAGCGTCCGACACCGAGACCGCCGGGCGGATACCCGGGCGCAGCGTCGCCTCTTCATCATTCACGGCCGACCAGAGCGGGCGGAGGTCATCCGAGCGTGCGAGCATGCCGGCGACCGCCCCGCAGGAGGCAAAACTCTCCGGTCGACCCCGGAGTCGGTCGAGCGCCTGCACCCGGGGGTAGTACATCAGCGCGCTATCGCTGCGAAACGGCCAGCTGCGCATGCCATCGAGGGCCTCCCGCACGCCGGTCCAGGACGCAGGCGGATCCACGATCAGCATTGCATGGCGCTCACGGCAGTAGCGCCCTGCGACCAGAAGCACGCTGAGGCCGACGTCATGCTCCCGCGAGAGCGGAGGGATGCACAGGAAGTTGAAGCCCTCAGCGGCGCTCAGGGCGAAGAGACCCGTGCCCGTGACTGCGGATCCGATGATGTCGTAATTGGTGAGCGGGCCCCCATCGTCGCCGTCGGGGTTGGAGAAGGCGTAGCCAATGGCGGAGCCGCCTAGCCCCGGTGCGGAGCGATCGGGACGCTGCGCGGGGAGAGGCTCCATGATGCGCGCCAGACGGGACTGCAGCAGAAGATCCACGAGACACCGCCCGGAATCCGGGCGCAGCATCGCGCGGCGGAAGATCTCCTGGTCCTCGATCAGCTCGGAGGTCGCCGAGCGGATTCGCTGGATGACGAAGTTGAAGTGCTCGGTGTCCCCCTCGGGGATGCCATCGTAGTCCACTGACGCGCGCAGAAATTCCCTCGAGCCGGGATTGATGCCGACGAGCCTCAGCGTCCCGGCGCCGGCCGGCAGCGTGACGGTCGGCGGCCGCGCGCCGTTGGCCACGCGCACGATGACCGCACGGGTGCCGCCATGGTCGAAGAATTGCTCGACGGCATAGGACAGCGTCGAGGGTTGCCACAGTCCGCCGAATACCTGTTGGAATTCCGCGAAGCTCGCCACCGCCACGGGCCGCTGCACCGGCCCCTTCAACGTGCGGCCGACGAAGGCGGTCACCGCGGTCGGCAGGCGCGCGATGATCGGTTCGGTCCGGCTTCGCGCCGGCTCGAGACCGGGCGCAGCACGTTCAACCACTGATGTGAGTCCCCGCCGTATTATTGTTGTAGCAGAGACTTTACCACAGGTGCGCAACCGCCGGCGCATTCCGCGACCGGCCCGCGCAGCGCTCAGGGACTACGTCGTGCCAGCCCGATTCGGCGCAGGACTCGCTGCGGCGCTGTGGCTGGAATCAGCACTTCCCGTCTGACCCGCCGGAGTCTTCTGCGACGGGGCGGTACCCGAGAACATCTTGTCGAATTCGGCATCGCTCATGGGCAAGTCGGTCTTGCCGTCCCAGGTGGAGCCCGCGGGCAACGTGTTCTGCACCAGCTTGGCGCCGACAATCACCTGCGTGACGCCGTCGCCCGGATCCTGGCCGGCGTTTTCGTCGATCCCGGACACCGCCACGGGCACGCCGGCGGGCGCGTCGACGAGCTGCGTGACGCGGTTCCAGTCGATCTTCTCATCATGCCCCTTCAGCTCCTGGCGCTGCATGCGGGTCAATGTGCCCGCGAGCAGCCGCCGCGCCTCCTGCTTCCAGGGACGCTTGTCGTCCTTCAGAGGGCCGGGCGACTGCAGGTAGAGCCGTCCGTCTTCCCAGCCGAAGACATATGGCTGGTTCACGACACGCACCTCGGTGCCGTTCGGCACAATCTTGTAGATCTGCGCGATGTCCTCGGGAAACAGGTGAACGCAACCGTGACTGACACGCAGTCCGACACTCACCGGCTTGTTGGTTCCATGGATCAGGTAGCCCGGCCAGCCGAGGTGCAAAGCGTAGTCGCCGAGCGGATTGTCAGGACCAGGCCCTACTACGGGCGGCAAGGGCTCGCCCTCCTGGCGGTGCTCGGCGATGATCGAGGGTGGCACGTGCCAGACGGGGTTCTTCTCATGCCAGAGCACGTGGGTCACGCCCTGAGGCGTCTTCCAACCCCGCCGGCCGATGCCGACCGGGTGGGTGATGACCACTTGCGGCTCACCGCGCTTATGAGGCGGAAAGTAGAAGAGCCGCATGGCGGCGAGGTTGACCACAATGCCTACATGCGGAGCATCTGGCAGGATGTACTGCGTCGGCACGACGACAGGCGTGCCGGGCTTGGGCAACCAGGGGTCGACATCCGGGTTCGCGCGCGCCATCTCTCCGAAACCCACGTTGAAGCGCCTGCCGATGTCGCTGAGCGTCTCGCCGTTGCGGACCTTCACGATCTGCACTGCGCCCACGATGTCCTGTCCGCGCGCGAGCACGAAACGCTCGGTCTGCACGGGAAGTGGCGCCGGCGGCTCCACAGGAGCCTGCTTGGGCACTACCGCTACCGGACGTTGCGGCGCACGCAAGAGGGCGCACGCCCCGGCCGCCAGACAAAGGCACGCCGCCACGGCAATGCGGACGGGAGAGGGCTTCATCGTTCCGCGATTATGACATTCCGCCTGCGAACCCGCTCGCTCTGTCGGCATTTGAAGACAGAAAAAAGCCCCCGGACCGTGAGGCCCGGGGGTTCGAAATGCGGACTTTCGATGAAGGGAAGGAAGTCCGCTAGGGGATACCGACTCTCAGTGCAAACGCGCCCAGTGCAGAATCTTGATCTCGTCCGAATCCAGATCGAAGCTCTGCGCGAGCAGACATCGAAGCTCGCGCGTGCCGCCGCCGCTTTCCAGCGGATGCCGCAGCTCCACTACACCGCTCCACTCGTTCGAGGCCATGGCGGCTGGCGCCCGAGGGCTGCCCGTCACGAAGTGCGTGTAGTACTTGGAAGCCACGCGGAAGAGCGTAGTTACCCCCTGTCGTGCAGTCCGTGACCGGTTCCACAGAACATCGGTGTTTTGACAAAATCGCGGCATGGGACGATTCCGCGCACCCGCACCGGCGGCTTCTCAGTACATCACACCCGCAGGGGCGCTGCGCCTGCGCGAGGAGCTCGAGCAGCTCTGGCGGCTCGAGCGCCCCCAGGTGACTCAGGCCGTGGCGGAGGCGGCAGCTCAAGGGGACCGCTCCGAGAACGCCGAATACATTTATGGTAAACGCCGGCTGCGGGAGATCGACCGGCGCGTGCGCTTTCTTCGCAAACGCCTCGACGGCATGGTGATCGTCGACCAGCCGCCCGCGGACCGCACCAAGGTGTTCTTCGGCGCCTGGGTGACGGTGGAGTCGGACGATGGCTCGCAATCCCGTTACCGCGTCGTGGGACCTGACGAGTTCGACCGCGAGCCTGGCTATATCAGCATGGACTCGCCCCTCGGCCGGGCGTTGCTGCGGCGGGCACTCGATGATGAAGTGACAGTGGAGTTGCCTGGCGGCAACCGCACCTTCGTCATCGTAGAAATCGAATATCAACGACATCACCCCTGATGTCGACCGGCCAGCCATCGAGCGGGCCGGGATCGACGTCCGGCCGGGATCGGACAGACGCTACCACGCCACGCGAACGTTCTTGAACTGCCAGGGGTCGGTCTTGTCGAGGTCCTCGGGGAACAATCGCTCACGCTCGTGTAGTGGAGTCCAGTCCGTGTAACGGCCGACGACCGGCCCCAGGTAGGGCATGCAGATCTCGAGATTGCGACTGAAGTCGATCTCGTCGGGCTCGACGATGCCGCAGTTCGGGTTCTCCATCGCCCAGACGACGCCCGAGAGCACCGCGACCGTGACCTGGAGGCTGGTCGCGTTGTTGTACGGAGCGAGTTTGCGTGCCTCGTCGATGGAAAGCTGCGAGCCGTACCAGTAGGCGTTCCTCTTGTGGCCCGCGAGCAGAACGCCGAGCTCGTCGATGCCGCTCGCGATGTCGTCCATAAGGATCCGCTGGCGCTCCTGCTGCACGTAGTTGCGCCCTGCCAGCTCGTGCACCGACATGACGGCGGCATCGCACGGGTGATAGGCGTAATGCACCGTCGGGCGATACACGACCTGCGCTCCATCACGGACCGTCAGGTAGTCCGCCATCGAGATCGCCTCGCTGTGCGTGATGCAGAAGCCGTGGAAGTGACCGGCCTGCGGTGTCCAGGTGCGCACGCGCGTGCCGGCGCCGGGCTGCATGAGGTAGATGGCGGCCATGCAGCCGAAGTCGTGACGCTTGCCGTCGCGGGGAAAGTTGCGCTCGTGAGTTCCCCAACCCATCTCGCTCGGTTGCGAGCCCTCGCTGACGAAACCGTCGATGGACCAGGTGTTGACGAATTCGCCGGGTTGCTTCGGCAGACGCGAGACCTGAGTGTCGCGCTCGGCGATGTGAATAACCTTGACTCCGAGCTGGCGCGCGAGCTCGCCCCAATCGGCGCGCGCGGCGGGTTTTCCCGCATCCACTTTGGTGTCGGCGGCGATATTGAGCAGACCCTGCTTGACGAAATGCGACACCAGCCCCGGATTGGCGCCGTGCGTGAGCACCGCGGTGGGTGCGCGCGCGTTGCCTGGACGCAGCGCGAGGGCTTCCTCGCGCAGCGCATAGTTGGTGCGGCGGCCGGCGGGAACGGTCGGGTCGGTATAGCCGCCCGGCCAGGGCTCGATGCAGGTATCGAGGTACATCGCGCCCTTCTCCCAGCAGAGCCTGACGAGGGCGAGACTCGAGACTTCCACGGAGACGTTGACGAGAAAATCCCCGCGCCCGAGCAGCGGGTTGAGCACCCTGCGGTAGTTCTCGCGCGTCAGGCGCTCCTTGACGAGGCGGATGCCGTACTTGAGCGCCTCCGCGTTACCCTTGTCGTCCGCGGTCACGATGGTGATGCGCTCGGGAGTGATGCCGATGTGCCGCAGAATGAGCGGCAGCACCCCCTGCCCGATGCTGCCGAAGCCGACAAGGAGAATGCGGCCGGGAAACTCTACGTGGATCTTGTGCTCGGTCATGATCCTGATAGGTTACCGCATCAACGACGCCAATGCGGCGGGTACGTTCTGCCGTAACCCGAGAGAGACTCGATGCGCGCCACCCAGCGGCCGACTGCCGGGTAATGAATCTCCACGGGCATGAAGCGGGAGGCGAGCTCGCGCGCCTCGGGCCGCTCGAGCGCGCGCTTCAGCAGCTGGAATCCGGGGAAGATCACCATGTCGACCGCCGAGAAGCTCTCGCCGACCACCCAATCGGACTTAGACAGACGGCCCTCGATGGTGCGCGCCTCACTCGCGGCCGCGTGCATGGCGCGAGTGATGTCGTCGCTGCGCAGATCGGCGCTCTTGGAGAACACCGCGTCGATGATTCGCGAGAGGTGTGGCTCGATGTAGGCCTGGTACTCGCAGATGACCCGCATGATGGTGCCGGCTTCCTCGGGGCTGCGGCCGAAGATCGGCGGGTCGGGGTATTTCAAGTCGAGGTAGTAGAGTATGGCGAGCGACTCGAAGCAGATGTAATCGCCGTCCTTGAGGACAGGTACCCGGCCGCGGGGATTGAGATGCAGCATCTGCGGCGATTTGTGCTCCTGCTTCGAGAACTGCAGCAGGTGGCTCGCGTAGGGCAGCCGCTTGTATTCGAGTGCGAGCAGCACCCGCCAAGCGTAAGGGCTGCCGCTACCCCAATAGATGTCGATCGCCATCGTGAGAATTGTAGCTCTTGACCACGCTGCTAGCGCGAGCTCGTCTGTTGCGGACAGGCGCTGGACGATTTTACTCGGGGAATCCCTGCGCCCCGACCCTGCAGCGGTCGACCATGTACTCCCGGAAACGGCTCGGCGTAGGATGCGTCGAGCAACGCGTTCCAGGCGACTTTGCTCAGGGCATCCTTGCGCCTCGGCCCTGGCGGGCCCGCTTGGCTGCGCCAACCGTTCAAAATCGCCCGCTGCGATTCAGTGCGCCAATATATGAACATCGACACGCTCATAGCTCCGCGGCAGCTCGCGGCGCGGCTCGACGATCCGGACCTCGCCATCTTCGACTGCCGCTTTGATCTGGCGCGCCCGCAGTGGGGTAGCGAGGCCTACGCGAGCGCGCGCATTCCACACGCGCTCTATGCTCATCTCGACCGCGATTTGTCGGGACCGCCCTCCTCTTCCACGGGCCGGCATCCGCTTCCGGAGGTGAGCGCGCTCGCGGCCCGGCTCGGACAGTGGAGTGTCGACGCGCAGGTGCAGGTCGTTGCGTACGATCAGGGGCCGGGAGGCTACGCGGCTCGGCTCTGGTGGCTGCTGCGCTGGCTGGGACACGCGCGCGTCGCGGTGCTCGATGGGGGCATGAGCGCCTGGCAGCAGGAGAAGCTGCCGCTCGAGACGGCGCCCCTTGGCGAATTTCCGGCCGAGGGGCATGCGGACCGCGCCGCCCGACGTTTCGAGCCGCGGCCCGATGAGGCCATGGTGGTGAGCGTCACCGAGCTCGAGGGCCTGATCGCCTCGCAGCAGATCGCCGGCGCGGAAGTCGTGTTGGTCGACGCCCGCAGTGCCGACCGGTTCGCGGGCCACAACGAGACGATCGACCCCGTCGCGGGGCACATTCCCGGCGCGCGCAATCACCCCTTCACCGACAACCTGGATGCCGCGGGTCGATTCCTCGACCGCGGCACGCTGCGCGAGCGGTTCGCCAAGACGCTCGAGGGCGTGCCGCCGGATGAGGCGATCTTCATGTGCGGCTCGGGCGTGACCGCATGCCACGATCTGCTGGCAATGGAAGTGGCGGGGCTGAAGGGAGCGCGGCTCTACGCCGGCTCATGGAGCGAGTGGATCCGCGATCCCAAGCGCCCCATGGCAGGTGGCACAGCATAGCGGGCCAGGGCCGTTGCGTTTCCTGGCGCACCGGCCCTGGCGAAGGCGGGTCTCAGAGGCCCGCGGCGAACCGGGTAGGGACTCGCGTAAATCGTCGCGACGATTTACGCGCATGAATGTGCCACATAGTTTTGATATCTTGCGCGCCGAGTGAGCTCCATGAGAAACGCAGCGGATTCTCGCACGTGGCCGTAGACCCGAAGAGCGCCTTGAACGGCGCTCGCAAATTCAATCCCGCCGAGCCCTGGCGGATCGAGGACTCCCTCGAGCTGTATAATGTCAATGCCTGGGGCAAGAGTTACTTCGGCATCAACGCGGCGGGGCACCTCGTGGTGCGGCCGGATGCGCAGCCCGGCCGCGACATCGATCTCTACGAGGTCGTCGAGGGTCTCGAGGCACGTGACCTGACCACCCCCGTGGTGGTGCGCTTCTCCGACATCCTGGCGCATCGCCTGCAACACCTGCACGCCGCTTTCGCGCAGGCGATCTCCGAGAACGAGTACAAGAACCGCTACACCGCGGTCTTCCCCATCAAGGTGAACCAGCAGCGCCTCGTCGTCGAGGAGGTCTACCGATACGGCAAGGAGTTCGGCTTCGGCCTCGAGGTCGGCTCCAAGCCCGAGCTCCTCGCCGTAATGGCGATGACGGAGAACGCCCCCGAGCGTCTCATCATCTGCAACGGTTTCAAGGATGACAGCTACATCGAAGCGGTGACGCTCGCCACCAAGCTCGGACGCACCATCATTCCGGTGGTGGAGAACTTCGATGAGCTCGGACTCATCCTGAAGCACGCCGATCGCTGCCAGGTGCGACCGCGCATCGGTGTGCGCGTGAAGCTGTTCACCGAGGGCTCGGGCCGCTGGCGGGAGTCGGCGGGCGAGAAATCGAAATTCGGCCTCTTCATCACCGAGATCATCGAGCTCTTCGGGACACTGAAGGCGCGGGGGATGCTGGATTGTCTGCAGCTCGTGCACTGCCACCCCGGCAGCCAGCTGCAGGACATCCGCCGCGTGAAGGACGCCATCAACGAGCTGGCGCACGTGTATGCGGAACTGAAGCTGATGGGCGCGGGACTGCAGTACATCGATGTGGGAGGTGGCCTCGGTGTCGACTACGACGGCAGCGGTACGAACTACTCCTCATCGATGAACTACACGCTCAACGAGTACGCGAGTGATGTCGTCTACCGGATCGCGAGCGTGTGCGACGCGCGCGACATACCGCACCCGATGATCATCAGCGAATCCGGCAGGGCAATCGCGGCGTATCACAGCGTGCTGGTGTTCGATGTGCTCGGCTCCTCGGCGCTCGACAAGTTCCGGGTAACGGGCCGGGAGGATGAGGATTACGGCGGCGAGGAGGAGCTGCCGCAACCGGTACGGGATCTGTTCGAGGCATTCCGCTCGGTGAGCGAGCGGCGGCTGGTCGAGTGCTACCACGACGCGCTGACGGCACGCGACCAGGTGCTGCAGATGTTCAACCTGGGGCTGCTGTCGCTGGAGTTCCGGGCTCTGGCCGAGCGACTGTTCTGGGCGACGTGCGCCCGGGTACGGGACTGCTGCCGCCGGCTCGAGAGGCTGCCGGAGGAGCTCGAAGGCCTGGAGTCGATCCTGTCGGATATCTACTTCTGCAATTTCTCGGTGTTCCAGTCGTTGCCCGACAGCTGGGCGATCGACCAGCTCTTCCCGATCATGCCCATCCACCGGCTGGATGAGCGGCCCTCACGTACCGGGGTGCTGGCGGACATCACGTGCGACTCGGACGGCAAGATCGATCATTTCGTGTCGCTGCGGGACGTCAAACGCACCCTGGAGCTGCATGAGCTGAAACCGACAGACAAGTACTACCTCGCCGTCTTCCTGGTGGGTGCCTACCAGGAAACCCTCGGCGACCTGCACAACCTTTTCGGCGATACGCACGTGGTGCACGTGCGGCTTCATGACGAGGGGGGCTGGTGGATCGAGGAGATCGTGAAGGGGGATACCGCCAACAAGGTGCTGGAGTACATGGAATATGACGTGGCGGAGCTCTACCCCGCCTTGGCTCGGGACTGCGAGCGGGCGATCCGGGACGGCCGCATGACCCTCGCGGAAAGCCAGATGCTCAGGCGCTTTTACGAGAGCGAGCTCAATGGGTATGCCTACCTGGAGCCGGCCGGCGATACGCTTGCGCCTCCCCGAGCACCGTCCGAAAGCAAATGAGTGAGCGGCTCGACAAAATCGCCCGGAGCGATTTGCGCCAATCACTGTTGCGGGATTACTACAACGGGTGTTTGCCAAGGGCAAAAACCGGGAGTAGCATGCTATCGCGTTAGTATCCCCCCTGGGATGAGTACGCTTGAGTTCCGCTGTTTCTTTCGAGTTACCTCCCCGTCACCTAATCCATGATCACGCGGCACATGCGACCGCCTCATGCGTCTCGCCGCTGTGCCCATTGCGAAGAGAGACCTCCGGATGACGACGATCTATGTGGGCAATCTGCCCTTCAATGCCACCGAGCAGGATGTGAAAACACTGTTCGAGCGTCACGGCAAGGTGGAATCGGTCAAGCTCATCAACGACCGCGAGACCGGCAGACCGCGCGGCTTCGGTTTCGTCGAAATGTCGCAGAGCGAGGCCCAGGGGGCGATCCAGGCCCTGAACGGCTTTCAGATGGACGGCCGGGCACTGCGGGTCAATGAGGCGCAGGAGCGCGCACCGCGCGCGCGGCAGGGCGGTGGCCCTTTCCGTCGCTGAAAGCCGCTTCCGTTACGCATTTGACACAAGCCCCGCTTCGGCGGGGTTTTTTTGGGCCGCGCGCAGGGTCCCTCCGGTCGGCGCGTGGAATAGTCGCATCATGCGCCTGCTGAAAACCGTCGCCCCCCTCCTGGTCCTGGCGTCCGTGCTCGCCGGTGCCGCGTTGATCGCCGGCTGCGTGACGACGAGCGGCCGGGAGACAACGGCCAGGGCGCTCGATGGCATCCTGGGTGGCAACCAGCGCACGGCGGCGGACCGCGCCCGTGATGGCTACCGCCACCCGAAGGAAACCCTGCTCTTCTTCGGCATCCGCCCCCAGACACGAGTGTTGCAGCCATGGCCTGAATCAGGCTGGTACACCAAGATCATCGCGCCGCTGGTGCGTGCGCAGGGCCAATACTATGCGGGGTTAATCGCATCGGACCCGGGGAGCCGGTTCATACAGGCACGGCTTGCTCAATACCGCCGGCTGCTCGCCTCGTGGCCGAATCTCTATGGACGCGTGCGGGTGGTGACCTTCCCGCTCGATGGGCGCGATGTGGTGCCGCCTGGATCGGTGAACATGGTGCTGAGCTTCCGTGATCTGCACGAGTGGATGGCGCTCGGGGATGCCCAGCAGGTCCTGGTGACGATCTATCGCGCGCTGGCGCCCGGCGGAGTGCTCGGAATAGTGGACAATCGCGGCGATCCGAAGCTGCCACAGGATCCGCGGGCAAAGAACGGCTACGTCCGGCAGGATTATGCGATCCGGCTGATCGAGGCGGCGGGATTCAGGCTGGTTGCGACGTCGGAGGTCAATGCCAACCCGAAGGATACGAAGAACTATCCGTGCGGGGTGTGGGCGCTGCCGCCCGCTTACCGGCTGGGAAAATTCGATCGGGCGAAGTACGCGGCCATCGGTGAGAGCGATCGGTTTACGCTCAAGTTCGTGAAACCCGAGCACTAGCGTCCCTGTCCGGGCGCGGATCGATTGCACGTACTCACAGCGTTCCCGGGAGTCCCTGTGCCAGCGAGCCGGCGGGAACCTGCGGCTACCACATCTCCTTCAGGCGCGCACCCACGTCCAGGGCGATGTCCTCGCTCTCCGGCTTGAGGGCGGATTCGCCGGTGGCGCTCGAGCCGTGGAAGGCCGTGGCCTCGAGTGTCTTGAGCACCTTCTCGGTGAGGAAGCGGCTGCGGCCGCCGTAGACGTGCGCATCGCCGAGGCGATGTTGAGTCGTCAGGTGAAACTTGAGTGGAGCGAGCAGCAGGAGTTCGTTCTGGGCGCGGGTCAGCCCGACGTAAAGCAGACGCCGCTCTTCTTCGATGAGCTCCGCCTTTCCGGTGGAGAACTCGGAGGGGAAACTGCCGTCCACCACGTTCAAGAGATACACGGTGTCCCACTCCATACCTTTCGCGGAGTGGATGGTGGAGAGGACGAGGTAATCCTCATCGAGCGCCGGCCGCCCGGCAAGGTCGCTGGTGGCGTTCGGCGGATCGAGGGTGAGCTCGGTCAGGAAGCGCTCGCGCGAGGGGTACTGGCCGGAGAGCAGCTCGAGCTGGTCGAGATCGCCGAGCCGCGTGTGTGAGTGCTCGTACTGTCGCTCGAAATGCGGGCGATACCATTCCCGTGCGAGGTGCACCTGTCCCGGCCACGGCCGCTGCGGGTCGGCGAGCGCGACAAAGAGCTCGACGAGCTTGCGCCAGTCCTGAGGCCCGAGCCCGGATGGCGGGCTGAAGCTCTGTAATGAGCTGAAAGATGAGCTGTTCGACTCGAAATGCTCGAGCGCACGCCGTGCGTTGGCGGGCCCCATTCCGGGCAAGAGCTGCAGGACGCGGAAGGCCGCCAGGCCGTTGTGCGGGTTGTCGGCCCAGCGCAGCACCGCGAGAAGATCCTTGATGTGGCCGGCCTCCAGGAACTTGAGGCCGCCATACTTTACGAACGGGATCTGCCGCCGTCCGAGCTCCACCTCGAGGACGTCGCTGTGAGTCGAGGAGCGAAACAACACCGCCTGCTTTCTCAAGGGCACGCTGCCTTCGCGGCGCTTCAGTATCTCGCCACACACGCACTCCGCCTGGGTCTGCAGGTCCTCCACGGTCACCAGTCGCGGGCGCGGCCCCTCACCGCGGGTCGACAGCAGGTGCTTGCGGTGCTGCCGGGGCGCATCCGCGATCAAGGCGTTGGCGACGTCGAGCACCTGTTGGGTGGAGCGGTAGTTCTGGGCGAGCGTGATCACCTCCGCCCGCGGCGTGAAGTGGTCGGGGAACCCGAGGATGTTCTCCACCGCGGCGGCGCGGAAGGAGTAGATGGCCTGCGCATCGTCGCCCACGACGGCGAGTCCGGCTCCATCGGGTTTCAGCGCATGGAGAATCTCGGCCTGAAGCCTGTTGGTATCCTGGTATTCATCCACCAGCACATGATCGAAGTGGGCGCCCACGTGCGCGGCGAGCCGCGGATGGGACATCATGATGTGCCAGTAGAGCAGAAGATCGTCGTAGTCGAGCAGACTCGCGCGCTGCTTGCGCTCGACGTATGCGCGGTATAGCCGCGTCAGGTCCGACTCCCACTGCGCGCACCAGGGGAATTGCGTCTCGAGCGACTCTTTCAAAGGACGCTGCGTGTTGACGCGATGGGAGTAGATCTGGAGGCATGTGTCCTTGCGCGGAAAGCGCTGCTCTTTCTGGGCGAGACCCAGCTCCTGGCGCACGTCATCCATGAGGTCGGCCGAGTCGCCGCGATCGAGGACGCTGAACTGCGGGTCGAGTTTCAGGTGCCGGGCGTAATGACGCAGCAGGCGGTTGCCGACGGAGTGGAAGGTGCCCGCCCAGCTCATGCGCTGCAGGATGCTCTGGCTCACCCCGCCCAGGCTCTCGTTGAGCGCCGACTTGGCGAGCTCGTAGGCGCGGCGGCGCATCTCCGTCGCGGCGCGCCGCGTGAAGGTCAGCATCATGATGCGCGCAGGGTCGACTCCATTGATGACGAGATGCGCGACGCGATGGGCAAGGGTGTCGGTTTTGCCGGTGCCCGCCCCCGCCACGATCAGCAACGGTCCGGATTTGAATCCCTTAGGTTGGCCGGCACCCTCCGGGAGCGGCTCGCCAAAAGTCACGGCCCGGCGCTGGGGGCCGTTGAGCTTCGCCAGATGTGACGCCGTCGACATGACGGCCGGGGACTATACGGAATGAGGCGACCCGATGTCACTGAATGGCGTCACACGCCCGGCGGATGCGCCACAGCGCGTGCGCCCCAGGCGGCGCGGCGCAGCCTGTGCGTGCGCAGCTGCCGCGAGCCGCAGCCGCCTCACCGTCCCGCGGCTCGAGCGGCCAGCACGGTCGCATCGAGCTCCGCGCCGAAGTCGTCCAGACGCCGCCGTACCTCCTCCTCCAGGGCCGCGAAGTTCACGGCAACCGAGGCGGGGTCGTGGTTGGGAAGCTTGCAGTCGCTGAAGTCGAGCTCGAGCCCCGCGTCTGCCGATATCTTTGCGCTCACCGCCTCTCGATATGCGGTCGACCGGCCGAGCCGGTCGATGTCCAGCATCAAGTCGGCGGCGGGCGCTGCCGCGGAGTGAGACAACAGGCAGACCGCCATGAAAGCTCTATACGAGAGCTCATCGCTCCAGGGGTATATCGCAGCATGCAAAGATCGCAGCTGTCGCTGCAGTCCTCCGACCAGGCGCGGGAGCCGAGGCAGCCCGAGGTGGCGGGCGAAGCGGGCGGCGGGAGAGTCCGCGGGCGCGAGGGCGAGCACGAGGAAGTGACACAGCTCGAAATACTGAAGGGGCAATCGCTCGCGGTAGCTGCGGAACGAAAGCCACTGCTGCAGCGGCTTGCGGCGGACCACGATGTGGTATCCGCCCATCGAATCCTTGAGCGCGGCCGCGCGCGCAAGCGATCTGGAGAATCCGAGCACGGCCTGATTGCCATCGGCACCCGCCTGTCGCAGGAGCCGCGAGAGATACATCACCTCCGGATGCAGGCAGCCGTGCGATGGGAAGTACCGTGCGAGAGCGAACCGCTCGCGATAGCCTCGTACGCCTTTCAGTCCGAATCTGAGCAGCGGCAAGTACTCCTGCCGGTAAGGCGCCCGAAGCAGGGGGTGCCGTGAGTCCCACGATCCCGCGGTATCGCGCCGGATTCGGTTGGGAGTGCAGCGCGCCAGGCGCTCGTCGAACGGCTCGAAAAAACACGCTGTTGACGGCAGCTCGCGAAAACGGCTCCACACGTAGGTGCTTGCACACCGCCAGCCACCGTGCAGGAAGACAGCGGGACGCCCCTTCGGTCTCTCTTTCAAGGCGCGAGGCCTCCTCTTAATTTGCGGTTGGTGCGGGTCGGTCGCCCGGAGGGGCTACGAGTCTACGCCATGAGCGCCACCGCCTTTGCAAAAGGTAACCGTGCTACGCTCTCGAAGATATGAAGCCGGAGAAGCGCAGCGAGCACTTTCGTGGACGAATCATCACCGTCACCACCGAGGAGGTGCGGCTGCCGAACGGCCACGTCGCCTTGCTCGAGGTGGTCCACCATCCCGGTGGCGCGGTGGCGGTTGCGATCGACACTCAGGAGCGTGTTTGCCTGCTGAAGCAGTATCGCTACGTCGCGGACGGCTGGCTATGGGAGCTGCCCGCCGGCAAGCTCGAGCCGAACGAGCCGCCGCTCGCCACCGCGCAGCGTGAGCTCATCGAGGAAGCGGGTGTCAGCGCCCGGCTCTGGCGCAGCCTCGGGTCCTACATGAGCTCACCGGGTGTTTTTACCGAGGTGTTGCACCTCTTTCTCGCGACGGAGCTCGCGCCGGCCGTGACGGCCCATGAGCGGGCGGAAGTCATCGAGGTGCACTGGGTGCCCTTCGCCGAGGCATGCGAGTGGGCGGCCAACGGCGAGATCCGTGACGGCAAGACAGCCATGGGTCTCATGCGAGCGCGTTATGTCCGCGAGAGCGGACATAACCTCCTGCCGCGCCCTGATCCGTGACGGACATCTCGGCAGGCCCCCACCCGCATTGTTAAGGTGCATGCGTCCACAGCTGCGAATTACCGCTTTTACCTAACTCCTTGGACGCGAGCACGAAAAAGATCGACGGCGCGGAGGATCGCCGGCAAGACAACACCGGCGAACGCCGCCGACTCTCCCGTGTCCGCCACGACGACCGTGGAAACGCCTACGTCGAGTGGGTCGATGCGCCCGCGGAACTGGTCGCGCGTCCCAGGCTCGAGATCACCGGCGAGCTGCAGCTGGAGACGCACGGCAAATCCTGCAACCCTTACGCGAATGACGCGGGTGTGGTACGCAAGACCGGCAACACCACCCGCACGGACCTGCGCAAGCTGTCCGAGTGGATCAAGATGATGCGCGATCTCGAGGAGCGCAAGCGCGTCGACGGCGACAGCGACGGCGAAGCGGAATAGTCGCCTGACCGCCTGTCTCGCGCCGGCAGCCGCACGTGATGATCATGCGGACCGCTCGATGTGCGCGAGCTTGCGCGCGTTGCTGAGGCGGTAGAAGCGGCGCAGCTCGGCGAGCACCTCCCCTTCGGTACCGCTGCCGGTGCGGCGCAGCGAGCGTTCGAGACGGCGGCAGAACTTCTGCGCGTAACGGCTCGCTTCCCTGTACAGGTCCTCACGATCCCCGGCCAGACGCGGATCGATGCGCGTGTGCTCGAAGAGGATGCGGCACAGCTCCGCGGGAAAGCGGCCGGGCAGCTGGCGACGCAGCAGCCAGTAGCTGGCGACATACTTGTCGACTTCCGCCTGCATCTCGAGCTCGAGGATCGAGACCGGGCGATCGTGGCCGGCGTTCCAGGCCAGGTAGAGAAAGTGGCTGACGCCTTCGAGCGCGGTCCAGTAGTCCGCGACGTTGCGCTCGTGAAGACGCACCATGGGGTCCTCGCGGCGCAGCCTTTCCAACAGATCCGGATCGAGATAGAGCGAGATTGCCGCTTCGTTCCCGGTCGGCGCGGGCTGCGCCACGATGAGATCCTCCTCGGATACCCGGCCGCGGACCGCCGCCGGCAGGCGGCCGCGGTCGGTGACCAGGAAGTCGTAGACATCGTGAGCGATGCTCACGTCGTATATGCTACCGATCAGCTGCTGCAGCTGCGTCAGGATCATGGGTTCAGTGGGTGACCTGGGTGCCGCCCGCGGCGGTCGGATCGACACCGAGGCGCTTCAGGAGCGCATAGCTTCGGCGACTTCCGGTCTTCAGCCAGATCTCATAAAGCCGCAGGATGTCCCTGTCGGAATGCGTGTAGGCGCTCTCGGCGAGCTCGTTGAGCGCATCGACCATCGGTTGGAATTTCTTCGAGAGCTCCGCGAACACGTTGCCGAGCACCTTTCCCTTGCCGCGCGTGAGCGATTCGGCGAGCACGCCGTAGGCGCGGCCGCCCATGGCGATGTGATAGTCGATGTCGATCAGCTTGCGCGCGAAGCTCTGCGCGAAGAAGCCGGCGATGAAGAGCGAGACATCGCCCAGTCGTTGCAGATTGCGGTTGCGGTCATCGGCGGAGCGCGCCTCGAGCGCCTCCGACAGCATGACGACGAGCGGCCTGATTCGCGGTCCCTCCGGCGTACGGTCGAACAGAGCCTCGGAGCGGGAGAACAAGGTCAGCAGGTTGACGACGTAGTGCTCGGTCTGATCCTCGACCGAGAGCTGCCGACTCTCGAGCGCACCCTGCAAGGCGTCCTTGAAGTATTCCTTCAGGTTGGCAACCGGTTGTACCCGTGTGGATGAGTGAATGTCAGACATGGCTGTGACAGACCTCCTGAGCAATTCTCCTACCGAATAAAACGGCCGCACACGCCGAAAGTTCACCTCACATAGCGATTGAGTTCCGTGACGCACTGCTCCGATGCGGCGTGACGAACGGCGACGTAGTCGTATCTATTTGCCGTTCAGGTTTGGCAGCTAAGGGGGTCGAGTGCTAACAGCTCCGCAAGCTGAATGCAGTCGGCGATATTGACGTCGGCCGGCTCCAGGTTGGCGGGCCACGGCGCCTCGCTACGATTCATCCAGGCAGTGCGCAACCCGGCACCGCGGGCGGCCTCGACATCGAGGTAAGGATCATCGCCGACGTAGAGGATCTCGTGCGGCTGGAGTCGCAAACCGCGCGCCAGGTGCTGGAAGCTGCGGGGATGGGGCTTCGCGACGCCGATCTGGCGCGCGTTCAGGGAAACGCTGAAATGCGGCGCGAGTCCGATCAGCTCCAGATCGGCGTTGCCGTTGCTCAGGGACGCAAGCGCATAGCGCGCACCCAGCTGCTCGAGCGCGGGCTGGACGTCGACATAGGGCTGCAGCTCGTTGCGCGCGGCAAAGAAGACCTCGAAGGCCCGCTCGGCCACTTCTTCTTCGTAGCCGCATTCGCGCGCGTGCGCCGCGAGCGCGGTGATGCGCAGGTAGGTGAAGTCGTGCGCGTTGTGAGGCTCGGCTCGCGCGAGCCGCTCGCGCGCGGCGCGCATTTCCTCGATCGAGACCCGCTTGGTGATCCGCGGGCAGTGCTCGCGCAACCACCCGTGCAGGCATTGCTCGGCGCGGAGAATCACCGGACCAACATCCCACAGTGTATTATCGAGATCGAAGGCGATCGCGCGGATGGCGCGAAGCATGGCTGCCCCGGATGCGGCGTGGCCGAAGCTCGAGGTAGCGGTCGTCATGCGGCGAAGGGTACCACTCATGTCGGATCTGACCCTGATCATCGGCAACAGGAACTACTCTTCCTGGTCGCTGCGCCCGTGGATACTGATGAAGCGCCTCGGGGTCGAGTTCCGCGAGATGCTCATCCGGCTGGACACGCCGACCACGAAGGACGAGATCGAGACTTACGGCCCGAGCGGGCGTGTGCCCGTGCTGCTCGACGGGGAGCTTCGCGTGTGGGAGTCGCTTGCGATCTGCGAGTACGTGGCGGAGCTCACCGGGCGCGCTTGGCCGAGCGACGTGCGCGCCCGCGCGGTCGCGCGCTCGGTGTGCGCGGAGATGCACGCCGGCTTCGTCAACCTGCGCCTGGAATGGCCGATGAACGCGCGCGCGCGCAATCGCCATACCGTGCTCACCCCGGGGCTGGAGTCGGACATCGACCGGGTCGATGAGATCTGGAACGACTGCCGGCGGCGCTTCGGGGCGGCGGGCCCATGGCTCTTCGGGGAGTACTCCATCGCGGATGCGATGTATGCGCCGGTGGTCCTGCGGCTCAACACCTACGGCGCGCGCGTGTCGGAGACGGCGCGATGGTATATGGCGGCGGCGCTGGAGGATGCGGCACTACAATCGTGGCTGGCCGCCGCCAAGACGGAGCCGTGGACGATCGAGGGGGACGAGGTCGGCTAGCTGTAGGTAGCCCGCCATTCCGCCCGATAGGACTTCCCCAACGACATCAGACGCTCGAGCAGCTCCGGATAGTCGACGCCTGCCGCGCGCGCTGACTCGGCGAAGTCCTCGGCCGCCTCCAGGTTGGGATTGGCGTTGGCTTCGAGCGCGTAGACCTCGCCGCTCGCCGTCGCCCTGAAGTCCATGCGCGCGTAGCCCGAGAGGCCGAGCGCCCGGTAGATGCGACGAGAGAGCTTGTCCAGGCGCGCGAGCACCGCCGGAGCGAGATCCTCCGCGGCGCGAGTGGTGATGCCGTACTTGGTTTGATATCGCTTGTCCCATTTGACCTTGCGGGTGGCGATCGCGGCCAGCGTATCGGGCATCGAGCCGAACACCATCTCCCACACGGGCAGCCGCCTCAGGCGGTCGTTGCCCATGACACCGACATAGAGCTCCCGTCCCTCGATGTACTCCTCGACCAGGGCGTCGGAACCGATCTGCTCGTGGACGAACCCGATGCGCTCCTTGAGGCGCACGGCATCCTCCACCACGGAAGCCTGCGCGATGCCGAGCGAGGCGTCCTCGACGGTCGATTTCACGAACAACGGGAAACGGAGCTTGCGCGGCACGTGAATTCGACCGCCGCGCTGGAAAACGGCGAACTGCGGCGTCGGAATGCGATGGAAGGCGAGAAGCTGCTTGCACAGGGGCTTGTCGCGCGAGAGCAGGAGCCCGCGGGGATTGCAGCCGGTGTAGGGCTGACGCAGCAGCTCGAGAAAGGCGACCACGTGCTGATCGTAGGTGACGATGCCGTTGAATTCCTCGAGCAGGTTGAAGACGATGTCAGGCTTCCAATCGGCGATGCTGCTTCGCATCTCGGTCAGGCTGTCGAGCACGCCGAGGCAGCGGACATCGTGTCCGCTCGCGCGCAGAGTGCTCATGACGTCGTATTCGGTGCGCCATTCCTCGATTTCCTTCGCGTCATGGCCTTCGAGAGATTCCGGTGGCACCAGGCTCGCGTGCACGACGACGAGCGTGCGCAGCTTTTTCATAAGGGCAGGTGCGGGGTCTCACCTTGCGCATAGAGGCTCGCGAGCCGCTCGAGCAGCCAGCGGGCACTGCGGAGGGCATCACGACGATTGCCGCGGACGTAGAGCTTCAAGGTCTCACTGCGCTCGATGAGCATACGGACGATCTGCTGCACACTATAACGCTCAAGCCTCAGCTCGCGCGATACGGACCCGATCAGCGACTTGCGATGGACACGCAGCAGCGTCGCCGCGCGCGTGGTGCCGCGGCGCATCGGAGGGGGTGCGAACAGTCGGCGCAGGAATTCATCGGCGAGGCCGCGGCGGTAGAGCTGCTGGCGCGCGAGCTTGCGACGATAGTGCTGAGCCAGGGTACGGGTGTTGGTCTCGAGGGGCTCGATGCGGATACGGTTGCGGACCGCGGGACGGCGGCCCCGCACCCCGGCCACCAACTCATCGACGGCGCTCAGCTTCTGGAATGCCGGCCAGTCGGCGTAGCTCTTGCGCCAGCCCGAGCGCGGCGTCAGCCAGACGGCGAAAGTCTCCGCGAAATCCTCCGTCGGGTGCGACTGCGCGTACCACTCTTCGAGATGATGCACGTAGCGGCGGCTACCGGGCCGCGCCTTGTACCGCGCCGGATACTGGAGCGAGGCGGGGCCGAAGACTTCGCGCCAGCGCTTGCGCCGACGCAGCCGGTACGCATTATCGAGCGCGTGCCCTGCCTCGTGACGCAGGATACGCATGAACCAGCGCGTATTGCCGCCCTCCGCTTCCCGCATGATGCGCCGCTCGAGACGCTCGAGGCGCGGGTGCGCGAGGTAGAACGGTATCGCGATGCCGGGGACGCCATCGGGTGAGAACCACTCTTCCGAGAGCCACACGTGGGGATGGAAGTGGATGCCCCGCGCTTGCAGCTCCGCGTGCAGCCGCCGGACGCGCCGCTCGATGCGCGAACCCGGAAGTCGCAGGCCGAGATCGCAGAAACGCAGGCCAAGGAGCTCCTCGTCACTCAGACGAGTCCATGCAAGGTTGCGCGGGAGGGTGCGATTGCGCTGCGAGGCCACAGGCCTCGAAGCCTACCCGATCTTCAGCAGAAAATGCTCGAGCAACCGGTCGGCGTAGGTCTCGATGAGCGAGCGCTGCAGCAGACCCTCTCGCCAGGGAGCGGGGATCGCGCTGGCACCGTAGAACGCTCCGGCAAGCTGCCCACAGGCGGCGGCCGCCACATCGGAATTTCCGCCCCGGTTGGCCGCATGGAGCACCGCATCGCGGAAGCTGTCGGTCGCGGCGAAGGCTTCGAGCGCGATCGCGAGCGCTTCGATCACGGTGCCGTTTCCTCGCGATCTCTCCGGGCCAGACCATGCTTCCAGGATGCGCTCCCTCGGCTCGCCGGAGAGGGCGAGAAAGAGGGCTTGTGCGAGGTCGCGACAGGCGCCGAGGACGGCAGGTGCCTGGCAGGTCGTGCGCGCGGCATCGGCGGCGAGCTGCACAGCCTCCTCTTCACTGGCGAAGAAGAACAGGACCACGGGAGCGACTCGCGAGAGCGGCTCCGGATCGAGTGCGTCGGGCGCGTGCGAGCCAGAAAAAAGCTGGCGGCGCCACTGCGACATCGCCAGAGCGCGAGCGGTGCTTGCGGTGATGCCGAGGCACTGACCGGTCGCGGAAAGATAGCCCTCGCGCTGCCACCGTCGATAGCGCTCGACCTGGTCACGCGCATCGAACCCGCTCGCGGCCAGCAGGCTGTCCGCCAGACAGAGGGCCATGGCGGTGTCATCGCTCCAGCCGCCTCGGGGCAAGGCAAAGGGACCGCCACCGATCAGATCGCCCACGGGCGTGAAGCTGCCAGTGCGCCGGTGCTGGGTCGGGGCGGCTAGGGCATCCCCGATGGCAAGTCCGAGCAGAGCGCCGAGGAACCGTTCACGCAGGCTCCTCGCGGCGGCGAGCGTACCGGGATCCAGCAGGGGGTCCACGGCGGGTGCTTCCGTCGTCAGAGACAAGCTCCGAGTCCGGGGCGCTGCACTCGAGGGTCTAGACCACTGCCGCACATACTCGGTCTGGGCTTGCGTCTCGGGGACGCTCGGCCAGAACTTGGAGCGCTCGCATTGCTGCCAGACCCTGGCGAGCTCATCGAGTGCCTGCTCGCCGCTCAGGCCGCGCTCGACGAGCAGGCAACCGATCACCATGCCGGTGCGACCGATGCCGGCGCGGCAGTGGACGTAAGCCGGCCTGCCCGACTGCAGCGCATCGTGCAGGCAATCGAGGATCTCGATCATGTGCTCGCGCTTTTCCGGAAGGCCGTGGTCGCGGATGGGCTTGCGCAGATACTCGACGTGGAAAGGGAGCTCCTGATCGTACGCATCGGTCTCGATGGGGTGTGTCAGGTCGAGGAAGCACTCGATGCCGGTGGCGAGGAGCTGGCTCAGGCGCTGGCGAGTGGCCTCGGGAGTGGTTCCGCCGGGATGCTCGCCGGCGAGAATCAGACCAGGAAGAGCCCAGTAGGTGTTGGGGAGAGGGAGAGCGACATCCATGGCCGATTACGCGTTGCCGGCCACAGCCTCGATCAAAGTGTCCTCTTCTTCCAGGGTCATGGCCGCAACCCGCCCGGCCGAGCCGTCGGTGGAAGGCTTTCCGAGCCGCCGCTCCTCGAGAGAGGCGAAATCGAAATGCCGGGGGTCGGCGAGGTGCTCGAGCTCGACGTGACGAAGGGCGGAGAAGATGCTCTCGGTGCGACCCGGGTGGGCGTGCTCCCAGGCGGCGAGCATTTTCTTGATGGCCACGCGTTGCATGTTGTCCTGCGAGCCGCAGAGCTTGCAGGGAATGATGGGAAACTGGCGACCGCGGACGTAGCGCTCGATGTCGCGCTCGGCGACGTACGCGAGTGGACGGATGACGATGTGGCGGCGATCCTCGGAGAGCAGTTTCGGGGCCATGGCTTTGAGCCGGCCGCCAAAGAAAAGATTGAGGAACAGCGTCTCGACGATATCGTCACGGTGGTGGCCGAGAGCGATCTTGGTGATGCCGTTCTCGGACGCGAAGCGGTACAGCGCGCCGCGACGCAACCGGGAGCACAGGCCACAGAGTGTGCGGCCTTCGGGAATCACCCTTCTGACGACGCTGTAGGTGTCCTGCTCGAGGATTCGAAAGGGGACGCCGAGGGCGCTCAGGTACTCGGGGAGGACGTGCTCGGGAAACCCGGGCTGCTTCTGATCGAGATTGACGGCGAGGAGCTCGAAATCGACCGGGGCGCTATGCTTCAGCGAGAGCAGGATGTCGAGCAGAGTGTAGGAGTCCTTGCCGCCGGACAGGCAGACCATGACACGGTCGCCAGGCGCGATCATGCGGAAGTCTTCGATCGCCTTGCCGACGGCGCCGCGCAGCCGCGCCTGCAGACGCGCGAGCGTGCGCGAGTGTCCCAGTCCGCGTGCCGTCTTCGTGGATGAGGATCTCAGGGGGAGGCCGTCTTGGGACTCGCCAGAAGCAGGCACTATGCGGCAGCCTCGCTGGGCGCTGCTTCCAGGTATTTCGCCTCGACGTAACGGATGAAGAAAGAGGCGGACACTGGTTTGCCGGTGGCGCCGCGAAGCAGCTCCTGCACGGGAACCTTCGCACCGAGCCCATGCACGTGGTTCCGTAGCCAGCCGAGCAGCCCCGAGAACTCACCATGCGCGAGCTGCTCGTCGAGCGCAGGCACGTCGCTGCGCAGGCTCTCGTAGAGCTGGGCGGCGATGACAGCCCCCAGGGCATAGGAGGGGAAATAACCGAAGGAGCCAACCGCCCAATGCACGTCCTGCAGACAGCCTTCACGGTCGTTGCGCGGACGGATGGCCAGACGCTCCTCCATTCCCTGGTTCCACGCCTGCGGAAGGTCCCGCACCGCGAGCGAGCCGCTCAACAGCTGTTTCTCGAGCTCGTAGCGCAGCATGATGTGCAAGGGGTACGTGAGCTCGTCCGCATCCACGCGAATGACGCCGCGCTGCACGCGCGTAAGATGCGCGTAGATGTTCTCGACGTCCCATTCCGGTCCGCCGACGCCGAAGTGCTTGATGATGAGCGGCTGCACATAGCGCACGAACGGGCGGCTGCGGCAGATGATCATCTCCGTGAGCAGTGACTGGCTTTCCTCCAGCGCCATGCCACGGTCGCGGCCGACGGGCTGGTCGTGCCAGTCCTGCGGCAATCCGAGGTCGTACATCGCGTGTCCGGTCTCGTGCAGGGCGCCGAGCAGACCCGAGAAGAGATCGTCGGGATCGAGGCGCGTAGTGACGCGGATGTCGCCGGGAACGCCTTCGGTGAAGGGGTGCTCACTCTCATCGAGACGTCCGCGATCGAAGGGAAAGCCGATCTGCTTCATCACCTCCACGATGAGCGCACGCTGCTTGCCGGGCGGGAATTTGCCGCTGAGCGGTGCCGGCGGCCGGCTTTCCTGAGCGACGATCGCCTCACGAATGAGCGAGGGCAGACGCCGTGAGAGTCCCTTGAACATGGCATCGATGTCGGCGGTGGTGATGCCGGGACTGAACTCATCCACCAGCGCGTCGTAAGGGGCGAGGTTCAACGCCTGTCCGAGCAGCGCCGCCTTGTCGCGGATCAGGTGGACGACCTCTTCCAGATGCGGTGCGAAGAGCTCGAACTTGCCCTGCTGACGTGCCTCGAGCCAGCGAACCTCGGCGCGGGAAGTGGCACGGGCGAGGCGGGAAACCAGGGACACGGGCGTGGCGATGGCGTGATCGCGCTGGCGGCGCATCTCGCGCAGATTCGCCACCTGCCAGTCCTGCAAGCCCTGGGTATTGGCCTGCGCACGATCGAGCAGCCGCGTGATGCGCGGTGCGGTGAGCAGCGCGTGGTGCTCCGTTTCCAGCGCGGCAAGCTGCTCGCCGCGCACGTCCGCGCTGCCGCGGGGCATCATGACGGCGGCGTCCCAGCGAAGGAGCGACAGCGCCCCGCGAAATGCATGGAGTCGCTTGAACTCCTGCTCTAGTTGTTTGTACGTCGAGGCTGACATGATCTGTACTCATCCATCCGCCCCGTGCCAGGCCAAAGCGGCCCCGAAGGTGCCCCGGAAGTAGCGCACGACGCGCGGACGGGGATGGCCGGAAGCGGGAGAATGGGGGTAGTTTACCAGGGAGCGGCGCCCCAACCGGGGGCGATGGACAAATAATTCTTTAAAATCAGATACTTAAATTTGACCTGGGGCGATTGACACTCCAGGGTGGGGGTTACCGGGTTCCCGGGACCAAATGCCGCCATTCCGGCCACCGGGCGATAGCGATGCCGATACCGATCGAGATGATGAGCAGCAAGGTGAGGGTGAGTCCTATGAGAAAGCGTCGCATCGACTCCATGATAATCCTCTGGTGCCCGGCATGAGTTTGGGTGTCTGCCTGCTGTCGGCCGAGGTGGCGCCGCTTTCCAAGACGGGCGGGCTCGCCGATGTGGCCGCGGCTCTGGCGAAGCATCTTACCGGCGCAGGTCACGAAGTCCGGCTCTTCACGCCCCTGTACGCATCCATCGACCGCGCGCGCTTCCCGATGCGGTCGATCGACGGACTGCAGCAGGTACCGCTGCAAGTCGGATCGCACCATTATGTCTTCTCAGTGGCGACGACCCGGCTTCCGGGCTCCGACGCACAGGTATACCTCGTCGACTGCCCGGTGTTGTTCGCGCGCAAGGGTGTCTACACGACCGATCCGGACGAGCATCTGAGATTCCTCGCGTTTACCCGCGCGGTGCTGGCGAGCTGCCAGCGGATGCACTGGTCGCCGCAGATCCTGCACTGCAATGACTGGCACACGGCATTCGGTCCGCTTTTCCTCAAGGCGCTGCTCGAAGGCGAGCCCCTCTTCGCCCGCACCCGCTCGGTGCTGACGATCCACAACATCGGATATCAGGGCATATTCAGCTCCGCGGCCATCGGGGACCTGGAGCTCGGTCCCAAGACTTATCTGCTCCATCAGGATGACCTGCGAGCGGGAAGCATCAATCCGCTGCGCCATGGCATTCTGTACGCGAACGCCATCACCACCGTCAGTCCCACGCACGCGAAGGAGATCTGCACCGATCAGTATGGGATGGGTCTGCAGGACTCGCTGCGCATGCGCGGCAGCGCGCTGACGGGAATCCTCAACGGCGTCGATTACCACGTCTGGGATCCGCGCAACGACGCCTACCTGCCGGAGCATTTCGATCCGGACACTCTCTCCATCAAGGCGGGACTGAAGAGCGCGTTCATCGAGCAGCTGGGACTGTCCATCCCCGTGACGACGCCGCTCGCGGGGATGGTCAGCCGGCTCGCCTCGCAGAAGGGCATCGAGCTCATGTTCGATTCGCTGCCGCAGCTATTGGAATGGCGGGAGCTCGGCTTCGTCGCGCTGGGAAGCGGGGAGCCGCAGTACGAGCGCTTCCTCGCCGAGCTCGCGCAGACCTTCCCGGGGCGGGTCGTGTTCCGCCAGGGCTACGACGAGGAGCTCTCGCACTGGATCGAGGCGGCCTGCGACATGTTCCTCATGCCCTCGCGCTACGAGCCCTGCGGGCTCAACCAGATGTACAGCCTGCGATACGGCACGGTGCCGATCGTGCGGCGCACGGGGGGGCTTGCGGATTCGGTCGAGCTCTACGAGCCGGGCACGGGCGAGGGCACGGGAATCGTCTTCGAGGATTTCAACTCAGAGGCGCTGGAGTGCGCGCTCAACAACGCGCTCGATCTTTACGCCGAGCCCGCGCAGTGGACACGGATGGTGCGCAACGGAATGGCGAAGAATTTCTCGTGGGAGAGTCAGGGCGAGAAATACGTGGAGATTTACCGCGGGCTCGTGGCGTAGAGCGGCGTGCCAGCCGGAAGCCGGCAGGCCAGGTTTCAAGGCCGATCGAACCGGGAGTTCAGGCGGGCATCAACGCGGCCGGTGTTGAGTACCCCAGCCGGCGGTGATGAATACGGCGGTGGCCGGGCCTGCGACGTCGGCGGTGTGCCAGGTACCGGGCTCGTTGACGGCGTATTCGCCGGGTTGCAGGGAAACGGTGCGGCAAATGCCGTCGCGAGTCTCCTGGTGCAAGGTAAGAGCCCCCGCGGTGCAGAGCACCACCTCGCTGCCGTTGGGGTGCATCTCCCACATGTTCCACGACTCGGTGAAAGTGAACATGCTGACCAGGCGGCCCTCGATCCCGTCGGCGGCGTGGCGGGTGCTGTAGCCCTGGTACCACTCGAGGTTGCCGGTGAATGCCGGCTCGATGACCGCACAGGCTCCGCGGCCGAGGTGGATGGGATGTTTGAGGATATCGGTACCGGACATGGGATCGCTCCTCTGACAGGATCATGGTTGAACCGCTAACTCGCAGAAGCGGTATCTCACACAATCAGCCGCTGGTCGAAGAAAAATACTCGCTCCGACACGAGGCGGATCTTCGAAACGTGGGGGTGCAGCGCGTTCACCAGATAGTGACTTTCTTCGGGCAGGACCGCGGAGGGCACGCGCAAGCCACATGCGCCTCCGGCATCGAGGAAGCGCTCGCCAAGCGCACGGCATGCGGTGAGATCGCTGACGTTCAACGGCCCGGTGGCCGACTCGATACTCGCCTCGCCAGCAAAGCGGCCGAGGAGTAGATCGCCCGGCAGAACATCAGGATCGACGTGTGCGAGCTTCTCGAGCACTACGATCGCAGGACTCGCGCCGAAGTAGACGACTCGGCGGCCGAGTCGATGCCAGCGGCCGGCGGCGTGAAGCCCTCCGGCGCCGTCCAGCCCTGGGCCGTGAGCAGCCCGGTAGAGCCTCCAGAAGTCGATCACAGGGGATAGCCGAATTCGATCTGGTGCAGCTCCTGCTGTACCCGCTGGGTGCCCGTGTCGGTATCAAGCATCAGCAGCGGTACTTCTCCCCCGAGCGCCCTGCTCGGCGAGGTCAGCCACCGGGCGCCCTTCTCCTGCTCACCGAGAACGTCCGTGGCCAGATCCAAGATGCGGCGCACGCGGGCCAATCGGTCCGATGCGCCCGGCCCGAGGCGCTGATTCTCGCCCATCTTGCGCTGCAGGGTCCGCAAGGAGACTCCCAGTACCCCGGCCAACTTCGCTCGCTCCACCCGCAGCAGGTCCGCAAGCTGATCCAGCGTACGAATAGGCAGTCCTCTGCGAACCTGCTCGGGGCTGAACGCCGAGTCGTACGGTGCGGACGCCGATTCCCGCACGTTCGCGGTCTGGCGGTGTCTATTGTGTGATCTCTCGCTCATGGCAGCGTCAACCGGCGCTTATTATGCGCCAGTTGACGCCATCGTTCAAGACCGACGAGGCTGCGTCAGGCGTGACTGATCTCCCGGGCCACTCGTTGCGCTGATCGGATACAGGATTCCATGCCGCGACTGAGGAGGTCGGCATAGGTTCCCGCAAAATAGATCCTGCCCTCCGGCCTCAGGATCTCCGGCCAGAACCTGTGCATCTCGCCGATCGGAAACGGCAGCATCTCGCAGCTCGGCGCCAGCACGTCCTGGGTCCAGTCTTGGGTCAGCGCCTGCACGATGGTGTCACGTTTCCCCGGATACACCTGGCGAAAGGCAGCCAGCACCCGCTGCGGCGATAGCCCTCCCGGCCCGTAAGCTTTCAAGATGACCCGCGACGTCTGCACCTCGGTGGGAATCTCCCAGATGGAGGAGATGTCAGGGTGGTCGAACTCCATGTTGATGCTTCTCAAACCATCAGCGAGCCAGAATCTGGAGCTGGCTTCGAACACGTAGAAGGGGTGAGAGGTGTACGTGAGGTTATCCACCACGTACTGCTTCGCGGCGGAGAGCGGCGGCGTGACGGGAATGCCGCTGAAAACCGCCAGGCTGATGCAGTTCACGAAGAAATCCGCCTCCAGCGTCTCGACCTCATCATAGCCGTATTCACGGTAGCTCACCGTAACGCCCGCATCGCCGTGCCGGATCGCGGTGATGGGATGCGCCAGTTTCACCCGCGAGCCGAGCCGCCTGGCGAAGGCAAAGGGGAGCTGCTCGTTCCCTCCCTTCAGTCGAAACATCTCGCCCTCGGAAGGAGGGATGCCTCGAGATTTCATGGCCGCCAGTCTCCAGATACGGTAGAGCGCGCTGGTGTGGTCTTCTCCGAGAGAGTCGATGGCCGCCGGCGAGGCGCCTTCCCTCTTATAGATCCCGGTGATGGGGATTTCGTCGAGATCGTCCAGCCCGATCCCGAAAGGGTGATAGGGGTCCTTGATCCTGTCGACGTAGGGCCGCAGATAGAAACTCTCGAGCTCATACCAGGGATGTGTCGATAGAAACCGCACCTCCCGGCTGTTGAGCCCCAGTCCGGCGAGCGTCCGGGGATCGGCCAACATCCGGTTCGTATACGACTTGCCGCCGACCATCCGCAGATCATCGTCGTTGTAGGGGAGCCAGGCGCCTTCGGCGTTGGGATAGGCAAGCAGCGGTATGTTGAATGCCTCGGCATATTTCAGCAGCCGCTCGTAACCGGGCCTGGTGATGTGGTCGGCGCCAAAGTCCGCATACAACCCATCGGACAGGCCATCCCTGCCGGTAAGTACATGACCGCCGTATCTTCCGGACGCCTCGAGAATGGTGACATCGAAGCCGGCCTTCATGAGCTCGTAGCCGCAACACAGGCCGGTGATCCCCGCGCCGCCGATTACGACCTTTCCGCGTTTTGAGCGACGGGCGGGCATCGGTTTCGCCGCGCCATCCGCCGCCATGGTGCCGGAATCGATTACCGACACACCCGCGCCGGCGATCAGCGTCTTCAGGAAGGTTCTTCGGATCATCCCGCGCCGGTCAGTGCCTTCAGGCTCTCGGCGCTGAGCGGCGTCCCGTTGAGTCTCGCGGCCTGGACCGCCGCGCCCGAGTCGGGCGGCAACAGGGGCTCGACGAAGCGGTACTGAGCGCAACGCCGCGGCAGCGCGGAACCGAGCGCCTCACGCAGGCCGTTGCCGGGCTGGAACATGCCCCCGGAGCAGGACACGGGAATGGATGCGTCCACGGGGATTCGCAGTTGCGCCCGTACCGCATCGACGAGATCCGCGAGCTCCCGCGCGGCGCTCTCCAGAAGGTCGAGCGCCGCCCGATCCCCTGCCCCCGCCGATGCGAACACGAGTCTCGAGAGTTGGGCAAATTGGCTTCGCTGAGCGATGTCGTTGCCGTAGATCGCGGCGCATAGATCGAGGTCTCCTGCCAGCGCGAAATGCCGTCGCACGTGCTCGTAGAGAGGCCCGCGCGGCGTGCGGCCATCGCTCATCCGCGAGAACAGTCGCAGACCCTCGCGCGCCAGCCAGTAAGAAGAGCCTTCGTCGCTGAAGAGCTCACCCCAGCCGCCGGCGCGCGCCTTTCGGCCGGCGAATTCCCCGTAGGCGATCGAGCCGGTGCCCGACACGATGTTGATGCCGTCAGCCCCTGCAAGAGCGCCCGCCCAGCCGCATACCATGTCATTGTCACAGCGGTAGCGTCCGTGCGGCAGGGCTGGCGCGGCGGCCGCGTCCAGCGCGGGCAGCAGTTTGCTGTCTTCGCCATAAGCCGGAAGGCCGAGGAACGTGTAGCTGAGACTTTCCTCGCGCACCTGTCCCTGCCGGAGGATCTGCATTATTCCGCGCGCAAGCATCCGGCGAAGCTCATCCAGCCCGATCTCGAGGTAGTAAGCCGGACCTTCGAGGTGCGAGGCGAGCACCCTGCCGCTCTCGTCGATGAGCAGAAAGCGTGTCTTGGTGCCCCCGCCGTCGACGCCGAGGAACGTCTTCACGCCGTGGCCGGAAACCGGTGGATGGATACGCCCTGAACCACGCGATTGACCGTCCCGGCGACATTCGGGGTGTCGGGCGACAGCCCGAGTGAAATCGAGCGCAGCAGCGCGAGCGTCTGCGCGAAAACGACGTAGGGCAGGCAGAGCTCGAGATCCGTCGGCGCCGCGGGCCCGCGCGCTGCCGCACGGAGCGCCACGTTGTCGGGGCTCTCGGGCTCATCCGCTCGAGCGGTGAGCGCGATCACCCGTCCCGCCACGGCATCGCTCCTGAGCTCGCGCAGCAGATCGAGGCCGTATTGGCGCGTGTAGTCATCGTTGCTGAGGAAAGCTACCACCAGAGTGCTGCCGTTGACGATGGTCTTCGGGCCGTGGCGGAAGCCGAGCGGTGACTCGCCGATGCTCACCACCCGGCCGTCGGTCAGCTCCAGCATCTTCAGCGCCGACTCGAGTGCCAGGCCCTTGAGCTCGTTGCTGCCCACGAAGGCCACCCGATCGAATTGCGCCCTCACCAGGGTGGCGGCAAGCGGCACGTGCGCTGTCAGGATCTCGGTTCCGAGCGCCGCGAGGGCTTCGATCCGTGTCGGGTCCGCCCGCAGCACCCCGAGCGCCAGCGCCGCCGCCAGCAGCATTCCGGTGAAGCTCGAGGTCATCGCGAAACTCTGATCGTTGCAGGCTTCCGGCAGCACGATCGGGTAGGCGTGCCGCAAGCCGCGAGCGCGGCGACTGAGCTCACCGTCCGCGTTGCACGTGACGATCAGATGATGACAGTGCTCGCCCTGCCGCTCCGCGAGCTCGAGGGCGGCGACGCTCTCGGGGCTGTTGCCCGAGCGGGCAAAATGGACCATCAGGCGCGGCCCTTTCGGCGCGAGCGTGCTCTGCGGGCTCGCGACGATGTCCGTCGTGGGAATCGCCTCGGTCTGCCTGCCGGCCCTCGACAGCGCGGGAGCGAGGCACTTTCCGATGTAAGCCGAAGTGCCGGCACCGGTGAGCACCAGCCGCAGCGCCGGATTGCCGAGCAGCGGCGCGAGGTATTCCCGCAGGCCGACGTCGGCGCCCACCTGACGCGCGATCAGGGGCCAGAGTGTCGGCTGCTGGGCGATCTCGCGCACCGTCCACGGCGCGCCAGCGGCGCGGATCTGCGCCGCACTCAGCCCAAGAGCCTCGATGGAGTCGTTCACCTTGTCATCCGTGTCAGTAGCGCCAGGCAACTCCAAGGACGTAAGTGCGGCCGTAGGCACTGTAGCCGTAACCGACGCCGCTCTCGCTGCCGCCGACGTTCTGGCCGGGCGCCCACGGCAGCAGCGGGTTGCCGTTGAGGTAGGTGCGGGCGATGGAGTTGCTGAGATTCTTGCCTTCCCAGTAGACCTCGAATCCGTCGCCGAAGCGGTAGTGCAGGCTCGCGGTGACCCAGTTGAAAGGCATGGTGATTGCCGGCCAGCCGGGAACCTCGGTGCACTGGGAGCATTCGGCCGTGAAGCTCGACTGGTGATCCCAGTTGACATCCGCACTGATCGGACCCTTGTCATAGAAGAAGCCGATCGTGAAGGTCGTCGGCGGAGCGGCGTTGATCGCGCCCACGAAGTTGCCGTTCTGGTCGTAGCTGCGGGTGCGCTCGGCCGTGAACTGCATGCGCGTGCCGAAGCCGTCGAGCAGGATCTCCTGCCAGGAGAGCTCCACGCCCGAGTACGTGCTCTCGGCGCCGTTGGCGGGCGCCGTGACCGTCCACAGGAAGGGCGTGCCGGGCACCGTACCGGGCGGTCCGCCGACGTACTGCAGTGTCCCGAGGTTGACGTTACTCTCGACCGCGTCGTAGATGTCGTCCGTGACCTTCTTGGCAAACACATCCGCCGTCAACGCGGAATGCGGCGAATAGTACCATTCGAGCGACACGTCGATCTGGTTTGCACGGATCGGCTTCAATCCCGCCGTGCCGTTGTAATAAAGCTGCGGCGTGCCATTCTCGGCGTTGTTGCTCGAGGTTGGGGCGAGCTCGTCGAGGTTGGGCCGCGCCATCGTCTGGGCGATGGCGAGTCGCGCCTGCAACCGGTCGCGGAGCACCCAGTAGGCGAGGTTCAACGAGGGGAGCGCCATCGTGTAACTGCCCTGGGCGCCGAGCGCCTGCGCGGTCCCGTATTGAACGTTCCAGGTCTGGGTGCTGCTCGCGGTATTCGAGGGGGTCCAGAGCGACATCGGCACCGCGGAGGCGGTATTGGCGCTGGTCGTCGTGTGCACCACCCGCACCCCCACGTTGCCCGACCAGCGCGATGCGCCGAAGTCCGCCTCCAGGTAGCCGGAGATCGTTTTCTCCGTCACCGCGTAGGAGTTATACGGATTGATCTGCGGCTCGGTGAGTGCGAAGTCGAACGGAGATGCACAGGGTAGTGTGCTGCAGTAGAAGGGGTTCGGCTTGCCGTTGAGGCTCTGCAGGAAACCGAGCAGCTGCCCGACGTTCAGCTCCGGCAGCACCACCGGATAGGAACCGCCGGCGCCCTGCATGAAGTTGGGCGGCGAGATCATCGACACCACGTTGTATCCCTGAGAGCCGAACGAGTACGGATCGCACTGCACCGGACAGCCGGCGGTCTGATAAAGCGTGCCGTACTGACCCGAGCCGTTGGTCCAGTCGTTGCTCGAGTCGATCTGCTCCTTGTCGCGATCGGTACCCTGCACGCCGAAGAGCAGCTGCTCGAACACGCCCATATCGGCCCGCCAGGCGCCGCTCAGCGTGAGACCCGTGATCTTGTCGTGCACCGAGTAGCCATTGAGACCCACGTAATGGGTCGACCAGTACTTGTTGTTATTGAGGAAACCGGAGTCCATCAGCGAGGTGTAGGAGCAGTATCCGGCGTTGGTCGCACTCCTCGTCCCCGCCGGGCACGCCGAGAGCCCGAGCTGGCTCGGTGGCACGACCACGTTGATGTTCGGGAGACTGTTGGGCTCGTCGGTGAAGTTGAGGATGTCCTCGGCGGTCGGTTGATCGTTCACCAGGCCCGCGGTCACGAACGAATCCGCGCCGGCTTCGGGCCGGCTCGCGGTCGAGCGGTAGAGATCGGCGCCGAAGGTGAGGCGGTCCGTGGGCTTCCACTGCGCGTTGAGCCCATAGAGGAAAGTGTCCACCTTGCGGTTCATGGTGTTGTTCACCATCTCGGGCTGAAACTGGTCCACCGAGACGGAAGTAATCACCCCGTTTTGCACCACCGCGTTGTTCTCGAACGGTGTGCCGTTCGGGTTGGCCGCGAAGTAGTACGACTCGTTGTAGCCGATCTGCGGGTCGTCCAGGTGTGTCCACAACCCATCGGCCTTGAGCCGCAGGGTATCGGTCGGGCGCCATTCCAGATTGCCGATCAGCCCGTAGCGCTTCTTGTCGTCGAAGATCGAGCCGAAGGTGATACAGCAGGGCGTGGCGACGAGCGGCACGGACCCGGGGGGCGGCGTGACGCCATCGGGGGGGTACGGATAGCTGATGGGCCCGTAGATGTTCTGATTATAGGCGTTGAGCGAGTCGGTGCGGTTCTTGAGATCCGAATCCACCGCGCCAAGCACGAACCCGAGCGTCCGCGCCGCGTTGGTATCGGCGATGAAAGCCGAAAACTTCCGGCTGGCCAGGCGCGACATGTCGTTCCAGTCGCCTTCGGCGTGGGCATCGGCGTGAAATCCCTGGAAATCGAAAGCGCTGGCGGTGTGCAGATTCACGGTGCCGCCGATGCTGCCCTCCACCGCGGAAGCCTGGGGAGACTTGAGCACGTCGGCACCGGTGATGAGCTCGGCCGGCAGCACGTCGAAGGCGATGTCGCGCCCACTGTCATCGCTCGCGAGGATCCGGTTGTCCATGGTAACGATGTTGTACTCGGAGCTCAGGCCCTGCACGGTGATCTTCTGACCCTCGCCGCCGGTCGTACGCGTGATACTGATGCCCGGCAGGTGCTCGAGGGAATCCGCGACGTCGGCGTCCGGGAAGCGACCGAGCTCGGTGGAGTCGATCGAATCGAGCAGGACGGGCGCGAACTCCTTGGTGGTGAGCGCCTTCTCGAGGTCCGCGCTAATGCCGGTCACCACGACTTCCTGCAGCTGATCGTCCTTGTTGCCGGAGCTCGAGGATGAGTTCTGCGGCGCGGGGTTGGCCGCGGGATTCGCCGCCGGGGCCGCATCGGCCGCGGGGGCGGCAGCGGCCGCCGGGGCAGGCGCGGCATCGGCCGCGTGCACGACCGCAGGGGCTGCCACCTGCAAAGCGAGGAGAAGGCTGCAGGCGCCGACTGCGGCCGCCGGAGCGGAAGACGTCTTCATGCTACGTTTCCTTCTTCTGGAGTTCGCGGATCGCAGGCCCGCGAGTATTGGGAGAGAACCTGTCGGATGTGGTGGATGACGAGGTCGGTCATCCGCGGCGAGATCGTTCCTGCGCGCACCGCGGCATGAGCCGCGGGCAGATATTGCGACAGCAGCGCGAGCGGCGGCGCCTGGTCCTCGAAGGCGGCGCGCAGCCGCTCGAGCGCGGCGACCACGGCCGGATCCGGCCAGTAGTAACGAATGCGGTCGCTCAGGCTGTACTGCAACTGCAGCTCGAGCGCGTGCCCGTGTTCGGGGTAATACCTGCGCCAGTGTCGGGGATCGGCCCGCATGACCTCGAGGATCGTCGCGCGCACGTTGGCGGCACGTGCCTCGCCGCGCCACTCCCGCTCGATGCGATCGAGCGCCCACACCGCCTCGCGCAACGCGAAGGTGATCGCGGGCCCCACCTTCAGGATCGCGAAGTGGTCGTGGACGAGGGCTGTCAGGGCTCCTTCGGTCTGATAGTCGGTGGAATGCGCTTCGAACACCATGTTGGGCAGGCCTTCGAGGCAGCTGCTGAGGCGTTGGGCTTTCTCCGGCCGGTAATCGATGACCTTCTCGTGGTCGAACTCCACCCCGGGTTGCACCACGAGGCCGATGACCCGTTCCCAGGCGTCCTCCAGGCTCCGCCTCGCGAAGGCAGACTGATGAGCGGCGACGGTGGCGCGCGCCGAGCGAGGCTCGGTGACGGCGAGCTCGCGCAGATGCTCCTGGGCGCCCCCGGGCACCGGCACCTCGGTGCCGACGACGTAGACCGGCGGCTCCCCGCCTGCCTTCCGCCAGGCCTCCTCGGTGTGGGCGCACAGCGCCGCGGTGCGCTCGGCCACGGTCTCGTTCGAGAGTACCGGCGGGTCGCCGGCGCAGGCCATCGAGCAGTCGAGGTGGATCTTGCGGTAACCGGCACGCACGTACTCCCCGACCATGACGCTCGCGCGGTGCAGCGCCTCCTGCGCCGGCAGGGACTGCCAGGCATTGGGCCCGAGGTGATCGCCACCGAGGAGCACGCGCTCGCGCGGCAGGCCGCTCTCATCCGCAAGTCCCAACACCAGATCGCGAAATTGCGTCGGCCGCAGCCCCGTGTAGCCGCCCTCCTGATTGACCTGATTCGAGGTCGCCTCGATCAGCGCGTGGCCGCCTCCGGCGCGGGCGTGCTCGAGAGCCGCGCGCAGCGCCAGCGGCTGCGCGGAGCACACCGAGTAGATCCCGAGCGCCTCGCCGCCGCGGTGCCGCCGTACCAGCTCGAGGAGCGCCTTCATGCGCTCTCCTCCGGCTCGATGGTCAACAGCGCCGCCGCCATGAAGGCCAACACGATGCCCGCGATCTTGAGCGGCTGGGGGACGAGTCCCAACAGTGCGAGCGCGATGAGCGCGGTGATCAGGGGCGCGCCGGCGTTGGTGAGCGGCGAGACGACGATCGCCTTGCCATAGCGGAAGGCGTAGACCAGCGTGAGCGCACCCACGGAGTTGAGGATCTGCGTGGCGGCGGCGAGGTAGGGACCGTCGAGGCCGTAGTTGATGTGCCGCGAGAAATCCGTCATCCAGAGCGCCACCGGCACGAGCACGATCCCCATGAGCATCATGTAAAAGAAGATTCCTTCCGCGCTCATGCTGCGGTTGGCAAGCTTGATGAAGAAGGCCTGCACGCCCCACGCGCTGAGAATGATGAGCGAATAGAGGAACCAGGCGACGCCGTGGCCGCCCAACCCCTGGCCCGGCTGATAGTCAAAGAGCGGCAGGGAGGCCAGAGCAATCAGGATCCCGAGCGCACCGATGAGTGTGGTGCGCTCTTGCAGCCACAGAAGCGACATCGCGATCGTCACGACCGGCGACAGCGCGATCAGCGGGAAGATGAGGTACGTGGGACCGGTGTGGACGGCGTGAAAGAGCAACATCTGCCCGCCCGCACCGGTAAGGCCGATGAGGGCGCCGAGCAGCACTGATCGACGATCGATGGGCAGCTTCCAACCGCTGCGTCCCAGAGCGAACAGTGCGGGTGGAATCATCGTGAGCGCCCACACCACATAGATGAGCGTCTCGGGAAAGCCGTGGTCCGCGGGCATGCCTGCGTACGCGCCCCATACGCCCCAGAAGAGCGTGGTGATGAGCGCATAGACGAGCCCTGTGCGCCGATTCACCTGGAGGACCGGCTGTTCGACGGAAACCTCACCCGGAAGGCGTTGCCCGGCCATCGGTTCACATCCCCCTGCAAGCAAAGGAAACCGAAAGTCGTTTACTTATCGCGGCCGATTATTTCGAATACTTACGTATACGTCAAGTACTCCGCGATGCATATCAACCACGAAAACAGGTTAGCTTGTATCGAAAGATAACGAAAGTCCGCATCCCTGAATTTGCGGGCACCCGGGTCCCTTATGTACCTTTACGCATGGAGCGCGATCGAAAGACTTATGCACGACTCCCATCACCGCGGTGAAGCGGGCGTCGAACTGCGCGCCGCGGAAAACGCGGTGGAGCGAGGACTGCTCGTCGAAGAGCGGCGGCGGCGCATCTGTGACCTGTTGCAGGAGCGCGGACGCGTGACGGTCGTGGCACTGGCGAGGCGGTTCGCCACCTCAGCGGTCACGATTCGCGCGGATCTCGCGGCTCTCGAGCGCGCCGGCGCCCTCGTCCGCAGCCATGGCGGCGCGCTCTTGCCACGAGAGGGTCTCGATCAGCCGCTCACGGTCAAAGAGACCCTGCATCACGCCGAGAAGGCTCGCATCGCGCGCGTCGCGGTTTCACTCATCCGCGACGGCGAGACGATCATTCTCGACTCCGGGACGACCACCGCCGAGATCGCCAAGCAGATCCGCGAGGCGCCCCTGCAGTCGATCAACGTGATCACCAATGCGCTGAACGTCGCCATGCTGCTCGCCGGCGCACCCATGGTTCGCCTGATCATGCCGGGCGGGATATTGCGGCGCGAGTCCAACTCTCTGTCCGGTCACATCGGCGAAGCGGCGCTCGCGGAGCTCAGGGCCGACCGCCTGTTTCTCGGCGCCGACGCCCTCGATCCGAAGCTCGGTGTCATGACGCCGCACCTGCCGGAAGCGCAGCTCAATTTGAAAATGATCGAAATTGCGCGCCAGGTGATCGTGGTCGCGGATTCGTCGAAGCTGCTGCGCAGAAACATCTCGGTCATCGCGCACGTGGAACAGCTCGACACGCTGATTACGGACTCCGCCGCGCCACCCGCCGTGGTCGATGAGCTTCGCCGCCGCGGTGTGGAAGTCGTGCTGGTCTGACCGGATGCCGCCGCCGCGGCGGGGCGACCGACGTCGGGTTGACCGACGGCGGACCGGCACCGCTCATTGACCCGACAGCATCGCGGCACCTCGGGTTCCGCTCGCGTCACCGAAGCGCGCGACAACGAAACGCGTCTCTCGGCTGCCGATCTGCAAAGTCCGATAGGTGTCCGCAAGATTTTGCGCTAGCTCGTGAATACGCGATAAGCCCCCGCCCAGCACCACGCAATCCATGTCGATCGTGCACTGCGCGGTGTGAATCAGCTCGGCCAACAGCGTCAGCCACTCGCGCATCGTGGCGGCCATTGCGGTATCGCCCGTCCCGGCGAGCTGCGCGATCTCGGCCGGCGATCGCTCCGCTCCACCGTGCCGGCGGGCGAGGCGCGCCAGGCCGGGGCCCGACACCAGCGTCTCGTAGCATCCGCTGCGTCCGCAGCCGCAGAGCAGCAGGGGTAACCCGCACTCGGCGATGAGCCGCCCGGGTATCCCGATATGTCCCAACTCCCCCGGCAGATCATTGTGCCCGAGCACCAGTCGCCCCTGACGGGTCACGCCGCCGCCGACTCCGGTTCCCAGGATCAACCCCAGCATGCTCTGCGAACCCTCTCCCGCGCCGCCGTTGGCCTCGGAGAGCGCGAAGCACTTGCAATCGTTCGCCATGGCGACGCTGCGGCCGAGCCGCGCGATGAGATCCGCTCGCAGCGGCCGTCCGGTCGCCGGAACGTTCGAGGTCAGGGATCGACCCGTGGCGTGATCGATGAGTCCCGGAAGCCCGATACCCAGATCGACCGCGGCGCCGGCACGCGCATCCAGCCAGCGCGCTTCGCCGACGATGCGGTCCACGAGCTCCTCGTAAGTCGCCGACGCCGTCTCGACGCGCCGCCCCTCCAGGGGTCGGAACTGTTCGTCGAAAAGACAGGTTTCGATCTTGCTGCCGCCGACGTCCATCCCGCCGAACAGACGGCTCATGATCTCGCTCCCACCGGCGCGCGTGGGCCGTTCAGTCGACGGCGCGCGTAGACCGCGTAGCTCAGCATGACCGCGTACATGGGCACGAGCGCAAGGTAAGCCATCTGGTTGCCGATGACACGGGCCAACAACCCGTATCCAGGCGGCACCACCGCTCCACCGATGATCGCCATGATCATGATTGCCGCACCGGTCTTGGTGTGCTCGCCGAGACCGGTGAGGGCGATCGGAAAGATCGCCGGCCAGAGCACCGCGTTCGCGAGTCCGAGCGAGGCGACGAACAGTATGCTCACGATGCCGTGCGTGACGGCGATCGCGGCGGTCAGAACGACACCGGTGCCGGCCGAGAGCGCGAGCGCCCGCTCCTGGCTGACACGTCGCGGAATCAGCGCGATTCCGAGCAGATATCCGACCACCATGGCCGTCAGCGTCAGGCTGGCGAAGAAGCGGGCGGTCTGGATCGGGAAATGCAATGCCTGTCCGTAGAGGACGATGGTGTCGCCCGCGATCACTTCCACCGCCATCTCGAAGAACAGCGCCCAAAAGCCGAAGAGGAGCAGCGGCTGATGCGACCATCGGAACCGGCCGCCTGCGCCCGCATCCCGCTCCGCCGGCGGCTCCTGCGGCTCAGGTAACCGGCAGCGCTCGACGCCGATCGCGAGCGCGAGGAGTCCGACCGCCATGACGATGTACGGCACGACGAGGCGATGGGCCAGAGGCTCGAGCGTCGCAGCGCCGACCGATCCGTTGCCGACGCTGCGACCGTGTCCGAAGCCGGCGAACACCAGCGCGCCGAGCAGCAGCGGGCTGATCGCACCCGCAAGCTTGTTGCACACCCCCATGATCGAGATGCGGCGAGCCGCACTCTCGTGCGGGCCGAGAATGATCACGTAGGGATTGGCCGCCGTCTGCAACAGGCACAGCCCGGTTCCCTGGACGAACAGTCCCGTCAGGAAAAGGCCGTACGAGCGCATCAATGCCGCGGGCACGAAAACCACGCTGCCCGCCGCCATCACCGCGAGCCCCACGGCCATGCCGTGCCGGTATCCGGTAACCGCCAACACGCGCGCCGACGGCAGGGCCATGACGAAGTAGGCGATGTAGAACGCGAATGTGACGAGCAACGCCTCGAAGGTATCGAGCTGACAGACGAGCTTGAGAAATGGGATCAGTACGCCATTGAGCCAGGTCACGCAGCCAAACAGAGCGAACAGCGCCGCCATGAGCACCAGGGCCCGCCGTTCGGTCCGGGCGGTGGCCGTGGTCGTGGCGGTCATTGGGGCTGCGGAGGTCAGATCGCGCCCCGCGGTTTCGTCATGCCGTTGGGTAACGTCCAGATCTGGGAGGCGAGGTTGTGTCCACAAGTCTCGACGGCGAGTCCGCCGCTCGCGGGCCCGGTCAGACAACGGTGACTGGCCTCATTGACGAGGTTGCCGCGCAGGGTGTAGCGCCAATGCTGAGTGTCCCCGGCACGACAGGTCGCCAGCACCGCGCGGCTCCCGCTTTGAGTGAGGCACTCCCGATCCGAGCGCAGTACGCCATCCGGCAGCACCTGCCATGTCTGCGCGGCGGTACCCGTGCACGGCTGCACGCTCCCGGGCGCCGCCACGCAACGCGTATAGTCTTCAGCGTCCTCGCGGCTCTCCGGCACGTCTGGCAGGATTCGGGTGATGACGCCGATTCGAGCCGGTGCTCCGCAATCCTCCGCGGGCCGGATCTTCCAGATGTCCGTATCGTGCGCTTCGATCTCGGCGGCGAGAGCGTCGATGGCGGCGTGTCGGGCGCCGGTCCAGAGCGCGTGGACGTCCATCCGGCAGTGGCCGGCGAAGCCGAGCTCTCGCGGCAAGAGCTCGATGTGCACCGGCGCGGCACTGCGATTGAGGACGGCCACCGCATAGCCGCCTTGCTCCAGAGGCTTCATCAGCACATCCACTGTTGGACTGCGGCGCACGAGCGTCGCCATGATGCCCCACGGGTCCTGATCCACCGACAACACCGCTCTGTTGCCGAGGACACCGATCATCGACAGCGGGAGACGGTCGAGATTGGAGCTCAGGATCAGGGGAGCTGACATCATCGACCAGAGGGCGAGTTGGCTACGGGTTTCGGCGAACGTCAGGCCACGGTCGCCGCCGATGATGAAATCGGCATCGTTCCAGTTGCCCGGCTCCTGAAACCGGCCGAGCTGCAGGTTGTAGTCGTAGTTCCACATGACACTGCCGAAGCGCGACCGGCTCGGTTGCTTGCGATCGTAAGTCGCGATGTCCGTGCCCTCGCGCCAGAGTTGGCCATAGCGACGGACCCAGGCGAGGACGTCATACCACTGCGCAGTGCCCTGGAAATAAGCGGGCGCGGATTCCGAGAATACGATCGGTCTGCCGACACGCTCGAGCGCGAGGCTCTCGGCGCGGTAGGCGGCCCGATAGGCGGCATTGCCGGGACCGCCCGTGGCGGGACTGACGTTGCATCCATCGAGCTTGAGATAATCCACGCCCCAGGCGGCGAACAACCTGGCGTCGGTCAGAAAATGCGGCTTGCCGCCAGCCACCAGACTGCCGCTGCCGGCAAAACCTCCACAGGTCAAGGACCCGGCATCCTCATAGATGCCGAACCGCAACCCGAGAGCGTGAATCGCCGCGGCCACCGGGCGCATGCCGCGCGGAAAACGACGGGGATCCGGCTGCAGATGGCCGTGCCGGTCCCGGCTCTTCAGCATCCAACAGTCATCGATCGTCACGGTGTCGTAACCGCGGCCGGCGAGCCCGGTTCTGACCAGCGCGCGCGCGTTGGCGAGAATGGTTTGGGCGGTGAAGTTGCACTGATAGTGCGCCCAATCGTTCCAGCCCATCGGCGGCGTGACCGCCAGATGTCGTTGCGCGGCCGGGCCCACGGCGGGCAACCCGAGGGCACCAGCGGTGGCGATGAGGAAAAAGAACAATTTGCGTACGAACATTCGCGGGTTAACTCCGCGGCTCATGCAGCCGTCGTATCTTCGATGGGGCGAAGACCGTGGACATATGGCCCTTGATCCGGATGTCGGCGTGCCGCGCGCCCTTCGAGCCATCGAGCGCGGTTGCTTCGAGACCGATGCGGTAGGTGCCGGGCTCCGTCCAGGTGTGCATGACCCTGCCGCCGTTGGCGGAGGTGCCGTCGCCGAAGTCCCAGCGATAGACCAGTACGGGCTGGCCGCCCTGCGCCGTCGCCACGCAGGTGACCGTCTGTCCTGACAGCGATGCTGCGGGGCAGTCGATGGCGAAGCGCGGCATCGAGGCCGGCTGCCGCTCATCGATGATCTTCAACATGCGTACCGAGTGCGCAGGCAGATCGAAAGACAAGGCGTCTCTCGAGAATGGCGCAGGCCGCTGCGGGCGAAGGACGTCGCTGATGCGATAGGCGGCGGCGGATGACAAGCCGAGGCTCGCGAGAGAGATGACGTGCCGCGTGGCGTGCTCAGTCCAGTTGAATACGGTGAGGATGCTCTGTCGTGGGGATTCCTTGAGGAAGAAGATGCTGGGCTGGCGGTCGCTGTCCGCATAGCTCATCAGGTCCTCGGGTACGGAAGCCTCGCCGAGCCGCACCATGTCGATGAGATCGCGGTTCTCGATCAGGGCGATCCTGTCAGGCGAGCCCTCGAGCGAGGGCAGATTATCGCCGATCTCGAGCATGCCGCCCGAGACGGCCGCGAGCGCGATCGACACCTCCGCCTCATCGAGGCTCAGCGGCTCGCCGCCCTCGTGCCAGGTCTGATCGGTGATCCGTTGGGTGGATACGGTGAAGGCGTCCGGGTCCGAGACGAAGAAATTACGATCCATGTAATAGCGTGCGGCGATACCGGAGGCGGCATCGCGACTGGCCTGGAAGCTGTGCCCGGTGTCCTGGGAGATGCGGCCGTAATCGACGTAGCCGACGGGATTCAGCATGACGCTGCCGTCCTTATCGAGGTAGACGTCGTTGCCGACGGCGTCGCGGATGATCCTGAGCCCGATGCGCTGCGCCTGCATCGCGGTCGTGTGCGGTTGGTAGTAGTAACCTTCGATCGCGGCGTCGTCCATGAAGTCCAGCTTGATGTAGTGGATGCCCCAGTCGCGCACCAGCGTGCGGTAGGTCGTACGCAGATACTGCTGGGCGCCGGGATTGGTCGTGTCGAGGATGTAGAGAGCATCCTTGCCATCGACCACGCTGCCCGCGTGGATGGGCCGGCCCGCGGCGTTCTTCACCAGCCAGTCGGGGTGATGTTGGAAGACCCATGAGCGCTCGGAAACTTCGAACGGCGCCGTCCAGATGCCCGGCGTCAGCCCGAGTCCGCGCACCGCGTACTCGACCGGCACGAGGCCATGCGGAAACAGCGTCGCGTTGGCAGTCGTGTATTCGCCGCGCGCGTACTGATAGCCCTCATCGATATGGAACAGCGTATAGCCGTACCGCTCGAAGTGTTGCGCCAACCATTGCGCGTTGGTGAGCGCGGCGCCCGCGTCCAGGCCGAAATAATAGGCGGTCCAGCTCCACCAGCCCATGAGCGGCGGGGCGGTGACTCTGGCGTGGTGTAGCCGGCGGATGAGTGCGCCGTAGGTCTCGAGCTGCCGGTGATAGTCGTGATCGACGCTGAGCGCCAGGGTCTCGGAGGAGAGCGCACCGCCCGATGCGACCGGGAGGCTGAGGGTGATGCGATCGGCGGCGGCGGAATGCTCGAGAGAATTTTCCTCCTCCAGCTCCGTCGTACCGGTCGAGTCGACCTGATAGCCCGTGATTCTCGGAGCGCCCGCTTCGGAGGCGACTCGCAATCGCAGGATCGTGAGAAAGCGATCAGAGGTGAGCGCGCCGAGGAAGAGGCTCTCGCGGCTCGTACGGTTGTAGATGAGCTGACTTCCGACTGCGCGCTGCATTCCGTCGCGGGCCTCGGCGAGGCTGTGAATGCGCATCGCCGGACGATCCTCGCTGAAACTGTCGGAGAGGACGCGCTCACTGCCCGCCGGCGCGCCGAGATACGCGATCTCGCCACCGGCGGCGTCCACGAGGCGGATGGCCTCGACGTGCACGGTGCGCGAGCTCGTGTTGCGCACGGTCGCCGTTAGATCGGCGAAAGGAAGAGCGGTATAGGCGCGCAGCCGATAGACGAGATCCGGTGCAGCGCGCAGGCCTGAGCAAGTAACCACCCAAACCGTTGCCGGACCGAGGAGAGCGCTGCCCGCAGAGCGGACGGCTCGGCATCGAGGATAGTCCGTGGCGTGCAGCCAGCGGCCATCCACCTGCGCGGCCACATCGGATGTCAGCGTGGGCGTCGATGAACCTCCAAGCCCTACGCGATAGGTACCGTCGGCATCGACGGCAACGAGCAGCGCGCTGCCCTGCCGCGGGCGCTGCACGTCCGGAGCTCGCGGCTGTGCGCCCAAAACCGCATGGACGGCAGACAGCACCAGAACCGCGAAGGCTGCCATGGGCCAGAGGCGGTAGCCGCAGAGGGTGCTCCGACTTTTCATGCCTCTCTCTCCCGCGGTGGTATTTCGCTTTATTTCGTTTTCTTCTTCAGTATCTTTCTTTTTTGTTCAAATCACAAACCTGCCCCAACGTCGTCCGTGAGGGGGCCGCCAGCGGCAGGCGCTCAACGAAGCGTAAAGGTCCCGCTCTCCGCGAACGGAATCGAGCGCAGCCACCCTCGGGAGAACTCCACCCTGCCCTTCATGTGGTACTCGATCGCCTGACCGCGGGGCTTGCCCAGGATCGCAAAGAGCGCGCCGGCGGCGTTGGCGGTGATGTCCATGTTGAATTCCGCGGTGCCGAGGGCCGGGACCACGAAGCTGGCATCGGACGCGCCCGTGGCGAACTGCTGGCCGCCGACGTCGATGGTGTAGGAGATCCCCTGGACCGGGAGGCTTCGATCGTTGGGGTTCTCGACGCGCACGCGGACTCGCAGCTGCTGCTCGAGGAAGCTGGCCCTGTGCACCTCGATGTCGACGATCGAAAACCTCGGCGTCTGGAGCCTCGGCACGAGCGCGCAGCCGGAGAGCGCCATGGCCGCAATGGCTAGGATCAGGAGCGAAGCGGATCGCGTCGCGCGGATGCTCAAGATGCGCGCCCGTACATGCGATTGAGCCTTGCGTAATGCCGCGCGAGCTCCGCCGTCAGCGCCCCGACCGGCAGGCGCCAGCTCCAATTGCCGCCCACGGTGCCGGGGGTGTTGAGCCGCGCCTCGGAGCCGAGGGCGAGCAGGTCCTGGGCCGGGACGACGGCGAGTTGCCCCACCGAGCCCAGGGCCTCGCGGATGAGCGCCTCCGGCATGGATCCGGGAGTCACCCGGAGCATGGAATCCACGCGCCGGCGCGTGTTCTCATCGAGGCTCCGGTACCAGCCGAGAGTGGTGTCGTTGTCGTGCGTGCCGGTATAAGCGACGCTGTCGTGCTCATGCATGTGCGAGAGGTGCGGGTTGTTGCCCTCGCCGCTGAACGCGAACTGCAGCACGCGCATACCGGGAAGGCCGAAGCCCTTGCGCAGCGCAACCACATCCTCGGTGATGACGCCCAAGTCCTCGGCGAGGATCGGCAGATCGCCGAGCTCGTCCATCAGGAGCCGCAGGAGATCCTCCCCCGGCGTCAGGCGCCACGCTCCCGAGCGCGCATCCGGGGCGCCGGCCGGCACCGCCCAGTGCGCGCAGAGCGCGCGAAAGTGATCGATGCGCAGCAGGTCAACGCGCTCGAGCTGTGCACGCACGCGCGAGCGCCAATAGGCGAAGCTGTCACGGCGCATCGCCTGCCAGTCATAGAGAGGATTACCCCAGAGCTGCCCCGTCGCGGAAAAATAATCCGGCGGGACGCCGGCGACGGCCGCAGGTCTGCCATCGGCCTCGAGCTGAAATTGCTCGCGATGAGCCCAGGTCTCGGAGGAGTCAGACCCGACGTAGAACGGCAGGTCGCCGAGCAGACGCACGCCGCGCGAGCGGGCGTGCTCGCGCAGCCTGCGCCATTGAACGAAAAAAGCGAGCTGCTCTTCCCTGACCTGTTGCAGCTGCGCGGCCCATTCGCGGGTCACTCGCGCGAGCGCGGAGGACGTGCGGTCGCGCAGCTCCGCGGGCCACGTCCACCACGGCACGCCGCCATGCACGCGGCTCAGCACCTCGAAAAGAGCATAGTCGTCCAGCCACGGTTGGGTGTCGTCGTGAAACGCAGCGGACTCCGCAGTTTGTGCGTCCGGTAACTCCGCGGAATCGAGATACGCGGGCTCCCCGGCGAAGTCGGAGCGCCCCCAGTAGGGAGAGCCGTCGGCTCCGGTGGGACCGGCGGGCAGGATCTGCCAGACGGTAAATCCGGCTTCCGCCAGCCAGTCGATGAACGCGCGACCGCCGCGGCCGAGCGCGGCCTCGAGTGAGCCGAGATGCAACAGCACTCCGGCGCGACGCCGGTCGAGCACGGGCAGGCGCATGTGGCGGGACTCTCTCCCCTGTCAACTACCGTAAGCGCGTCGCATCACGCCGCCATGCTCGGGCGCGCCGCGGCCGACCGAGATCGGCTGCGCAAGGCTCTCGGGCGGCGGCAGGCCGAGCATGCGGTAGAGAGCGACCAGCTGGCGACGGTAGAGATTGTCGAACTGGCTCACGGCCTCGGCCGGGTTGTAGTCGCCGAACCACCAGAACCAGTCGGAGCTCTCGCAGAGCGCAAGCTGCCGCTCAACCGCGAATCGCTGCGCCGCATCGAGCTTGCCCGATGCCATGATGCCATCGAAGGCGATCTTGGCCTCGCAGAGAAGATCCCAACCGCGGTTCTTGGCGGGATCGCCCATCCAGGTGGCGAGCGTGCCGTGCACCCAGCTTCCCGCCACCACGCTCTGCAGCGGCAGAGGCTCGAGCCCGCGCGCAACACAGTCCGACAACGTGGTCAGCTCGAGCAACGGATGCGAGGCGAGGAGCGAGTACACCGCCCGCAGGAAATAGTAGCCGTTGAAGGGATAATGCTCCCAGGCGTTCTCCCCATCGAGCGCGATCAGCACCGCATGGCCGTTGGCGGGGCGTTCCGCGGCACGCCGCTGCGCGGGGGCCGGCGAGACGGCGGGCTCGGAGTACTGCCTGGCAAGCTGCGCGAGCTCATTGACGAGGTTGTGCGCGGCATCATCGCCATGCCAGGTGGCGTAGGTGAAGCCGATCAGGTCCGACAGCGAATCGTCGCGGAAGAACTCGACCATGCGGCCGCCGGTCAGGCGGTAAGGCCTGTTGTAGGCCCGCGGGTCGCGCGCGGCCTTGGGATCGCTGCGCGCCAGGGCGCCCTGCAGCACGCTCGCGCTGGTGGCGGCCCATTTGAAGCCCGCGTCGTCGAGCAACTCGAGCGTGCCGCGGCTGATCGCCCCTTCGGAGGGCCAGCAGCCGCTCGGCTCGGTGCCGAACGCCTCCTTGAATACGCGCAGAGACTCGCGCACGTGCCACTGCGCACGCTCGGCACCGCCGGGATAAGACGTGAACCGCGGCAGCGGCATGTTGGGTATCGCGTCGCGCGCGGCCTGAAACTCGAGCAACAAGGGGACGAGCGGATGCCCATACGGCGTCACCGAGAGCTCACACCGCCCGCGCTCGGATAACTTCCGATATCGGGGGACGATCGAGGCGACGAGATTCCCGATGAGCGACAGGAGCTCGCGGCGTTGCAGGTCCGTGAAGCCACGACCCTGCTGGGTCAGACTGCTCACGAGGGTGTCGGAGCGACGGACCGTCTCGCCGAGCCAGGCAAGGTGGTACCACACGGCAAGGTCATGGATGAGCTGATCGGAGGCGTAGCTCACCCGTTCCGGAGTGCCGAGCGGCTCGGCCAGGGTGGCGAGCTCGAGATAGGGACCAAAGCGCTCGATCATCTGCTTGCGCTGGGCCCTGAGACAGGCGCGCAGCAACTCCAATCGCTCGGCGGGTTCGGCCGACACGGGGTCGGGACCCAGGAGGGCGAGCACCGGGTCGGGCAGCGGGCTGCCGTGAGCCAAGTGCTCTGCCACCCGGCGCGAAATCTCCTCGAGCTGCTCGAGCAGCACGGGTGTGAAGTTGACGACCGCGCGCGCCGCCGGATTCGCTTCGAGATGCGCGGCCATGTCGGTGTAATCCTTGATCGCATGCAGATAGGTCCATGGCAGTACGTAGCGCCCCGTGAGCGCGTCACGGTACTGTGGCTGGTGCATGTGCCACAGAAGAACGACGGGCAGGCGGGAATCTGAGCCCATCGCCGCTCAGGTCGACAGGCGGCGAAGCATGTCGGCGGTCACCAGCACGACACCCTTCTCGGTGACGAGAAAGCGCCGGGCGTCTTCCGCCCGATCGAGCCCAATGCGCATCCCCTCGGGGATCTCGCAGCCTTCATCGATGATGGCGCCGCGGATCTGACAGCCGCTACCGATGAGCGCGTGCGGCAGAATCACCGAGCGCGCGATCGCCGTACGCTCTTCCACGCGTACGTCCGAAAAGAGGAGCGACTCGCGCACGAGCGCACCCGAGATGATGCAGCCGCCCGAGACCATCGAGTTGATGGCCATGCCACGCCGTCCGTCCTCATCGAGTACGAACTTGGCCGGAGGCTGGTGCAGCTGATAGGTCCAGATGGGCCAATCCTCGTCGTAGATGTTGAGCTCGGGCCTGACGTGCACCAGCTCGAGATTGGCCTCGTAGTAGGCATCCAGTGTGCCAACGTCGCGCCAGTAGCTCTGCGCGCGGGTCTTGACGTCCTGGAAAGGGTACGCGAACACCTGCAGCGGGCTGGTGAGAGCCTTGGGAATGACGTCCTTGCCGAAATCGTGAGCGGAGGAATCGTCGGTCACGTCCTCCTCCAGCAGCCGCTGTAGCAGCCTGGTGTTGAAGACGTAGATTCCCATCGACGCCAGAATGGCGTCGGGCCTGCTCGGCAGGGTATCGGGGACGGCCGGCTTCTCGGAAAACTTGGTCACACGATTCCATTCCGTGGCCGTGAGGACGCCGAAGTGGCGCGACTCGCTCGCGGGCACCTCGACCACGCCGACGGTGATGTCGGCGCCCTTCTCCACGTGGTAGGCGATCATCGGGCCATAGTCCATCTTGTAGATGTGATCGCCTGCAAGCACGAGCACGTGCTTGGGGCGGTGCGACAGGATGAGCTCGAAGTTCTGGTGCACGGCATCGGCCGTACCGCGGTACCACATGGGACCTTTCTGCTGCTGCGCCGGGATGGTCTCGATGAACTCGCCGAACTCGCCGCGCAGGTAGCTCCAGCCGCGCTGCACGTGCTGGAGCAGGGACTGCGCCTTGTACTGGGTGAGGATGGATATCTGGCGGATGCCTGAGTTGACGCAGTTCGAGAGCACGAAATCGACGATGCGGAACTTGCCCCCGAACGGCGTCGCCGGCTTGCAGCGATGCTCGGTCAGGTCCTTCAGCCGCTCGCCGCGCCCACCGGCCATGATCACCGCGAGGGTGCCGCCCGTCAGGCGGCTCACGTAGCGTCCGGAAGAGGCGCGCGCAGGCTGTCGAGACATGAGTGGGGGAGTAACCGTCTTCTTGTCGGGCAATCTTATCGCGGGCGGCGACTAAAGCCACTTCATCAGGCCGAGCGCGTACTCATGCGACAGCAGGTCGTGCCGGGGGTAGACCCGCACCTCGGTAGCGAACTGCCCGCATTCCGGCGGCTCCACATCGAACGCGAACACGGCGGCACCGTCGGGCTCCTGCTCGCCGGTGGCGGCGAGCGGCGCGCACCAGAGGCCATCGCGCTCGGGCGGCACGAAGGAACAGAGGGCCGGAGGACCCTGCTCACCCTCGGGCAGGAGCCGGCGCGCGAGCAGCTCGACCCGCACGTCGGAGGGGTGCAGGCCGTTCAGGCTGGCCGCAACCCGAAGGCGCAGGCGCTCGCCGCGCGGCAGGTCCGCGGGTGCGTCCGCGACCACTCGCAGGCTCACGCGGCTCCAGGCCTGACGGATCCGCTGCTGCCACTCTGCCAGGCCGCGCGCGCCGGCGAAGCCACCCTCCGAGAGCCGCCGATACTGCTCGGCGGCGGGCCGGTAGAGCCCGCGGATATAGTCCTCGAGCACCCGACGCATGTTGAAGCGCGGGATGACGCTCATCATCGCCCGCTTGGCGCGGGTGACCCATTCCGGCGAGCAGCCACTCTCGCCCACGGCGTAATAGAGTGGGATGATCTCTTCCTGCAGGGCATCGAGGATGAGCTCTGCCTCGAGCGCATCGCGACGCTCCGGGTCCTGCACGTTGGCGGGCGGGATGCCCCAGCCGTTGTCCTGCATCCAGCCCTCGGCCCACCAGCCGTCGAGAATGCTCAAATTGAGCCGTCCATTGATTGCGGCTTTGATCCCGGAGGTGCCGCTCGCCTCGAGGGGCGCGATGGGGTTGTTGAGCCAAACGTCGACGCCTGAGACCAGCGAGCGCCCGAGCTGCAGGTCGTAGTCCTCGAGGAAGATGATACGGCCGACGAACTCGGGCGAGGTCATGAGCTGGCGGATTTCGCGCAGCACCTGCTTGCCCGGCTCATCCGCCGGGTGGGCCTTGCCGGCAAAGAGCAGGATCACGGGCCGTACGGGATCGTTGAGGAGCCGCGCGAGCCGCGCCCGGTCGCGCAGCAGCAGGGTCGCGCGCTTATACGTCGCGAAGCGCCGCGCGAATCCAATCGTGAGCACGTCGGGTCGCAGGGGATCGAGCAGGCGCGTAACGTGCCGCAGCTGCGCCGGGCTCATGCCCTTGCGCGCGTACTCGCGCTGCAGTCGCTCGCGAACGCTCGCCAGCATGCGCGATTTCACCGACTGCGCTGCCGCCCAGAAGCGCTCTTGAGGCACCGCCTCGAGCGCGCTCCAGAACGCCACATCGTTCAGGCGGTCGCGCCAGACGGGCCCGAGCTCCGTGTCGAAGAAGTCCATCCAGGTCTTGTGCAGGAAGGTCGGCACGTGCACGCCGTTGGTCACGAAGCCGACGGGGTTCTCGTCGGGGCGGATTTCCGGCCACTGATCGGCGCAGAGCCGCGAGGAGACGGCGCCGTGGATGCGGCTCACGCCGTTGACATGCCGCGCGCCGTTCAGCGCCAGGCGGGTCATGTTGAAAAGACCGGGCGCGGTGGGAGTGCGCGCAAGGTCGAGGAAGCGCTCGACGGGAATGCCGAGCTCGCGGATGAAGTCGCCGAAATGGGCGAGGATCAGATCATGCCCGAAGGCGTCATGCCCGGCGGCGACGGGGGTGTGGGTGGTAAACACGCAGGCCGCCGCAACGGCCTCGAGCGCAGCCTCTACCGGCAAGCCGAGCGCGAGATGCTCGCGCAGGAGCTCCAGTATGAGAAATGCGGCATGGCCCTCGTTGAGGTGCCATACCGCAGGCTTGAGACCGAGCGCGCGCAACGCGCGCGTTCCCCCGATGCCGAGGATCATCTCCTGCCGCACGCGCGTGGACTCATCGCCACCGTAGAGGCGGTGGGTGATGTCGCGGTCGGTCGGAGCGTTTTCCGGAGTGTTGGTATCGAGCAGGTACACAGGCGCCCGCCCGACCTGCGCCTTCCAGAGGCGCGCGACGACATCCCGGCCCGCAATCCGCACCGTGACATGGATCCAGCCGCCGCCGGGGTTGCGTGCGGGCTCGACGGGCAGATCGCGCGGATCGTGCTCACGGTATTCGGCGTGCTGCACACCGTCGTTGTCCACCGTTTGCGTGAAGTAGCCCTGCTCGTAAAGGAGCCCCACGGCGATGAAATTCGCCCGTCCATCGCTCGCAGATTTGCAGTAATCGCCCGCGAGAACGCCAAGGCCGCCCGAGTAGATCGGGAAGCTCTCGTGAAAGCCGTACTCCGCGCAGAAATAGGCCACGAGCGGCTCATCGCTTCGCGGTACGGGTGCCGTGACATAGGCATCGAGAGCCTCGAGCGCCGCTCGATAACGGACGAGATACATCGGGTCCCGGGCCGCGCGGTCGAGAGTCGATTGGGCGATGCAGTGCAGGAGCAGGCGGGGATTGCCACCCGTCTGCTTCCAAAGCTCAGGCTCGAGGTCCTCGAAAAGAGCGCGGATCGGACGGTGCCAGGAGAAGAAGAGATTGCCGGCCAGCTCGGGCAGGCGCTTCAGGGCTTCAGGAACGACGGGGGTGATCTCGATGAGCGTATTGCGCATTGGGGTCCTGGATCGGGCTTCCTGCAGAGAACGAGACCGCGCAGTCTAGCGGGTCGCGCCGGCCTCTGCCCGTGGCGCACTGCTCACCGGCGTTCGCCGCAGGCTTGAGCGCTGGTTCGCTCGGGCGAGAAGCTGCACGCGTGATCAGGACCAGCTCATATCTCTCACGAGTTGCAAGGACCGCTCTTCACCGAGGCGGACGCGATAGCGGGTGCTGCGGCCACCCGCGTTGGGGTCCTTTTCGATCACGCCGAGCTCTTCGAGCCGCGCGAGGTCCCGTGACGCGGTGACGCGCTCCACTTTGGTCTGGCGCGCAGCGCGCTTGGCCGTGAGCCAGCCATCTTCGGGATCGTCCGGAGCCAGCGCGATCTCCAGCAACCGGCGCTGCCTTGAAGTCAGAGCTGTCTTGCGGTGGCGCGCCCAAAAACGTGCGATCTGCACCACTCGGTCGATGCAGACACGCGCCTCGTCATACGCCTGCGCGATGCAGGACGTGGACCATTCAAGCCACCGGGTGATGTCCAGATTTCCTGTCTGCGCGTGCTCGAGCTGGGCGTAGTACTCCCTGCGGCGCCTCATGAGCACGGGGGAGACAGCCCAGAGACGCGAGGTCCGCTCCGAATGGAAGTCGGCGCCCTGCGCAAGCGCAAGGTCGAAGACCGCACGGCCGAGCCGGCCGTTGCCGTCCTCGAATGGATGGAGGGTCTCGAACCAGAGATGGGCGATGCTTGCGCGAATGGTGAGGCCCACGTCCCGTGGGCCGTTGAACCATTGCAGGAACCGGAGCATTTCCTCATCGAGTCTGTCGCGCCGCGGCGCCTCGTAATGCACACGCTCGCGACCGATTGGACCGGAGAGGACCTGCATGGGCTCCTCACCGCGGAGCATTCCGACCAGGATGAGCGAAAGCCCCGAACGACCCGAGGGGAACAGGGCGCTGTGCCAGGCGAAGAGCCGCTCGAGTGTCAGGCTCCCCAGATTTTGGGTGCTGTCGGCGAGGACATCGATCATGCCCCTGGCCGCAGGACTGAGACGGTCGACATCCATCTGTGCTACGCCGAGACCGAGGCGTCTCATGATGGACGAGCGGACCTCGTCGGGGTCCAAGCGCACCCCCTCGATCGCCGAGGTCGAGACAGTCTCGCGCGCGGTGAGCTCTGCGACGGCGAGGCTGAGGTGGTCGGTATCGAGCGCCCGCGCTAGGCCCGCCAGAAAGTCCTGCTTGCGCTGTGCGTCCTCGAGCATGCGCGAGATCTGCGGGGCCGACCAGCGCCAGTGAGGCCATTCAGGACGTTGCCAGATATATCGTGGCACGAAAAGAACGCTTATTCGTATCCGAAATTGATACGAACATACCTGGTATTCGTATCAGAGGCGAGCCAGCTGCAAGGCCGACGCACGGCAGTGCGCCCGCGCCGCGAAATTTCAGCCAGTAGACTGTGTGCCATGTGGAAGCATTGCCTCAAAGCAGGAGTCGCCAGTGGATTTGCGCTGCTTGCGGCGGCCGCGGCTCTCGCGGGCGCGCCGGTTCGCGCGCAGCAGCTTATGCGGGACGCCGGCCTGCCCGCCGCTTCGTTGGGCGGCCCCTGCCTGCGATCGGGACGGGCGTACCTGCGGGCGCAGATCCGCGGCGCGGTGCGCCTCGATATCGATCTGCATGGGGCGCAGCTCTCATGCGAGGGCGGCCCGCGCTTCGACGGCAGCGGTATCCGCATGGGCTTCTCGGGTCGGGTCGGTGGACGGCAGGTGCGGATGGTATTCGGGATCGATGGCGCGCGCGAAGGCAGGCCGGGGCGCGAACTGCCGACCAATCTCACCGTGATCTTCGAGGGCGAGCGGCGGATCTTCGCGACTCAGGGAGACGGCAACTGCACCGTGGATCGCCTCCGGCAGGAACGCATCGGCGGCACCGCGGGTCCAAGCCCCGCGCCGCACGGCGGGGTGACGCACTCGTATCGCGTGGTCGCCAAGAGACGCTCGTATTTGGTCACGGCGCAAACGCGCTCATATCTGATTACAGCGCATGGGTTCTGCATCGCGCCCGCGAATGATCTCAGCGGCAAGCGGCGCATCCTGGTGACGACATTCGATTTCGCGGGACGGGCCGACTTCGAGCAGGCGCCGCCGCGACAGAAATAAACCAACGTTGGTGGATGACCTTATGAGAAATCGTGTCCCGAGTTTGGCGCCCGTCGCCGTGCGCGTCGTGAGCATGCTGTCGCTTGCGCTTGCGGTATGGCTCGCGGCCGGGCGTTCCAGCGTGGCGCAGTCGATGCCCATCGAGGACCTATCGCATTTTCCGCGCACGCTGCTCACGATCAGGACCCACGGCCGTGCCGATCGCTTCCATGTCTGGATCGCCGATACGCCGGCGCGTCAGGAGCAGGGGTTGATGTTCGTGCGCGATCTGCCGGCGAGCGAAGGAATGCTCTTTCCGCAGACCTCGCAGGCTTCGCCCGACCCTGGAGGCTCGAGCCCGCGGCTCGCGCACGGCGGCAAGGAAGTGCTGGTACCGCAGGTGGCGCACTTCTGGATGAAGAACACCTACATTCCCCTCGACATGGTGTTCGTCGGCGAGGACGGCCGGATCGCGAAGATCATCGCTCAGGCGCGGCCGTTCTCACTCGATGTGCTCTCCTCTGACGTGCCGGTGATCGCGGTGCTCGAGCTCAAGGGAGGGGACACGGAGGCGCTCGGTATCCGGGTGGGAGACAAGGTGAGCTGGCTTCAGTAAATCTTCTGCTCGTAGCCGTGCGAGTCAGGCTGCGCGCCTTGGAGGTAGATCTCCGGATGCTGGAAGTCGATGCCCAGCTGCTCGACGGTGCCGAGGACATCCATGCCGATGATCACCGCGGGTCGATCCGTCAGTCCCCATACGTGGAAGATATGGAAGTCTCCGTACACGATCGAGCCACCCGATACCGACACAACGGGACCTAATCTGATCGCGGGCGAAGGCTGCACGTCACCCGTGGCAACAGTCGGCGTTACTCCGTAGACCTTGGTGACGGCGGGGGAATCCGCAAGAGGCGTCGGCAGGTGCAGCGCAGCTCGCAGCGCGAGATTCCCGAGCGTATGCGCAGAGCCTGTGTCGATGATGGCTTGCAGCCGCACTGAACCGATGCGCGCGGGGACAGCAATGAGGCCACCCGTGAGCCGGATGGCGCGAATCCCCTCTCCGTAGACGGGGACCTGGAGCCAGTCGCAGCGGGAGATCTGCACGCGGTTCCACTTGAAATTCACCGTGATGCAGTCGTGGGTGAGGCCGGCAACCCCAAGAATGCCGTCGGCGCCGGCCATGACGGGTGCCCAGATGATGGGCAACCGCTGATCCGCGATGCGCAGGTCACCGGCGCTCAAGAGACGGATCGTGGCCGACGGGACACTCGCCGACCCCGTGATCCCGTTGACCTCGAGGACCGCTTTCGGTACCGAATCCAATCCGAGGAACATGGCAAGCCCGGGAGAAATGCTGGAGTAGCCCGCGCCGGTGTCGACGATAAAACGGTATGGGCCCCTACCGTCGATCATCACCGGGGCAACGATTCTCCCCGCGTGATCGAGCGTCGTCGGCGAGGCATAAAGCAGCTGCTGCGCCGGTACGGAAGCGCCCTGCGGACCGGCTACCGAACGGGCGGTACGAGCCCCCTCGGCCGCATGGATGGGCCCTGCGAGTAAGGCGCATTGCAGGCAGGCGGTGAGCCACAGGTATTTCAAATCTCGCCTCCCTTGGGCTGCGAGCGGTCCGAAAGTATAGCGACCCGTTCACCCGAGCAACCGTTGGCTGAGACAAGCGTGAACCCGTGTGTGGCAGGAAGCAGATTCTGAACAAGTGTCAAGTCAAGGCTAGAGTTATTCGTTGTGAGACCACAACGCAGCGCTGCAGCCACGGGTGGCAGGCGTGCATACAGTCGGACAAGACTCTGATTCTCGCCCCATTCTATGCATAGGGTGGGCGCGCCAATCGTTGTTTTTTTACAAAGACTGTACCATGATAGACCATTATGGCTTAAGATTTCTTCACATTGGTCAGACCCGGCCTGCGAGTCGGGCGCGACTGGGGAGAAGAACTCACTCATAGGCCAAGTCGCCTTCCTCGGGAAGACGCGGGCCAACACCGCGGCGGTCGAGGGGCTGCCCGAGAGGAGCGTTTTTAATGAGAACGAACAGAGCACTGTCACGCGCGGTCAGGCGCACCCTCGCAACCGGTGCCATTGCGGTCTGCGGGTTCGGATGCCTGGCTGTTCAAGCGCAGCAGCAACCGGCCACCATTGGCAACAGCGTTCAGGTGGCAAAGACCAACAGCCATCATTCGAAGAAAATACTGGCGGCGAAGGCTCACAACCACGATTCGAGGAAGATCCGGCTGGCGCAGGCCAACAGCAACAGCTCGAATCAGATACGGGTGGCGCAGGCTCAGCCCGCAACCGCCACGCCCGCCGCCGGTGCGGCGAACCCCGCCGCGCAGCTGCAGGAGATCGTGATCACCGGCTCGCTCATCGAGCGCACGGGCATCGCGACGCCGAACCCGGTGCAGGTTCTCACCATGAAGGACCTCACCCAGTCCGGCTACACCGACATCTCGGACGTGATGCGCAACATCACGGCGAACGGCGCCAACAGCCTCACTCGATCGTTCTCGTTCGCGTTCGCCGGCGGCGGCTCCGGCATCTCGCTCCGCGGTCTGACCCTCGGCGACACGCTGGTGCTGATCGATGGCGAGCGCTCGGTGGCTTACCCGCTGCTCGATGACAACGAGCGCAGCTTCACCGACCTCTCCTCGATCCCGTTCACGGCCGTCCAGCAGGTGCAGGTGCTGAAGGACGGCGGCTCGGCGCTTTATGGGTCGGACGCCATTGCCGGCGTGGTCAACGTCATATTGAGAAAGACCTACCAGGGCCTGCAGGTCACGGCCGAGGGCGGCACCTCCCAGCACTTCGATGGCACCATGGAGCACTTGGGCTTCATCGGTGGTCACGGCGATCTCGCCTCCGACGGCTACAACTTCTATCTCTCAGGCGACTTCCGCCATCAGGACGACATCCTCGCCTCGAGCCGCAGCGGACTGTGGGATGACCTCAACTTGTATCCGTGGGGCGGTAATAACCTCACCAAGGCTAAGGCGCTATCCAAAACGAGCCCATCTGTGCTTGGCAAAAGTAGTCCACCCGAGCGACGTGCCAGGTAAGAGCCAAGAAGTATCCGTGGTGCGGGTTGGGGCGGAGCTGGTGTTGTGGCGCCGA
>JBOIAQ010000001.1:0-223876 GCA_050739115.1 Steroidobacteraceae bacterium | reverse complement strand
GCCAACTTCTGCTCTCGCGTCGCGTGACCCTTGCGCTGTTGATTCTCGAAGGTTCAGCATTTGGAGCACGAAAAATCCGTGAGACAGTCCTATGGGGGCTTGACAGGGGTCAGGCCATATGAGCCCGGGAATAAGCAGTAAGGCCAAAAGAACCAGTTTGCGCATCACAAGGAACTCCATGAATGCAATCGGCTTTAGGCACACATCCGGCATTTATGGGCGTGAGGGAGCGGGCAGCGGCAAGAGCGCGCCCATGCGCTCATTGCGCAGCGGTTTCGGACCGGAGCGCCGGTGTTAGCCTCACCGAATCGCACGCGGGAGTTCCTCTCTCTTAAGCTCGGAGGGCTCGAGCATGAGGTCTTCGCGGCACTCTTCCTCGATACTCGCAATCGGCTGATCGAATTCGTCGAGCTCTTTCGCGGTACCGTTGACGGCGCCGCGGTGCATCCCCGGGAGGTGGTACGAGAGGCTCTTTCGCGCCATGCGGCCGCTGTGATTTTCGCGCATTGCCACCCGAGTGGAATAGCCGAGGTCTCTCCAGCTGATGAGGCGATAACCCGCAGGCTGAAGGACGCGCTCGCGTTGCTTGAGATCCGATTGATCGATCACCTCGTCGTCGCCGGCGATGACGTGGTGAGTTTCGCCGAAGCGGGACTGATGTAGGCGGTTTGTCGTCAGCCTCTGGCGCGCTGGCGCTCCTCGGTCAGCGCGCCAGAATTTCGGCATCAGCTTCTGGGGTTCATGGATCGTCCTTGGAGCTCTCGTTGCGTTGAGCTACGCACCCGGCCGACCCCGATCAGGGGCGCCGAGCGCGCGCCGCGAGGCTACGGTCGCAACACGAGGCCGCCAAAGAGCGCGACCACGAGGGCTTCCGGCGTATCATCCTGAACGAGATGCCCGGCATTCGGCACGACGAGGAAGCTCGAGCCCGGAATTCGCTTGGCCAATTCCCGTCCGCGCTCGATCGGGATCCAGCCGTCTTGCTCGCCCCAGATGATTCTCACGGGGCAACGCATTTGCCCGTACCGCGACTCGATCTCATCGGTGTAGCGCTGATCCATCTGGGCGATCTGCCGGTAGAAGGCCGCTTGGCCTGAGGCACCGAGCCAGTAAGTAGCCGGTTTTCACGACCTGGTGATGGCCAAGGCGCTAACACCTCAGTCAATCGCGCGACGGTGGTGACGTAAAATCACCTCGAGTTCTGTCGCGTTGCGGGCCTTTTTGTAGGGGACTGGCTGAAGCCTTGAGCCCCGATGCACGCGACAGGTAGGCGACGCCGCGAGCCGCAGCCGGCCCAGAACCAGCCATTCGCACCCATGACCGTGCACGCCGCACACCAGTCATTCGCCACCGTAGACGTAAGGGCGAACTCGTCCCAACGGCAGGGCGGCGCGGCGGGTGCATTACATGCTGTCAATGGCGAGCATGCATCACGTCAAGGAACCGGAGATGCGGGGGCGTGGGCCCGTAGCGGCCGATCGCGGGCACGGACACGAGGCGCAGCGCCCGGGCCACATCCCGCCCCGCGGGTGGTGCGAAATCGCCGTTCGCGTGGTGCGGGAGATCAGCCGCACCAACATGCTGATGACCGCTGGCGCGCTCGCGTTCTTCGCATTCCTTGCCATCCCGTCAGCGTTTTCTGCCCTGGTGGCGCTCTACGGGCTGGCGTTCAACCCTTCGCGGGTGGCGCAGCAGGTCGCGGCGCTCGCGGGGATCATGCCGCGGGAAGCTGCCACGCTCATCGGCAGTCAACTGGCATTTCGGCTCGTACAACAGGACCTACGGCTCGCTGGGCGCGGTGGTGGTCCTGCTGATGTGGCTCTATGTGAGCAGTTTGGCCGTGCTGCTCGGTGCCGAGATCGATGGCGAGATCGAGAAGCAGGCGGCGCGCGAACGTGCCGCCGGTCTGCCGCAACCGACAGACCGGCGCGGCGCCTGACTGGCGTGCAAACGAGAGAGCGGGTCGGCATCGCACCGTCGACGAGGCCTTGTTCGGCAACGCCCTTGCGGAATCCGAGCGTCGGCCCGAACGGTCGCCCCGCCGTGTCGAAGCGGTAACGCGGTCGAGGTCGTCGAGATTGGCCGCGTCGCCGCGCACGCCCGTCACGTTCCGGCCAATCAGCTTGACGGCCTCATCGAGGGCCTCCTGCCTCCGGCCCGTGATGAAAACGTAGACGCCTTCTTCAACGAACCCCTTGGCCGTTGCCAACGCCATGCCCGAGGTCCCGCCGGTGATGACAGCGACTTTCCCATTCAACTTACCCATGATTCTGCACTCCTGATCGTTGCTCGCAAGGACCGGGTAAGCTCGTAAGCTAGCCGCCTCTAATTATGTATCGATTGGTGCAAGAGAGGTCCTACTTGGAGCGCTGTTAAAGCTATATCGCTCGGTACATAATGCGTAGACAGGTTCTTCCGGACTTACTACTGAATCTTGTACGGAATCGCATCTGTGTACCGAACGGTATATAATAAACAAAAGTTTTTGGATTTTATGAGGATACCGTACTGATCGGTATGCAAACATGACGAAGAGAGCTTCCGCAGGCCGCCCGCGCGAGTTCGATATGGATAAAGCGCTGGACGGCGCTTTGCGCGTCTTCTGGCTCAAAGGGTATGACGGCGCGTCGTTAAGCGACCTCACCAGGGCAATGGGGATTAATCGCCCCAGCATGTATGCGGCTTTTGGCAACAAGGAGCAGCTGTACTGCAAGACCTTAGAGCGCTATTCCAAGTCCAGAAACGAGCACTTGAATGAGTTTTCCGCCGCTCCGACCGCGCGCGAAAGCGTGGAATTATTATTGCGAGATGCGGTTGAGAAAGTTACAGACCCGAAGAATCCTGGCGGCGGGTGCTTCGGGCTGCAAGGAGCAATGACCTGCTTCAACATGTCGCGCCAAGTCAAAGAGCACATCGGAGATATGCACGTGGCGTTCGAGCGGCTCTTTAAAGAGCGATTCAATCGCGCGATTGAAGCCGGGGAGTTGCCGCGAGGATCGGCGGCCGATCTTGCGCGTTTATGCGCCGTGATGATCCAAGGATTGGCGCTGCAAGCGAAGGCGGGTAGCTCGCGAAAGCAACTTTATCGCGTGGTCGATCTGTATCTTGATACGTGGCCACCGCGCCCTGCGGGAAGTGGAAAGTCAGGCCGAGTCGACAGTGCTGGTGTCGATACTCGGGCGTAAAGCATCGATAAGTCCGAGCCCGTTATTCGAGCCGCCGATACAAAATAACCCACCGCGAGCTTGTGTTTGTTTCGAACCGGAGGAGGAGGCAGTGGCCTCTGGGGCGAGGAAGACAGCGGGATCCCCGTCGCCCGGGGGGGGGGCGCGACTTGACGTTCCGAATCCCCGCGGCAACTTTGCGCATCGTACCCGGAGCGGGTCATCTCGTTCAGGAGGATGCTCCGGAAGCGATTGTAGCCGAGCTACTGAGCTATCTAGCAGCGCAAAACGTAGGCGACACCTAAAGGACGAGGGCTCTGTTGGGCTAGAAGCGGACGTCGGCAAACGGGCGCCATCTAGCGGCGCTCGACCCGTCACTGCACCTGACGCGCGTAGCGTCGTGCTCGGGGGTGGCAGCGGTGGGATGTTCGCGACTATTCGTTGGCCCCTCCAGTCTGTCTATTGCTCGCACCCACCGGTTTGGACTCCGGGGACTTCTCCTGCCGCAGAAAGATACTGAGAACGATATAGAGGCCGATGGCCGAGAATTCCGCCTCCCAGGTCTGGAAGACCGAGAACCAGAAGCTGGACGAACCGGCATAGGAGCCGAGTGAGGTCTGAGGTAGATACCGCAGTGCCTGATCTTCGTTGTACTTCCACTCTCCAAACCAAACGTGCAGCACGAAGGTTGCTGCGAACATGCCGATAAACACCAACGACAGGGAGTTGGCGAGAAGGAACTCACGCGGTGACCGCCGAGGCCCGAGCTTCCAACGTAGTCTCCGATGGCTGGTGGAAACTGTCTTGCGGGAATGCGCCGCACCCTTCTGGCGCAGCACGGAGCCGAAGGCTATCAGTACAGCCAGTTGCAGGATCGCCGCCTGCCAGTTGCTGAACATCCCGTCGAGGAAGTTGCCAGTGCAAAGATAGGCACCGAACGTGATCTCCTGGAAATGCCCCGCCCGCAGCGAGCCGTTGTAGGCGAGCCACCCTGACAGGCCCTGGCCAGCGACGCAGACCAGAAACAGGCTGAACAGCGCTATCGACATGCTGTCGTCGCTTACGAACCTCTTGAATCTGCTCGAGCGCTCGCCCATATCCGTCACCTCTACGATCGTTCGCTGGCAACCCCTCCTGCCGACAAAGCCTATATTATGGTCATGTCCGGTCGTGGGCGCCCGAACAATGCCGCCGTATGGCCGGAATGGGCACGTATCCGTCGAATGTGCGAAGCTTAAAACCTCTTGCTGCAGCCGAGGGTTGACTCGGCGTACCGGTATGGCGAATGAAACCCATTGCGGTGCATTCCATTGCATTCGAGTGCAGACTGTCGTGCAGTGCGTCGCGCGGTGTAGTGGCCTCAGTGGTGTCACACCGAGTACGTTCCCGATAACTCCATGTCATTAGCGACCTTGAAGCGTGCCGTCGACCTAGCGCTCGGGCTTCCCGAGCGCGCGCGCGCGACGCTCGCGCATGATCTGCTCGCGAGCCTGGACGGACCTCCCGATGCCGACGCACAGCAGGCTTGGGAAGCGGAGATAACGAAGCGGCTTGACGAGCTTGAGGCGGGAAAGGCGCGCGCGATCGATGCGGACGAGGCCCTGCGCAGACTTGATGCTCGCCTACGTAGCGGCTGATGCGCTCGGTCCGCGTCCTCGAAGCTGCCGCTGTGGAGGCCGCAGAGGCCGTGGGGCAGTTTGACGGAAATTTCGCGGGCGCGTCCCGTAAGCGTTTGTATTTCAAAGGGCCACAAACGGACATATCGCGCGGCGGCGGGGTGCCAAGTACCTGAATTTACGAGGCTTTCCTGCCGGGCCTTGTCCTCATAATGCCGGGGATCGAGGGTTCGAGTTGTTAGAATGCCAGAGGATCATCGCACTGTCATAGGTGTGTGGTAAGTGCAGGTGCTCGGCGCGGGCATCGCATCGGTTGATCGGCGCCGCGAAGTTGACGGTTGCGCGTGAGGGTTTTGAATCGCGAGGTTACTTCCATCAAAAGGAAGTGCGGGCGGCCGATGAGGGTCGAGAGAAGAAGCGAGACTTCGGCTGATGTAGAAGAGATTGACGCGGTGGCGGCTTCTGCATTCATGAATGCACCTCACGCAAGTTACACCGAGCAGTACAGAAGATAGAGACGGGGCTGGTGCTGCATCGATGAGGCGTGGTTCACCCGAGCGATCGGATGACACCCCGCAGCGGGTCGATCTCCTGCTACGTTTGAGTGACAGACGACTTTCGCTTGGCGGCCTCAGTGCCTGCGCCGGCACGGGCCGCGTCGCACCCGCTCCGAACGTGCTCGCGGATGATGTCCGCCAGACGCAGTGCGCCGGGTCCGGCGTAATCGCGATCGGTGAAGATCAAGTACAGCTCGGCTGAGCGCTCGGCGCCCTCGCGCAGCGGCAACGGCTTGAGCTCGCCGCGCTCGAGCTCGCCGCGGATGGTGTCCTTCGGAAACCATGCAAAGCCGAGACCCATGCAAGCGGCGTGGATCGAGGTCGCCTTGTTGCCGACCGTCCAGGTTTGCTCGGCACCGATCGCACTGCCGGGGCGTCGGTGAGTGCCGGTATCGCGCACGATCAGGTGGAGGTGCTTGCGCAGGTCCTGCAGCGTGAGTTTGCGTCCCAACCGGTGCAGCGGATGACTCGGACTCGCAGCCGCAATGAAGCGCACGCGCAGGAGCGCTTCGCCGGCGAAGCCCTGCGGAATGGTGGGCGCGATCGCGAGATCGACCTTCCGGAGCGTGAGCGCCTCTTCGGCCCCGCTGATGACCGTCTCGTAGAGCTCGATCGCCGTCTGCGGATGCTCGTCGGCGAAACACGCCAGACAGCGCAACACGAGCCACGTCGGAAAGAGAACATCGACCGCGAGCCGAAGCTCCGGCTCCCAGCCCGCGGCGAGCGTCGCCGCCGCGCCCTCGAGCGATCCGGCCTCATCGAGCAACGCCTTCGCGCGGCGGTACAGGACTTCGCCGGTCGGCGTCAGGCGGGCCTTGCGTCCCACGACCTCGAACACCTTGACCCCGAGCAGCGTCTCGAGCTTCTGCACCGCGTACGTGATTGTCGACTGCGTCTTGTGCAGTAGCGCGGCGCCGCGCGCGTAGCCGCCGCCGTCGACCACCGCGATGAGCGCATGCCATTGATCCAGTGTGATTACCGGGCTCATTATTCATGAAATCGATGATTATGACCGAATAAATCCGCTTTTTTATCCAAAAAGTCAATGGCTAAATCGCGTCCAGTGGAAATGACTCCAGTCGAACGAGAGAGACGAGCCATGAAAACCCTGTTGCAGATCAACAGCAGCATCTACGACGGCAGCGGGCAGTCGACGCAGCTCGCCAACCGCTTTGTCGAGGCGTTTCTGCACCGCCACCCCGACGCTCGGCTCCTCAAGCGCGAGTTCGCACGCGACGAGGTGCCGCACCTGACGGCCGAGCGCTTCCGCGCCTTTCAGCTCAAGCCCGAGGAGCGCAGTGCCGCGGAGCGCGACATCGTCGCGTACTCCGATGCGCTAATCGATGAGCTTCGGCAGGCCGAGCTGATCGTGCTCGGACTGCCGATGTACAACTTTGGCGTTCCCTCCCAGCTCAAGGCCTACTTCGATCACATCGCCCGTGCCGGGGTCACTTTCCGCTATACCGAGAACGGTGCTGAAGGCCTGCTCAAGGGCAAGAAGGCCTACGTGTTCGCCGCCCGTGGCGGCGTGTATGCCGGCAACTCGCTCGATACCCAGACGCTGTATGTGCGCGACTTTCTGCGGTTTCTCGGTATCGAGGACGTCGAGTTCGTGTACGCAGAAGGGCTCGCGCTCGGCGAGCCGTCCCGCAACCAGAGCCTGAGTGAGGCCGGCTCGGCGGCCGAGCGGCTGGCGGCATAGGGCCCTTCTGAAGGAGAGCTCAATGAACTACGCAATCATCGGACTGGGCAAGATCGGGACGGCCATCGCCCGCGCGGCTCAAAGGCGGCAGGGAAAGATTGTCATCGACGCCACCAACGCGTTCGGCATCCTACCGGAGGAGTTGGCGGGCTACCCTCGACCGCCGTCATTGCAAAGGCGATGGTGGGGGCGAAATTGGTGAAGGCCTTCAACCACCTGCCAGCGGCCACCCTGGCCCAAGGGCCTAAGACGCCCCAGGGAGGCCGACGGGTCGTGTTCATCTCCAGCGACGACGACGCGGCGAGCGCCACCGTGGCGGCCCTCGTTGACCGGCTCCGCTTCGCCCCGGTCGAGCTGGAAAAGCTCAACGGGGGCGGCCTGCTCGTTGAGGTACGGGACCGCTCAACGGGACGACTTGTTTTCCAAGACCTGGCGAAGTTCGGCTGATCGAACTGAAAGCAAGAAGGAGACAATCGACATGGGCACACTCGGAGGGCGCATCGACCTCGTCACCGGTGACACGAGCACGATGAGCCTGCCGTCGAGGCAGTCGTCGCCATCCAGCTCTTCCTTGGTCAGAGCCCCCGGGCCGCACGCCGGCTTCGGGCTCTCTTGGCGCCGACCATTTGTTTGCGCCGAAACTGGCTTGGCGTTAAAACGACGTCGCGGCTGAAAAACTTGACGAAGTTGGTCCGATCGCGGAACCCGAGCTGCTCACGGATCACGGCAATCGGCAAGACGGTATGCGCGAGGAGTCGATAATCGCTTTGGCGTTGATTCCGGCCCAGACCCAATCCGATGACGAGGGTATTACCTTCAGTCTTCGTCCAAAGCAAGCGCAAATGAGACGGCGGCTGCCGCCTGCTTCATCTTTCGCCGCGACAATCGGGCGATGCAATCGCCAATCTGGCCCTTGGGCACAGTCTGAAGGTTGTCGAAGCTCGCCGCGCAGGTGTGCGGGAGTCCGTCTTCTTCGGTCAGCACTACTTCCGTGGGAATACTTCGGATCGTCGAGGTAATGGGTGCAATGGTGACGGAATTTAGCACGGCGATTGCGGAATCACGGGTGAGAACCAGTACGGGTCGCTTCTTGTCAGGTGCCTTGAAAGCGTACCAGCAAACCTCACCGCGGTTCACGAGGCGCCCCAGTCTTGCTCTTCGAGCCAGATGTCAAACTCGCCTGGACGCACGGGATGGCGGGCGTAGCCTTCGGCTTGGCGCGTTTCCTCGTCGCGAATGGCTTGCCGGCGGATCTCGGCTTCCAGCGCGTGCCGGATGAAGGCAGAGCGCGTTGTGCTCCGTGCGCGGCACATCTTATCGACCAGCTTGAGCAGCCGATCGTCGATGGTCATCTGAATCGCTTTCATGGCTGTGTAGATGAATGTGGAATAAGGTCCACATTATATCCCACACTCGCAGCGAGCGCATCGTGGGGAGATGATGCGATCTGCGGCCTCATAATGCCGCGGCCGAGGGTTCGAGTCCCTCCCTTTCCACCAGCATTCTTGGGCACTTGCGCGGAGGCCGTGAATCCGAACCGACCGAAACCCAGGTGGCCACGGCTGTCTAAATTCAGGCTCATGCCGTTGCGACGCGCGGCGTCGTGCCGCCTTTCAGCCCGAGTTGTAGATCTTCGTGACGCCCGGCCCTCATGGGTGAAAACCAGCTCACGATGCTCTCCCCAGCCCCCGTCGATGACCGATCCTGCGAGGGGACCGATCAAGCAATGCGGTTCAACGGTTCAACACCACACAACGATCGAGCCTATTCCTCACGTGGGCTTTCGGAATGACGAAGACTGACGTCTTGAGCCCAACCACCTTCACCTCCCAGTCCCATGCCCCGTCGCATAGTGCTGTACGCGCTCTCGAGAAATCCCGAGCGGGGCGGCTGGAAGCTTCGCACGCGACATACTTAGTCGCCTTCTGATTGACCTCTCTTGGGCATCAAGCCGCCTCGAAGGCAATACGTACAGCCGGCTCGATACCGAGCGTCTCATTCAGTTCGGTCAGGAAGCCGAAGGTAAGGATGCGAAAGAAACGCAGATGATCCTGAATCACAAGATCGCAATCGAGCTGATTGTCCAAGGCAACGCCGACGAAATTAGGATCAACCGGTTCACGCTACTCAACCTGCATGCCCTGCTATCCGAGAACCTGATGGCTGACCCCGAGGCGTCCGGTTGCGTCCGCCGCAGACCTGTCGAGATTAGCGGCACGGATCTACACACCCCCGGCGATACCGCAGGTCATCGATGAGTGCTTCGAGCAGATCTACGACGGCCCGCGGCATTGGCGACCCCTTTGAGCGAGCATTCTTCCTCATGATCCAGTTGCCGTACCTGCAGCCATTCGAGGATGTTAACAAGCGTGTCTCGCGCCTCACGGCGAATATTCCTCTGATTCGAACCGACCTCTGCCCGCTATCGTTTGTCGAGGTACCCGAGCGTGCGTACATCGCTGGAACGATGGGAGTGTACGAAATCACTCGTGTGGAGCTGCTGCGAGACGTATTCGTGTGGGCCTATGAGCGATCCTGCCGGAGATACGTCGTAGTGCGCGACTCAGTCGCTGAGCCCGATCGCTTCCGCATGCGGTATCGGGAAGCTATGGTTGAGGTAGTCAGTCAAATCGTCCGTGAAGGAAGCAGCCTACCGCGGACGAAATCCGCACTCTGGCGGAGCGTGCCGTGGAGCCGCGCGACGTGCCGAGATTTGTTGACCTGGCGGTCCAGGAATTCCAACGGCTGACTGAGTTCAACATCGCCCGATACCGCCTTCGGCCGTCCGAGTACTACGCTTGGTTTCAAGCGCTTCAGAGCGCGAACGCGATACGATGAGAGCCAGCAACTTCTCAGGCTTTACCCGCAGAGTCCGCTGTCACCCGCAGAAACCCCATAGAACAGCAACCCCTCAACGACCTCGACAAGAAGCTCTGGACGGCGGCCAACAAGCTGCTCGCGCCAGCTTTCCCAGCCACTCACGGCTCCCTCATTCAGGGGCACATGGTGTGTCTGGCCGCTTTTCGCATTCCCACCTTCGACCGTAAGCAGCGCGTGGTCAAGGTCGATCGACGTCCAACGCAGCTTGAGAAGTTCACCGCGTCGAAGCCCGGTGTTCATGGAGAGCCCCGGGCTCTAGCTTGGATCGCTCCCGCCGATTAGGAGATGGGAGCGCCAGCCGACGATTCTTTGGGGAGTCTGGCTGTCACCCAGATCTGCGGATGACGCGAGTCTCACTCGACCGTATAGCCGCGCGCCTCCAGGCAAGCGCCTTCCGCACGCAGGTAGTCCTGCCACTGCTGCGCGGTTGGGCGTGTGTTGGCATTCGCACCTGCGCCCCCTTCATCAGGCTTTGCGTTACCGGCTTTTCCATTGCCGGTCGCGGTCTGCGTGCTTGTCGTTGCACCCGCCGCCGGATTGGCGCCCGTCTGTGCGCTGGCCCAGCTGCTGCACTCACGCTTGTCGGTTGCCTGCTGCTGCGCCGTCTGGCCCTTCTTCGGGTAGGCGTACAGCTGCGGTGGTGCTTGCGCCACCTGTCCGCCGTTCTGCGCCTGCTGCGTTACCGGCGGCGGCGGCTGAACCTGCTCGTACTCGTTTGCGTCCGAGTCCCAGATGTAGTAGTCGTTCTGGACGTAGTAATACGGTACATCATCCCACCAGAAGGTCGTGTAGTACCAGGGCAGCACCGGCAGATATAGCCCCAGTCCTACACCCCACCAAGGACCCCAACCCGGACCATGGGGTCTGAATCCCCGGTAGCCATAAAAACCGTGGTAGCCCAGACCACCGTGGAAGCCGCCAAAACCGCGACCATGGAAGCCACCGCCGCGGAAGCCGCCAAAACCCCCAGCGTGGAACCCACCGCCATGGAAGCCACCAAAACCCCCAGCGTGGAACCCACCGCCATGGAAGCCACCAAAACCGCGACCATGGAAGCCCCCACCGTGGTGCGCCGCAAACGCCATACTTCCACTGCCAAGCATCAGCACAGATGCCACAGTGAGCAGCCCGATCGTCCCCAAGCGCTTTGCAAACCGGACTTTTTTCATACCCGTCTCCTACCAAATTGGACCTGCGGGCGAGGAGCTAGGTTCCGCCGATCGCCCAATCGGCGTGGGGCCTCGACCTGCCGCGCATCTTAAGCGAACTGGGCCTTTGCGCCGTGGGGTGCGGGACCGTGTCGATGGAACCGCAATTGCCGCTCCACGGTCTGCCCTCGAGCCGCGCGCGCACCCACTTAAGCTGCAGGCCGATGGTCTTCTCCATGAGTGGATCATGATCGAGGCCCGGCCGGTGCACGAACTCGATCGGCAAGTGATGGCGGCAGGCCCGCGCGACGCCGGCCTTGATGTTGGCGAAATTCACCGAGGTGTCGTCGTCACCGGCGAGCACCATGAGCGGTCCGCGAATGGGTTTGTCGGCGCTGTGGCTGTCTCGATTGTAGCGGGCGAGCTCGGGCGCCTCGTTCCAGCCGGAGCGGACCGCCGCCTGATGACCGATCTCGGCGGCTGCGGCGTAGGCGTAATACCAGCATCCCTTCGTCGTCACATCCCTGTAGCGCGCGAGCATGGCCCGGGAGAGCATTCGCGCCACGTCGAACGAGGGATAACTCGCCTTCACGCCAAATGCCGTGAAGGGCCAGTACATGTTGGTGATCGTGGCAAAGTCATGCGCGTCGTGCGCCTCGAAGCTTTCGAAATCCATATCGCCTGCGACGGAAATCGCGCCGCGGTAGCCTGGGTCTCTGAGTTTCGCCTCGAGCTCGGCAACGCCCCACACGGCGACACCGCCCTGGGAGTGACCGATGGCGACCCAGCGCCGACCGAGCGAGGGGACCGCGGCGCGAGCGGCGGGAACCGAGTAGACCACATCGTTGGCCTGCGGAATCTTGTTGTCGTACTGATGAGAGCCCGGTGTGCCGAGGCCGGCGTAGTCGGTCGCGACGACGGCGATGCCCGCGGCCACCATGGGCATGAGACCCTCGCTGCCGTATTCGACGTCCTTCATGAGCGACGGTGCACACATGCGGGCGACGCCGCTCGTGCCATGCGCCCAGGCGATGACCGGCCAGCCGCGGCGCGGCGGCGAGCCCGCGGGGATCAGCACGACCCCGGAGACCGCATCGAGCGCACCATCGAGCGCGCGCGACACATACAGGATGCGCACCGCATGCGCCCCCGGCGGCAGGCTGTATCCGTTGAAGGGCTGCGAGCGGATCAGCGAGCCCGGAGTGCGCTCGGCGAGCGGTGGTGGATCGTAGAAACGCGTGAGCGGCAGCGCATCCTGTGCTTCCATGGCAAGCGCCTGCGCCCGCGACTTGGGCATCATGTCATCGGCGCTCGCGGTGACGGCCGCGAGCAGACTCAACGTAGCGATCAAGATCGGGACCGTTTTATTCATGGACTCGCCCGGATTCGTTTCAATGACTGTAGAAGGATGCTTCAAGTAACGAAGCTTCCCGCCGACGAAGCCCGGCGTGTTCCGGTTGCCAAATCTGATGTGCTCGATAATGTCTATTGTGTCATCTATAAGGGATATGTACTTGTTCATTCCTGATTGGCGCGGACGTGTCCGCAGAAGGGCTCGGGCTGGATAGGTGTAGGTGACGCTGGAATCGGCGTATCAAGCTCGATCGGAGAATGGCGATGGCGCGGAGAGTAGTGGTGATAGTGCCGGCCGCGCTGCGGGTCGCTGCGGCCACCGCGTTCCTTTGGGCGGGTGGCGCTCACGCGGCGGTGCGGGTGATCGTTGGGCCAACACCCATTCCGGGCGGTCAGGCGAGGGCGCCCGGCGACATTACGCTCATGAACGGCAGACTCGCGGTGGCGATCGCCGTGCAAACGGCGCCGCCGTGGGCCGTCCCACGCGGCGCTCTCATCGATGCCGCGCCGGTAATCAAGGGGCGAATCGGGCGCGATCATCTCACCTTCGCCGATTTCCTGCCGAACGGCTGGAGCGCGTGGCCCAGCACCTACCAGCGCGTCCGCGTGATCACCGACACGCCGGTGCTCGGCGTGGTTCGCGCCGTGCGCAACTGGAATGCGGTGAGGATCGAGACCACCTACTCCCTGAAGGCGGGCGAGGACAGTGTGCACCTCGTGGTCAAGATGACCAACGAGGGCGGGAAGCCGGTGACGAACGTGCTCTCCGGCTTCGTGCTCTGGACGCGTGGCGGCTACTTCTTCGGGGTGCCCGGCATGGCCCACGCGATGACGGGATCGGCCGCAGGAGCGATGTCGGATCGGATCGTCGGCTACGATAAGAACTGGCTGATCGCCCTGCACGAGCCGGTGTTCGACCGTTTCGCCCATGGGCAACGCGATCTCTACCTGCTTCACACACTGCAACCCGGACAGAGCCGCATCTTCGAGGGCTGGCTGCAGGTGGTCGGCCGTGGTGATATGGCGCCGGTGCTCAAGGCGGAGATCGCACGGCGCGCTCTTCCCGCCGGAACCGTTGCCGGCAGGGTGACGGACACAACCGGTCACCCAGTTGTCTCGCCCATTGTGATGGTCGAGAAGGCGGGCGTGCCCTTCGCGTGGGCCGTGGGGCGGGAAGGCCACTATGCCATCGATCTTCCCGCAGGAGACTATGCGCTCTACGCCACCGCGGCCGGCTATTCGGACTCCGCCAGGACACGGTTGAGGGTTCCGCCGAACGGCGCCGTCGAGCGCGACTTTGCGGGCCTGCAACCTCCTGGACGCCTGCAGATCGCCGTCGCCGATGCGGCCACGGGCGCGCCGCTCGATGCGCGTATCGACATCGAAGAGGGCCAGAAGCCGGTCGTCGAGTACCTGGGCGAGCACACTTTCTTCACCCGCCTTACGCCCAAGGGCCGGAGCGAGATCAGCCTTGCGCCGGGGCGGTATGTGCTCTCGGTCAGCTCCGGGGCGGGGTTCCTGTCAAATCCCCGCCACGTCCCGATGACCATCGCGCCCGGAAAGGCGCAGGCGCTACGGGTCGCCATCAAGCGCCTCTTCTACCCTGAGAAGGCCGGCTGGTACAGCGCCGACATGCACCACCACTCCGATCAGGAGGACGGTGTGACACCACCGGGGTACGTGGCCCGATCAGAGCTCGCCGCCGGACTCGACATTCTGTTCCTGAGTGACCACGACACCACGGTGAACGATGGGATCATGCAGGCGATCGCCGCGGCGCGCGGCGTACCGTTCATTCCATCCATCGAATTGTCTCCCGCCTGGGGTCATTTCAACGCCTATCCGGTGAGGCCCGGTGCGCCGATGACTCTGGACATGAGCAAGACGAGTGTGCAGGAAGTCTTCAGGGAGGCGCGTCGTATGGGCGCGGAATTCATCGAGGTGAATCATCCCTACGATCCGGGTGAGGGTTATTTCGCGAGCCTCGAACGTGGCGTAGCGCTTGGGGGCTTCGACGGCGATTTCGACTTCATCGAGATCAATGGCTCACAGCCGGAAAATGACGGCAAGACGCTCGCGAGCGTCTGGAAGTTCTGGAATGCCGGCAGGCGCTACTATCTCGCCGCCGGATCAGACACGCACGATGTCTGGAATGACCATTCGGGGGATGCGCGCGTCTACGTGCACGTGGACGGGCCGCTGACGGCGGCGGGCTTTCTCGCCGGCCTGAAGGCCGGCCACGCCTTCGTTACGCACGGGCCGTTGATTTTCCCCGATCACCTGTTTGGTACCCGAGTGGCGCCGGGCACGGCCCTCGGCTTCACCCTGGAGGCAGCGGCCGGCCTCGAGCGCGCCACCGTGATCGTCGACGGCAAGCCGCGCAAGACGGTGGACTACCACGGCGCGCGGACGGCGCGGCTCGCGGTGCGCGCGGCCGGCGGATGGGATGCCCTGATCGTGGAGGATAAGGCCGGCAAGACCGCCTACACCGATCCGACTTGGACGCGACCTGCACACTGAGGGTCGCGAGCACAGACGCGCTACGCCGATCGACGTACAGTCCGGTCATCGATGGCTCAGTGCGGGCTCACGATCAGGTACAGAATGAAGATGATGGCGATCAGTGCCAGACGGCGCCAACGACTCGCAAGCAGCCACCTCCAGGAGCGCACGGGAGACACGATCCGTCCCAGTTGCCTGTGTGCGAAGAGTTGGGTCACCGCAACCCCTTGCGGCCGACCCGAGCCTCACGGGCATGCGGCAACGCAATCATCGGGTCCGCTCCTCGACTTTCCTCGCCAGCTCGGCGAGCTCGTTGAGGTCGATGTCCTCGTCGATCGTAATCTCGGTTGGTGAATCCGGTGCGGTCGTCGAAGTAGAGGCGGGTTTCGCTGCGCTCTTGGGGCTCGGCGAAGGCCCTCTCCCGCTCCGCGCGGCCGCGGGGGTTTTCGGCGCGCTGACGACTTTCAATGTCTCTGCGGCTGCAGGTCGCGCCGCGGGCCGCACCCAATCGGACTTCTGCTCCATCCAGCGCTGGTAACGATCGAACGTCCACATGCCGTCCTCGCCGCCCGAGAGGATGACGTTCGCAATCTGACTCATCTGGCCCGATCGGATGGTTCCCTTTGCGGCCGAGCTGCCGAAGAGAATCTCGCACTTCGGCACGCGCAGTTGGACCGAAGCGAGGAACTCGAGTCGTTGGCACGCTACGCCGACCAGCGCATCGGCGAGCTGGGCACGGATGCTGCCCTGAATCTCGGCCGGAAACGACATGCAGATTCGGTTGAGCGCCTCGGCGCACGTCGCCGAATGCATGGTCGCGAGCACCAGGTGTCCGGTCTCGGCGGCATTCAGGGTGAGGCGGATGACTTCCGGCGTGCGCATCTCGCCGACGACGAGCACATCCGGGTTCTCCCGCAACGCATCCACGATCGCCTGCTCGAAATTGGCGGAGTGCCTCGGAATCTCACGCTGGCGGATGAACGACTTGCGATTGGTGAACACGTATTCGAGCGGGGCTTCGAGCGTGATGATGTTCCGCGCGCGCGAGGTGTTGATCTCCTCGATGAGCGCGGCGAGGGTCGTGGACTTGCCGCTCCCGGTGGGACCGGAAATCACCGCGAGCCCGCTCGTCGCCTCGATCAGCTTGCGCAGGTCCGGGTGCAGGTTACAGGAGCGCAGATCACTCACCGCGGGCGCGAGCAGTCGAACCGCCATCGCGGTCCCGCGGATCGTGCGGAAGAGGCTCACGCGGCAACGCAGGCCGCCCGCCATCATCGAAACGTCCGCCGAGCCACGCTCGAGGAAGTGGTTCCACGCCTCCGCTCCGAGCAACTCCTGGCCCAACTCGCTCACGCGGCCCCCGCCGACCGGCTCGCCGAACGGCATCAGCTCGCCGCGGATCCGGAAGACGACGGGCGTCCCGGTTTCCAGGTGAAGGTCGCTCGCGCCGAGCTCCCGCCCTTTTTGGATCCAGTCCTTGAGTGACATGGCGAACCCCGTGGATCTGCGAGGCGAAAATTGTACTCCGTCCGCGGTGGGTCCCGTCGTCCGGAGTCGAGAATTCCCTACAGCCGAAGACGCCTGCGCGCGCTCTCGATGCTTATCGCGCTCCAGGGTCGGGAGACCCGGGTGGCCTATCGCGCGAAGGACGCGCTCGCCGGTGTCGAGGCGCCGTCGCCGGCGGCCGCCGAGTCCTGCCGGCCATCGGGCTACTGGTGATCACGCGGTACCGTCTTTTTCCATGTGCGTACGATGACCGGCTTGCCGTCGCGCAGCAGCTTGCGCGTGTACTCGTAGTAGAAGTTGTGCACGTCGCTGCGCACCGAGAGATGACCGCGCCAGATCAGCGTGTGAGCACCGACGTGTTGTACGTTCGTGATCTCACCGATGTCGGTGGCGTCCGCGGGATGCGCATCGTCGATCGAATAGGTGAGCTTTTCCGCATCGCGGAAGGTGCCCCAGGGATAGTGGAGGTGGTATCCGCCTTGCCAGACGACCCGGGCATGACCGTTCTCATCGCGCACGACTTTATAGGATCCGGGCCAGTCGAAACCTCCGCCGGTAATGTCCGGCGGACTCTCGACCGGGCCCGGCGGCGAGAGCAGCGACGGCGGCGGCGCGCGTCCTTTCAACGGCACGCGCGGCAGTTCGATCCAGGATGGCCGAGTTCCGCCGAGCTCGACCGTCGTGTCCATCGAATAAGGCGTCGGCCAGAGCGTCGGCCACATGGCGTTGGAGAGAGCGAGCCGGATGCGATGTCCCTTGGGAAACACATAAGAGGCGAGGTGCAGGTCGAAGGAGAACGCATAGAAATTGCCGGGCTCGAGAGATTTCGGATCGGCCATCGAGTGCCGTTGGGCGCCGTTCAAGGCCGCGCCGGTCACGAGCGTCACGCGACCGTCGGGGGCGACGTCCTCCAGACGCGCAACCCAGTCCGCGAGCGGCGCACTGGCTGCGGCCTGCAACGTCACATGAGGGAAGCCGATGATGGCAGTGTCGCGCGGAAGCGGCCGAGTGTCGTAGACCAGACTGTAGGCATCGAACGGCCGCATGTCCGGGTGCAGATCTCCCCACCAGAAGATGCCGTCCTCCGCGCCTGCCGACGGCACATACCGCAACTGATCCCGTCCCGAGGCCTTCGCCTGGCTGCGCAGCGCATGATCGGGCTGCAGGTACAGTCGCTCATGCCACGTGCCTTGGGGCGGCCAGCCGTTTTCGGCGCGCCAGACGCCGGGTATGGTCTGATCCTGCGGTCCGGGCGGGTACCAGTGCTGCAGGTAGATCGTGAGCTTCGGATCGGCCAGAACACCCGTGTCGCGACCCTTCAGCCAGTAATCGAACCAACGCACGGCCTGCTCACGCCATCCGTAGAGCGGTCCGTAGTCACTGTCGTCCGGCCAGGCGTGATTCCAAGGGCCGATCCAAGCCTTCACCGGCGCGGAGACCCGCTCGAGCATGCGTGGGATGCTGTCACGATAACCATCGTGCAAGCCGCCGATTAGGAAGCAGGGCACGTGGATGGATGACAGCGGCCGCTCCGGGCGGTGCCAGAAGGCATCATCACGCTGGTGTTCGAGGTAGGTCAGCGACCACGGTTTGGAGTTCATGCGTGGCCCGATGATGCTCGGCACGAGGCTGTAGTCGGGTGCACCGGTGCGACCCTGGCCGAGATCCATGGTCAGCTCGAATTCGTCGACGTGGAAGATCCCATCGATGTAGTGCACGTCCTCCTTGTAGAGCTTCTCCGTGGCCGCCACCGCCACGATCGCCTTCAGCGCCGGCGGATTGCGCATCGCCATCTGGATGGAGTTGAAGCCGCCCCATGAGATGCCGAACATCCCGACCTTGCCGTTCGACCACGGCTGTCGCGCGAGCCAGGCGATGACCTGCTCGCCGTCGGCCTGCTCCTGGGCCGAGTACTCGCGATCCGGTGGTACACCGCCGCTGTTGCCGAAGCCGCGGATGTCGACCGCGGCTCCCACGAACCCGCGGCGAGCGAAATAACTGAAGAGGCCATATTGCTCCTGCGCTTCGTCGTCGTCCTTGCGATAGGGCAGATAGTTGAGCAGAGCCGGGAAACGGGTGCCGTGCGGTGCTCCCTTCGGCATGTAGAGCGTCACGGCGAGCGTGACACCGTCGCGCATCGGGATGCCGGCTCGCTCCATGGTGAAGCCGTACTGCGGCGGCGATGGGCCTTCGCTGGCGCGAGCCGGGGTCAGACTCGGTGACAGCGCCAGAACGAGAGCGACAACGATCGACCTGCGCATGAGTGCTTGCATTGACACCAGCCCCTCCAATTTATATTATTGACTATATAATATTAAAAAGTGTGCTGAGCTGAGAGGCGCGACGGGGAGCGTATGAAGAAAGCTCGAACGATGCCTTCCTGGTGGCGCGCCCGCGCCGGGGGGTCCCGCATCCTTCGCCCGATCAATCTGGCCGTCGCCGCGGCGCTCTACGGCGCGGCCGCGGGCCATCTCCCCGCGGCATTGGCCGCCGACCCCGCCAGCACCACCGGTCCGCCGGCGCCGGAGGTCCTGCAGGAAGTGATCGTCACCGCAACCAAGCGCGAGGAGAACCTGCAGAACATCCCGGAGACCATCCAGGCCCTGACTGCCGCCGACATCCAGAACCTCGGTATCACGCATTTCGAGGATATCGTGCGCATGATGCCGACGGTGTCCTACGAGAGCATCGGGCCCACCGATCAGATGTTCTACATCCGCGGGGTGTCCGACGGCAGCAGTGCGAACGCCTCGAACCTCTCGACCACGGGATACTTCCTCGACGACGCGTCCACGAGCTACTACGGCTACATTCCCGACCTGCACCTCTACGACATCAAGCGCATCGAAGTGCTCGATGGTCCGCAGGGGACGCTTTTCGGGGCCGGCGCCATGTCGGGCGCCATCCGCGTCATCACGAACAAGCCCGATGCGCACGCCTTCAGCGCCGGAACCGACGTGGACTATGGCTCGATCGACCACGGCGGAAACAACTCCACCGGAGAGGCCTTCGTCAACATCCCGCTCATCGAGGACAGCACGGCATTGCGACTGTCTGGTTACGTGGTCCACGAGGGCGGCTTCATCGACAACGTGCTCGCGACCCGGGATTGGGTCAACGGGGTCGTTTCCAACGACGCGCAATGGGCCCGCAACAACTACAACACGGAGAAGCAGTACGGCGGACGCGCGGGCATCGCGCAGAAGATCGGCGATTCCTGGAACGCGGTTCTGACGGTGAACTATCAGCGCCAGGACACCGCGGGATCGTGGTCGCAGGATCCAATGCGCTACGCGCTGCGCGAGGTGGCGCATTTCGGGCCAGAGAGCATCTCCGACTCCTTCACGGATTATGATCTGAACGTCCAAGGGGACGTCGGCATCGGCGATCTGGTTTACGCCGGCACCTATTGGAAGTACCCCTATCATTACGTCACCGAATACTCCGAGTACGTGCAGTACAACCCGTTCCCGGATTCGTATCAGAATTCCCCGCCTCTGTTGCAGAGCCTGACCTGCCGGACCGGCCCCACGATCCAGGGCGGAACCGACCCCTACAGCGGTTGCCAGGCGCCGAACATGTACTACACGTACGATCAGTGGACGTCGCAATGGTCGCACGAGCTGCGTCTGCAATCAAAGCCGGGCGGCCGCTGGCACTGGCTCGGAGGCCTTTACTGGCAGCAGACGAAGCAGACATGGGACACCTACTACCTCATGCCGGGATTGCAGCCCAATGGCGAGGCGTACCAGAGCGCGCTCTCTTACTACAGCAACTACTACACGGGAACCGCCGCGCCACTGCCCCATGAGTGGTACAGCAGCGTCAGCCGGGACGATTCGCGGAACACGGCGGAATTCACCGATGTCAGCTTCGACCTCACCCAGCGCTGGAATATCGATGTCGGGCTGCGGTACTTCGAGTGGCACTACAGCTCCAGCGACCAGTGGGCGGGGTTCTTCTACGCGCCGAAGACACCGTCCGGTCTGATCGGCGCTCAAGGGCACAAACTGAGCGGTAAGGCGAGCCTCTCCTACAAGCCGGCCCAGAATCTGCTTCTCTACGGGACCTTCAGCCAGGGGTACCGCCAGGGCGGCAGCAACGCCGGGGTGGCATCGTCCTGCTACCAAAACGGTGTGCCGCTCACGTACGAGCCGGATACGCTCAACAACTTCGAGGTGGGCTGGAAATCGACCTCGCTCGAGGGACGCCTGCGCTGGAACGGCGCGTTCTACTACATGCGCTGGAACGGCTATCAGGCGCCGATCTTCGACGATTCGATTTGTCCGACGACCTTCAATGCCAACTTCGGCACCGCCCGCATTTACGGTGCCGAGACGAATGTCGCCTACCGGATCATCGAGGGCCTGACTCTGGAGGCGAACGCGAACTACAACGATTCGCGCCTGGTCAGCGTGAAACCGGACTTCTCCGGCGTGCTCACACAGATGATCGTACCGGACGAGACCTTGCCATTCGTCCCCTACTTCAGCTACAGCGCGAACCTCCGTTACGAGAGGCCCCTCAGCGGGGCGCTCGACGGGTTCATCCAGTACGACATCTCCCACAAAGGCGACCGGTGGAGCGACCTGCGCGCGCTGTCCAATCCCGCGCTCGGCGCCAGGGCGGGTTCGGCACGAGAGCTGGAGCCGGAGTACAACATCTCGGATGTGCGCCTGGGAATCAACGGTTCCGGGGGCGCCTGGAGCCTCGAAGGGTATATCAGCAATCTGACGAACACGGACGCCATCATCCTGATCAATACGGGCAATTACGATCACCGCGAGACGACGAACGAGCCGCGCGTGATTGGGCTGAGGGCGAGCTACAGTTTCTGACGGTGGCATAATGGGCCGATGAGCACGGTACGACAGGCCCTCGACCTCGATTTCGTCCGCAGCCAGTTTCCCGCGTTCGCGGAACCCACTCTGCGGGGTCAGGCGTTCTTCGAGAACGCCGGCGGCTCGTATGCCTGCGGCGCCGTCATTCGGCTGCTGAGCGAGTACTACCGCCGGCTCAAGGTCCAACCGTACTACGCCTTTGCCGCCTCGACCGAGGCGGGCGAATGGATGGATGCCGGACGGGCGCGGCTCGCGGAATACCTCGGTGTTCCGCCGGAGGAGGTCCAGTTCGGCCCGTCGACATCGCAGAACACCTACGTGCTGGCGCGGGCGTTTCGGGCGCTGCTCGAGCCCGGGGACGAGATCATCGTCACCAACCAGGACCATGAGGCCAATACCGGTCAATGGCGGCGGCTGGCCGCGCATGGGATCGTGGTGAAGGAGTGGCAGGTCGATCCGGAGACGGGTGTCCTCGATCCCGCGCATCTGGAGCTCCTCCTGAGCGAGCGCACGCGTCTCGTGACCTTTCCTCATGCCTCGAACATCCTCGGCCACATCAACCCGGTCGCGCGCGTGGCGGCACTCGCCCGCTCGGCCGGGGCGCTCACGATCGTCGACGGGGTGTCCGGCGCGCCCCACGGGCTGCCGGACATCCGGCAACTGAACTCGGATGTCTATCTCTTCTCGCTCTACAAGACCTTCGGTCCGCACCAGGGCGTGTTGGTGGTGCGGCCGGAGCTCGTACAGCGGCTCGGTAACGAGGGTCATTACTTCAACGCGGCTGAGCGTTTCAAGCGCCTGGTGCCGGCCGGGCCCGACCATGCGCAGGTCGCCGCGTCGCGGGGGGTTGCGGAGTATTTCGACGCGCTTGCCGAGCATCACGGCACCGGGAGCGTTTCGCGCTCGCAGCGCGTTCGCGAGCTGTTGCGCTCTGCGGAAATACCGCTGCTCTCGAAACTGCTCGACTATCTCGGCGCTCGCAAGGACGTCCGGCTGCTCGGACCTGCGCGTGCGAGCGAGCGGATGGCGACGGTCTCGTTCGTGACCGGGAGGATCGAGCCGACCGAGGTTCTCAAGCGCCTCGCGCAGCGCGGCTTCATGGTCGGCGCCGGAAACTTCTACGCCGTGCGACTACTGAGCGCGATGGGTGTCGATCCGGCTCGGGGCGCCGTCCGCGTCTCCTTCGTGCACTACACGACGCCCGAGGAGATGGATCGGCTGATCGCAGCGCTTGACCGGGTGCTGGCGGAGTAGGATCTACTCAATCCCAGGCGGCGAATCGCTCGAGACAGTCTCCGAGACTGACTCGCAATGGTTCGAGCTCCTTCGCGAACCGCTTCCAGTAACCCACCCCGGAGGCATACAGCGGCTGGCGCACCTGCTCGGCGCTCGCCGTGCGCACGGGGCGGCGGTTCTCGTGGAAGTTGAGGGTTGCAGCCTCGAACGGCAGATCACAGTACTCGAGGATGCGGCGGACGGTGTCCTGCGGATCGCGGATCAGCTGCTCGTATTGAAGGTGCATCACCCTGCCCGGGAGCACCGCGTCCCAGTGGTCCATCAGGGTGAGATAACAGCGGTAGTAACGCCCCAGATCCTCGAGATCGTAGCTGAAGGACTGGCCATGGGCAAAGTATTGCTTGTAGTTGCTGAAGCAGGCGTCCATCGGGTGGCGGCGGACATCGACGATTCTGGCCCTTGGAAGGATGGCGTGGATCAGGCCGACATGACTGAAGTTGTTAGGCATCTTGTCGATGAAGCGGGGCTTGCCGGACCGTACGGCGCGCGTCTCCTCGAGGTAGCGGCGGCCCAGGGCGGTGAGCTCATCCGCGGCCAGAGCACGGACGCTTTCCGGGTAGCTGTCCCGATTGGAATCGAGGTGGTCGAACTCGCGCACCATCGCGAGGATGTTGTGCAGCTCCATCGTGCCCTCGACCTGTGAGTGACTGGCGAGGATCTGCTCGATGAGCGTCGAGCCGGATCGGGGCAGCCCGACGATGAAGATCGGCGCGGGAGCGGGATGGCCCGCCGTCGCGCGGGAGCGGAAGAATTCGCAATCGCAGCAGGCGATGATCCGGTGTGATTTGGCCTCGAAGGTCTCGATCGAGAACGGCGAGCTCCGCCGACGCAGCGCATTACCTTCGGCGTAGTGGCTGAAGGCCTCGGGATAGCTCTCGCGCTGCTCGAGGGCACGCCCGATCGCAAAATGCATCTGCGCCTGGTCGGTGCCGGCCGTCGGCGAAGCGAGCAGCTCCTGCATCGCCGCGAGCTCGGCATCGCTGAAGAGGTAATTCTTGAGATCCGCGAGGCTCCAGTACGCTTCCGCGTATTTTGAATCGAGTCGCAGACACTCCCGGTACGCGTCTTCGCACTCCGCGCGCCTCCCGAGCGTCTTGTTGATGTGCCCGATGGCGAGTCGGAATCCGGCCTGCGAGGGATTGAGGCGAGCGGCCTCCCGATAGGCCGACAGCGCTTCCTCCTGGCGCAGGAGCTTGATATATGCCGAGCCCAACGCCGCCCAGTTCTGCGGGTTATCCGGCTCGAGTTTCAGCAGCTCGCGAAAGGTGCTTTCCGCGTCGCCGAGGCGCTCCGCAACCAGCAGCGTATGGCCCCAGGCGCGCTGAAAGAGCGGGTGATGAGCGCAGCGATGGCGGGCATGGGTGAGCAATCGCTCGGCGTCGCGCGTATTCCCGGCCCGAATGGCCACGGCCGCGAGACCGGCGAGTGCCGCGAGGTGACTCGCATCGCTCTTCAGGACGTCGCGGAAGATCGCTTCAGAGGAGCTATAGTCGGCATCGGCGAGCGCGGCGGTCGCTTCCTCGATGCGCTGCCGATGAGGGTCGAGCAGGCGCGCCTGCTCGAACGCGTGGCGCGCATCCGCGAACCTTTCCATGTCCACGAGGACATCGCCGTAGGCGAGCCATGCGGCTTCGAGAGAAGGCTTTTCCTTCAGAACCCGTCGCAGCTCGGTGCGCGCCGCCTCGAGACGCCCAGCCTGACGCTGGGCCCGCGCGAGGTCGACACGCGCATGAGCGAACAGGGGCGCCTCGGCGACCACACGCCCGAGGATTTCGAGCGCGGGAGCCAATTTGCCCTGCGCCAGCAGCGCCACCCCGAGCAGATGCAGGCTGTTGATCTCTCCGGGGCTGGTGCGTTGGATTTCGCGCAGCTGCCGCTCGGCGCTCTGAAAGCGTCCGACCCGCACGGCCTCCAGCGCCCGAAGATACGCGATCCGAAGACCCGCTCGAGCCTCCTGCGCCATGACATCCGACCTCGAATTCAACTTGCCGTGCAGATGCGAGCAGCCCATGCGATTCTATCGCGCATGGTGAGCGAAAGGCATCCGGGGCTGCGATGGGCAGCCATTCTCGTAGTGACCGCGGTGCTCGTCAGTGCCTGCGCGACCCCTGGCAGGCGCTCGAATCCTCTGCGCTTTGCGCAGGCATTGCGCTGCTCCGCTGATCCGCAAGCCGCGACGACCGTTGCCGGCTGGACCATCGTCGCGGGCAGCCCGACCCTCCGTTGTGCGAGCTCGCTGCGGGCGAGCTGGCCCGGGAGATTCGCGCCGCGGGTCGTGGTCGCGAGCGGTCCCTGGGGCGCGAGCGCGCTCGAGCGGACGATCCGCTTGACCGACTCACCCGCTCATCGCCGTCTTACGCTGTCCGCCTGGTTTGCCGCCTCCGGCCAAGGGGGGGCGCGCGCGGTCCTCAGCGGCCAGTTCCTCGGAGGCTCGGGCAACACGCTCGGGCCGCCGCTCGTGCTCCACGGCGCCACGGCGACTGCGCGCCATGGGACTCTCCGGTTCGAGCGGCGACTCACGGCGGCAGACATCCCGCGCGCCGCGGTCGCGCTCGCACTGCGTCTCGAGCTCGGTGGCAGGACCGCCGGTGCCGCGAGCTATGTCGCCGAATTGAGAGCGGACATGAGCCCGGCCATGCCGTTGTCGCCGCCCGCTCCGTGCGCGGCGCACGTGCCTCGTTTCGATCATGTGTTCGTGATCATGATGGAGAACACCGACTACGGCCAGGTCATCGGCGACAGCAAGGACGCGCCGTTCATCAATTCACTGGCCTCCCGCGGCGCGTTGCTCGCCAACTATCAGGGGGTCTATCACCCGAGCGACGAGAACTACCTCGCCATCGCCGGCGGCGATGTCTTCGTCAAAGGTCCGGTGTATTTCCCCAACATCCACATCGCCGCGAGAAACCTCGGCGATCTCCTCGAAGCGGCCGGGAAGACCTGGAGGGCGTATGAAGAGGGAATGGGCACGCCCTGCAACACGAGCACCCGGTACGACAAGAACTACGAGCCTGACGATGCGCCGTTCATTCTGTTCGATGACATCCGGCGTGATCCCGGGCGCTGTCGCGCCCACCTCGTCGGCGTACGCGAATGGCCGCGGGACCTGAAGTCCGCCGCGACCACACCGGCATTCGCGTGGCTCGCGGCGGATGATTACGATGACGGCGAGTTACCGGGCAACGGTTCGCCACGAAGCCTCCAGGTCCAGGATGCATGGCTCAGGCAAACACTCGAGCCGCTCTTCAACGCCCCCGCTTGGCGCGAGCAGAAGAGTCTGCTCGTTCTCACGTGGGACGAATCCAGCACCACGGCGAACAACCACATCGCCACCATCGTGCTCGGCTCGCGGGGAACGGTGAAATCCGGCTACGTGAGCCGCGTGCGCTACGATCATTACAGCACGGCACGCACCATCGAGGCCGCGCTCGGCCTGCCCGCGATGACGAGCAATGATGAGTTCGCGCGCGCCTTTGCCGATGTGTTCGTCGGGCGCTGAAGAATGGCTAGTTTGCCGGAACGGCGACGAAGCTGCTCGCGGAGTTGGGATCACCGGATCCGTCGTACTTCGCCCGCAGTGGGTACGGGTACACCGGACGGCTGAAGCTCCTTGCTCCCCGAGCGTCCAGATGCCAGCCCACGAGTTTCCGCGGCGCCTGGCCCCGCTCCACCCACCGTTCCAGGTAGCTCAGGTAGTCGATCGCCCAGGCTCCCTCGCCGCCTGAGCAATGTCCCATGCCGGGAACCATGAACAGGCGATAAAAGCTCTGCGTGGCCGCGCGACCGCCCATGAGACGCTCAACCGTCTCATAGTACTGGGTGGTGGCTGCGGGCGGCTCGAAGGGGTCATTCCATCCCTGATACATGAGGAGCTTGCCGCCGTTGCGCTTGAACTGGCGCAGGTCCGGGTTGGCTGCCGAGTAAAGCGACTCCGTCATGCCGAGTCGGCGATAATCGGCTCGAAAATCGATGTCCGTAGGCTGCCAGCCTGCCCCGGGATCGGGAACGAACGCGGCGTAGCGGAACTTGCCCTCGTTGTACGAATAAAGAAAGCCCCGGCCGCCATCGGCCGAGAAGTAAAGACCGATCCATTGCAACTCCGATCCCGGCATGTAGCCTCCCCGCGAGAGCGAGTCGGTCCCTGCGAACGGTCCCGCGTAGATCTTTCTCACCGCGGCGACCTGCCGGCCCGTGAGGCAGCCCTTGCGCTGACCGGCCCGGCAGAGGAGCCGGCCCGGATCAAAATCGCACGCTTGCGGGTTTTCTACGATGCCGTCGCGCACGCCGTCGTCCAGATCGCACCGGGCGAGAACCGCCCGGTGCACCAACTGCACGGCGGCGGGGGTCAGAATCGCCTTGCCGGCCGCGGTGGTCGCCGCGAGAGATGCCCAAAGCTGCGCCAGTGAGTTGGCGGTGAAGTTGAGGGGTGGTGCGCCGGCAATGATGCCGTTGAAATCCCATGGAAAGCGCTCCGCCTCGACCATGGCCTGGCGACCACCGGTCGAGCAGCCGTTGAAATACGATTCGCGCGGCGGCCGATGGTAATAGAGTCGCGTCAGCGCCTTGCCCGCGAGCGCCGTCACGTGGGCGCCGCGGTAGCCATAGTCGATCTTCGCCTGCAGATTGTCCTTGGCCCACTCCCAGTCGCCGCCGCTGCTGCGATGACCGGCATCCGAGACGATACAAGCGTAATGCCGGCGTAGCGGATCGCCGCAGGCCTGGCCGTCGATCGAGCCACAGGCTCCGCCGCAGCCGATCTCGATGAACTTCTGATTCCAACCCACACCGGGCAGCAGAATCTCGAAGCCCACCTGCGGCTTCACATAGCCGCGCACCCGGCAATACGGCGGCATGCCGCCGTAAGCCGCCACCCACTTAGCCGCGGTGATGCGGGTGGGCGCATCCCGGAGAGTCGCCAGATCGGCTCTGCCGAGAATTCCGCAGCCGGCTTCGGCGACGACCCCGGTCGTGCCGCGCATCCGAGACGCGGGCTTCTGCTGCGCAGCCGATACCGAACGCGGCCCCCATGGCAACAACATGCTCGCGATGATTCCGAGGATCGGGATCGCATGATGTTTGTTTCGATTCAAAGACTCGGCACCCGCGCTGATTCCAACCTCCGGCTTCTGCCGAGCCAGGCGTAGTAGCAGGGTAGGCCGGCCAGGATCATCAACAGGCCTATCGATGAGCGAACCGGCTGATCGAGCCAAAGATTCGCGGTGAGGGCGAGCGCGGCAGTCAGAAACAGCAGCGGGGTCCAGGGATATCCCCACGTCCGATAGGCGCGCGGCAGGCCAGGCTCCGTTGCGCGTAGCCGCATGAGCGCGAGCGCCCCGAGCGCGAAGAAGATCCAGATGGCGAAGATATAGAGCGAAAAGAGCTGCTCGAACGTTCCCGTGAGCGCGATGACTGCGCCGAGCGAACCGAGGAAGAGCAACGCACCTTGCGGACTTCGGTGGCGCGGCTGCACCCGCCCCGCGAATCCGAAGAACAGTCCCGAGCGCGAGAGGGCGTAAGTGATGCGCGACTCGGCCATGATCACCGCATGGAGCGTGGCCAGAGCCGAAATCCCCATGGCGACGGTCAGCCAGGCGGCGCCACTTCGGCCGAAGAGCACCTGCACCACATCGGAAGCCACGTGCTCCGAGCCGGCGATGCGTGACAACGGGAGAACGTGAAAATACATGACATCCAGCAGCACGTAGAGCGTGCCCACGATGAGCATGCCGCCGAGAAGGGCAATCGGAATGTTCTTCGCGGGGTCCCGGACTTCGGCGCCGAGACAACCGAGATTCTGAAATCCGTTGTAGGCCCACATGACCGGCACCATCGCCGTGAGCACCGCGCCGATCGCGGAGGCGCTGTGGAGGGTCGCCGCGGGGGCCGCCGGTCCCGCGGCTCCGCCGCTCCAGAAGGCGGCCGCGACGATGATCACGCCGATGGCTCCGATCTTGAGCGAGCCGAGGAAGATCTGCACACCGCCGCCGATCCGCACGCTCAGGTAGTTCAACGCGGTCATGCCCAACACCACGAGCGAGGCGAGCGGCTGCGCCCGGGCGAGGGTGAAGGAGAGAGGTCCGAGATGCAAAGTCAGCCAGGGCTTATCGAGCTCGGGGAGCAGATAGCTCGCAAATCGCACGAAGCCCGCTGCGATGGTCGCGAAACCGACCGGTGAGCCGAGGACCGCCTGCATCCAGCCGTACAGGAATCCCCACGCCTGGCCGAGGCCGCGGCTGAGATAGCAGTAGAGCCCGCCCGCGGCCGGAAGCGCCGCACCGAGCTCGGCGAAGCACAGTGCCCCACACAGCGCGATGACGCTGCCGGCGATCCAGGTGAGGAGGAAGAGGTCGAACGACCCGGCGGCGCGCGCCATGGGGCCGGCCACGAGGAAGACACCCGTGCCGATGATCGTGCTGACGACCACGGCCGTCGCTTGCCAGGGACCGAGGCCGCGCACGAGGTCCGACGATGCCTCGGCACGAGAAGCGGGCTGCGGGATCTCGTCGAGCATGAGCCGTGGGCGAACCTCCCCCCGACGACCATGTTATTCCGGGTGATGGTGATTTTCCTACCTGCCGCGAGTAAATTTCCGATCATGCACGTGCCTCCCCTGCGCGGATCCGCAAGCTGCACTGCTGGCGCTGCTCTTCCCGGCGCCTCATGAGCCGCGTCTTCGTCACCGGCTCGACCGACGGTCTCGGTCTCGCCGCGGCACGTACTCTCATCGCCGAAGGGCACGAAATCGTCTTGCACGCACGCTCATCGCGGCGCGCCACCACGCTGTCCGATCTGGCCGCGCGGTCCGCGGGGGTCGTGATCGGCGATCTCGGCAGTGCCGCCGAGACCCGATCGATCGCCGAGCAGGTTCGCAGGATCGGCCGCATGGACGCGGTCATCCACAACGCCGGGATCTACCGCGAGCCGGCACGTGGAACGACGCCCGAGGGGCACGCGAAGACGCTGGCGGTCAATGCGTTGGCGCCCTACCTGCTGACCGCATGGATCGAGCGCCCGGATCGCCTCATCTATCTCAGCAGCGGGATGCATCGCGGCGCCGACGCGTCACTGCGGGATATGGAGTGGGTCGAGCGTCGCTGGGATGCGAGCCGGGCCTATTCAGAAAGCAAACTCTATGTGACCGCGCTCGCCTTTGCGGTCGCCCGGCACTGGCCCGGTGTGCTGAGCCATGCCGTCGATCCGGGCTGGGTCCCCACCAGGATGGGCGGCACCGGCGCTCCTGAAGATCTGACGATGGGACATCTCACGCAGACATGGCTTGCCGTCAGCGAGGATTCCTCGGCCAAATGCAGCGGCGGCTACTGGTATCACCGCCAGCGGCAGAAACCGGCGGCCGATGCGCTCGAGCCCCAGTTCCAGGATCGGCTCCTGGGGAGGCTCGCCGAGCTCACCGGCATTGCGCTATTCAGCGACCGCGATGTCGATTTGACTGCGCCCGGTTCGACCAGTGAATGAGGCCCGGCAGCCGGCTGGACCCGCGGATTCGAAAGGGGATTTCCTCATGAGCTCGAACAGTACCTATCTCGCCATCTTCCTCGGCAGCAAGACCAGCCCCCGACGAGCGGCCTGGGATGCGCTTCCCGAAGCCGAGCGGCGCGCGAAAGAGCGTGAAGGCATGGCGGCATGGAAGGCGTGGACCGAAAAACATCATGCCTCCATCGCCGGGCTGGGAGGACCGCTGGGGAAGACCAAGAAGGTCATGCAGCGGGGGATCGAAGATACGAGCAATCACATGGCTGCCTTTACGGTAGTGCGTGCGGACTCGCACGAGGCCGCCGCCGGACTCTTCGAGAACCATCCCCACTTTGCCATCTTTCCGGGCGATGCCATCGAGATCATGCCCGTGCTGCCCATACCGGGCGCCTGAGAGTAAGGAGAGCCGGTCATGCCCAACACCGTGCGACTTCACCGCGTCCTCGCCACCAAGCCGGAAAAGGTCTATCGCGCGTTCCTGGAGCCGGACGCCATGGCGAAGTGGCTGCCGCCCAATGGATTCACCTGCACCGTGCATCATATGGAGGCGAAGGCTGGGGGCTCGTACAGAATGTCCTTCCGGAATTTCACCAGCGGCCACGGTCACTCCTTCGCCGGGCACTACCTCGAGCTCGTGCCGAGCGAGCGCCTGCGCTACACCGACAGATTCGAGGATCCGAATCTGCCGGGTGAGAGTCGGGTGACGGTGACGCTGAAGAAGGTCGCCCTCGGTACCGAGCTCAACATCGTGCAGGAAGGGCTGCCCGATGCCATTCCCATCGAAGCCTGCTATCTCGGTTGGCAGGAGTCGCTGCGCAACCTGGCGAGGCTCGTGGAGCCCGAGATCCCGGGATAAAGGTGCTTGGGCTCCGTCACGGGTGCCTACACGCTGGGCCGTGCCACCGGCGCTGCCGCATCCCCGGCAGATGCCGGTGTCGCCGCCGCGGGCGCCGCCGCCAGTCGGTTGAGCCATGGCACGAGCAGCGTGGCGATGAGTGCCGCGACCAGAGCACCGATCCCCAATTCCGCGAATAGCCGCGTGTAGATGGGCAGCGTTTCGATCGGCGATGTGAGGCCCGCGGGAATGCTCGCGAAACCCGCGATGGCGCCGCCCGCGTAATTGCTGAGGCCCATGCCGAGAAACCAACCCCCCATGATGATGCCGCGCGAGCGCTCCGGGACCAGTTGCGAAATCATCGAGAAACCGAGCGCGGCGATCAAAAGCTCACCGAGCGACTGCGCGCAGTAGCCGGCCACCAGCCACCCGGGCGAGGCCACCCCCTCCCGCGCCGTCATGCCGCTCGCCGCGTAGAGAAAAAACGCCGCTGCGAGCAGATACAGGCCGGCTGCGTACTTGGTCGCGATGGAGAAATCACCGCGGCGGCTCTTGCCCATGCGCGCGTACAGCCATGCGAGCGGTGGCGCCAGCACCGCGAGCCAGAACTGATTGAGATCCTGAAACTGTGCCGGCGCGATATGCAATCCGAGGAGCGAGTGCTTGACGTTGCGCAGGGCGAACAACGTGAGCGATGTGTAAATCTGCTGATTGTAGATCGCCCAGATGATCGAGATGAGCGTGAAGACGATGCAGGCGATCACCCGGTTGCGGCCTCTGCGCTCGCCGGTGATCAGCAAATGGGCGAAGACATAGACCATCAGCAGCGCGAAGAGGCCGACCACCACTTCCGCCACCGCGCGGTAGCGGATGATCTCCGAAAGAAGCGCCGCGATGAGCAGCGACACGGCAAGCACCGCGGCCAGCGTCCGTAGCTTGAGCGGCTTGAAGTCCGGCGCGGCGCCGTAAGGGCGCAGGTAGTCACGGAACGCGCCGTAGTTCAACAATCCGAGCGTCAGACCTATGGCGCTGACGCCGAAGGCCAGATGCCAGCTGTCGAAGCGCAGCGGTCCCAGGGTGATGAGCCAGTTGGGGTGATCCTTGATCCAGGGCAGGAGCAGAATCGACACGAACGCGCCAAGTTGGAGCGACACATAGTAGATGGTGAAGAGGATGTCGAGCCTGGAGTGTTCGCCCTCGTGCAACCGGGAGACCAGATTGTTGGGATTGACCTTGAAGAGTCCATTGCCGAGCGCGATCAGGCCCATTGCCGGGAAGAGCGCGGCCTCGAGCGGCACCGACAGCAGCAGATAGCCGAGTCCCAGCGTCACCGCCCCCAGCACCAGTGTGCGCCGCAGCCCGAGCACGCGATCGCCGAGATAGCCACCCAGCATCGGCATCGTGTAGACCAGGGTGGAGAAGGCGCCCCAAACCAGGTCGGCCTGCGAGTCGGAGAAGCGACGCTGCTGTACCATGTAGAGCACGAGGAGCGACGCCATGCCGTAGTATCCGAAGCGCTCCCAGATCTCGACGCAGAACAGCACCAGAAACGCCTTGTTCGGATGGCGCTCGGTCGTGGTGGGATCGGCTATCATTACAGGGCTCCGGCAAGCCAGGTCGCTGAAGCTTAAGTGCCGCGGGCTGCTCTTTCCACAGCGAGGGCTGGGCATGAAGATCGCGGACATGAATTGGGAGCAGGTCGAAGCCTATCTCGCGCGCGACGATCGGGCGGTGCTGCCCATCGGCAGCACCGAGCAGCACGCGGCTCTCAGCCTCTGCGTCGATTACATCCTTTCCGAGCGGGTATCGGTCGAAGCCGCCGAGCCTCTCGGCGTGCCGGTTTACCCCGGCGTACCCTTTGGAATGACACCCTATTTCATGGCGTATCCGGGGACCGTCAGCCTGACGGTGGACACGTACTCCCGCCTGATCCGCGATGTCCTCGACAGCCTGGCTGCGCACGGCTTCAAACGCATCGTGATCGTCAACGGTCACGGCGGCAATTCCTCCGTCCAGTCGACGATCGCCGATTGGCGCGCGGCGAAGGACGGCATTTCCGTGAAGTTTCACAACTGGTGGAACGCGCCGGCGACCTGGAAGGCCGTGCAGGCCGTCGACCCGGTCGCCTCCCACGCCTCGTGGATGGAGAATTTCCCCTGGACGCGGCTGGCCGGCGTCGACTATCCGGCGCATCAGAAGCCGATGCTCGATATCTCGCGGTTGCGCGCCATGACCCCGAGCGGCGTCCGTGAATTCATCGGCGACGGCAATTTCGGCGGTCGCTATCGCCAGTCGGATCAGGCGATGCTCGGCATCTGGCGCAGCGCGGTCGAAGAGACGCGGGCGCTCATCGACGGCGGTTGGTAATCGGCGCGGGTAAGGAGGAGTCTCAAGTGAAATGTCCCCGATGCGGCGCGGAGCTGGCCCCGGTGGTGAGACACCAGCTCAAAGTCAACTACTGTCAGGTCTGCAAGGGAATGTGGCTCGAGCATCAGGAGCTCGAGGAGCTCGAAGACGAGGTCTTCGACTTCGGGGATCGCTGGAAGGGGACCCTGGTGTTCGGCTCGAGCCCTACGACCGACAAATGCCCGGAGTGCGCCGCGCTGCTACAAAGATTCCGCTACAGGTTCTACGATCTCGAAATGGAGTTCTGCCCGAGCCAGCACGGCTACTGGCTGGAGGATGACGAGGACACGAGAGTGCTCGAGCTGATGAAGAAGGAAGAGGCGGATCTGCAGCGCAAACTTGTCGCCGAGGACAAGTGGGCAGCGGCTTTGAGGCACATGCGCTCGCCGTCGTTCTTCAGCAGGCTGCGGGATCTGTTTCAGAGATAGGTCGAGCGCCGCTCAGTGGCAGAACGTCGGGCCCAACCACTCGTGCGTGGATTGTGCGGAAATCGCGCCCTCACTGGTGTGAAGCCGCTAACGGTTCACGACGACGATTTCCTTGCCGTACGGCATGAGGGAAAGGCGGGCGAGTTTCAGGTGCTGCAGGGCGAAGGGGATGCCGATGACGGTGATCGCGAGTAACAGCGCGAATACCAGGTGTCCCAGCGCGAGCCATATGCCACCGAGGAGGATCCAGATGAGGTTGCCGATCAGGATGAGCAGCTTGCGCTCTTCGCTCTCGGGGCGGTCGACGATGTCTCTGCCGAATGGCCAGAAGCTGAAGGCGCCGATGCGAAACGCGGCAACGGCGAAGGGGATGCCGATGATGGTGATGGCGGCCAACAGGCCCGCCACCCACCACGCGAGGCCGGCCTCCAATCCGCCGAAGAGCAGCCAGATGATGTTGCCCAGCAAGCGCATGAATCCTCCCCGCGGGCCGGTCGCACGGCTTCCGGGGCCGGCCTGAAGCGAAACTATACTCGCCCGCCGGGCGCTCGGCTCGACCTGAGCCTCGAGCCCATCCGCTCATTACGGGGATCTCGCTCAAAAGGCCGATTTCGTGGCTGGCGCCGGGGCGCTACGCTTCCCCCGGTCAGGTTATCCGCGGGCTCGCGGGATGAGAGGTGACGAATGATCGATCTGCACTACTGGACGACTCCGAATGGGCACAAGGTCACCATGTTCCTCGAGGAGGTCGGCCTGCCTTACCGCATCGTGCCGGTCAACATCGCCAAAGGCGAGCAGTTCCGCTCCGATTTCCTGCGCCTCTCGCCCAACAACAGGATCCCCGCGATCGTGGACCACGACCCGCAGGGCGGCGGCGCACCGATCCCGGTGTTCGAGTCCGGAGCCATCCTGTTGTACCTCGCCCGCAAGACCGGCAAGCTGATCCCGTCGGATCTGCGCGGCGAAGTGGAGACTCTGCAGTGGCTCTTCTGGCAGGTTGCCGGGCTCGGCCCGATGGCGGGTCAGAATCACCATTTCACGCAGTATGCGCCGGAGAAGATTCCCTATGCGATCGAGCGCTACGTCAAGGAGACCAACCGCCTCTATGGCGTGCTCGATCATCGACTGGCCGATCGCCCCTATGTGGTCGGTGCGACTTACACCATCGCGGATATCGCCTCCTATCCCTGGATCGTCCCGTACGAGAGACAACAGCAGGATCTGGAGGACTTCCCGCACCTTAAGCGCTGGTTCACCGGTATCAAGGAGCGACCCGCGACCGTGCGCGCCTATGCCCGTGCGGCTGAGATCAACACTCAGGCGACCGTGAGCGAGGAGTCGCGCGCGATCCTCTTCGGGCAGACCGCCGCCAACGTCGGTCGGCCAACCCGTTAGAAGGACGCGGTCGGCGCGCTGGACGGCGCCGCCGCCGGGCAGTAGTCTCCCTCGCCATCGAGCGAATACCTCGAAGGATGGGGGAATCGATGTCGACCCGCACGGGGATACGCCGGCTTGCCTGCTGCTGCGCGGCAGGGCTCGTCGCTTTCGCGTGGCTGTCGCCGCCGCTGGCGCAGGCCCAGGACCGATCGCAGGGTCGCTCGATGGTCATCACCCGCGGCGGCATCGTTGCCGCGGAAAGTCCGCTCGCCGCTCAGGCGGGGGCGAATGTGCTTGCGCACGGAGGCAATGCCGTCGATGCGATCGTGGCGGCCAATGCCGTCATGGGCGTCGTCGAGCCGATGATGAACGGCATGGGGGGCGATCTGTTCGCGATCGTCTATGACGCCAAGTCAGGAAAGTTGTACGGACTCAATGCCAGCGGCTGGTCGCCGGCGAAGCTCACGATCGGGTTCCTCGAGAGCAAAGGCGTGACCCGGATGCCGGAATTCGGCATCGACGCCGTCACCGTGCCCGGCGTCGTGGACGGCTGGTCGAAGCTGCTCGCGCGGTTCGGCACGCGCCGACTCTCTGACCTGCTTGCGCCGGCCATCGCCTACGCGCGCGAGGGTTTCCCGGTGCCGGAATGGGATGCGGAGTATTGGCACGAAGCCCAACCGGTCCTGAGAGCCGATCGAAATCTCTCCCGGACTTACCTCATCGACGGTCACGCGCCGCGCGTCGGGCAAGTGTTTCGAAACCCGGATCTCGCCCGCTCGCTCGAGCTCGTGGCTCGCGGCGGCCGCGATGCCTTCTACAAGGGTCCCATCGCCTCGGACATCGTCGCCTTCTCGCGCAGCCTCGGCGGCGCGATGACGGCGCAGGACCTCGCGGAATACTCGAGTCAGTGGGTCGAGCCGATCTCGACCACCTATCACGGATGGACGGTGTACGAGCTGCCGCCCAACGGCCAGGGCATCGCCGCGCTCATGATGCTCAACATCATGGAACGGTTTCCGCTCGCGAAGTATGGACACAACTCGGCCGACGCGCTGCACGTCATGATCGAAGCGAAGAAGCTGGCCTATGCGGATCTGCTGCGTTACGTGGGCGATCCGCGATTCAGCCATATCCCGGTGGTGGGCCTACTGTCGAAGCGCTATGCCGCCCTTCGCGCGAGTCTCATCAATCCGGTCAGGGCGAACTGCGACGTCGCGCCGGGGAAGCCTTTTCTGGGAACGACGGGCGATACGACGTACATGACGGCGGTGGACAGCCAGGGCAACATGGTGTCGCTGATCCAGAGCAACTATAACGAGTTCGGCTCGCGGCTGGTGGCGGATCGGACGGGCTTCGTCCTGCAGGATCGCGGTGCGCTCTTCAACCTCGATCCTTCATCTCCTGATGCTCTCGCAGGGCACAAGCGCCCACTCCACACCATCATTCCAGGCTTCATGCAACGCGGGGACGAGCGCATCGCGTTCGGGATCATGGGCGGCTTCAACCAGGCGCAGGCGCACGCGCAGTTCGTCTCGAACGTGGTCGATTTCGGCATGAACATCCAGGCGGCACTCGAGTCCCCGCGCTTCCGGCAGATCACGTCCGAGGGGTGCGACGTCGTGATGGAAGACCGCATACCAGAGGCTGTTCGCCAGGCGCTCGCCGCCCGCGGCCATCGGATCGAGCTGCGCGGCGATTATTCCGCGATCATGGGCGGTGGTCAGGCGGTGCTGCGCGACTTCAGGACCGGCGTCAATTACGGCGCCTCCGATCCGCGCAAGGACGGGGAAGCGATACCGCAGCCGGTGCGTTAGTCATCAGCGGGGCAACGTGAAATATCTGCCGCTGGTCTGGTCGGGAATCTGGCGCAAGCGCGGACGCACCATTCTGATATTCCTCCAGGTGGCGGTGGCGTTCACCCTGTTCGGCGTGCTCCAGGGACTCAAGACCGGCGTCGATCACGCGATCGCCGCGGCCCGCGCCGATCTGCTCATCGTCCACAGCCGCCTCAGCATGGGCGTGCCGTTGCCTATCGGGATCCTGGAGCAGATCAGGTCCGTGCCGGGGGTCAAGGAGGCGATTCCGGTGGATCTGTCCCTGGCCACCTATCAGAATCCCAAACAGCAGGTCGTGCTGGTTGCCCTGAGGCCCGACAAGGGCTGGCTGTCGGCGTTCACCTTTACGATCTCCCCGGCCTACGTCAAAGCCTTTCGCGCCACCAGAACGGGCATCCTGGTGAGAGCCGAGCTGGCGAGGAAGTACGGCTGGAAGATCGGCGATCGCATTCCACTCATGACCCAGGTCCCGCAGCACGACGGCTCGAACGTCTGGACGTTCGACATGGTGGGTACGTTCACGGACAGTGACATATCAGGTGGGAATATCAACAGCCTGATCAATTACGATTACTGGAACGAAGCCCGCGCGAGCGGCAAGGATACGGTCAATCATTTCAATGTGCTGATTGCGGACCCGAGAGCGGCCGCGACGGTGTCCGATGCCATCGACGCGCGCTTTGCGAACTCGCCCAACGAGACGCGCAGCGAGTCCATACGGGAGATGGCGCAGGAGAATCTGCAGTCGATCGGTAACCTGGAGTTCCTCATCCGCGCCGTCGTCGCCGCGGTGATGGCGGCTCTTCTCTTTGCAACGGCGAGCATGATGATGCAGTCGGTGCGGGAGCGGACGCCTGAAATCGCGGTGTTGAAGACGGTCGGCTTCACGAACGGTGCGGTTTTCGGCCTGACGCTCGCCGAGTCCGCTGTCGTTTGTGTGGCGGCCGGGGGTGTCGGCCTCGCAGTCGCGACGCTCGCCTTCCCCTACGCATCGAAGTTCGTTCATGGCCTTTCCATGCCGTGGATCATCATCGTCCTGGGACTCGTTTCGGCTCTCGCGGTGGCGCTCATCAGCGCCGCGATTCCGGCCTTTCAGGCGGCGAGGCTCGAGGTCGTCACGGCGCTGACGGCGGGGTAAGGCTGCGATGAAGGCCCTCAGACAGTTCTTCGCCCTGCTTGCCGTGAGCCTGTCGGGTCTCGCACATCGTAAGGGGCCTACCCTGACCATCGTCGTGGGGGTGACCTGCGCGGTCGGTGTGCTGGTATCCATGCTGGCCATGGGCAGCGGGGCGCGGCGGCAGGAGATGAGCGGCGTGCGCGACGATCGGGTCGTCATCGCGGAGATCGGGCAGCGTCCGCTCTTCGGCAGCATTCCGCGGCAGGATGCGGCCGCGGTCGCGGACCTGCCGGATATCCGCCGCGACAAGGACGGACGGCCGATCGTGGTCATGGAGTCGATGGTCCCGATCAGCGGCCGTCGGCGCGGGACGGGCGGGAGCATCTTCGTTCCGCTCGTCGGCGTTACTCCCAACATCACCGCGTACCGGCCGGAAATGCGCTTTACCGCCGGACGCATGTTTCAGCCCGGCCTGCACGAGCTCGTGGTGAGCAACACCTGCACACGCATGTTTTCCGGATTCGAGATCGGCGACAAGCGCTCGATCCATGGGATACCCTGGACCATCGTCGGCCATTTCGGCGAGGGCCAGGAGGGCCAGTGCACCATACTCGCCGACGTCAACTCGATCATGTCGACGTTTTCCCGCGACGCTTATAGCGGACTCGAGGTGATGCTGCGCTCGCCGGCGGATTTCAAGGCGTTCAGCGCGGCCGTGAAAGCGGATCCCGCGGTGCATCTCTATGCAGAGCGGCAGCGGACGGTGATGGCGCAGGATTTCAAGCCGCTGAACTCGCTACTCGACTTCGTCAGCTACTTCGTCGGCACCATCATGGCGATCGGCGGCACGCTGGGCGCGGTCAATTCCCTGTACGCCATCGTCGACTCCCGCCGCCGCGAGCTCGCCACCTTGCGCGCGATCGGATTTCGCCCGGGGACGGTCGTCGCCTCGACCCTCTGCGAGTCGATGCTGTTGGCGCTACCGGGCGCGCTGATGGGGGCGGCTCTCGCCTGGGTGTTCTTCAGCGGACTCTCCGCGAGCCCCTTCGGCTACAGCTTCAAGCTGGATGTCACTCCGGCCCTCGTGCTGATCGGTGTGATCTGGGCGCTCGTCATGGGCCTCATCGGCGGCATCCTGCCGGCGGTGCGCGCCGCCCGGGTGCCCGTGACCACGGCGCTGCGGGCGATTTGACGGTCGGGCGGCGGGCCGCAGCCTACCAGTGCAACTCCGACATCTCGGCGGCGTACGCATCGATGCCGTCCCAGAGATTCCTCAAACGCAGGTTCTCGTTCGGCGCATGCTGGCTGTCGTCGAAATTGACGATCGGGAAGATCACCACGGGGACTTGCAGGATCCGGTGAAAGAGGTAAAGCGGCACGCTGCCGCCCATCATGGGTAGGAGCGCGAGGTGTCCGCCGGAAGCTTCCTCGGCCGCGGTAATCACGGCGCGACCCGCAGGTGTATCGAGGTTGGTGCGGTATCCGCGATAGCCGCTGGTCCACACGACTTTGATGACTCTGGGATGAGTCAGTCGGGTCTCAAGATCGGGCGTGGCGGATACGAGCGTCCAGCCCCTGGCCTCGAGGAACTGCTCGACCTCCGTTCGTACGCTCTGCGTCGTCTCATCCGGTACCAGGCGGAAATCGATCGAAATATCAGCCTCGGTCGGAATGGCATTGTTCGCCGCGGCGCCCACGGCGCCGACACTGATACCGCGGACGTTGAGGGCCGGCCGCATGATGCTCGCCGTGAGGTCTTTGCCTTCGGTGCGGCCGATCCCGAATTGCCGTTTGAGCATGGCATCGACCGGCGGGAGCTTGGCGATCGCGACCTGCTCACCGCGGGTCAGAGGTCGCACGTCGCGGTAGAAGCCGGGAATCAAGATGCGGCCCGAGCTATCGCGCATGGAGGCGATCAGCTCCGCCGCCATGACCGCCGGGTTCGGCACCCAGTTGCCGTAGTGCCCATCATGCAGCGGGTGCAGCGGACCGTAGATCGTCAGGTCGAGCCCTATCGTGCCGCGTGCGCCGAAATAGAGTGTCGGCGTGCCCGACTGGTGTACCGGACCATCGCCAATCAACAGCAGATCGCTTCGCAACCGCGCCGCATGCTCTTGCAGGAGCGAGGCGAGATGCGGCGAGCCCGCCTCCTCTTCGCCCTCCCATAGAACCTTGAGATTGACCGAAGGCTGCCGGTGTATCGCCCGCAGCGCATCGAACGCCGTCAGGAAGGCAATGATCGAGGCCTTGTCATCCGCCGCCGCCCGGCCGAAGAGCCGCCACTCGGGGTCGAAGGGCGATTTGGCATGCCGCCAGTCGACCGTTCTGGCGGTGGGCGAGAGCGGACCGTCGCGCATCACGGGCACGAAGGGATCCGAGGCCCACTGAGAGGGGTTCACCGGTTGCCCGTCGTAATGGGCGTAGAAGATCACCGTGCGCGTTGCTCCGCGCACACGATAGAGGCCGAACACGAGCGGCGGCGAGCCGCCCCTGGCGGTGAATTGCGCGGTCTCGAAGCCGCGTATTTTCAACTGGCGTTCGAGCCAGCTCGCCGTGGCCACGAGTGCCTGCGGGCGAGCGGCGACGCTCGGCAGACGCGTCAGCCCATCGAGCCGAGCCACGATGTCGCCTTCGTACGCCGCACGATAGGCGTTGACCTGCTGCCGCAGATCCGAGGCATGCGTCGGCGCGAGGCACAGCGAGGCGCCGAGCGTCAGCAGCAACCCTTGGAGAGCCCTTCTCATGATGTGATCACCGCCGTGTCAGGCCTTCAGACTTCGGATTGTGGGGCCAGTCTCGATCCGTCGCCAGATCAGTGTGCGATTGTTCGCCGGCATCGGCCGATCCTCCACGAGCGCGAATCCGCGCGCGCGCGCGAGCTCATCGACGGCGGCGAAATCGCGGATGCCGCTCTGCGCTGAGCGCTGCTTGAGCCATGCATCGAACGAGGTGTTGCTCTCGCTGGTGAAGCAGCCGTCGTAGTTGAAAGGCCCATAGACGGCAAGCAGGGCATCCGGGGTGAGCACCGCCGGAAGCGCCGCGAAAAGGGCGCGCACCTCCGGCCAGCTCATGATGTGCAGCGTGTTCGCGGTGAAGATGGCGTCGAAGGGAGCCTCGGGCCAACGACCTGTCACATCGAGCGTGATCGGCTGCGGGAGATTCGGGAGACCCGATTCCTCGAGCCACAGGCGGATGCCCGGCAGATTGGGATCGAGATCGGAGGTTTGCCAAAGCACGTGCGGCAAGGCGGCGGCGAAATGGACCGCGTGTTGTCCCGTGCCGCTGCCGATCTCGAGCACGCGCCGCCGGTCGGCGAAATGATTCCGCAACACTTCGAGTATGGGGCCGCGATTTCGCTCGCAGGCCTCGGAAGAGGGTTTCACTCAGGCCGGTCGCGCCGCTCGGTGGCGCATCGGCAGCCAGCGACCGTTGCGAACGGCGAGCACGAGGAGCGCGACTGCGACGGTGAGACAGACCGCAATCGCGATAAGTGAAGCTTCCGGCCCGAACTGTCCCCCGGTGAGCAGCGTGGGACCTGCGAGTGAGACCGAGAAGATCCCTTTGCCGGCGGCGCCCCCCGATACCGATACCCCGAAGATTCCCCCTTCGGTGAAATTCCAGCCGAGGTGAAGGCCGATCGGAAACCAGAGATTTCGCGTGAGGACGTAGGCGGCGGCGAGGAGCACGCCGGCCTCGAGCGCGACGGCCGCGGTGGAGATGATCGTCGCACCCGGATTCAGGCCGTGCAGCAGCCCAAAGAGAGCCGCGGAGAGCGCGAGCGCCACTGCGGTGCCGGAGCTTTCCTCCAGAATGCGAAACAGGCCGCCGCGAAATGCCAACTCCTCGCCGATCGCCGCTAGGATCGAAGCTGCCAGCATCGGAACGACATCGAATCGGGCCGAAATACCCTCCCAGCGCGCGACACCCGCCACGTGGAGCAGTCCGAACACGCTCGAGAAGAGCGCGACGCCGAGGACCACGCCGGCCATGGCCTGAAGCGCCCGCGGTGCGAGCTCCCGGGTCGCGCGGCGCTCGAGCGAGCGCACCAGCCCGGCGTAAAGCGCCACGAGCGCTGCCGCGAGCAGCAGAGCCGCCTCGAGAGTCCCCGAGTCCGCGCCGCCAGGTCGGGCGTGTCTTATGGCCCAGCCGTGGGCGACCTGCGCGCCGATGTATGCGGCAAGCAGTACCACGAAGAATATGGGCAACCTGAGCAGCGGCCGCCTGCGTACGACATCGAGCCATCGCTGGCCGCGCGAAGGTGCGGCGACATCACCAGCGGGGGTACGTGCCATGGCAGGCCATCTTAACAGTACTCCTGGTCCGCGCACGGCCCCGGCGCAATGCCCGCAGGCGCGGGGTTGCGTGGCGGGCCGACCGTGGAGGTGCTCATCGAGCCAGGCGGCTGCGTTCGGCCTCGAGTGCCTCCCAGCGCTCGAATCTGGCCAACAGCAATGCCTCGAGCTCCTCGAGCCGTCTGTGATCGGCGCGGATCTGCGATGCGCCCTGCAGGTGATAGTCGGGTGCGCTCATCCGCGCGGTGATCGCCCCTTGCTCCTGTTCCAGCGCCTCGATCTCGCCGGGAAGAGAGGCCAGCTCTCGTTGCTCCTTGTAGCCCAGCCGCGTGCGCGGCTTGGGCGAAGCCGGCCTCATCGGGCTCGCGACCTCCTCGCGCGAGGCTTTACGGAAGGTGTCAGCCGCTGACGCGGGGCTTCGCTGTTGGAGCCAGTCGCTGTAGCCGCCCACGTATTCGCGCCACGTCCCGCCGCCCTCGGTAGCGAGAGTCTGGGTCACGACGTTGTCGAGAAAGCGGCGGTCGTGACTCACGAGCAGCAGCGTGCCGGCGTAGTCCTGCAACCTCTGCTCGAGCAGCTCGAGCGATTCGATGTCGAGATCGTTGGTCGGCTCATCGAGCACGAGCAGGTTGGCGGGCTGGGCGAAGAGGCGCGCGAGCAGCAGCCGGTTGCGCTCGCCGCCCGAGAGCATCCTGACGGGAGAGCGCGTCCGCTGCGCCGGAAAAAGGAAATCGCCGAGATAGCTCACGACGTGCTTACGCTCACCCCCGATTTCGACCCAGTCGGCTCCCGGACTGATCATGTCGGCGAGGGTAGCCTCCGGGTCCAACTGTTCGCGCAGCTGGTCGAAATATGCGATCTTGAGGTTCGTGCCGAGTCGTACGCTGCCCTCATCCGGCGGCAGCTCGCCGAGGATCAGGCGAATGAGCGTTGTCTTACCGGCGCCGTTCGGCCCGATGAGCCCGATGCGATCGCCGCGCAGGATGCGCATCGAGAGCTGCGCGATCAGCGCTCGTCCGGCGACGCTTTTGCCGACGTCCGTCAGCTCCGCCACGAGTTGACCCGAGCGGGATCCGGCGTCCAAGCTCATCTTCATCGTGCCGAGGCGCTCGCGCCGGGCGGCCCGCTCCAGGCGCAGCGTTTCCAGCCGGCGCACCCGGCCCTCGTTGCGAGTGCGACGAGCCTCGACCCCCTTGCGGATCCAGACTTCCTCCTGCGCCCAGAACTTGTCGAACCTGCGATTCGCAAGCTCCTCGGCGGCGAGCTCCTGCTCCCGTCGTGCCTCGTAGGCAGCAAAATTCCCGGGATAGGAGCGAAGCACGCCGCGATCGAGCTCCAGGATTCGAGTCGTGACGCGATCGAGAAAGGCGCGATCGTGAGTGACGACGACGGCGGCCCGCAGCTCGAGCAGCAACTCTTCGAGCTGCTCGATCGCGCCGATATCGAGATGATTGGTCGGCTCATCGAGCAGGAGGAGGTCAGGCTGGGCCGCCAGGGCGAGGGCCAGAGCTGCGCGCTTGCGCTCGCCGCCCGAGCTCGCCGCCGGAGCTATTTCGGAGTCGAGATCGAAGCGATGGAGGAACTCCGCCAGGCGGTTCTCGAAGCTCCAGCGCTCGCCGGTGAAGGTATTTGCACTGGCTTTCGCGCGCTGCAGCAGACTCTCGCGCAGCGTGCGCGCCGCGGGAAGCTCAGGCTCCTGCTCGACCAACACGATGTGCAGTCCTTCGCGGACCTGCCGCTCGCCTTCGTCCAATGATCCGTGGCCGGCCATGATCCGCAGCAGCGTCGACTTGCCCGTGCCGTTGCGGCCGATGAGTCCGAGGCGCTCCCCGGGCTGCAGCGTGAGCCGCGCCCCGTCGAGCAACGGCCGGTCGCCGAGCGCAAGATGAGCGTCACGAAGCGCGATCAGCAACACGGGCGGGCCTGGAAGGTGCGGCGCCGTCGCCGGCAGTCAGCGGAGCTGGCTGTCTTTGCTGCCGCGGCGGTTGTAACCGCTGAAGTGGGCCGCCTCGCGATCGGCCGCTTTCTGACAGGCAATGCAGAGGCGCACGCCAGGTATGGCTTGGCGTCGCGGCTCGGGAATCGCGGCACCGCAATCGGCGCAGTGCGTGAGGCTCGGACCCTGCGGCAGCCGGCTCTGCGCGCGCAGAATACCGTCCGTCACGGTCGCATCAATCTGATCCTGTACTGCGCCGTCGCCGGCCCAACCCGTTGCCATGGGTATCAGTTTACCCTCGCGTCCGTCGCGCGCCTACCGGCCATGTACGTGCCACCGGCGAACATGGTGCGCTTGGCGGCGCGGCCCTCAGGAGGCCGGGTCGGCCGCAGGTCGGGGTAGAGCGCCAGCAGCGCCCGCGTCACGCCGTTGGTCCAGCCGAAGCCGTCCTGCAGAGGATATTCGCCGCCCCCGCCCGGCAGCACATGTTCGACGTCGTACTTCTCGACGAGCTTGCCGGTGTTGGCGAATACCCGCTGAACCGTCGCCAGCCAGCGGCGGGCGATCTCATGTGCGAGCGCCGCCTGATCGTAACGGCGAAATCCCATGACGGCGATCCACTGCAGCGGCGGCCAGCCATTGGGCGCATCCCATTGTTGCCCGGAGGTGATGTTGGTGGTGACGAGGCCGCCTTGCTTGAGCAACCGCGCTCGGGTGACGGTTGCCACTGCATCCGCCTGGCGGGCGTCGGCCACCCCGGTGAAAAGCGGATAGAGCGTGGCGGCGCTGAGCTCTGGGTTGCGCCTGTGATGCCGCCAGTCATAATCCATGAAGTACCGGGCGCGCTCGTCCCAGAGATAGTGATCCATCGCTTGTCGGCGGCGACGGGCGCGCTCGGCGAAGGTCTGCTCGCACGCCTCATCGTGTCGGGCCGAGCAACCGCTCGCGATCGCCTCCTCGAGTCCATAGAGAAGGCTGTTGAGATCGACCGGCACGATGTCGGTGGTATCGATCGTGGTGAGATGCCGCCCGTCGCGCAGCCAGCGGGAGCTGAAATCCCAGCCGCTCTCGGCCGCGGCCCGGATATCGCGATAGACCTGCGCGGCCGGTCTCCCCGAGGCGCGCGCAATCAGCACGTCGTTGCGGTAGGACTCCTCGCGCGGGGAGTCGGAAGCATCCCAGTAGCGGTTGAGCAGCGAGCCATCGGGCATCTCGACGACGTTACGGCGCGCCTCCCCGGGATGCAGGCTCGAAGCGCCCTCCATCCAGTAGGCGTACTCGCGCTCGAGATCGGTGAGGTGCCGCGACCATGAGCTCGCCGCATCCGGAGAAAGGAGCCCCACCATCAGGTAATACATCGGCGGCTGCGAGCGTGACAGATAGTACGTGCGCGCGCCGTTGGGAATGTGGCCGTACTCGCGCAGCATGTAGGAGAAGTCATCCACCAGGTCGCGAGCGGTATCGAGATGACCGTCGGGTATGAGCCCCAGCATGGTGAAGTAGGAATCCCAGTAGTAGAACTCCCTGAACCGCCCACCCGGAACGACATACGGCTTCGGCACGTAAAGGAGCGACGAGTAGGGCGGCGGCACCGCCGGCTGGCGCGTCAGGATCGGCCAAAGTCTCGCGATGTGCGCCTCCAGGCTCTTGTCGGGTGGTGCCGGTGGCGTGCGTGCCTGCGTCGGGAACGAGAAGTTGCGCTGCACGAACCCGAGCAGCGCGGCGTGCGAGCGCGGCTGCGCCGCACGGTAGCGCTGCATGATGACCAGGGGTGACGCCTTCGGCACCGCGTCGACAAAGGTCTTCCCGTCCGGGAAGAGCGCATCCATCTGCACCTGAACGAAGAGCGGTCCGAAAAGCTCCGATGGCGTCGGCACGAAGGGCGCGGGCGCCGCCGCATCCGCCGTGCGCAGGCACGCCAAGGCGAGCAGGCTGGCACAGGCTGCGGCGCACCGGCGGCGCGAGCCGAGAAAGGCTGAATACGAGATCCGGCGAGCGAGCATGGACCGTGGCTCCTTTGCGCCGCGGGTGGCGGGAGGTCGATGCGGCGGATTCTACAGGTGTGATGTCGGTATGGATTTAGGTGATATCATCAGATATGATATAATAACAGCGTATACGATAGTGCCCTTGGCCATGGATCTCAATCGCCAGCTCGGATTCCTGCTGAAGGACACGAGCCGCCGCTACAGCCGGCGGTTCGAGGAGCGCGCCCAGGCGCTGTCCCTCACGCTCGTGCAATGCAGGGCACTCCTTTACCTGGAGAACAACCAGGGCGTGAGTCAGAAGCGTCTGTCGGAGCTGACGGAGCTCGACCCCATGACGTTGGTGAGAATCCTCGATCGGATGGAGGCGGACGGCTGGGTGCAGCGGCGCTTCGATCCGGCCGACCGGCGAGCTCATACCCTGTGGCTCACTCCGAAGGCGAAGCCGGTACTCGATCACATCGCACAACTCATCGCCGACACCCGCACCGAGGCGCTGCAGGGCCTCTCCAATGAGGAGCGCTCGAAGCTTCTCGAGCTCCTGGAGCGCGTGCATACCAACCTGGCCTCGCTGCCGCCGATAGCGGCCGATAAGTCACCGCCCGCGAGGTCTTCCCGATGAGTGTCCCGGCGCGAACCCAGGAGCCCGCACGCGAGCCGGCACGGCGGGAGGAGCATCGCCCCGACTCCGCGCCCGGGCCGGTGAGGGAGAAATCGCTGCGCGAGCGGCTGCGGCTGCCGCTCATGGTGGCCGTGCCGCTCCTGATGGCTGCGGCCGGACTCTATGTGTATCTGACGAGCGGCCGTTACGAGTCGACCGATGACGCCTATCTGCGCGCCGCCGAGGTGGCGGTCAGCGCCAATGTGTCGGGGAGAGTCAGCGAGATCGACGTCCGCGACAATGAGCGGGTTCATCGCGGCCAGAGGCTCTTTCGACTCGATGACCGGCCGCTTCACATCGCGGTCGAGGCCGCGCGAGCGCGGCTCGCCGCCGCGCGCCTGCAGGTGCAATCGCTGAAAGCCGACTATCAACAGCGCGTCGCGGACCTGCGTTCGGCCGAGAGCGCGCGCTCCTACGCCGATCGGGAGTACCGTCGCCAATCCCGGCTGCTCGCGAGCGGGATCTCGTCGCAATCGCAGGTGGACCGGGCGCGACTCGCACTCAGCGAGGCGCGGCAGAGCGTCGCGGTGGCGCGGCAGCAGATCACCGCCGCGTTGGCTCAGCTCGGCGGCGATTTCAACATCAACGTGGCCTCGCATCCCCTCGTCGAGCAGGCCCAGGCCGCGCTCGATCGCGCGCTGCTGAATCTCTCCTACACGACCATCGCGGCTCCGAGCGACGGCATCGTCACCGGGGTGGACCACCTGCAGATCGGCAGCTACCTGCAGGCCGCCGCCCCGGCATTCGTGCTCGTGTCGACACGAGACATATGGGTGGAGGCGGACTTTAAGGAGAATCAGCTCGGACACATGCGCCCGGGCGATTCCGCCAGTGTCAGCTTCGATGCTTATCCGGGGCACACCTTTCACGCCATCGTTGCGAGCATCACGCCGGGTACCGGGGCTCAGTTCTCGGTCCTGCCGCCGGAGAACGCCACCGGGAACTGGGTCAAGGTGGTGCAGCGGCTCGATGTGCGCCTGCAGCTCGAGGGAAAACTGCCCCCGGTGCGCTCGGGTCTCAGCGCTTCGGTGACGGTCGATACGCGTTCGCCGCCGGCCTCGAGTGACACCCGGCCAGCTCCCGCGGCCATAGCGGCGGGCTGACGCCCGCGAAGCGGGCGTGAATCTCGCGATGGACGCCGCTCAGTCCTCTCATCGGACGCTGGTCACCATCTCCGTGACCCTGGCGACCGTGCTGCAGGCGGTGGATACCACCATTGCCAATGTCGCGCTGCCGCACATCGGCGGCAATCTTTCGGCTTCCTACGACCAGATGGAGTGGGTGCTCACCTCCTACATCGTGGCGGCGGCCATCATGACACCGCTCGCCGGCTGGCTCGCCGGCCGTTTCGGGCGCAAGCGTGTCCTCGTCCTGTCCGTGATCGGGTTCACCGTGAGCTCGATGCTGTGCGGCATGGCGCAGTCGATCGATCAGATCGTGCTCTTCAGGCTGCTGCAGGGTTTCTCGGGCGCGGCCCTCGTGCCGCTGTCACAAGCCGTGCTGCTCGACATCAACCCGCCGGAGCGGCACGGGCGCGCCATGGCCCTCTGGGGCCAGGGCGTGGTCTTGGGTCCCATGCTCGCACCGGTGCTCGGCGGATGGCTCACCGACAACTACAGCTGGCGATGGGTGTTCTACATCAACGTGCCGTTTGGGATTCTGTCGGCGATCGGCCTCATGGCCTATGTACGCGAAACGAAGTCGCGATACTCACGCTTCGATTTCCTCGGCTTTGGCGCCTTGAGTCTCGCCGTGGGGGCGCTGCAGATTCTCCTCGATCGCGGCTCGCTCAAGGACTGGTTCGGCTCCCCGGAGATCTGGCTCGAGGCGGGGATAGCGGTTGCGGCACTCTATGTGTTCATCGTGCAGACGCTGACGGCGCGGGAGCCGTTCGTCAGTCCCTCCCTCTTCAGGGACCGGAACTTCGCGATGGGCAACCTGCTGATCTTCGTCGTCGGCGTCGTGCTGTTCGCCACGCTCGCGCTGCTGCCGCCGCTGCTCGAGGATCTGCTCGGCTATCCCGTGACCACTTCGGGCATCGCCATGGTGCCGCGGGGCGTGGGCAGCTTCATCTCCATGTACGTCGCCGGCCGGCTGATCGGCCGCATCGATGCGCGCGCGCTCATTGGAGCGGGTATTGCGATCACCGCCGCATCCTTGTGGATGATGTGCGACTACTCGACGGTCATGCCGCAAAGTTTGGTCTGGTCGACCACCTTCCTTCAGGGTCTCGGCACGGGCCTCACCTATGTGACCCTCACGACGGTGGCCTTCCTGACTCTCGCTCCCCAATACCGCTCCGAAGGTACCTCGATCTTCAACCTGCTGCGCAACGTCGGCAGCAGCATCGGCATTGCCGCAACGGCGGCGTTGCTGACCCGCAATACACAGGTGATGCACGAACGCCTGGCGGCGCACATTGTCCCCTTCGGGGGGCAGATACAGCTGCACGCACCGTTCAGTTTCACCGCGCCCGCGGGGCTCGCCGCACTCAACGCCATGGTGACGCGCCAAGCGCAGATGATCGCTTACAATGACGACTTCAAGATGCTGTTCGTAATGACCCTGGCGCTGATGCCCCTGGTGCTTTTCCTGCGGCCCGGGCGTCGGCGCGCGGAGGAGCCGGTGGTGCTGGAATGAGCGTGCACGTGGGCCGCAATCGCATGCGATCGGCAGCCGTCGCGTCCGCGATGGCCGCCGCGGCGGCGCTGAGCGGCTGCGCCGTCGGACCCAACTTTCACCGCCCGGGTGCCCCGGCGGCATCCGCCTACCGTCCGGCCGGGGAATCGCGTCCGGTCGGGAGGGCGGCTGCCACCGCACAGCAGCGCGCGCCCGCGGCCCGTCCCTACGCACAGCAGATCCTTCTCGGCGGATCGACGGTCTCGGATTGGTGGACGCTCTTCAACTCGCCCCAGCTCGATGAGCTGATGCACCGCGCTCTCGCCGACAATCTCGATCTCGCCGCCGCGAAGGCCACGTTGGCGCAGGCACAGGAGCTGGTGGCGGCGCAGACCGGTCGGTTCCTTCCCCAGGTGGGCTTTCAGGCCTCGAGCGGCCGACAGAAGTACGGCAAACAGTTTCTCGGCACACTGGTTCCGTCGGTACCGCCTTTCACGTACGAGGCGTTCGGCGCGAATGTGAGCTACACGCTCGACTACGATGGCGCGGTCGCCCGCTCGGTCGAAGAGCAGCGGGCGCTCGCGCAGTACCAGCGCAGCGAGTTGAATGCGGCGCAACTGACGCTGACGGGGGATGTGGCCTCGGAAGTGGTCATCATCGCCACGACCCGGCGCGAGATCCGAGCGGCCGCGCAGCTTCTCGCGGAGGATCGCGACAATCTCAGCCTCGTGCAGATGGCGTTCGACAACGGCTCGGTGTCGAAGCTCGACGTCCTGACCGCGCAGAGTCAGCTCGCCAGCGATCAGACGCTGCTGCCGCCTCTTTACCAACAGCTCGCGATGGCGCGACATGCGCTGGCGGTGCTGCTCGGCCGCCCGCCGGCCGAGTGGTCGCAGCCGGACCTCGAGCTCGCGGAGCTGCGCCTGCCACGGAAGCTTCCGGTGAGTGTGCCCTCGCAGCTGGTCCGCCGCCGGCCCGATATTCTGGCGGCGGAGGCGCAACTTCACGCGGCAACCGCCGCGGTCGGGGTGGCGACCGCCGATCTCTATCCGCAGATTGCGCTCACCGCGACACTTGCCCAGGAGGCCTTGAGACCGGCGCAGTTGTTCAACGCCTCCTCCACCGCCTGGTCGCTGATTGCCGGCCTCAGCCAGCCGCTATTCGACGGAGGCACATTGCGGGCGCAGAGGCGGGCGGCGCTCGATGCGCTGCATGCCAGCGCGGCACGCTATCAGCAGGTCGTGCTCGACTCCTTTGGTCAGGTCGCCGATCTCCTCGATGCCCTGGATCACGACGCGCAGCTGGTCGCCGCACAGGCGAACGCGCGCGACACTTCGGAAGCGAGCCTCGAGCTGTCGCGGCAGAGCTATCAGGCGGGCAACTCGGGCCTGCTGCAGGTTCTCGATGCCCAGCGCGAGCGCCAGCGCGCAGAGCTCGGCTTTCTGCGGGCGCAGGCCCGCCAGTACCTCGACACCATTCAACTGCTGCTCGCGGTGGGCGGCCCTCTGAGCTGAGCGAAAGTAAGCGACTAGCGGCCCAGGGATGGGGTCGAGCAACGCGCTGCAGGCCTTTTTGCGCCAATCAGAGTTTACCGCTGCGCCGGTTCTTGTCGAAGATGCCGATGACCAGGATCACGAAGGCGACGAGTCGCACGACGTAGCCGTACTCCTGCCGCATCTCGTCGGTCGGATGATTGATGATGGCCAGCCCGATCCAGTTGGCGCTCAGGAGGGCGAAGGCGAGCGCGAAAAAGGCGAACAGCCGCTCCCGGCTCTCCCGCCAGAATCGCAGGAAGAACAGCGCCGCGGTCACGCTCGACATCGCCAGGACACCCCACATGAAAATCCTCATCTGCGCTCTCCTAACGCGATTCCCAGGTGAGACCGAACACGAGCAACAGCATGCCGATGACCGCTGCCGTGTTGCGGTACCAGAAGAGGTCGACCTGCGCCGGCAGTACGACCAGGTCCAGGTAGAGGATCACGTTGTTGATGGCGAGGAATACGAAGCATAGGCTCGCCCAGAAGAGCAGCCGCGTGCGCGTCGCGCGATAGCCTCTGAGCAGCAGCGTCGCGCACAGGATGCTCGTGATCGCGCAGAGGATGTATACCGCTTGAGCCATTATTGTTTGCCCTTCTTCAACACGAACGCGTCGGCGAAGGTGTGCAGCGCCGCGGTGCGCAGGCGTCCGATGGCGTTGGCGCTCATCTGCTGAATGATGAGGATCGGCCGCTCGGCATACTCGCGCTCGAGACGGCCGGCGGCGGCATCGAGCCCCGAGCTCGCCGCCCGATAAGCGAAACGTGCGGGCGCGGTGCCGGTGATCTCCACCAGGCCACTCAGCTTGAGGCCCGCGAGCGCTGGCTCGATGAACTCCGCCCCGACGCGCAGCCGCGCGGCCAATCCTTCAGCCGTCCAACCCTCATAGCGCTCCCGTCGCAGAAGCAGCAGCATCTCGAGCTGCTCGTAGGATTCGATGTGCTCCTTGAGCAGGGCGCGCACATCCTCGGGTAGATCGCGCGCGTCGCTCACGAGCGATAGGCGCCGGAGACAAATTGAGGCGCCGCGCCGCTCATCCGGGATACTTACCGCAACGAGACGGCAGACGCAAGCGCCCGCCGTGGTGCGAGACCCGCGGCGGGCGCTTGCGATCCTTGGAAGCTGAAAGGAGCGTCAGGAAACGCTCTTGACGACCTCACAGTGCTGATGGGCCTTGCGCAGTTTCGCGCACGCGGCCTTGGCATCGGACTCCGTCATCGGCGCGGAGCGAACCTCGAGCAGTTTCGACGTGCCGCTCGGCGGAACCACGACGACATCCTGCAGCTCGTCGCTGAATTTGCCCTTCAGGCGCGCCGCGAGTTTGTCGGCGAGCGCCTTCGAGCGGGTCGAGGCGAGCAACGCCTGATAGCCCGTCAGCTTCTTGAGCGCATCCTGTGCCTGAGAGGCCTGCGAGGCATTCGGGTACTTCTGCAGGAAGTCCTGATAGGCGGCGGCGGTGTTGGTCGATTGCGCGTTCTGCCAGGCGGCATCCGCCTGCATGGAGGTGACTTTATCCTGCGCATCCGTGGCGTGCATGCCGTTGGGCTCTTGTTGCAGATATTGCTGGTAGGCGTCGAGCGTGTTGGCGTTCTTGGCGGTCGTCCACGCCTGCTCGTCCTTCAACGCGTCGACGCGGTTGCGCGCCTGCTGTACCCGCGCGTCGCTCGGGTGCTGCTGGATGAACTGCTGGTAAGCGGCAACCGTATTTTGCTGATTCGCCTTCTGCCAGTCCGCGTTGGGATTGCTACAGGCGGCGAGCGCGCCGGCCGTGATGACACAAAGAACGAGAAATGACTTCTTCACCGCAAACCTCCGGACTGACAGGGCAAACATGAAACAGCTAAGTTACCGCAAATCGTGAAAAATTTGCAAGCCTCCTTGAGTCGGCGCGCCACCATGGCGGCGGTCGCTCGGATCAAGGTCAGGAGCGGCGCCGGGTAGGTGCCCAGGCCGATGAGCAGCAAGACCAGGACCGCGAGCACGGCATGAGAGAGCCGCGAAGCGGCGAGCGGCCGGCCGGGGTGAGGCGGGCCAGGCGGTTTGGCGCCGGGGACGGCGAGCGCCGCGGCGAGCATTGCCACGATGACGCGCAGGGTGTAATAAACTCCGAGGATGCTGCCCGCCACCCGCGGGGCAAGCGGCACCGGATGATCGCCATCGCCATCGACGCCGGAGGCCACGGCATAGAATTTGGCGATGAAGTCGATCGTGAGCGGGATTCCGGCGCGCGACAGGAGCCAACCGGCAAAGGCCAGGCTGAGGCCCGGACGGGCTCGAAAGAGCCCGCAGTAGTCCTCGATGAGGTCGGCATCGCGTGCCCGTCCGGCGAGGGCAGCAGCGTGATGACGGCCAAGGCACCCATGATCATGACGGCATGCGCGACGAGGTAGACGCTCACCGCCTCGATTGCGATCGCCCCCTATCAGAAACGCCAGGGCGCTCGCGACCAGCCCGGTGGCGCCCAAGGTGGGATGGATGGGCGGCGGCGATGGTGATCCCGGGGTACCGGGAAGCTGCCGAGCGGGAAGCTGCCGAGCGGGATAAGGAATTCGCCGATGAGGTTGCCGGGGCGGAGTAGGCGATCGCGAACACCATGAGAAGCGCCGAGAGTCGGGGCAGCCGGGCGGCGAGGCCGCCCAAAGCGCCGCCATCAGAATTCCGATGAACACCATGACTTCGATGTGCCCGGCCCAACCCGCGGCCCGCGCCGCCACCGCCCAGGCGCAGATGAACATCGCCACCAGATGGAACTGCACCGGGAAACGCACGTGCGCGCTTTCGTTCGTCGCGATGATCCCGGATTCGAAAGGCTCCGCCGTAGCCCGCGCGCCGTGACGCCCGCCGAGCAAGTGCGCCGGGGCGGTGCACCCGTACCTTGTCGCTGCGCTCATCGATGCCGGCATAGGTGGAGGTGCGGATGGCGACAAAACCGCTGCGCACGATGCGCATCGCGAGCTCCATCGAGTCCCGCAGGAGCGATTCCGCCGACACAACACCTTATCGCTCATGCGGTGCTCTCGGCGCTGTGCGCGCGGATGGTCTGCGCGGCGGCCGGATCGAGCGAAGCGGTGGGCTCATCGAGCAGCAGCAGCCGCGGCCGATTGAGGACCGCCTTGGCGAGTGCGACCCGCGTCTGCTCTCCGGAGGAGAGCAGGCCGCACTTGGTGTCCCGCAGTCGATCGAGGTCGAATTTTTGCAGCAGCTCCCCGACCCTGCGCCCGAGCTCGGGTATGCCGTAGACGAGCCCGAAGAACCGCAGGTTCTGCGCGACCGTCAGATTGCCCGGAAGCGCTGCGTACACCGCCGAGAAGTGGGCCTGCGCCAGCGCGCGCGCCCGCTGCTGCGCGAGATCGATACCGCCGATGCGCACGCTGCCGGCGGTCGGGCTCAGGACGCCGAGGATCATGTTGATGGTGGTCGTCTTCCCGGCGCCGTTCGGGCCGAGGAGTCCGACCACTTCCCTTCGGCGTACATCGAAGGATACACCGTCGACCGCGATGAGTTCAGAGTAGACCTTGCGAAGACCCGCGACGCTCAGGACCCCCTCGCCGCTTGCCTCTGGCGCAGCATTGACGGAACGATCATGCGACGAATGGGGACTGATGCCGGGGGGGTGAGCGTACACGCGCGCACGATACCGTATCGCCGTACTTCCGGCCCGGCGAGCGCTACCGTCATATCGTGCGTCTCGCCCCAAGGGGCGCGCGCAGAGGAGAAAAGGCCCGGCTTTCTGCTAAAGTAGCGCCCTTCTGGCACTTTCCCGGTTGGCCCACGCGAACGCGCAGCCCGCTCCACGGCGCGGCTGCTCGATGCGGTGCTCGGAGCGCACCGGAGGTAAGGAACCGGAGTCAGGAGTTGCGGTGAAGAGTATGTTTTGGCGGCTGGTCATCGTGCTGGCCGTGGTGATTGTCCTCGTGGGCGGAGCGGTGGGCTTCAACATGGTGAAGGCCCATTTCATCCGCAAGGCTATGGCGCAGAGTGCCTCGCTCCCCCAGACGGTGAGCACGGCAACGGCTGCATACTCCGAGTGGCAGCCTGAGGTCCAGGCCGTGGGGAGCCTGCGCGCCATCCACGGCGTCGAAGTCACCACCGAGGTGGCGGGCCTCGTGCGCGATGTGACCTTCAAATCAGGCTCTGACGCGCGGGTCGGTCAGACATTGGTGCAGCTCAATGCCGATCCCGATATCGCACAGTTGCAGGCGTTGACGGCCGAGGCGAACCTCGCCGCACTCGTCTACCACCGCGATCTCATCCAGTACCAGGCGCAGGCCATCAGCCGATCGCAGCTCGATACTGACTCGGCGAACCTCAAGAGCGCTCGGGAGCAGGAGGCGGCTCAGGCGGCTCTGGTGGCGAAGAAGACGATCCGCGCGCCTTTCGCCGGTCGGCTCGGCATCACGACCGTCAACCCCGGACAGTATCTGAACCCGGGAGACCCGATTGTCACCCTCGAATCGGTCGATCCCATCTACGTCGATTTTCGGCTGCCGCAGGATGACCTGTCGCGGGTTGTCGTAGGGCAGACCGTGCACGTGACGACCGACGCTTTCCCCGGCAAAGAGTCCGAAGGGAAAATCACGTCGATCGATCCACTGGTGGACTCCGCCACCCGAAATTTCGAGGCCGAGGCGATCATCGGCAATCCCGGGCACAAGCTGCTGCCCGGAATGTTCGTGCGCACCACGGTCGATGCCGGGGCGAGGGTGAGTTATCTCACGTTGCCGCAGACCGCGGTCACCTACAACCCGTACGGTGAGACGGTGTACCTGGTGCGCAGCTCCGCAAAGCCGGGCGGACATCCGACGGCGGAGCTCACGTTCGTCACCCTGGGGCCGACCCGCGGTGATCAAGTGGCCATCGTCAAGGGGCTCAAGGCCGGCGATGTCGTGGTGAGCAGCGGCCAAATGAAGATCAAGAACGGCACGCAGCTCGTCGTCAACAACAGCGTGCTGCCGGTCGACAATCCCAACCCCACTCCGCAGGAGCACTGAGGTCCGGCGTGAAGCTCACCGACCTTTTCGTCCGGCGCCCCGTCCTCTCGGCGGTCGTCAGCCTGCTGATCCTGGTGCTTGGCCTGCGCGCCATCTTCCAGCTGCCGGTGACGCAGTTCCCGCAGACGGAGAACGGGGTCATCACCGTACAGACCACCTACTACGGCGCCGACGCGCAGACCGTAGCGGGTTTCATCACCCAGCCGCTCGAGGCCGCGATCGCCCAGGCGCAGGGAATCGACTACCTCTCTTCCGTTTCGAGTGCCGGCAGCTCCGTCATCACCGCGACGCTGCAAATGAACTACCCCTCGAGCAAGGCCCTCACCGAGATCAGCGCCCAGGTAAATGCGGTTCGCAACCAGCTGCCACCCCAGTCGCAGCTGCCGGTCATTTCGCTCGCGGCCAATCAGACCACCGACGTCATGTACCTCAACTACTCGAGCAAGGTACTGCCGGCGAACGATGTGACCGACTACCTGCTGCGGGTCGTGCAGCCGAAGCTCAATGCCATCCCCGGCGTGCAGACCGCCGAGATTCTCGGAGGACGGACCTTCGCGCTGCGCGCCTGGCTCGATCCCGAGCGCATGGCGGCTCACGGCGTCACCGCGGCCGATGTCTATGCGGCTCTGGCGGCCAACAATTACCTCTCGGCCGCCGGTCAGAGCAAAGGCGACATGGTCAGTGTCAACCTGACCGCATCGACGGACCCGCACTCGCTGCAGGAATTCAAACGGCTCGTGATCCGCGAAGCGAACGGGGCGATCGTGCGCCTGGAGGATGTGGCCACCGTCGTTCTTGGCGCCGAGAACTACGATTTCGGCGTCTCCTACAGCGGCCTCTCGGGCGTGTTCGTCGGCATCAAGACCTCCCCAACCGCCAACGTGCTCACGGTCGCGCGTGCTGTCAGAGCAGCCCTGCCGCAGATCGCCCGGCAGCTCCCGCATGGCATCGACCAGAACGTGGCCTTCGATGCCAGCACCTTCATCAATGCTTCGATCAGCGACGTCATCAAGACCCTCATCGAGGCGCTGCTGATCGTCACCGCGGTCATCTTTCTCTTCCTCGGCAGTCCGCGGGCCGCCGCGGTGCCTGCGATCGCCATGCCGTTGTCGCTCGTCGGCGCCTTCATCCTGATGTTGGCGCTCGGCTACTCGATCAACCTGCTCACCTTGCTCGCCCTGGTGCTCGCGATCGGACTGGTGGTCGACGATGCGATCATCATCGTCGAGAACATCGATCGGCACATGAAGGAAGGCGTCACGCCATTCGCGGCGTCGATCGCCGGCGCCCGCGAGCTCGGCGGCCCCATCATCGCCATGACCGTGGTGCTGGTGGCCGCGTATGCGCCCATCGCCTTCCAGACCGGCCTCACGGGCGCGCTGTTCACGCAGTTTGCCTTCACCCTCATCGGAGCGGTCACCGTCTCGGCGATCATCGCGCTCACGCTCTCCCCGATGATGTGCTCGCGCATCTTCCGCCCCGAGCAGGAGCAGAACCGGTTCGTCGTCCTGGTCGACCGGTGGTTCTCGCGCCTGAGATCCGGCTACCAGCGCGTGCTCTCGAGCTGGCTCGAGACCTGGCAGGTGCTCATCGTGCTGCTGGTGTTGATCCTCGCGGCCCTGCCGTATCTTTTCATGACCTCTGCTTCCGAGCTCGCGCCGCAGGAGGATCAGGGCTTCGTCGGCTACCAGCTCATCGGGCCGCCTGATGCGACCTTCACGCAGATGGAGACCTATTCCCGACAGGCGCTCGACGCCGGGAAGACTCTGCCGGAATACAAAGGGGCGTTCCAGATCGTCGGCGCGCCGTCGGTTTCCCAGGGTCTCGGCGGCATCGTCTTCAAACCCTGGAGTGAGCGCAGCCGCTCGGCGAACGAGTTGCAGCAGGTGCTGCAGAAGAGATGGAACCACATCGCCGGTGCGGAAATCGCGGCCTTCCAGTTTCCTCCGCTGCCGGGCGCCCAGGGGCTGCCGGTGCAATTCGTGATCACCACCAGCGAGCCGATCGGGAACCTCTATCAGGTGGCGCAACAGGTGGTGAACCGCGCCCGGGCGAGCGGACTTTTCTGGTTCGTCGATTCGGATCTGAAGATCGACGAGCCGCAGCAGACGATCGTTATCAACCATGACATGGTGGCCGAGCTCGGCCTCACGAACCAGGACGTCGCGTCGGTTCTCGGCGCCGCCATGGGCGGCGGCTACGTCAACTACTTCACCATCGACGGGCGCTCGTACCAAGTCATTCCGCAGCTGCTGCAGAAAGACCGGCTCAATCCGCATCAGGTGCTGAACCTCCATGTCCGCGCGGCCAACGGCTCGCTGGTGCAGCTCGGCACGATCGCGCACCTTGAGCGGCAGACCGTTCCGGAGTCGATCAACCACTTCCAGCAGTTGAATTCCGCGACCATCGCGGGCGCGCCGTCGGTCTCTCAGGGCGTGGCGCTCGCGTTCCTGCAGAAGACCCTTGATGAGCTCGCCCCGAGCGGCTACACGGTCGACTACTCCGGCGCCTCCCGCCAGTACATGGAGGGCTCCAACAGCTTCCTGATAACGTTCGGGTTCGCGCTCATCATCGTCTATCTCTCGCTCGCGGCGCTCTTCGAGAGCTTCCGCGACCCGGTGGTGATCCTGGTGTCGGTACCGGCGGCGCTGTTTGGCGCGCTGCTCTTCATCAACATCGGTCTACGGGGCGCTTCACTCAACATCTACACGCAGGTGGGTCTCGTGACCCTCCTCGGCCTCATCAGCAAGCACGGCATCCTGATGGTCCAGTTCGCCAACGACGAGCAGCGCGCCGGCAGACCCAAGCGGGCGGCGATCGTGGAGGCGGCGGCGGTGCGGCTGCGTCCGATCCTGATGACCACCGCGGCGATGGTGCTCGGCGTCTTGCCGCTCGTCATCGCCACCGGAGCGGGGGCCGCCGGACGGCGCGCCATGGGTCTCGTGATCTTCACCGGCCTCTCGATCGGCACGATCTTCACGCTCTTCATCGTCCCGGCCGCCTATCTGCTGTTGGGGGCCGATCACGAGAAAGAGCGACAGGCGCTCACCGAGCCGGCGATTCCGCGGCGGCTGACTAACTGACTCAAAATCGTCCGCTCTGGTAATCCTCGAACGCCTGGATCAGCTCCTCGCGGGTGCTCATCACGAAAGGCCCGTGCTTTGCCACGGGCTCCCTCAGTGGCCGGCCGGCCACCAGGATCGCGCGGTTGCGCGCTCCATCGCGCGGTGGCTCGCGGCCCTCGAGCTGCACCGCGCCGCCGTCGGTCAACACGGCGAGCTCGTGTGCGCTCACGGTCGCCGCGGACTCTCCGGCACCGACCCGCACCGCGCCCTCGTAGACATAGAGAAAGCCCGAGTGACCACCGGGGAGCGGCTGCGTGAACCTCGCTCCGGGCTCGAGCTCGACGTCGAGATAGGTCGGGTCGGTCGCGGGTTGAGTGATCGGACCGCTGACGCCCGCCACCTGTCCGGCAATCACCTTCACGCGCGCTCCGTTGCCGAGGTCCGCGGCCGGAATCCTCTCCGGTCCGAATTCCTGATACTGCGGCGCCGTCATCTTGTCGCGGGCGGGCAGGTTGATCCAGAGCTGGAAACCGCGCATGCGGCCTTCCTGCTGCTCCGGCATCTCCGAATGCACGATGCCGCGTCCGGCGGTCATCCACTGCACGCTCCCCGGAACGAGCACGCCCTCGTGGCCGTGGTTGTCGCGATGGCGCATCTTCCCGTCGAGCATGTAAGTGACGGTCTCGAAGCCCCGATGCGGATGATCCGGGAACCCCGCGATGTAGTCGCCGGGATTGTCGGTCCCGAACTCATCGAGCATGAGGAACGGGTCGAGGTCGGGCAGCCGCGGCTGACCGATCACGCGTGTCAGCTTGACGCCGGCGCCGTCGGATGTTGGCATGCCGCGCACGACTCGCGAAACGCCGCGTGTGGATTGCAAGTTCATCTGTATCTCCTGTCCGCCCTGAGGCGGGCCATCGAGTGGATCAAGCTCAGGCCGCAAGTCCCGCCACTTCGGCCGTGGCCGCGGCGATCGCTGCTTTGCGCTGATTCGCGCTGACATTGAGGCCTTTCGCGCGGACGAAGGCTATGTCGGTAATCCCGAAAAAACCGAAGATGCTACGAAGATAGCTCTCCTGGTGATCGAGGGGGGCCGTCGGCGCGTCCGGCCCATAGAACCCGCCGCGCGAGGAAACCACGATCAGCTTCCTCCCGGCGGCCGGCCCCTGGACTCCATTTTCGGTGTAGCGGAAGGTCTTGCCCACGGCCGCCAGCCGGTCGATCCACGCCTTGAGCTGCGACGATACCGAAAGGTTGTACATGGGTGCTCCGACCACCACCACGACGTCGGCGCTCAGAAAGTCATCCAGCGCCCGCTGTCCGCGCGCCACGGCCTGCTGCAGGGACGGCTCCGCGGTGAAGTCCCGGGCGGCGGCGAGGCGCCGAGATCGTCATAAATCACCGCGAGCTCGGGGGACCTCTGGCGCAGCCGCTCGACCACCGCTGCGCTCAGCTGACGGCTGACGGAGCTTTGTCCGAGGATGCTGGCGTCGACGTGCAGGAGTTTCATGGCAGGCTCCGAGGCAATGGTATAAAATTGTTACCGAGGCTAATTATGTGCGCGGCTGGCGCCGATACAAGAAGGCACATGCATGCGACCGAGTAAAGCGGGTGTAACCATCCCCCCCCGACATCTGCCGAGCGAGGAATGCCCGAAGATCAGTCAGGTGTTGGCAAGGATCGGGGAGAAGTGGAGCGTGCTCATCATCATCATGCTGGCCGAGAGGTCCCGCCGCTTCTCCGAGCTCAAGCGTGCGATCGGAGGGGTGTCCCAGCGCATGCTCACGCTCTCGCTGCGCGGACTCGAGCGCGACGGACTGGTGAAGCGCACGGTCTTTCCCGTGGTGCCGCCGCGAGTCGAGTACGAGCTCACGCCGCTCGGGCAATCGTTGCGGGCGCCGGTGAGCGCGCTCGGGGAGTGGGCACGCGGGCATCTCGCCGAGATCGATGTCGCGCGCGAGGTGTTCGACCGCAGGGAGCCTCGGGCAGCCGACAAGCCTTCGAATTCGCGCGAGTGGAGGGGCGTTTCGAGTTGAATGCGGCCCCGGAGGCGTGTCAGCCCCCTGGGTTGTTGGCGGCGATCCGGGGCGGAGTGCGGCGGCTGCGGTTCGGCGGCCGAACCGGTAACTCCTTGATCGGACAGCTGAAGTTCCTCCTCCGGGGCGTGGGCTCCCTCTCTTTCGGCGGGAAGTCGCGCTTGAGTTCCTCCGGTTCGACCCGAGGATGGAACTGCGGCAGGAGCCAAGCGTCCATTAAATGGAGGCGAGCATGTTCCGCAGAGACACCCTACGGCGCGGAGGCCCTATGAATCGTCAGATGATTCTGTTGCGGGTCGAGCAGGGAGTCTGGGAAGGTTGGCAGTGGATGGCGCTGGATGACTTCCTGCAGCGCGTCCGCCTCGAGGCCTGGAACGCGAGCGAGGAATCCATGGTCGGAATGATCCTGCCGGCAGCGCGGCAGGGAAAGCTGAACTGAAGGATTTGCCGGGCCCCGGCGGTTGTGCCCGCCAGGGCCGATTGCGGTGGACCGCGCTCACGGTGGCGCTTGGACGCGCGCGCCGCGCGACTCATTCTCCATTCGCCTCCCTTCTCCCCGGGTCACTACCAGGAGCACGGTCATGAACGTCGGCTTCATCGGGCTCGGAAACATGGGCAGCGCCATTGCCGGCCGCCTGCTCGAGGCGGGACATGCTGTGCGGGTCTGGAACCGCTCGCCGGAGCCGGCGCGCCGGCTCGCGGAGCGCGGCGCGCACTTTGCCGCGACGGCCGGGGAGGCGTTCCGCGGCGACGTGGTGTTCTCGATGCTGAGCGATGACCTGGTCACGCGCACGGTGTTGGTCGACAGCGGCGTCCTCGCACGCGCCACCCCGAGCGCGACTCGCATTCACGTCAACATGGCCACCATCTCCGTGGCCCTGGCCGATGAGCTCGCGGAGCGGCACGCCGAGCGCGGCATCGGTTATGCCGCCGCGCCCGTGCTCGGTCGTCCCGACGTCGCCGCCGCCGGCAAACTGACTGTTCTGCTCGCCGGCCCGCGCCAGTCGGTCGAGGCCGTCCAGCCGCTGCTCGAGGGAACCGTCGGCCAGAAGGTCTGGCGCTTCGGCGAGCGGGCATCGCAGGCGAACGTGGTCAAGTTGGCTGTCAACTTCCTGCTGGCGGCTGCGATCGAATCCATGGGCGAGGCGGCCGCGCTGACTGCCGGCTACGGCATCGAGCCGCGGGATCTGTTCGAAGTGATCGGTCAGAGTCTCTTTCCCGGCCCGGTGTATCAGGGATACGGACGTCTGATCGCCGAAGGGCGGTTCGAGCCCGCGGGTTTCAAGGCGCGCCTGGGTCTCAAGGACGTGCGGCTCGCGCTCGCCGCGGCCGAGGCGGCCACTACGCCGATGCCTGTGGGAAGCCTCATCCGCGACGCGATGCTCGAGGCGTTGGCGCGCGGGGAAGGTGAGAAGGAGTTCGGCGTCGTACTCGGCCGGGCCGCCATGCGGCGCGCCGGCAAATAGAGCTAGACCGCTCGACTATAATCGGCCGATGCCGCATTTGCATCGGGCCGCATGAGCGCCTGCCAGACCGTTCTTCTCACCGATTACGCGTGGCCTGATGTCGCCATCGAGGCGGGAATCATCGAGGGCGCCGGGTTGCACCTGGCCACCGGACCCGCGCAGCCGGCTTCGGCCGAGGCGATCACCCGCCTTGCGTGCGAGCACCAACCGGTGGCCATCATGACCAATTGGGCGCCGGTCAGTGCCGCCGCCATCGCCGCCAGCAGCCGATTGCGCATCGTCACGCGCCTCGGCGTCGGCCTCGACAACATCGCGGTCGATGAGGCGACGCGGCGCGGGATCTGGGTGACGAATGTGCCGGATTATTGCCTCGAGGAGGTATCCGATCACGCCGTCGCGATGCTCCTTGCCTGGGCGCGTGGACTGACGCACTTCGATCGGGAGGTGAAGGCCGGCCGCTGGGAGCCGGCGAGCGCGCGCCTGCGTCGGGTGCGCGATCTGACCTGCGGCCTCATCGGATTGGGCCGGACGGGGCGGCGGACCGCGGAGAAGCTGCGCGGATTCGACATGCGCCTGTTGGGGCACGCCCGCCATGCCAATGCCGCGATCGATGGTGTTGAAATGACGACGCTGGCGGAGCTGCTGCGCAGGTCGGATGCGGTGATTGTTCATCTGCCACTGACCATCGCCACCCGCCATCTGATCGACCGCGAGCACATGGCGCTCATGAAGGCGGGCGCCTTTCTGATCAACGTCAGTCGCGGTGCCGTGCTCGATGCGGTGGCGCTCATCGATGCGCTCGAGAGCGGAAGGCTGTCGGGCGCCGCCCTCGATGTGCTCGAGGATGAGCCGAGGGTCCCGCCCGCACTGCTGCGCTCGAACGTGATTCTGACTCCGCATATCGCCTTCTCATCCAGTGCCTCGCTGCGCGAGCTGCGACGCAAGGCGAGCGAGGAAGTGGTGCGCGTGCTGCGCGGCGAGCCACCCGAGCAAGCGCGGAACGAGCCGGCGGTTCGGTGCGAGTCGGTCGAGGGGAGGCGGGGCTCGTGAATACGAGGGCAGTCTGCACCGGGCTCGCCTGCTTGGGCGTGATCGCGGTGGCGCATGCGCGCCCGGCAACCGCGTCGCTCGAGGTGCGCGTGGATGGTGGAATGGTGCGCGGAGCGCTCGAGCGCAATGTCATCGCATTCAAGGCAATTCCCTATGCAGCGCCGCCGGTGGGTGCGCTTCGGTGGGCGCCGCCGCAACCGGTGAAGCCCTGGAAGGGGGTCAGACCCGCTCTGCACTTCCGACCGGACTGCGCGCAGCTCCCCACTCCCGGCGATGCCGCCCCACTGCGGACCGTGTCGAAGGAGAACTGTCTCTACGTCAATGTTTGGCGCCCGAAGTCGGCGTCCGCGCGGCATCTGCCCGTCATGGTCTGGATTTACGGCGGCGGATTCGTGGATGGTGGTACTTCGCCCGCCGTGTACGACGGCACGGAGTTCGCCCGCGATGGCGTGGTGCTCGTCAGCTTCAACTATCGACTCGGCAACTTCGGATTCTTCGCCTTTCCGGCGCTCACCCGGCAGCACAGAGGCGGCCTTCTCGGCAACTACACCTTCATGGATCAGATCGCGGCGCTCAAATGGGTGCAGCGCAACGCCGCCTCGTTCGGCGGCGACCCGCGCAACGTCACCCTCTTCGGCGAGTCCGCCGGCGGCATGTCGGTCAACGCGCTGCTCATGACGCCGCTGGCGCGGGGACTTTTCGAGCGGGCGATCATCGAATCGGGTGGCGGACGCGACAACATCTTTCACGCACGGCCGCTCACCGGCTCGGCGCAGTCCGCGGAAGCGGTGGGTGTCAGGCTGGCCCGGCACCTCGGCATCGGAGGCGAGGGCGCCGACGCCTTGGCCGAGCTGCGGGCGCTGCCGGCGGCGAAGCTGGTGGATGGTCTGAACATGGCGACCTTGCCGCGCGATCGCACCTACGTCGGCGGCCCCATCCTCGACGGCAGGCTCTACCCCGGCGCTCCGACGACGGTCTACGCGGCTGGCGGTGGCGCCCGCGTGCCGGTCATGATCGGCGCCAACACGGACGAGATCGGACATTTGAGCGCGGGCTCGCTGCAGGCGATTTGGGCGAGCTTCGGACCGGATGCCGCGGCGGCGCGTGCCCTCTACGACCCGGACGGGCAACGGACGTTGGCGGAGGTTTCAGCCGCGGCCGGAGGCGATCAGTGGATGGTGGAGCCCGCGCGCGCCATCGCACGTCTGCTGTCCGCGCGTGGGCAGCGCGTGTACGAGTATCGTTTTGGCTACATAGCCAGCTCGCTGCGCGGGAGCTTGTCCGGCGCGCCGCACGCCTCGGAGATCCCGTTCGTGTTCGATACCGTCGCGGCCCATTATGGGAGCGAGACCTCGCGCGCGGATGAGGCCATGGCGCGCAGGGTGCACGCGTACTGGGTCGCCTTCGCGAAGACCGGCAGGCCCGATCCGAAGGGCTTGCCCGCCTGGCCCGAGTATCACGCGAGCACCGACCGGCTCATGAGCTTCACTGATCGGGGTGCGGTGGCCGAAGCCGATCCGTGGCAGAGGAGGCTCGATCTCGCCGAGCGGGTCGCGAAGCGCACCGCCCACTGATCTGGCTGCTAACGCCGCCGCCCGGCGCCAATCGCCGAGGCGGACCATGCCGCGGGCGGGTCGAGATGAAAGGTGTACTGCGTAAGGCACGCCCGCAGGAATCCCCCGGCGCTGTGGCCGGCGCGGCGCAAAACCCGATGGTGAGAAACCCAGACGGCACAGGCGGCACCGCCGAAGAAACCGCGATGCAGGAGCCGAATCAGGGTTCGCAGCGCGGGCGGCCGCCGCGCCCGCAGCTCGAGGACGAGCTCCGATTCATATCCGACATGCGCGAGCTCGTCGGCGAGGAGCGTACGGCAGAGGGTCTTCAGCCGCTGACAGCCGGTGGCGGCCTCGAGCGCGCGATAATAGACGTTGCCGATCAGCTCGGCGGTGATGAGGACGTGAAGGTAGAGCTCGAACCCGGCGAGCCGGCGCAGGCGGCGGAACAGGCCATCGGTCCAGTGGTGGCATTTGGCGCGGATGCCGTGCTCCTCCATGAATTCGCGCAGCAGACGGGCATGGCGCTGCTCCTCGCGGATGAAGAGCTCGGTGATGCGCGGCAACAGCTCATCGCCGTGAGCGAGCGCGAAGCGGTACGCCGCCCGCAGCAGCCCGCTGCCGTCGGATTGTTCTCCGAGTTGGAAGACGGCGATGGAGCGAGCGATGAGCCGGCGCTCCTCCGGCCTCAGGACGCTTCTCGCGCCCCCCGCAAGGCCTCGCGGTTGTTCCGCGTGGTACTCGAAATGGTTGAGCCAGACCCTGAGATTCGTGAGCATGGTAATGTCCGCCATCGAGCCTGGGGAGAGTCTCGATGCCAACCGGGACGAGGCCGTGGCGCAATTGTGGCGAATTCGGGCAGGGAACCGTTTCCTGGCAGGTAGATTATGTTCGATGGATGCGATGAACTTTGCGGAGGGCCCGGATGAAACATCTCGGTGGCATCGCCGCGGTCGGGTGCGCGCTCGCGCTCGGATGCAGTGGCGCGATGGCCAGTGGCGCAAACGGGGCCGTGACTCCGGGAGCGGCTCGCGCTGCGCTGTGGCGGACCTATGACATGCTCGTCGATTTCCACAACCTGCCACGCACCTACACGTGCGATGAGCTCTGGTATGAATTCCACGGCATTCTGCTGTGGCTGGGGGCGTGGCCTTACAGCATCAACATACTGCCTTACGACTGCAGCCCGTCGCCGAGTGGCGCGATGCGGTCGCCGGAGGTGCAGGTCCGGTTCCAGCTGCCGTTCTTCCTGCACGGGGTGGCCGTGAAAACGGCGCCGGCCGAGGCAGTCGAACGCACCATACGGCTCGCGCCTGGAGAGCCGAAGACACTTCATTCCTCAGACTGTCAGCTCATGCGGCAGATCAGCGGGAGCCTGCTGGCATCGATTCCTGTCCATGTCGATGAAGAGCGCTTCGACTGCCCGGCATCCGAGCGAGCAGCCCCGTTCACTGTGAGATTGACGCTGCCCGTGGGCGTGAAGATACCGGTCGTCGCGGCTACCGCGGCTCGGGGCCCTCACTGACTCTGACCAGATCCTGCGGGCGCATCCACTTGCGGAAGGCCGCTTCGATCTGCGCCGGACCGAGCTCGATGTACCGGCGGGCGGCGATCGTCGGCTCATCCAGCGGCAGCCCGAGATCGACGCGGCTGATGATGCCACCTGCGATCGCATCCACGCTCGATTCCTCGAGCGGAATCTGCCGCACCATCAGCTCCTTCACCCGCAGCAGCTCCTCTTTACCCACCGGAGTGTGTTGCATATCGGCAATCTCCCGCCGCACGATGGCCGCGGCCTTCGTCACGTTCGGCGGATCGCAGGCGTACTCGACGAGATAGGCGCTGCGGGTCTTGCCCGCCTCGAGCATCGAGTCGACCGAATAGACGAGACCGCTCTGCTTGCGCAGCGCAATGCTGAGCCGCGTCGAGTAGAAGCTGCCGCCGAGCACGGCGTTGCCGAGCTCCAGAGGGTAATAGTCAGGATTGCTTCGCGTGAGCGGCAGAGTCTGTGCAAGCACTACGATGTCCTGCACGCGGCTCGCGTCCGGGACGGCCACGATGACCGGATGGTTCGGCGGGACCTGCGGCAATCGAGTCGCTGGCTTGGGGCCGATTGCGCGCCATGAGCCGAAATATCTCTCGATGACCGACTCGGCCTGTAGCGGTGTCACTTTGCCGATGACGACGATGGTGGTGAGGTCGGGACGGAAGACCTTGCGGTAATAGGCCTGCACCTCCTCCGGGCTGAGCGCGCGGATGCTCGCTGGCGTCGCGAAGCGCAGGCTGGGGTCGGTGCGGGGAAAGAGGGCCTGGCGCAGCGAATGACGCGTGAGGAAGCCCGGACTCTGATTGCGTGCCGCGACGCTCTCGGCGAGCTGACCGCGAAGGATCGTCATCGCGTTGGCGGCCAAGTAAGGATCGAGCTCGTTCTGCGCGAGGAGTTGTACACCGCGGTCCAGGTCCTCGGGAAGAACCTGGACGCTGAAGTCCGTGCCCGCCTGCTCGCTCGCGCCGATGGCATCGAGCGCCTGCTGGAACTGCAGGCGATGAAGCTGGTTGCTGCCGAACATGAACATCCGGTCGAGCAGGTCGCCGACGCCTTCCTCGCCGTACGGCTCCTCGAGTCCGGGCTCATTGCGGATGTGTCCGTAAACACTCACCGTGTTGCTGACGTTTTCCGACTGCACGATGAGTGTCAGGCCGTTCGACAACCGGGTCACCACGGGATGGAGTGTCGACGGCGGTACGCTCAGCCGCCGCAGCGCCACCGCAGCCCAGGCCGGGAGCTGCGTAGGCTTGGTGGCACCGAGCGATATCGACTCCTGGCCGCCGAAGCCCCCGCTCGAGGGAACCGGCCTGCCCGATCCGCGCGGCAACATCACGGCCGTCACGGCATGGTCGAGCTCGAGATACTTGCGGGCCACGCGATCGACGTCCGCCACGGAGACCTTCTCGATCCGGGCGAGCTCCTCATCGGGCGAGCTGACCTTGTAGAGCGCGAGCGCGTCCGACCAGTCGGAGGCGAACCCGGCGATCGAATTTTTCTCGAACTCCGCCGCGTGCCGCTCCTGCAGTTTGGCCGCGGTGACGAGGGCGGCGGGAACGCCGTGCTTCACCGCGTTCGCGAGGATCGAGCGCATGTCGCCCTCGAGAGCTTTAGGATCCTGTCCGGCAGCGAACGATACGGTCGCATAGGCGATGCCGGCCCGAGGTAGCGGATCGAGCGAGAAGTCCGCATCCAGCGCTTTGCCCCGGGGTACCAGGCCAAAGAGCGCGAACCGGCGGCTGTCGAGCACATCCGAGAGCACTTCGAGTGCGGCGAAATCGGAGCTGTCGAGGCCCGGAGTGCGCACCGCGATCATCGCCATGCCGTCCGGCTGATCGGTGCTCATGCTGAAAGAGGTGGCGCGCTGCGGACCGAGCCGCACCCGCGGATACGGGGGCAGTTTCTTCGGCTGAAGGTCGCCGAAAAGCCGCTTCACCTCGAGCAGCGTGGATTTCGGATCGACGTCGCCCGCGATCACCAGGATGGCGTTGTTCGGGGCATACCAGGTGTCGTAGAACCGCTGCAGCATTGCCGCGGTGGTGGCGTTGAATGAGGCGCGGGTGCCGAGTGCGTCATGGGCGTAAGGCGTACCGGCGAACATCTCCGCCCGCATCTTCTCGTAAAGCACGTAGTCCGGATCGGAGAGGTCCTGCGCCACCTCCTGCTCGATGGCGCCGCGCTCCTGCTTCCACTGACCGGCGGAGTCGAGCGCACCACGCATGCGGATCGCCTCGATGTGCAACGCCACATCGAGATCCTCCGCGGGGACGGTGAAGAGGTACTGCGTTACAGTCTCCCGCGTGTTGGCGTTGAAGTTGCCGCCCATGACGCTGCCGATGTCGGCGAGCTGATCGGCGCTGAGTCCCGGACTCCCGCGAAACATCATGTGCTCCTGCGCGTGCGCCATGCCCGGGAACCCCTGCGGCGCCTCATCCGAGCCCACGAGGTAGTTGACGGAGGTCGCGACGGCCGGCGCGAGCGGATCCCGCACCACCACTACCCGCAGGCCGTTCGCCAGAGTCTCCCGGGCGACCTGCGTCCCAAGTGGATTGGCCATCACCGCGGCGTGAGATTGAGCTGGCGCAGCTCCTGCAATGCAGAGTGCAAGAGCAAAGATCAGAGTTACGCGCATGTGTGTCTTCTTTCGGCGCCGTTCAAAAGCAAGTGACTAAGCGGCCCAGGGCCGTCCCTCTCTGAGATCCGCTCCCGCGAACCAATGCGCCCCGGGAAACGGCCGCGGGTCAAGTTCGGTCAGGACGCCGACTTCGCGCAATGGAAAACGAAAAAGGGAGCCGGCCCTGTATGATCAGGACCGGCTCCCCGGCTCTCAATGCCGCTCTGCGACCGGGACCAACCCATGACGGTCGCCGCAAGCATCGCAGATGGGACCGGTATGGCGCCCATTAGTTCACCGGGCTGGCCGCGCAAGCCGGCACGATGCCGACTTGCGCCAATGAACGATGCCTCAGGCGGATTTGAGCTGCTGAGCCGCGAACTCGTAGTTCGCGAGCTTGGCCAGGAAGTTGTCGGTGAAGTCCGGGCGCCGGTTGCGGAAATCGATGTAATAGGCGTGCTCCCAGACATCCAGAACGAGCAGCGCCTTACCCTCTCCGGTGGCGAGTGGCAGGCCGGCGTTGGCGGTCTTCGAGACCTTCAGCCGCCCGTCCTTGCCGAGGACCAGCCACGCCCATCCGGAGCCGAACTGCCCGACCGCGGCTGCCTTGAAGGCTTCCTTGAACTTGTCGACGCTGCCGAAGTCACCGGCCAGCTTCTTTTCGAGATCGCCCGGAATACCGCCGCCCGTCGGCGAGAGGCAATTCCAGAAGAAGCTGTGATTCCAGTGCTGTCCTGCATTGTTGAACACCGTAGTCAGATCCTCGCGGCCGTGGGCCAGCCTGATCACCTCCTCGAGCGTCTTGCCCTTCAGTGCATCGTGCTTTTCCACCAGGCCATTAAGCGCGGTGACATACGCCTGATGGTGCTTGCCATGATGGAACTCGAGCGTCTCCTGGCACATGCCGCGGGCGGCGAGCGCACCGGGCGCAAACGGAAGCGAGGGTAGGGTGAAGGTCACGGGTGCTCTCCGGCAGTGAGTGGAACGAAGGATGGCGCAAAGCGTGATCCCGAAGGCTAGGAAATGCATCGGAATTTGTCTACTTTTGTCATTATCTTGTTCAGCCCCCGCTCAGCGAGAGGCTGTGAGAATGCATAATCGCCGGCTCGGGACCCGGACCCCCGCCCAAGACGGAAGATGCACGTAAAGGCACGAGAGTTCGCACGCGTACCGCTGTCGTTGCTGACGCGGATGCGCCTCATCCTGTTCGGGCACGAGGACCTGGCCAGCATCGTTTTCTGGGCGACGCTGGTCGGGCTGTTCGGTGCGTTCGCGAGCGTGATCTTCCGCGAGTTGATCCGGCTCTTCACCCGATTATTCACCGGTTATACGCCCATCACCGAGCATGGCTCGGGGCTGGTGGGCGCCGCCTCGAGCCTGGTCTGGTGGCACCGCGCCATCGTGCCGATCGTGGGTGGCGTGCTCGCGGGCTCCGTGCTGCATTTCGTCGGCCGCACCTTCGAATCCCACAAGGCGGTCGATTACATCGAGGCGGTGAAGGTCGGCGACGGGAAAATTGGCTTTCGCGCCTCGATCCTCAAGAGCTTCGGCTCGCTCCTGACCATCTCCTCGGGAGGCTCGATCGGACGCGAAGGCTCGATGGTGCAGCTGGCCGCCATGCTCGGCTCAAGGCTCGGTCTGCTCGCGCGCGCTCCGGTCCCGCGCTTGCGGCTCATGGTGGCCTGCGGCGTCGCGGCAGGCATCGCGGCCGCCTACAACGCGCCCCTCTCGGGCGCGCTGTTCGCTTCGGAGATCGTTCTCGGCTCGACCAGCATGGAGAGCTTCGGGCCGTTGGTGATCTCCTCGGTGATCTCCAACTCCACGATTCACCGCTTCCTCGGGTACGGGCCGGTATTCGATGTGCCGCACATCGTCTTCGCCTCGAACTGGGAGCTGATCTTCTATGTTTTCCTCGGGGTCCTGCTCGGCCATCTCGCGCCGCCGTTTCTGGCACTGCTCGATTTCGCCAAGTCCCAATTCGTGCGGTTGAAGCTGCCGCTTTACTGGCAGCTCGGCTTGGGCGGCGTGATCGTCGGCTGCATCTCCGCCGGAGTGCCGGAGGTCTGGGGCAACGGCTACAGCGTGGTGAGCGAAATCCTGCAGGGGCAGCTCGTCGGCCTCATGCTGCTCGTGGTCCTGCTCGCCAAGGTGCTCGCGACTTCGGCGACGGTCGGCTCCGGCGGCGTCGGCGGCGTGCTCACGCCGTCACTTTTCGTCGGCGCGGCGATCGGCGGGCTCTTCGGCGGCGTGTTCCATGGTCTCATGCCCCACGTCGCCTCGGTGCCGGCCGCCTACGCGCTCATCGGCATGGGCGGGTTCCTCGCGGCGACCACGCAAGCGCCGCTCACCTCGATCATGATGATCTTCGAGATGACTCTCGACTACAACATCGTGCTGCCTCTGATGCTCGCCTGCGTGACGGCTCACTACACGGCGAAGGTCTATCGGAAAGGCCAGTCCGTCTACCACGCGACCCTCAGTCGCGCGCTCGTGGCCGAGCATGGCGATGACTGGCGCCTGCGGACGGTGGAGACGCTCGTCAAGCCGCCGGCGGCGGTCGTGTCCGGGACGACGAGTCTCGCGGACATCTACGATCAGCTCCCGAAACGGCCGCTGCAGCGGGTCTATGTCACGAGCGGCGATGACCTGGTCGCGTGGTTCGACCCCCGCAAGGTGCTCGAGCGTCTGCAAAAGGGCGAGATCGACTGGGGGCTTCCGGCCGAGGCGGTATCCCTGCCGGTCAATTTCGCGCTCGCTCCCGACATGTCGCTGTGCGAGGCGCTCGATGGCTTTCTGCGCGAGCAGGCGACCGCACTGCCGGTCACACCGGGGCAGTGGCGGCACACCCTGCTCGGTGAGGTATCTCGCAGCGACGTGCTGCTCGCCATCCAGGACCGCCTCACCTATCCCAAGTAGAGTGGGTAAAAGTCGGCTTCGCCGCTTTCACGGCACTCATTCGACCTCGCGCGTCCCCTGAGATCCGCCACTGCGAGACGACGCACCCCGGGAAACGGAGCGGCCTGCGCCGCTTACCACAAGCTTGTTTGTCAGGATTTGCCACTAAGGATCAGCGGTCTGCCCGGTTGGCGTCACCAGCGCCACCCGCCCGTCCTTTGAAATGGCCCTCGAAGGCGCGAAGCGCCATACATCAAGAGGGTCAGCATATGAGCATCCCGAGCAACAAAGTCCGTGTGGGAACGGTGGGCATCATGGTGGCGGCGCTGGCGCTCACCGCTTTGCCCGCGGCGGCCGCGACGCCATCGGACCCTGCCGCAAGTCGGCAGCCGGCGTCCAAGCAGGAGAATATCGGCGCGTTCACCGGGCTTGCGATTGGAGCGGCCGCGGGCGGTCCGCTCGGCGCGATGGTGGGTCTGACGGCGGCCGCTTGGCTGGGTGATCGCTATCACCGGCAGAGCGTCGCCAATCACGAGCTGGCGGCGAATAACCACGATCTCACCGCTGACAACCACGCGCTCACCGCAAGCCTCAGCCGCAGTGAGTCGGCACGCGATGATCTGGCGGGAAAGCTGGATCTGCTCACCCAGTCGTTCGCCGCCGTGCAGGCGCAGCGTGCCGAGCTCGACCGGACAGCGCAGTTGTCCGATGACCTCGAGACCGATGTCGCCTTCAGGACGGCTGATGCCTCGATCAACAACCTCCAGCGTCCGGCGCTGCGCAAGATCGGAGCGCTCGCCGCCTCGCTGCCCCCCGGGGCGAAGGTCCGCATCGACGGCTACGCCGACCCGCGCGGGTCCGCCAATCTCAATGACGATCTGTCGCTGCGCCGGGCGGAGGCTGTGGCCCTCGCGCTGGTGAAGGCGGGGTGCCCGCAGGACAGGCTGGTGATCGAAGGGCATGGCTCCTCGCAGTCGACCAGCCCGCGGGGCGATCTCGATGCGTACGCATTCGATCGGCGCGTGACCGTGCGGCTGCAGGGGCCCGCGGTTGCGCAGGCGAGTGGGACTCAGACGGATACGCGGACGGCGCTCGCCGCGCCTCGATGAATGAATCGCCGGGATACGATGCGGGCGCGAGCGCGCGTCGGCCCCAAAGGGGCGAGGCCCAGGATGGGCCGAGTACATGCAACATAAGCCGCGGGCGGGGTGAAGAACATCGCAAATCGGCGCACCGCCGCTTCACCCCGTCCGCGGAGAGTGGCAGCGTGTGGCGCGAGGAAAGCTGCTTGCATGGAGAAATGTCATGTTGCCGACCATCACCATAGAATCGACTCGTCTCGCCTCGACATTCGACGTGGGCGCCCTGGCAGGCGTCGTCGTGGCCCTCGCCGCGATCGCCTGGATGACGATGGCCCGCTTGCGCCACCACCGTCACCGCTGATTGCGCAAAGCCTCCGAAAGCGTCGCGAACATCTGATCGATGTGCGCGCGCTCGAGAACGAGGGGCGGTGAGAGTGCGATGATATCGCCGCTCTGGCGTATGAGCAGGCCGCGCTCGAAGCACTCCAGATAGACGCCATGAGCCCGGGCCCCGGGCCGGCCCGGAAGGGGCTCGAGCTCGAGCCCCAGAATCAATCCGTAGTTGCGCACGTCGATGACGTTCGGCAGTCCGCGCAGCGAATGCGCGGCATTCTCCCAGTACGGGGCCAGCGACTTCGCGCGCGTCAACAGCCCCTCGCGCTCGTAGATACCGAGTGTCGCTAGCGCGGCGGCGCAGGAGACCGGGTGCGCCGAATACGTGTAACCGTGGAAGAGCTCGATCGCCCCCTCGGGGCCCTCCATGAAGGCGTCATGGACGGACCGCTTCACCAGCACTGCCCCCATCGGTATGGTGCCGTTCGTCAGGCCCTTGGCCGTGGTGATGATGTCGGGTGTTACGCCGAACTCCTGGGCGGCAAAGGGAGCACCGACGCGTCCGAAGCCGGTGATGACCTCGTCGAAGATGAGCAGGATGCCGTGCCGGTCGCAGATCTGGCGCAGGCGCTCGAGGTAGCCGCACGGCGGGATCAAGACTCCGGTCGAGCCCGCGATCGGCTCGACGATGACCGCAGCGACGGTCGAGGGGTCGTGCAGCGCCACCAGCCGCTGGAGCTCCTCGGCCAGCTCCGCGCCGTGGACCGGCTGGCCGCGTGAGAACGCGCTGCGCTTCAGGTCGTGGGTATGCGCCAGGTGATCCACGCCCGGCAGGAGCGAGGCCGACCACATCTTGCGGTTGCTGACGATGCCGCCGACGGAGATGCCGCCGAATCCCACGCCGTGATAGGCGCGCTCGCGCCCGATGAGTCTCGTGCGCGCGGCCTCGCCCCGCACCCGGTGGTAGGCGAGCGCGATCTTGAGCGCGGTATCGACCGACTCCGAGCCCGAGTTGGTGAAGAACACCCGATCGAGGCCCGCGGGCGCGATCTTCGCGAGCGCGTTGGCGAGCTCGAACGCGGACGGATGGGCCATCTGGAACGCGGGCGCATAATCGAGCGTGGCAAGCTGTCGCGCGACCGCATCGGTGATCTCGCCGCGGCCGTGGCCGGCGTTGACGCACCAGAGCCCGGCGACACCGTCGAGGATCTGCCGGCCCTCGGGCGTGAAATAGTGCATGCCGCTTGCGCGGGCGAGCATGCGGGGCTTCGCCTTGAACTGGCGGTTCGGCGTGAAGGGCATCCAGAACGCGGCGAGGGCATCGCGGGAGAGGGAGTCGGAGGCGGCCATGAGGTGCTCGTGGTGGTGGCTGGGGCGTGTGGGAGCCCCTTATCATAAGGAAATGCCATACGGAGAGACAAACTGCAGGGTTCGCGCGCGCATTCCGAGCCGCGCATCGTGATGTCCCGTCGATTCCTCGCGAGCGCGCCGCGCGGGCTCGCGGATCTGCTGGCGAAGGAGTTGGCGATCCTCGGTGCCGGCGATGTGCGCGAGCGGACGACCGGAGTGGCATTCTCCGGCACGCTCGAGACGGCGTATCGGGCCTGCCTCGAGTCACGACTCGCCAACCGGGTGTTTCTCGAGCTCGCCCGCTTCGAGGCGCCGACCGCGGAGGCCTTCTACACGGCGGCGCGGGAAATCGACTGGCCCCAACATCTGGGCGCACGGGCGACGCTCGCCTGCGATTTCAGTGGCAAGCATCCGGCGATCACGCACAGTCATTTCGGGGCGCTGAAGCTCAAGGACGCCATCGTCGACGCGTTGCGGGATGCCACCGGCGCGCGTCCCGACATTGTGTTGGATCGCCCGAGCGTCCGGGCGCACGCGCATGCGCACGGAGGAGAGATCACGTTGTCGATCGATCTCTCGGGTGAGAGCCTGCACCGCCGCGGCTATCGCGGTGCGGCGGGCGAGGCGCCGCTGAAGGAGAACGTGGCCGCGGGCGTGTTGGCGAGGGCGGGGTGGGTGGACCTTGCAGCTGCCGGTGCGCAGTTCCTCGACCCGATGTGCGGCTCCGGCACGCTCGTCATCGAAGCGGCGCTGATGGCCGCCGGGTGCGCGCCGGGACTGCACCGCGCGTATTTCGGGTTTCTCGGCTGGCGCGGACACGATGAGGCCCTGTGGCGGCGCGTGCGCGAGCAGGCCCAGGCCCGCTGTCGCGCGAATGCGCCGCCGCCAACGGTGCTCATTCGCGGTCAGGATCGTGATCCGGCGGCGGTGCGGGATGCGCGCGCGAATGCCGAGCGTGCCGGCATCGCATCGTGGGTGCGGTTTGAAGGTCAGCCGCTGGCACAGGCGGCGCCCGCGAGCGGACAGGCAGGCTTGCTCTGCACCAACCCGCCTTATGGCATCAGGCTGCAGGACCTCGACACGGCCCGGGCCGTTCATCGCGAGCTCGGCGAGGTGCTGCGCGAGCGGTTTCGGGGTTGGCAGGCGGCCGTGCTCACCGGAGCGCCGCAGCTCGGCATGGAGCTCGGCATCCGCGCGGCGCGCACCCACACACTGTGGAACGGCGCCATCGAGTGCCGGCTGCTTCGGATGAGCATCGATGCCGCGAGCCTGCGCCGGCCGGGTACCCTGGCCCGCGAGCGCTCACCCCTGCGCGATACGCCGGGCGCGCGAATGTTCGCCAATCGCCTGGCGAAGAACCTGAAGCGGCTGCGGAGCTGGGCCGACAAGGCCGGCATCTCGTGTTACCGGCTGTACGACGCCGACATGCCGGAGTACGCGTTCGCAATCGATCTCTACCGCACCGAGAGCCCGGACGAGAGTTGGCTTTACGTGCAGGAGTACGCGGCACCCGCGGATATCGAGGAGGAGGCGGTCCGGCGACGGCGCGGCGAGGCTCTGTCGAGCTTGCCGGAGGTCGCCGGTGTGCCGCCCGAACGCATCAAACTGCGCACCCGCCGCCGCACCCATCGCGGCGGGCAGTACCGCAAGCTCGCAGAGCAGGGGAGCTTTCATACGGTGCTGGAAGACGGGCTGCGGTTTCGGGTCAACTTCGATGACTATCTGGATACGGGTTTGTTTCTCGATCATCGGCTCACCCGCGCCCGGCTGCGCCAAGCGGTCGCCGGCCGTCGGTTCCTGAATCTCTTCGCGTACACCGGGACGGCAACCGTGTACGCGGCGGCGGGAGGTGCGGCGGCGACCGTTTCGGTGGATCTGTCGCGCACGTATCTCGATTGGGCGCAGCGCAATCTCGCCCTCAACACCACCGCTCTCGGAACTCGGGCGCACGAATTCATCCAGGCCGACTGCATGGCATGGCTGAGCGATGACGCGCGCACGCGCGAGCGCTACGACCTCATATTCCTCGATCCGCCCACCTTCTCGAATTCCAAGCGCATGGAGGGCGTGCTCGACATCGGGCGCGATCATAGGGGGCTGATCGATGCCTGCATGCGCCTCCTGTCGCCGGGCGGTCTGCTCGTCTTCTCGACCAACGCCCAACGCTTCCGCCCCGATCCCGCGCTGAGCGAGCGTTATGTCATCCGGGACGTGTCTGCAGCGACGCTGCCGCGCGATTTCGAGCGTAATCCGCGGATTCACCGCTGCTTCGAGATTCGCCCGCCGGCCTGACCGCCATACGGTCGAAGACCGCTTTACAGTCGGTTACGCTTACGGTAGGGTCGTTGCGGTATGTGTCGGCCGGTGAAAACGCGCAAGATCATCCTGAAAAGCCCCGGGGCGGGGCTCTGGTCGCGCGCGTCTGAGTAGCCCGAAAGTCGCGAGTCAACCAGAGGCCCCGCCGGTACCGCCGTCGGGGCCTCGTTCGTTCTGGAGTCCGTCATGCAGTCTGGTGGTTCAGCCGTCCCGGCGCCGGTGGTTGCGATCGTGGGCGCCACGGGCGCTGTCGGCGTCGAGCTCATCCGGTGTCTCGAGGAGAGGCGCTTCCCGCTCTCGGAGCTACGCCTCTTCGCCTCGGCGCGCTCCGCCGGCAAGGCACTGTCCTATCGCGGTCAATCGCTGCCCGTCAGGAAACTCGAAGAGGACAGCTTCCGCGGCGTCGATGTCGCGCTCTTCTCCGCCGGCGGCAGCACTTCCAAGCGCTTCGCGCCGCTCGCCGTCGAGCAGGGCGCCGTGGTCATCGACAACTCCTCGGCGTTTCGCATGGACCCGGTGGTGCCGCTGGTGGTGCCGGAGATCAATCCCGAGGCGGCGCGAGCTCATCGCGGCATCATCGCCAATCCCAACTGCTCGACCATCATCGCCATCACGCCCCTCTGGCCCGTGCACCGCAGGAACCGCATCCGGCGGATGATCATCTCCACGTACCAGGCCGCCTCGGGCGGCGGCGCCGCCGCGATGGAAGAGTTGCGCGAGTCGACCCGCGCCTATCTCGAGGGCAGGCCGTACGAGAACCGTGTGCTGCCGCACCCCTACGCCTTCAACCTCTTCAGTCACAACTCCAGGATCGACCCGGAGAGCGGTTACAACGAGGAGGAGACGAAGGTCATTCGCGAGACACGCAAGATCTTCGGCGACGACTCGATCCGCATCGCCGCCACCTGCGTGCGTGTGCCGGTGCTCCGTGCTCACGCCATCGCGATCAACTTCGAGTGCGAGCGCCCCATCGACCCGCAGCAGGTCCGCGACATCGTGCAGACCGCGCCCGGCGTGAAGCTGGTCGACGATCCGGAGGCGAACTACTTCCCGATGCCGAAGGACGCCTCCGGGCAGGATCCGATCCTCGTCGGGCGCATCCGCCGCGACGTCAGCGACCCGACCGGCCGCTCGATCGCGCTCTTCGTCGCGGGCGACCAGCTGTTGAAAGGCGCCGCGTTGAACGCGGTGCAGATCGCTGAATTGCTGTAGAAGCCGCGGTGTCCAGCCGTTGACGCGGCTGCGGGAGAGAGCCATCATCGCGAGCGCGCGACGGCAACTCATGCACGGGTTTCCGGAGTCAGGGCGGCGGGATTCAATCGAAGGGAATGACAATGCGGAATGTCGGGTCGTGCGCTACGACGGCACGCCGGGGCGGCACGCGCCTGCTCGCCGCTTCACTGCTCGCGATGACGGGTGTGCTCGCCGCCCCGAGCAGAGGCGCGGTGCCGCTGAGCGTCTACGGTCAGCTGCCCGGCATCGAGGACGTGGCGATATCGCCGGACGGCTCGCGGTTGGCGGGTGGTCGCAGGCGCTCGCTGACCAGGGTTACGCGGTCTTGCAGCCTAACTACCGGGGCTCCGATGTCGATGAGCATCTGTTGGAAGCCGGCTTCGGGCAAGTGGGGCCGCAAAATGCAGACGGATCTGTCCGACGGCGTCGACTATCTCGTCAAACGAGGCATCGCCGATCCTGCGAAGGTGTGCTTCGTGGGGGCAAGCTACGGCGGTTACGCGGCGCTCGCCGGTGTGACGCTGCAGCCGACGGTATATCGTTGCGCCGTATCCGTCGCCGGAATCTCCGACCTCGCGCGCATGATGCGGTGGGAAGGGAGGGGCGGAGCCGACGCCAGGTGGATCGGCCGCTACTGGGACCGCTTTTGGGGCGTCTCGGGCAGTAGCGACCCAAGGCTGGGGGTGATCTCACCCATCGAGCACGTCGATGCGGTCAGGGCGCCGGTGCTGCTCATCCATGGTCGCGACGACACCGTGGTGCCCTTCGAGCAGAGTCAGATCATGTTCGATGCGCTGCGAGCGGACAACAAGGACGTCCAGTTGGTCACGCTGAAGAACGAAGACCATTGGCTGTCGAACAGCAAAACCCGCCTGCAGATGCTGCAGGCGACCGTCGCATTTCTCCGGGCACACGATCCGCCGGATTGACGCGAAACTCAGTCAGAGCAGATCGCGCAAGCGGTAGTACAACATCGCGAGCACCAGCACCGGCCGGCGCAGCATCGCCCCGCCCGGAAAATCCTGGTGTGGGATGCGCGCGAACACATCGAAGCGCTCCGCCTGCCCCGCGATCGCCTCCGCGACCAGCTTGCCGGCGATGCCGGTGAGCGCGATGCCGTGCCCGGAGAATCCCTGCAGGAAATAGACATTCGGCATCAGACGTCCGAAATGCGGCGCGCGGTTGAGCGTGATATCGACATGGCCGCCCCACGAGTACTCCACCTGTACGTCGGCGAGTTGTGGAAACACCGCGAGCATGCGCGTGCGCGTGGCGCCGGGAGCCGCGAACGAGCCGAGCCCGGAGTAGCTCACCCGCCCACCGAAGAGCAGCCGGTGATCGGCGGACCGTCTGAAGTAGTCGAGCACCCAGTTCATGTCGCTCACGGCCGCGTTGTTGGCGATCAGCCGCCGCGCGCGCTCCGCACCGAGAGGTTCGGTCGCGATGATGTGGGTGCCGACCGCCATGATCTTGGCGGCGAGGGCCGGTGCGGTCTTGCCGAGGTAGACGTTGCCACAGAACACCAGATAGCGCGCGCGAACTTCGCCGGCTGGCGTGCGCACGCGGGCGGACGTGAAGCCGAGCGCGCGCGTATCTTCGTAGATGCGCACGCCGGCGCGCTCCGCGGCCGCCGCCAGTCCGAGGGTATAGTTGAGCGGGTGGAGATGACCGCCGTTGGAATCGTAGAGCGCGCCGAGGTAGCGTCTCGTGTCGAGCGTCGCGCGCACCTCCTCCCGGGGCATGTAGCGCACGCTGCGGTATTGCAGCTTCTCCTGCAGTTCCGCGAGCTCGCGGCGCAGCTCCCGGTCGTGGCGGGGCTTCACGGCGGTGAGCATGTACCCGTCGACCCAGTCGCAATCGATCTGATAGCGCGCGATGAGTGCGCGCATGAGCGCGAGACCTTCGATGGAGACATCCCACACGGCTCGCGCGGCGCTGCGGCCGATCAGCCGCTCGAGCTTCTTCTGGCCGGAGGCGACGCCGTGGATGGCCTGCGCGCCGCTGCGTCCGGAGGCGCCCCAGCCGATCCGGTGCTGCTCGAGCAGCACCACGGAATAGCCCCGCTCGGCCAGGTGCAGCGCCGCCGAGCACCCGGCGATGCCGCCGCCGACCACGCAGACATCGCACTCCGCCGAGCCGGCGAGCGCCGCCCGCTCGGGACCCGGTTGCGCCGAGGCGGCATAGTAAGAAGCGGCATGCGCGGCCACCAGGATATCCTCGCTTTTTCAGTGACTTATGTCGGCCCATCCGGTCCGAACCCCGAAGAGAATAGCGAGGCGACCGTGGGGTGAGCAATGACCGCCTTGTCCACGGCTGTGGTCTAATTGATATCCCCATGGTATCCGCCCGTCCCCTCATTGGCCTTCCCGCAGACCGCCGCATGATCGGCCTGCACCCTTTTTACGCGGTCGGGGAGAAGTACGCGCGGGCGGTGCTGGATGCCGCGGGTGGGCTGCCGCTCCTCGTTCCCGCGCTCGCCGAGGAGCTGCGCCTGGATGAGCTGGTGGAGCGCCTCGACGGGCTCCTCTTCACCGGCAGTCCTTCGAACGTCGAGCCACACCATTACGAGGGTCCGCCGAGCCAACCCGGAACCCTGCACGATCCGGCCCGGGATGCCACGACCCTGCCCCTCATCCGCAAGGCAGTGGGAGCCGGCGTGCCGGTCTTCGGCATCTGCCGCGGATTCCAGGAGGTCAACGTCGCCTTCGGCGGCAGCCTCCATCAGCGCGTGCACGAGGTTCCGGGGCATCTCGATCATCGGGACGATGAGACGCAGCCGCTCGAAATTCAGTATGGGCCCGCGCACGAGGTGATCCTCGAGGCCGGCAGCCTGCTTTGCTCGCTCGCCGGCACCGAGCGCGTGAGTGTCAACTCCCTGCATTCGCAGGGCATCGAACGGCTCGGCCAGGGTCTTGCCGTCGAGGCGCGAGCGCCGGACGGACTGGTCGAGGCATTCAGAGTCGAGGGCGCGGCGCGGTTTGCACTCGCGGTGCAGTGGCATCCCGAGTGGAGAGTCATGGAGAACCGGCTGTCGCGCGCCCTCTTTGCAGCGTTCGGCGGCGCATGCCGCGCCCGCGCCGAATCCAGGTGAGAGGCACGCGCATGGTGAGCGAGATCCGCCAGTTCTTCCGCGACCACGGCATTTCCGAGGTCGAGGCCATCATTCCCGACATGGCCGGGATTGCGCGCGGCAAGATCATGCCAGCGGAGAAGTTCGCCGAGGACGGCGGCATGCGTCTGCCGGAGAGCGTGTTCCTGCAGACCGTCACCGGCGACTATCCGCCGGAGCCCGATGCGGCCATGAGTCCGGCAGAGATCGACATCGTGCTCAAGGCCGATCCGAAAACCGTGCGCCGCGTGCCCTGGGCGGCCGAGCCGACGGCGCAGGTCATCCACGACTGCTTCTACTCGGACGGCAGGCGGGTCACCATGGCGCCGCGGCACGTGCTGCGCAACATTCTCGAGCTCTATGCGCAGCGGGGCTGGGCGCCGGTCGTGGCACCGGAACTGGAGTTCTACCTGGTCGAGCAGAACAAGGACGCCGACTATCCGCTGCGGCCCCCGGTCGGACGCTCGGGCAGAGCGGAGCCCGGCCGCCAGTCCTACAGCATCGCCGCGGTGAATGAGTTCGATCCGCTCTTCGATGACATCTACCAGTTCTGCGAGGACCAGGAGATCGAGATCGACACGCTGATCCATGAGGACGGGCCGGCGCAGATGGAGATCAACCTGATTCACGGGCCGCCGCTCGACCTTGCGGATCAGGTGTTTCTCTTCAAGCGCACGGCGCGGGAGGCGGCGTTGCGTCACAAGATGTATGCGACCTTCATGGCGAAGCCGCACGCGAAGGAGCCCGGCAGCGCCATGCACATCCACCAGAGCGTGCTCGACATCAAGACGAAGCGCAACATCTTCAGTAATCCCGACGGCACCCCCTCGCCGCTTTTCTTCGCGCACATCGGCGGGCTGCAGAAGTATCTGCCGGCGGCAATGGCGCTCTTCTGCGCCAACGTCAACTCCTACCGCCGCCTCACGCGCTATCTTTCGGCACCGATCAACGTGCACTGGGGATACGACAACCGCACCGCGGGGTTGCGCGTGCCGATGTCAGGACCGGAAGACCGCCGGGTCGAGAACCGTGTCGGCGGTGCCGACGCCAATCCGTACATTGCCATCGCGGCATCGCTCGCCTGCGGCTACCTCGGCATGGTCGAGGGGCTGCAGCCTTCGGACCCGATCACCGGCAGCGCGCACGACCTGCCCTTCGGCCTGCCGCGCTCGCTCGATGAGGCGCTGCGGGAGCTGCGCCAGAGCGAGCCGCTGGTGAAGCTGCTCGGTGAGGCCTTCGTCTGCGCCTTCACCATCGTCAAGGAAGCTGAGTACGAGGTCTTCCTGCAGGTGATCAGCTCCTGGGAGCGCGAGCACCTGCTGCTGAATGTCTAATGGCTGAAAGCGGCCTGCGGCCCCTGCAGCGGCCCGAGGCCGGCGCACGTTCCGGAGCGCGGGCAAAAAGCGTGACTTTAGCCCGCTAGAGCGAGATCGATAGGTTGAAGAACTATTCCATCTGCATTGCCGCGGCCCTGGTGGTTCTGCTGGCCGGCTGCTCCGGCGGCGCAGATTCCGGCAACGTCGTCAACGTCTACAACTGGTCCGATTACATCGACCCGCGAGTGCTGAAGGACTTCGAGAAGCAGTACGGCATCAAGATCAATTACGACGTATTCGACAAGAACGAAGTGCTCGAGACGAGGCTCCTCACCGGCAACACCGGCTTCGACGTCGTGGTGCCGTCGGCTCCATTTCTCGAGCTCGAGGTCCGCGCCGGCGCCCTCGAGAAACTCGACAAATCCGAGTTGCCGAACTTGAAGTACCTCGATCCGGCCATCCGGCGCAGCGTCGCGCAGTACGATCCCGGCAATCAGTATGCCGCCGACTACATGTGGATCACCTCGGGGCTCGGCTACAACATCCAGGCGGTGAAGGCCCGCCTGCCCGATGCACCGGTTGACAGCTGGCGCCTCCTTTACGATCCGGCGTACGTCTCCAAGCTCAGGGACTGCGGCGTCACGATTCTCGATGAGCCGACGGAGGTCATCGGCACCGCGCTCCTTTATCTCGGCAGGAACCCGAACAGCGAGTCGCCCGCCGACCTCGCGGCCGCCATGAAAGTGCTGATGGCCATCCGCCCGTACGTGCGCTATGTCAACTCCTCGCGCTACATCGATGATCTGGCGAATGGCGAGATCTGCCTCGCGCTCGGCTGGTCGGGCGACGTCAAACAGGCGGAGGTGCGGGCGCAGCAGGCCGGGAGGACGTACACGATCGCCTACTCCATCCCGAAGGAGGGCGCGGTCGAGAACTTCGACGTGCTGGCGATTCCGCTCAACGCCCCGCATCGGCGCAATGCCAACCTCTTCATCAATTACCTCCTGGATCCGCACGTCGCCGCACGCAATTCCGATCTCGTCAAGTACGCCAATGGCGATCTGGCTTCCCGGCCGTATATGGAGAAATCGGTGCGGGACGACCGGGGCATCTATCCCTCGCCCGCGGTGATGCGGACTCTGGTTCCGGAACGGGCGAAGTCGATGCGGTTCATGCGGCTGCTGACCCGCGCGTGGACGGACTTCAAGACGGGAAGTTAGCGCTACGGGAATGAGCCGATGAACGCCCAACCGTCGACGGCACCCGGCCCGGCGCCACCCTACGTTCGGCTCGAGGCGGTCAGCAAGAAATTCGGCGAGTTTCTCGCCGTCGATGCGGTCTCACTCGAGATCCGTCGCGGCGAGATCTTCTGCCTGCTCGGCGGCTCGGGCTCCGGCAAGACGACGTTGCTGCGCATGCTCGCGGGTTTCGAGACGCCGAGCGCCGGGCGCATCTACATCGACGGTGCGGATATGAGTGCCGTCCCGCCCTACGATCGCCCCGTCAACATGATGTTCCAGTCATATGCGCTCTTTCCGCACATGAACGTGGAGAAGAACGTCGCCTTCGGCCTCGAGCAGGAGCGAGTCGGTCGTGCGGAGATCCGCCGGCGCGTGGCGGAGATTCTGGAGATCGTGCAGATGAGCTCCTATGCAGGGCGCAGGCCGCACCAACTCTCCGGCGGTCAGCGCCAGCGGGTCGCGCTGGCGCGGGCGCTCATCAAGCGGCCCAAGCTCCTGCTCCTCGATGAGCCGCTGGCCGCCCTCGACCGCAAGCTCCGTGAGCGAACCCAGTTCGAGCTGCTCAACATCCAGGAGCGTCTCGGCGTCACCTTCATCGTGGTCACGCACGATAAGGAGGAGGCGATGACGCTGGCCACGCGCATGGGCGTCATGGACCGCGGACGGATCGTGCAGGTGGGAACGCCGGCGCAGATCTACGAAGCCCCCGTCAACCGGTTCGTCGCCGACTTCATCGGTTCGGTAAATCTCCTGGAAGGCCGCGTCGTGGCTTCGGGCACCGGCGACCTCACCATCCGCTGCGAGTCTTCAGGCTGCACCCTCCGGGTTGCGCATCGCCTCGAGTGTGCAGCGGGAGATACCGTCTGGGCGGCGATTCGGCCGGAGAAGATCGTGCTCGCCCCCGAGGCGAGTGCGGACGGGGCGGGGTCGGGGGATAACTGCGTGCGCGGCAAGGTCCGGGAGGTCGCCTATAGGGGCGATGTGTCGATCTGCCTGGTAGAGATCGACTCCGGCAAGGTGGTGCGGGTGACTCTTCCCAACCGCGCCGGGCTCGCCGCACAGCGCGATCTGCGGCACGCTGCGGTGGTGCTGTCGTGGGATCCGGCGAGTCCCGTTATTCTGACACGTTAGGTGCGACGCATGGAACAGCCCGAGACGCGGGGACTCATCGAGCGGTTCCAGAATCGTGCTGGACGCCGCTTCGTCATCGGCATCCCGGCGCTGTGGCTCACAGCTTTTTTCCTCATTCCGTTTCTCATCGTCCTCAAGATCTCCTTCGCGGAGCCGCGGCTCGCGATCCCGCCGTACACGCCGCTCTTCAGCTGGCTTCACGGGCTGCCGATCCCGAGATTCCATCTATCGGGCTACCGCTACCTCTTCACCGATCCGCTGTACCTGCGTTCCTACCTCTACTCCGTCATGGTGGCGGCGATCTCGACGCTCCTCTGCCTCCTGATCGGTTACCCCATGGCGTATGCCATCGCGCGCGCCGGGGAGGCGTGGCGAACCTTCCTCCTGATGCTGATCGTGCTGCCGTTCTGGACCTCGTTCCTGTTGCGCGTCTACGCCTGGATCGGACTGCTCCAGAATGACGGCCTCATCAACAACGTGCTCATGAGCCTCGGCCTGGTCCGTCATCCCGTCACTCTGCTGCAGACCGACTTCTCGCTCTATATCGGGATCGTGTATTCCTATCTGCCATACATGATCCTGCCTCTTTACGCCAATCTGGAGAAGCACGATCCGGCGCTGCTCGAGGCGGCGGCCGACCTCGGCGCGCGGCCCCTGAGGGCTTTCCTGCGGGTGACCCTGCCGCAGTCGCTGCCCGGCATCGCCGCGGGGTCGCTCCTCGTCTTCATCCCGGCGGTAGGCGAATACGTCATTCCGACGCTGCTCGGCCGCACCGATCAGATCATGATCGGACGCATGCTGTCGGATGAGTTCTTCGACAATCGCGACTGGCCGGTGGCGAGCGGGGTGGCGATCCTGATCCTGCTGCTCCTCGTCGTGCCGATCGTGCTGCTGCAGCGGGTCGAGCGGAGCGAGTTGGACCCTGGGGCAGAGGCTGAGGATGAGGCAAAAGCGGAGGCAGCGGCATGAGACGCACGGGAGTTTTCTCGCGAACGGCGCTCGTGCTCGGGCTCGTATTCCTCTACGTGCCGATCCTCTCGCTGATCGTGTACTCCTTCAATAACAGCCGGTTGGTCACGGTTTGGGATGCCGCGCACTCGCCCACCCTCAAGTGGTATGGCGTGCTCCTTTCGGACGGACAGGTTCTCGATGCCGCCTGGCTGTCGCTGCGCGTGGCCGTCTGCGCGGCGACCGCCTCCGCCGTTCTCGGTACCCTTGCGGGAACGGCGCTCGCGCGCTTTGGCGCCTTCCGCGGCCGCTCGCTGCTCCTCGGGATGACGACCGCGCCGATCGTCATGCCGGAGGTGATCAGCGGCCTCTCGCTGCTGCTGTTTTTCGTCGTCGTGGAGCAGGCCATCGGTTGGCCGCGAGGCATGGGGGCGCTCACGATCACGCTCGCCCACGTCTCCTTCTGCATGGCGTACGTCACCGTGGTGATACAGTCGCGTCTGGCGGGCTTCGATGAGTCGCTGGAGGAGGCGGCGCAGGACCTCGGCGCCCGCCCGGCGAAGGTGTTCTGGCGCATCACGCTGCCGCTCATCCTGCCGGCGGTGCTGGCTGGTTGGCTGCTCGCCTTCACCCTCTCGTGGGATGACCTGGTCATCTCGCAGTTCGTCGCCGGTCCGGGCTCGAGCACGCTGCCGATGGTGATCTTCTCCAAGGTGCGGCTCGGGGTGAGTCCGGATGTGAATGCGCTCGCCACCCTCATGGTATCGGTGGTGGCGAGCGGAGTGGTGATGGCCACGCTGTGGATGCGTCATCGACAAAGACGGCGGGAGCGCGACATGCAGCTTGCCGCGGCCGCCAACCTTTGATGGGGACGAGCATATGACACGCAGACTGCTGGGTATCGATGTAGGTGGCTCCTTCATCAAGGCGGGTGTGGTGGATCTCGAGGCGGGGGGCCTGGTCGGCGAGATCATCTCGGCGCCGACGCCTCAGCCTTCGACGCCCGAGGCAATGATGCCGACCATCGCCTCGCTCGCCGCCAAGCTCCCCACGGCCACCGGCCGGGTGGGGCTCGCTTTCCCCGCCGTCGTGAAGAACGGCCGCGCGCGCACCGCTGCCAACGTCGATCATGCCTGGATCGGGGCGGACGGCGCGGCACTCATCCGCCGCACGCTCGACCGCGATGCGCTCTTCCTCAACGACGCGGATGCTGCGGGTCTCGCGGAGATGCGTCTCGGGGCCGGGCGCGGTGTGAGCGGCTCCGTCGTCATGCTCACCTTCGGGACCGGCATCGGTTCGGCGCTCTTCATCGAGGGTCGGCTCTTCCCCAACGCGGAGCTCGGGCACATGGAGCTGAACGGCATGGACTCCGAGAAGTACGCTTCAGCCCACGTCAAGGCCATGCTCAATCTCGACTGGCGGGCCTGGATGGACCGGGTGAATGTCTATCTCGATCGGATGCAGGCGCTCTTCTGGCCCGATCTCTTCATCCTGGGCGGCGCCATCAGCGAGCGCTTTGCGGATTTCGCCCCGCTGCTGCACTGCGACGCTGAGGTTCGCCCGGCGCATTTCGGTAATCAGGCGGGCGTCATCGGCGCGGCGCTCGCTGCCGCGGAAGCACGGTCTGGGTCCGACCAGGACTGCGTCGGCGCAAGCTAACGGCACGACCGGGTTCGACGCGAATGTCAAAGCTTCCCGACGTCGGCACGACCATCTTCACGATCATGTCGCGGCGCGCGCGTGAGCTCGGTGCGCTCAACCTGGGCCAGGGCTTCCCGGACTACGACATCGATCCCCGACTCGCGGAGCTCACGGGCGAGGCGATGCGCCAGGGTCACAATCAGTATGCCCCGATGGAAGGCATCCCGGAGCTGCGCGAGCGCATCGCGCGCAAGCTCGCGGCGAGCTATGCGGGCGAGTTCGATCCGGTCTCGCAGGTCACGATCACCCTCGGCGCCACCGAGGCCATCTACTGCGCCGTGCAGGCGGTGGTCGGGCCGGGTGAGGAGGCGATCGCCTTCGATCCGGCATATGACTCTTATGAGCCGGCGGTCCGCCTTGCGGGCGGTCGGTGCATTCGCCTGCCGCTCATGCCTCCGGAGTTCCGTTATGACTGGGATCGGGTGCGCGGCGCCGTCACTTCACGCACCCGATTGATCCTCTTCAATAGCCCGCACAACCCGGCCTGCACCGCGGCGACGGCGGCGGATCTCGATGAGCTCGCCGCGATCATCCGGGCGCGCGATATCGTCGTGCTCTCCGATGAGGTCTACGAGCACGTGCTCTTCGACGGCCGGGTGCATGCTTCAGTGCTCTCGCACGCGGAGCTGCGGCAGCGCAGCTTCGCCGTCTTCTCCTTCGGCAAGACTCTCCATGCCACGGGGTTGCGCGTCGGCTACTGTGTCGCGGCGCCGGCGCTCACCGCGGAGCTGCGCAAAGTCCATCAATTCAACACGTTCAGTATCGCGAATCCCCTGCAGCAGGCCATCGCGGCGTATCTGACGGAGCGGCCGCGGACCGGGCAGGAGCTGTCTGCCTTCTTTCAAGCCAAGCGCGACCGGTTGCGCGCAGCGCTGGCGGGCTCCGGATTCCTGCTGCCGCCGGCCCAGGGCACTTTCTTCCAGCTGCTCGATTTCGGCGGGCTGCTGCCGCCCGGCGATGTCGAGTTCGCGGAGCGCGCGCTGACCGAGGCACGGGTTGCGACCATCCCGCTCTCACCCTTTTATGCCGAGCCCCCGAAGCTCTCGGTCGTGCGACTCTGCATCGCCAAGCGCGACGACACGCTCGATGAGGCATCCGCGCGTCTCGCCGGCCTTGCGGCGCAACTGGGCCGCGCGGGGGCATGAGGAGTTCATGAAGAAATCCACCCGAGTCAATCATCCGCCGCCGGTCGAGCTCGCCGCGGACAACCACGCGGTGGTGCCGCCGATCTACCAGAGCGTCAAGTTCGAATTCGACACGCTGGAAGAGACCGAGCGGTATCTGCGGGGCGAGCGGCCCGGTTTCTTTTACACCCGCACTTCCAACCCCACCACTCGGCAGCTCGAGCTGCTGCTCGCGGAGCTGCAGGGCCGGGAGGAGTGTCTGGTGACCGCCTCGGGTGCCGGCGCCATCGCGCAGACGCTGCTCGCCCTCACCAAGCAAGGCGATCACGTTCTTTGCTTCGTCGAGACGTACAACCCGACGCGTTATCTCATCCGCCGCCTCCTCGGCCGCTTCGGAGTCACGCATACCCTGCTGTCGATCGAAGATACTGCCGGCATCGAGCGCGCGCTCGAGGCTCATCCCACGCGGCTCGTGTGGTTCGAGAGTCCAACCAACCCGGTGACCAAGATCGCCGACATCGCGGCGATCACGCGTCTCGCAAGAGCGGCCGGCGCCCTCGTGGCGATGGACAACACCTTCGCGGGCCTGCATCAGCACGGCGAGTACGACGTCGATCTGTTCGTGCATAGCCTGACGAAGTACGCCTCAGGGGCGGGTGATGTGCTCGGTGGCGCGGTCATAGGACGCAGTGAGCTGATCCGCTCGCTGCGGACCGATTTCGGAGTGCTCGGCGGAACGCTCGATCCGCATGCGGCGTACCTCATCTCGAGGGGACTCAAGACCTACTTCGTGCGATACCGGGCTCAGTCCGCCAGCGCGCAGCGCATCGCCGAGCTGCTCGCCGCCCACCCCGCGGTGGCGCGCGTGCATTACCCGGGGTTGACTTCGCATCCACGACATGCGCTCGCGCACGCGCAGATGAAGGACTTCGGTTGCATCGTGAGCCTCGATTTGAAGGGCGGCCGCGAGGCGAGCGGCCGGTTCGCCGATGCCCTGCAGCTCTTCGCCATGGCGGCGAGTCTCGCTTCCTCGGAGTCGCTGGTGGTCACGGCGCAGATGATGGGCGGCCGCGATCTCACCACCGATCAGCAGGCCGTCTCGGGCATCACCGATGGCACGGTGCGCCTCTCGATCGGGCTCGAGGATATCGATGACCTGCTGGAGGATGTGACGCAGGCGCTCAGCGCCTGAAAATCCACGCCAGCACCGAGAGCACGAGGCTGACGATCAGCATCGTCGTGAGCGGGAAGAAGAACTTGAAATGAGGCCGGTCGATGACGATATCGCCCGGCAGGTGAAAGAGCGGCAGCCGGCGCACCCACGGCCAGAGGAGCCCGAGCAGGAGGAGAACGGTGCCGAGGATGACGAGGAACCGGCTCATGGGAACAGCGAGTTTACCCGGTTTTCACCCGCTGCTCGCGACCCGCACGCGATGCGGATGATAGGGCAGGACCTCCAGCACCTCGCCCTCCGACAGCCGCCGCTGTACCTGCCGCCAGAATCCGGCCGTGAAGATCTCGCCGTGAGTGCGCAGCAGCGCCGCGCGCTGCGCGGCATCGAAGGCGATGAAGTTGACGAAAGTCTCCGGGAAGACATCGTGCTCGCCGACGTAGAACCAGGGCTCGCTGCGCATCTCGTCCTCGAGGTTCGCCGGCTGCGGCATCTCGCGGAAGTGGCAGTCCGTCACCAGGCAGAGCTCGTCGTAGTCGTAGAAAATCACCCGCCCGTGACGGGTGACGCCGAAGTTCTTCAGCAGCAGGTCGCCCGGAAAGATGTTGGTATGGGCAAGGTCGCGGAGGCATTGACCGTAATCGAGCGCGACCTGCTCGGCGGCGCCCGGGGCGGCGGTGCGCAGGTAGAGATTGAGCGGGGTCATGCGTCGCTCGATATATATGTGATCGAACACCAGATGCTCTGCGTCTTCGCGCACGGTGAGCGCAGCTTCCGCCAGCAGTTCCTCGAACAGCTCCGGCGCGAAGAGCGGCTTGGGCAAGCGCAGCCGGCGGAACTCCTGCGCATCGACCAGCCGTCCGGCGCGATCGTGGCGGAAGACGAGCTGGTACTTAGCCACGACTTCCTCGCGCAGCACGCTCTTGGGATACCGAAAGCGGTCGCGGATCACCTTGAAGACGACATCGAAGGAGGGCAGGGTGAAGCAGACCATGACTAGCCCCCGCTCGCCGGGAGCATCTAGGAAACGGTCGGACGTGTCGGCCAGGTGGCGCATGATCTCGCGATAGCGTTCGGTCTTCCCCTGCCGGGCGCGGCCGAGGACCGTGAACAGCTCGCTCACCGGCTTCCTCGGCATGAGCGACTTCAGGAAGAGCACCGCTTCCGCGACATGCTCGAGATCCGCGTGAAAATACGACCTCGAGAAGCTGAATACGATGCTGACATCGCTTTCCGCGAGCATCACGGCATCGACCAGCATGCCGCCGTCGGAGTTCTTGAGCGCAATGACCAGCGGCACGAGGAAGCTGCGCCCCACGATCCGCCCGACGATGTAGGCACGGGAGATCTGATAGAAGACGGGCCGGATCACCTCGACTCGCTGCACGGCGCGCTGTTCGCCCTTGGTCGCAAGATGCGTTCGTATCTCGGTGGTCACGTGGCGAATGCTGTTGTCGAGGTCCTTCCATGGCGAGCGGAAGCGCACATCGCCCAGCAAGTCCTCGAAAAGCAGCGCCAGCGAGCCGTGATTGATGTAGGTGTTGGTCGTTACGGTGGACGTGACATTCGCGAGCGGATCCAAGTCGGCCGCGACGAATTCGATCTCCGGCGCCACGCCCACCGTGCCGAAGAGCCGCCGGCTGATCGAGCTGAAGAAGGTCTTGGTGAATTCCGCATCGGGCAGACCCTTGATGCGCTCGGCAAAGTCGGCGCGAATCCCCATCCAGAGGCCGTGGTCCCGAACCTGTGGGCCGAGCAGCGCCTTGAGCTCCGCGATCGTGCGGCCGACGAAGCGGTCGTAGAGCTCGATGCGCGCGACGGCATCCTCCTGACCTCCTTTCCAGTCGCGGGCATCGAAGCGCAGGGGTGCACGTCGGGTGATCGCCCGGAATTCGGCGTTGTATTCCACGAACGCGCCGGCGATGCGGCGAGCGGCGAGCCGGACGATCTCAGTCAAAGTCGGTCGGCAATTCCGGGTGAAGCTGATGTTGATGGAGCCGCTCGATCTGCGAGGCCAGCACGCGGTCGGTGGAGAGCTCCGGGAGCGCCCGTACCGGAAAGAACTGCACGGCGTCGGTCTCGATGCTGACCGCGGCCTCGCCGCCGGTCCGCTCGCAAAGAAAGAACAGCTTGAAGATGTGGTGGATACCGGGCGGATGCGGATGGCGGCGCTTGTCGATGAGCGCCGCGAGCTTCACCGCCCGGGCGTGATAGCCCGACTCCTCGAGAATCTCGCGCGCCACGGCGCCGGAGGGAGAGTCGTTGACGTCGACCCAGCCGCCGGGCAGTGTCCATTTGCGGTCGGCGCGCTCCCTGACGAGGAGCACGCGATCACCCTCGAAGATCCCGCCGCGCACATCCACCTTGGGTGTGGCATAGCCTTCCTCGCCTTCCCAGAACCCCTTCGCGAGGGCGAGCGGGATGTCGAGCTCGGAGGAGAGGATGGAGGCGACGAGCTCGGTGAGCTGGGCGTAGCGCTCGCGGTCGAACGGGTCGTGGGTGAAGGCGAGCCCGGTTTGGGCGATCGCCTGCACCTTTCTGGCCCAGTCGAGGAGGGTCATGACCCTATCGTCCGAGGCCCCGCTTCCCAACGTAAGATCCTCTTACATGTTCCGGATGAGCGCATCGCCGAAGGCGGACGTTGAGACTTCGCTCGCTCCTTCCATCAGCCGCGCGAAGTCGTAGGTGACGATCTTCTGGCCGATGGTCCTGTCCATCGCGCGGATGATGGCATCGGCCGCCTCCAGCCAGCCCAGGTAACGGAACATCATCTCGCCCGAGAGGATGACCGAGCCCGGATTCACCTTGTCGAGGTTGGCGTACTTGGGTGCTGTGCCGTGCGTCGCCTCGAACACCGCATGGCCGGTCATGTAGTTGATGTTGCCACCGGGGGCGATGCCGATGCCGCCGACCTGCGCGGCAAGCGCATCCGACAGATAGTCGCCGTTGAGATTGAGCGTGGCGATGACGTCGAACTCATCCGGGCGAGTCAGCACCTGTTGCAGCGTGATATCCGCGATCGCGTCTTTGACGATGAGCTTGCCGGCGCGTTTCGCCTCTTCCATCGCCGCGTTGGCCGACTTCTCGCCGGCGGCGGCTTTGGTGCGCTCCCATTGCTCCCAGGTGAAGGTCGCGCCGCCGAATTCGCGCTCCGCCAGCTCGTAGCCCCAGTTGCGAAACGCGCCTTCGGTGAACTTCTGGATGTTGCCCTTGTGAACCAGGGTGAGGCTGCGGCGCTTGTTGCTGACGGCGTACTGGATCGCCGAGCGAATCAGCCGCTCCGAGCCGTCCTTCGACACCGGCTTGAGGCCGATGCCGGAACTCGCCGGAAAGCGGATCTTGGCGTACGCCTTCGGGAAGTGTTGTTTGAAGAGCGCGAGGAACTCCTCGTTTTCCTTCGTGCCGGCCTCGAACTCGATGCCGGCGTAGATGTCCTCCGTATTCTCGCGGAAGATCACCATGTCCACTTTCTCGGGGTGCTTCACGGGCGACGGTACGCCCTTGAACCAGCGCACCGGGCGCAGGCAGACGTACAGATCGAGAAGCTGGCGCAGCGCCACGTTGAGCGAGCGGATGCCACCGCCCACGGGGGTGGTGAGCGGACCCTTGATCGAGACCAGGTAGTCGCGGCAGGCGGTCACGGTCTCATCGGGCAGCCAGCTGTTGAACTGCCGGTTCGCCTTCTCCCCGGCGAATACCTCCATCCAGTGGATCTTGCGGCGCCCGCCGTAGGCCTTCTGCACCGCTGCATCCATCACGCGCACGCTCGCGCGCCAGATGTCCGGGCCCGTACCGTCGCCCTCGATGAAGGGGATGATGGGATTCTCGGGGACGACGACTTTGCCGTCGCGGAGGCTGATCTTCGCACCCTGCGCGGGGGGTGTGACGGACAGGGATGCGGCCGTGGACATTGCGGAGACTCCTCGCGGGAATTTCAACGGGCCGCGCGAGCGGGATGGGTCTGCGGCCGGGCCTGGAATGCTAGCACAGCTGCTCGAGCGGTCTCCTCGGGGTCTGCCGATGGCCGGAGCGGCGCGCCTTCACCCGAACTGACGAGCGGTCGCCCCTGCGCGAAACGAATGAGTATGCGAAACTGGCGCGAATGTACGACGCGAGCGAAAGCGGCGCCAAGCAGCCGGCGGCCAAGTCTTCCGTGCTGCGTAAGCTCATCGCGGTGCGCCCGGTACAGCCGCGGGATCTCGCCGGGGCGGAGCGTCTCAAGCAGACCCTCTCCGCCTGGTCGCTGATGTCGATCGGCATCGGCGCGACCGTCGGCACCGGCGTCTTCGTGCTCACGGGCACCGTCGCCGCGAACCAGTCGGGACCCGCCATCACGCTCTCGCTCCTCATCGCCGCCTTCGGCAGCACACTGGCGGCGCTCTGCTACGCGGAGTTCGCGGCTTTTCTGCCTGTGCCGGGCAGCGCCTACAGTTATACGTACGCCACTCTCGGCGAGGCCATCGCCTGGTTCATCGGCTGGAATCTGCTGCTCGAGTATGGGATATCGGCCTCGGCGGTCGCGGTGAGCTGGTCGGCGTACGTGGTGAACCTCCTCGCCGAGTGGCACATCGATCTGCCGGCGATCTGGGTCAACGCCCCCCTGCAGGAGGCGAGCGGCCACCTGGTCGCGACCGGCGCCATCATCAATCTGCCCGCGATACTCATCATCGCGGCGATGAGCGGGTTCTGCTACGTCGGCATCCGCGAGACGGCGCGTGCCACCAACTTCATGGTGGCGCTGAAGGTCGGAGTGATCGTGATCGTCGTGGTGGCGGGGCTGAAATTCATCGATCCGGGCAACTGGCATCCCTACATCCCGCGCAATACGGGCACTTTCGGCCACTTCGGCTGGACCGGGGTGCTGCAGGGCGCGGGGATCATCTTTTTCTCCTACGTGGGGTTTGATACGGCGTCGACCACGGCGCTCGAGGCGCGCAATCCGCAGCGTGACCTGCCGATCGGGATCATCGGCACACTGGTGGTCTCCACGGTGCTGTACTTGGCGATGGCGGCCGTGGTCACCGGCATGGTGCCGTATTTCAAGTTGAACGACGCCGAGCCGGTCGCGGTCGCGCTCGATGCGCACGCGGCGCTGTCCTGGCTCGGTGCGTTCCTGAAGGTGGGCATTATCGCGGGCATGACGTCGGTGATCCTGACTTCGCTCCTCGGGCAGCCGCGGATCCTGCTCTCCATGGCCGATGACGGGCTGCTGCCGCCCGCGATGAGCCGTTGTCATCCACGGTTCAAGACGCCGCACGTGTCGACCGTGGTCACCGGCATCGGGGCGGCGCTCATCGCGGGAGTGTTTCCGCTCGATGTGCTGGCGGACCTGATTTCCATCGGGATCCTGCTGGCTTTTGCGGTGGTCTGCATCGGAGTGCTGGTGATGCGCCACACCCGCCCGGATGTCCATCGCCCCTTCCGCGTTCCGGCCGCGATTCTGATCTGTCCGCTGGGTGCGATCGTGTGTGCGGGCATGACCTACTTCCTGTCGAATGCCACCTGGATCCGGCTCGCCCTCTGGACCCTGCTCGGCGGGGCGATTTACGGTTTCTACGGTTTCAGGCACAGCAAGCTCCGCCAATGAATGAGCAGGGTCGCCCCGCGGAGGCGATCGGCGCAGTACGGTCACTACCGCCTGCCGAAGAAGGCTTCTGGATGCCGGCGGAATACGAGCCGCACGAGGCCACCTGGCTCCTGTGGCCCGCGCGTCAGGATAACTGGCGCGCCGGCGCGCGCCCGGCGCAAGCGGCCTTCGCACAAGTCGCATCGGCAATACGGCGCTTCGAGGCCGTGCGCGTCGGCGTGATGCCGCACCTTCTGGCCGAAGCGCGGGCGATGCTGCCCAAGGACATCGAAGTGCACGCCATCGAGTACGACGACTGTTGGATGCGGGATGTCGGCCCGACCTTCGTGGTGAGCGAGCAGCCAGGGACCATTCGCGCCGTGCACTGGCGCTTCAACGCCTGGGGCGGTCTCTATCATCCCTTCGACCGGGACGAGCGCGTGCCCGTGGAAGTGCTGGCTCACTCATCCGCGCTGCCGATGCGAGATCGCTATCGCGGTCCCATCACTCTCGAGGGTGGCGCATTTCACGTCGACGGCGAAGGGACGGCGCTCCTCACCGAGGAATGCGCGCTCGACCCTAACCGCAACCCCGAGATGACGCGCGAGCAGGTGCAGACCGTGATGCGCGAGCACCTCGGCGTCAGCCACTTCATCTGGCTGGGCAGAGGGGTTTTCAACGACGAGACTCGCGGTCATGTCGACAATCTCGCCTGCTTCGCCGGTCCCGGCAAGGTCTGCCTCGCCTGGAGCGATGACCGCAGCGATCCTCAGCATGCGATCTCGCTTGACGCATGGGAACGCCTGAGTGCGGCACGCGATGCGAGAGGTCGGCGGCTCGAGGTCTTCAAGGTGCCGACCCCTGGCCCGCTTTACATGACAGAGGAGGAGGCGCGGGGTCTCGTGCCGAGCGGGTCCATGAAGCCGCGCCGCGCGGGTGATCGCCTGGCCGCGAGCTATGTCAATTTCTACTTCGCCAACGGTGCGATCATCATGCCGCTGCTCGATGCGCGCACCGACGATGCGGCCGCGGCGGTTCTGAGGCGCGCCTGCCCCGGGCGCCTCATCGTCGGCGTTCCCGCGCGCGAGATTCTCCTGGGCGGCGGCGGCATCCACTGCATCACGCAGCAGGTTCCGAGCTGGAACACCGGCCGCATCCGCCCTCAAAACGACCGCTAGCGAGCGGGGCAGCTTGCAACAGCAAGCGGGTTGAGCCGACAAGGCCACCCGGGTATTTCAGCCCGCGAGTCTCTCGGCCACATCGAGCCAGGCGCGCTGTGCGCGCCGGTAATGCCCGGGGGCGATGCGCGCTTGATCGAGGAGCTCCCGCGCGACCCGCTGGGCCTCGTCGCGCTGTCCCTGGGTGTCGAGGAGCTGTGCGTAACGGACGGCCGCTTCCGCGCCCGGAAAGGAGTTGGCGAGCGTCCGATACTGCTCGAGAGCCCTGTCGATGCTGCCCTCACTCTCGAGCGCGCGGGCATAGAGAAGGTGCCCTTCGGGGGAGCGGAAATCCGGATTGTGCCGGAAGAGCTCTTCCAGCGTGCCGCGGGCCGCGGCCGGGGCGCCGCTACCGAACTGCGCTCGCCCGAGGCCCAGCATCAGGTTGGGATCGTGCACGTAGAGTCCGGTGAGCGCCTGTCGGTACTGATCGATCGCTTCCTCATAGCGGCCGTGGCGGACGAGCTCATCGGCATAGCGTTGCCGGGCGGCGACGTTGCCCGCGAGGCGTGCCTCCTGCTCGTAGCGGCGCAGGTCCGCGAACGGGTCGACGGCGCGCTTCAGTCCCCGGGCGGTGCGCTGCGCGGTGCGGCCGCGGAAGAGGTCGGGAATGATCTCGATCGCAATGTAGGCGAGAGCGGCAATCGCGCCGATCCCCGGCCAGATGAGCACCCACACCCAAAGCGTATTACGACCGGTTTTGATGCAATGGACGATCGCCAGCGCCTGAATGAGATAAGGCAGGAGAAGATAGATGATTCCCATACCCGCAATCGTAACGCATCTCGCCGCGGCGACCGTCCCCGGACCTCGCCGCTGTCCGATGCGATATGCTCACCGCCATGGGGTGGTCACGATCGATCGGGCGCCGCCGCGAGCTGCGGGCTGCGCGCGTGCGGCTCACATGGGTTTTGCTCTGGCTCGTCCATCCGGTGCTGTTGGCTGCGCAGCGGCCTGCCGCACCGCAACCGGTGGTCGCTGCCGCGCGGCCGCTGGCAACGGCACCGCACCGCTTGCGGATCGGACTCGTACTCTCGGGAGGCGGCGCGCGTGGCATTGCGCACGTGGGTGTGCTCAAGGTGCTGGAGACGCTGCACGTGCCCATCGATGCCATTGCCGGCACCAGCATGGGCGCGGTGGTCGGAGGGCTCTACGCGAGCGGCCTCTCGCCGGATCAGATCGAGGCTTCGGTCCGATCCATGAACTGGGAAGAGGCGTTTCGCGATCGACCGCCGCGCGAGGACCTGACGCTGCGGCGCAAGCAGGAGGATGAGAACTTCCTCGTCAAGTTTCCGATCGGCATCAAGGGTGGGCGGCCGGTGCTGCCGATGGGGCTCATCGAGGGACAGAGCCTGACGGAAATGCTGCGACGGCTGACGCTGCCGGTCGCGCGGATCACGAATTTCGATGATCTGCCGACACCGTTTCGAGCCGTGGCGACGGACCTCGAGAGCGGACGGGAAGTCGTCATGGGCTCCGGCGACCTCACCAGCGCGATGCGCGCCAGCCTGTCTGCGCCCGGCGTGTTCGCCCCCGTCGAGCGCGGCGGCCGGTTGCTGGTCGATGGCGGGATATCCGATAACGTTCCGGTGGATGTCGCGCGCGCTATGGGCGTCGACATAGTGATCGTGGTGGATGTCGGCTTCCCGCTGCTGCCGCGCAAGAGACTGACCAGCGTCACAGCGATCTCCAACCAGATGCTCGCGATTCTGGTACGGCGCAAATCGCAGCAGGAGCTCGCGCTGCTCGGGCCTCACGACATCCTCATCCGCCCTGACCTTGGGGATATCTCCTCCTTCGACTTCGGCAACGTCCATGACCTTTTGGGGGTCGGCGCCGCCGCCGCCTGGCAAATGCGCAGCCGCTTGGCCAAGCTCGCGGTGACTCCCGAGCAGTACGCGCGCTACGAGCAGCGGCGCGAGGCGCTCCGCCGGCCGCCGCCGCGCATCGACTTCGTCAAAGTCCAGACCGGCTCGAAGGCCTATTCGCAACCGGTCGGGAAGCTCTTCAAGGACATGGTCGGCAAGAAGCTCGATCCGGATGCCGTCGGACGGCGGATCACCACGATTTACGGCGAGGGCGGCCTCGACACGTTGGACTATCGTGTCGTGCGTCAGGATGACGAGTACGGCCTTCTCGTCGATGCCCGCGGCAACTCCATCGGCCCGAACTATGTGCGCTTCGGCCTGAGCCTGCAGGACGACTTCGAGGGCGACTCTACTTATGACGCGGCCATCCGCTACGTGATGTCGGAGATCACGCGCACGGGAGGCGAGTGGGTGAGCGATGCGCAGATCGGCCAGACCTCGCTGTTGTCCACCGAGGTGTTCCTGCCGCTATCACAGTTTTCCGGCTGGTTCGTCATGCCGCATGCCGCGGTTGAGGCGCGCAACCTGCCGTTTCTCATCGGCCAGACCGAGCGTGCGCAGTATCGCGTGGACACGTTCGACTACGGACTCGATTTCGGCAAGCAGTTCGGCAACTGGGGGGAGATCCGCACGGGCGTGTACCGCGAAGAAGGCCATTCGCGACTCACCATCGGCGATCCCGACGACCCGGAGCTTCCCTTCCCCGCATTTCAGATATTCGGCTCGCGCACGTACTTCGCCCGTTTCACCTACGACACCCTGGACGACATCAACTTCCCGCACTTCGGCGAGCAGGCGATGCTGCAGTGGAGCGGGGAACGCAATGTCGTCGGCGGTGAGCCGAACTCGAATCAGGTGACCTTGGATTTTCTCGCCGCCCACACCTGGCGGGACCGCGATACCCTCTCGCTCTCGATGTCGGGAGGCAGTGATCTCGATCGCGTGACGGATTTGCGTCTGGAGTTTCCGCTCGGCGGCTTTCTCAACCTTTCGGGACTGAAGCAGTACTCGCTCTACGGGCCGCACTACGGCATCGGGCGGCTGATGTTCTACCGCAAGATCGGGCGGGGCGGGCTGGGATACTTCGATGTGCCCGTTTACATCGGCATGTCACTCGAGGTCGGCAACGTCTGGCAGAACACGAGCGACGCCAAGTTCACCAACCTGCACAAGGACGCGAGCGTGTTTCTCGGGCTCGATACGTTCCTCGGGCCGGTGTACCTGGGGACCGGCTTCGACGATCACGGCGATCAGGCGTTCTACCTGTTCCTCGGCCGTACGTTCTGAGGGAGCTACAGTCCGCGGCTTTCGGCCAGATTTTCGACTTTGTCGAAGAGCAGCGACGGCCGGTCGCCGGCGCGCGAGTATTGGTGCCGGCGGCTCATTTCGGCGAGCGCGGCGTCTCGGTCATCGGGGGTGGGGTACCAGTGGGTGCGGTGCCATTCGGGGCCGAGGATCTTGCGAAAGGGATCGCCGGGGGGAAGGCTGACGCGGATGCCGTAGGGGCGCTGGCGCTCGACGGGCGGAGCTCTCAGGTTCTGTAGCTGGCTGATACCCATAGGGGTGGAAAGCTTAAGGAGCGGGCGAGCCGCAATCAAGCGGCGAGCGCCGCGCATGAGGCGTGGAGCTGCAAGCCGGCCGCCCGGGTATGAGCGGCTAGCCTTTGGGGTGCCTTGAGTTGCGGCTGTGCGGTCCCCACACTGCACACCATCGAACGCCGCGGGAGATCTTCGCCATGGCCCTGCTTCGCAAGAAGACCACGATGCCCGCTGTCGCGGATGCGCTGCCCGGGCGCAGCACGCCCCTCGAGGTGCCGCAGACGCATTACGTGAACGGTCATCGTATCGTGCCGCCCTATCCGGCCGGACTGCGCGAGGCAGTGCTCGGGCTCGGCTGCTTCTGGGGCGCGGAGCGGCTCTTCTGGCAGCTTGCGGGCGTCTACTCGACCGCGGTTGGCTACGCCGGCGGCTTCACGCCTAATCCAACATACGAGGAGGTGTGTACCGGCCTGACCGGCCACGCGGAAGTCGTGCGCGTTGTGTACGATCCGGAAAAGATCGACTATGAGGAGTTGCTCGAGGCGTTCTGGGAATCCCACGATCCGACTCAAGGCATGCGGCAGGGCAACGATGTCGGCACCCAGTACCGGTCGGTCATTTTCGTCACTGACGCCGAGCAGCGCCAGGCCGCGGAAACATCCAGAAGCGCCTATCAGGCGCGACTCACCGCGGCAGGGCTCGGGGAGATCACGACGGAGGCTCGCGATGCGCCGCGGTTCTTCTACGCCGAGGACTATCACCAGCAGTATCTTGCGAAGAATCCCGACGGATATTGCGGGCTGGGTGGCTGCGGGGTCCGCTTCAAGTCCGCGGTCGCATCCTGACGGGTTTCGGGGGCGGGCGAACTCGTGGCGGCGGCGTGGTCAGGATTTCCGCGACGGGAGCCACCGGGACCAGATCGAGCCCGCTTTGGGCGTGTCGTGTTTTCGCGGGATGTGAAGCTTCTCGCGCGCTTGACGCAGAAGTGACGGCGCAGGTCCCGCGAGCTCGATCACGACGTGCCCGTCCTCGGCGCCCACATCCTTGCGAGCCGTCAGGCGTTGCTCTTCGAAGCGCTCGTGTTCCGCGGCGCTCACGCGTTTGATGGACGGGGCGTCGAAGCATGTCGCCAGGTAGCCCGCTACGGCTGCCGCCGCAGTCTCGCTCGAAAAGAAGCCGAGTCGCAGCGCATGCATGCGGCGGTCCTGGTCGAGTCCGGCCACGGCGTAGAGCCGGTACTCGGCAAAAATGCTCAGGTTGGGGACCTGATGCGGGTCGATCCCCTCTTCCGACAACATGAGCTGGATGGCAAACCAGGGCGAGCTCTGACCGTCCTCGAGCTCGAGGCGGGTAAGGGCTCGAACCGTTTGGGTGCGATCGATTTGCGGTGCATCGGCCGGTCCTGACTCGATTGGCGGCTCGAGTGTCACGCCTGCCGGGGCGGGTGCGGGATCGGCAACTTCGAGCGCCATGGCTGGCGGTGCGGCCTCGGTCGCGAGCGGTTCCGCCGGTTCCGCAGCGGTTGCGCCCTCGCCGTCGCTGTCGGCGCTCGACAGGGAAGCCGGCTGCGGGTCGACGGGCTCGGCGGCCTGAATGACCGGCGGTTGCGGCGCTTCAGCCTCGAACGTCGATTTGTCGAACGTGAACAGGAGCACTTCAACCTGATCGGTCACCGCATTCGGATCGCAGTCCAACCCCTCATCGACCCGGAACGGAGCGGCTTCTGCGGCCGAAATCTGCGGGGGTGTTGCGATTGAGGGCTGTGGGTTGCGCTCGACATCGGTGGGAGCAGGCCGCGCCGTTGCCTGCTCGAGAGGTGCAACTCTCGCGGCAGGGGACTGCCCTTCGCCTTGGGGCGAACCCGACGGTCGCGGCGAGGTGACGGGGGCCGGAGCCGGCGGCATCGATGGCAATCGTGTGGCAAGCTCCGGCAGCAGTTCGTCGATGTTCCACCGGAACGGCGGCTGCGGGTCCGCTGCAGCACTCGCTGCGGCGCGCGGCGAGCCCTGCGGAGTCGTGGGCGCTTCGGGCCGCTTGGGTCCGGATTTCTGCGTGGCCCGCCGGGCTGTCGCGACACGGGCCGTAGCGGCGACCGCCTTCCGGTCGTCATCTCCGGCACTCGCCTTGAAGGCTCCCGGGTATTCCTCGCGCACGGTCACGAGAATGGCGTCGGCTTCGAGGTCGGTCTCGACGATGCCCACGCGCAGCAGAAACTGCGGACGACCCTCGTGACGGCGCTCGAGTCGATAGACGTGCAGATGCCCGAAGCGTCGCAGTGCGTTTGATACCCCGCCAATCGGGGTCGAGGACGTGCGCAGATTGATGACGAAGGGGCCGGATGGAGCGGTCGGAGCCGGATTGTCGGGGAGCGCCAACAGGTCGCCGATGCCCAGATGCCAGGGCTCTTCGGAAGCACGTGCTTTGGTTTCTTTGCTCACGAAGCTCCGCCGGGTATTCGACCCCGATAGTCGCATTCTGACGAGGATGGTCCCGCCGAGGGGATGACGTGCTCGACGTTTTGGCTGGGGAGCCTGTCACAAACGTCAATGGAAGCAACGCAGGAGGGGGACCCGGCGCGACTGGATTGGGACGTCGCTCACATTCGGCACGTGATTTAAGTGGAATCCGGAGGACACGGGCTCGCAAAGCATCCGGGCGACCGATGCGGACTCGGGTTTGCGAATACTGCGTAACAAGCACCACGAGGACCGGCGAAGCGGGCCGCGCCGCAACGTCGATCGAGAAGGGCAAGGACTGTCGCGGCATTACGACGGTGCCGAGCGGCGCGCGGGACGTCGCGACCGAAGAAGAAGAAGTTGATCGTCGCCACAGATGGATCTCTTGCGGGCTGGCGCCCCTGCGGGGCGCTCTGCGCGCGGCACGGCAAAGCCTCCGCCCAAGCGCGGCTCATCGGCCTCGAGCCCGAGCTCGGCACGCTTCGTGCTGAGCAGACGCCAAAGCCTTCCCTGAAGGGCAATTGAGCGACCCACCGCCGCCGGCTTGGCGCCGGCGGCGGTGGCGGATGACAATCAACTGTTGCGAGGCCTCTCGTCATGAAAATTTTTGGCTGCGGACTTGTTACGCCCGCGCGCGGCGGCGGCGTCTTCATGGAGGAAAGTTGCAGGTTGCATGTAAGAGCTGCCGGGAGGGGCCCGCGCATCCAGTCACGAGTTGGTACGGGCGCCGTGGCGATCGTCGCGCTGGCGCTTGCGGGCTGCGGTGGAGGAGGGGGTGGAAGCGGCGGAGGCGGCACCACTCCGCCTCCGCCTCCCCCGCCCACTACCTATTCGATCGGCGGCACGGTGAGCGGACTCACCGGGACGGGACTCGTGCTGCAGGATAACGGCGGCGATAATCTCTCCGTAACGGCAAACGGTGCGTTCACCTTCGCGACCAAGGTCGATTCCGGTGGCGCCTACGCCGTCACCGTGCTCACTCAACCGTCGGGCCAGACATGCACCGTGGCCGACGGCACGGGCACCACGGGCAGCGCCAACGTGACCAACGTCGCGGTCAACTGCACCGGCGGCTCGGCCTCGGTCGGCAAGTTCGCCTATGTGGCGAACAATGGCGACGGGACGATCGACGCCTATACCATCGACCCCAACAGCGGCGCGCTCACGGCGGTCTCCGGGATTCCTGACGGGACGGCCCCCGCGGCGGTATCCCTGGCGCCCAATGGCATGTTCGCGTTCTCCGCAAGCGATAATGGAACGAAGATTCAAGCCTTCACCATCGGCTCCTCGGGAGCGCTCACGCTGGTCGGCACGTACAACACGGGATTTGTCAACGGATCCACATACCCCGATATCGCCGTCGACTCCCAGAGCGCACATTTGTATCTGGCGAGCGCCGGCGACAATGAGGTGGCGGGCTTTGCGATCGATCAGTCAAGCGGCGCGCTCACCCCGTTGACCGGGAGCCCCTACCCCGCAGGCGCCGGCGCGAGCGCGATCCCCGCATTCAGCCCCAACGGCAAATTCCTCTACGTGATGGATCAGAGCGCGACCGTGGGCACGACCGAGGGGAATGCTGTTTCCGGATACTCGATCGGGACCGACGGCTCCCTGACTCCGATTCCCGGCAGTCCCTTTGCCGCGGGAACGGGTCCGACCTGGATCAGCTTCACGCCGGACGGCAACTTCGCGTACGTGGCCGATACCGGCGAAGATGCGATCTCGGCATACTCGGTGAATACCACGACCGGTGCGCTCACGCCGTTGTCGACCCCAACGTACACAACGGATGAGCATCCTCAGGATCTGACGATCGATTCGAGCGGCCAGCATCTCTACGCGCCCGTGGCGAACGGCTCGACCGCCGGAGCGGTCCAAGTGTTCACGATCAACGCCGATGGGGCGCTGACGGCGGTGGGCAGCACACCCGCGGGGGTCACTCCCGTGTTCCTCGATATCGATCCGACAGCCGCATTCGCCTATGTCGCGAGCAAAGATGGCGCGGAGGTGTATGGGTATTCGATCAGCTCGAGCACCGGGGCGCTCACGGCGCTCTCCCCCAGCTCCTTTAGCACCGGTACCGGCAGCTTGCCGCAGTTCATCACCATCGATCCGAGTGGCAAATTCGGCTACACCGCCAATGAGGGCACGGCGAACATTTCCGAATTTGCAATCGACCAGACCACCGGTGATCTGAATCCGATCGTGGGCAACGCGACGATTCCAGCGGGCCTGAAACCGATCTTCGTCTCGATCTCACCGGAGGCTGCGGGCATCCGCGACTGATCACCGGCAGTGAGTAGATAGCGGCCCAGGGTCGTGTCCCTGGGCCGCTTCTTTTGGCCCTATACTCGCTGTAGGGCCTCGCGCCGCCGGTTGCGGGCGCGAGGCCGTTTCCCTATCGAGCCATCCCAAGGTGCGCAATGAAGGCACGACCTCCAGTCCTTGCCCTGCTGATTCTCGTCGCGATCGCCCCGGCTCAGCGCGCGCTGGCCGCACCGCACGTCCCTACCGGTGGCGAATTCGAGCCGGTCCACGCGCCCCACGGCATGGTGGCGAGCAGCAACGGGCTGGCCTCCGAGGCCGGGGTCGAGGTGATGAAAGAGGGCGGGAACGCGATCGACGCCGCGGTGGCGACTGGATTCGCGCTCGCCGTGGTGCACCCGCAGGCGGGCAATTTGGGCGGCGGCGGCTTCATGCTGATCCGGCTGCACGACGGCGCCAGTCACTTCATCGATTTTCGCGAGGCGGCCCCCGGCCGGGCCACGGCGACCATGTACCAGAGCGCCGCGGGCAACGTAATCCCGGGCTTGAGCACCGTGGGCTACAAAGCGATCGGGGTACCGGGCTCGGTGAAGGGTCTGGTGTACGCCGAGCGGCACTTCGGCAAGCTGGGGCTCGCGCGGGTCATGGCGCCCGCCCTCCGCTTCGCGCACGAAGGTTATGCGCTGAGTTTCGGCGATGCGCGCTTCATGGATCGCGACGCGCTCCTTACCAAGTTTCCGGATTCCCGGCGCATCTTCCAGAATGGCGGCAAGGGCTGGCACCAGGGCGATATCTTCCGGCAGCCGGAGCTGGCGCGTACGCTCGAGCGCATCGAGCGACACCCGGACACCTTCTATACCGGTCGGATGGCACGGCAGCTCGCCGACTACATCCAGAAGGGCGGCGGCCTCATTACCGCGAAGGATCTCGCCGACTACCGGGTGCTCGATCGCAAGCCGGTGACCGGGACCTACCGCGGCCTCACCATCATCAGCGCGCCGCCGCCCTCCTCGGGCGGCATCGTGCTCATCGAGCTGTTGAATATCCTCGAGGGCTATGACCTCAAGTCCTCGGGACTCGACTCGGCCGCTTCGATCCACCTGATCACGGAAGCTTACCGCCGCGCGTTCTTCGACCGCGCGGTGTTCATGGGCGATCCGGCCTACACGGATTCTCCGATGATGCTGCTCCTCGACAAGCGTTACGCCGCGGCCTGGCGCAGCTCCATCCTCCCGGAGGATGCGAGTCCCTCGCTGTCACTCGAGCGGCCGACGATTTTGCCGCAGCTCACCGGCTATGCGGCCGCGCATCCGATCCTCAAGCGGGCGTCGGAGTTACATCAGACCACCCACTACTCGGTGGTCGACGCGCAGGGCAATGCCGTTTCCGTGACCACGACCCTCAACCGCTTTTACGGTTCCGGAGTGACCGCGGGGCATCTCGGTTTCCTCCTCAATGACGAGATGGACGACTTCGCCTCCAAGGTCGGCGTTCCCAACATGTTCGGCGTGCTGCAGGGATCGGCCAATGCCATCGGGCCCGGGAAGCGACCCCTCTCCTCCATGACACCCACCATGGTGTTGAGGAACAGCAGGCTGTGGCTGGTCCTCGGCAGCCCCGGCGGCCCCACCATCATCACGACGGTGGCCAACATCCTGATCGACGTCGAGGATTACGGCCTCAACATCCAACAGGCGGTCGCCGCGCCGCGCTTTCACCAGCAGTGGATGCCGGATGTGCTTTTCATGGAGCCGGACCGGTTCTCGCCCGATACGCGGCGGCTGCTTGCGGCGCACGGGTACCACATCGTCGACGGCGACCGCGGGGATGCCGAGTGCATCGAGATCGATCCCGCCACCGGCGAGCGCCTCGGGGCGAGCGATCCGCGAACCGAGGGCGCCCGCGCTGTGGGATACTGATTGCTGTAATCGGACTCGGGGGGTGCTTCCATGTCCGGCGTGCGGGGTCGGCGCTATCTCGTCATCCTCGCGATCCTCGCGGGGCTCGTGGCGTTGTATGCCGCCGTAGGCTTTCTCCTGGTCCCACGCTGGACGCGCGCAGAGCTGGTGGGGCTCACGGCCCGCGATTACGGCAGAAAGCTCTCGATCGGAGACGTCCGCTTCAATCCTTTTACCTGGACGCTGCGGATCACGGCTTTCTCATTTCCGGATGCCGACGGCCGGCCGATGATCGCCTTCGGCCGCCTCGAGATCGCGCTGGGGATCTCGAGTGTCGCGGATCTCGCCCCCAGCCTGAGCGAGATCGTGCTCGACAACCCTCGCGTGAGGGCGGTGGTCAGGCGTGACGGCACTCTCAACCTCGCGGATCTCGAGAAACCCTTCGCGCAGCCGGCGAGCGCCAAGCCGGCCCGGCCCGGCAAGCCCTTCAAGCTGTTCGTCGACCGGCTCGCGGTCGAGAACGGCAGCGCCACGTATGAGGACGATTCGCGTCCGACGCCGTTTCGGCTCGATCTCGACCCGATAGCATTCGAGCTCGTCAGCTTCAGCACGACGGGCAGCACTCCCGGCGCCTATCACCTGACCGCGGTGATTGGTCAGGGTGGGCGCCTCGACTGGACCGGGACGGTTCGCGCGGCGCCGCTTGCGCTGCACGGCTCGCTCGCGCTCCATGGGCTGAGTGCGCGGACCGTGGGCACGTACCTCGGCTCCGCGCTGCCCGCGGAAGTCTCTCGAGGCAGCATTGCGCTGCAGGGCGGATTTGCGATCGACAGCCAGCCGGGTTCGGCGGGTGTCAGGATGACCATCGACGTGGCGCGGGCGCAGGTGACCGGGTTGGGTGTGAGGCCGCGGCAGGCAACTTCCGATTACGTGCAGCTCAACCGCTTCACCCTCGGCAACACGCACATCGATCTCGAGCAGCGCACGATTCGCGTGGGCGAGATCACGCTGGCCGGAGGCACCATCAGCGCCTGGCTCGATCGGGCCGGGCAGCTCAATCTGCTCGAGCTCCTCGGCAGTTCGGCCGCCCGGCCGGCGGTGCGCGCGGCGCCTACGAACGGTGCGGGGCAGCCCACGCCGTCCGCGGGCTCCGCGCCCGCCGCCCGCGCCCCGGTCTGGCGCATAGCCGCGCCCGACCTGCGCATCGAGGACACGCGGGTGTCCCTGCAGGACCGTGGCGTCAGGCCGCCCGCGAGCCTCGCCCTCGGGCCGATATCGGCTCGGATCACCGGATATGACAGCTCGCCGCACAGCCGGATCACCGTGTCTCTGCAGTCGCCGGTCAACGGCAAGGGGCGGTTGCGGCTGGCTGCCGCCGGGACCCTCCAGCCCGAAGCGCTGAGCGCCAAAGTGGAGCTGACTGACATCGATCTCCGGGCGCTGCAACCCTATCTCAACAAGTACACCGCGCTCACGCTCAACAGCGGATTTCTCGATACCACACTCGATATCGACCGGCGCGCCGACGGACAACTGGGCGTGTCAGGTCGAATCGACGTCGCGCAGCTGCGTACGGTCGACGACGCTCTCAAGCTGGATTTCGTCAAGTGGCGGGCCCTGCATGTCGTTGGCTTGCGCTACGTCTCGAAGCCCGCGAGTCTGCATATCGAGCGCATCATCGCGGTGGCACCCTATGCACGGGTCATCATCGAGCCGGGACAGACCAGCAACGTGTCGGAGGCCTTGCATCCGCGGGGCTTCCATGCGAAGGCAGTCGCCGCAAACAGCGCCCGGATGAAGGCCGCTCCGGCCGGCGGGCGGCCGCGCCCTGTCAGTTCCCGATCCGCGGGTGCGTCGATGCCGATGACCATTGGTCTGGTGCGCATCGCAAACGGCACCGCGGACTATGCCGATCTCTCGATGCAACCGAACTTCGCGACCGGCATCCAGGACCTTCATGGGGAGATCAAGGGTCTTTCGTCCGATCCGAGCTCGCGAGCCAGCGTTGAATTGCGAGGCAAAGTGAACAGCCACTCGCCGGTCGACATCAGCGGCGTGGTCAACCTCCTCGGCGCATCCACGTACAGCGACATCAGGATGACGTTCCGTGGCCTCGAGCTCACGCAGATGACTCCCTATGCGGTGCGTTTCGCCGGCTACAAGATCGCAAGCGGCACCCTCGACGCCGATCTCCATTACAAGGTGGATCACGGCCGGCTCAACGCCGATCACCAGTTCGTCATCGACCAGCTGCAGCTCGGCGAGCGGGTCGAGAGCCCGCATGCGACCAAGCTACCGCTGCGGCTCGCGATTGCACTGCTCAAGGACCGCGACGGTGTCATCCGCATCGGACTGCCGGTGAGCGGCAGTCTCAACAACCCGCAATTCAGTCTCGGGCCGCTTATCGGCAAAGCTCTGCTCAACGTACTGAAGAAGGCGGTTACCGCGCCATTCACCATGCTCGGACGGCTCTTTGGCGGTGGCCCGGACATGAATCGCATCGAGTTCGCCCCCGGGAGCGCGACCCTCCTGCCCGATGCGCGAGGCCGGGCCTCTGCGCTCGCCAAGGCGCTCGCGCAACGCCCGCAGCTGCAGCTGCAGGTGCCGGCGGTGTTCGCGCCCGACGTCGATCGGCCGGCGCTGGCGCGGCGCCGGTTGCGGGATGACTTACTCGCCCTCGCGCGCAGCGGCGCGGCGGCTCGCGCCGGACACGGGAGAGCCGCCCGCCAACCGGCCGCGGTCGCGCCCGTGGGGCGGGAAGTGCTCGAGCTTCCCGCGGTGCACTACCGCCTGTTGCGTGCGGCTTACCAGAAGACCTTCGGGCGCAAGGCGCCGCTTCCCCCCGCGGCGCAAAAAGTACCACCCTTCGACGCCGCGATTCTCGCGATGCAATCCATCCTGCTGAGACGGATGCCGGTGTCCGATGCCGACCTGCAGGCGCTCGGACAGCGTCGGGCGCAAGCCATTCGCGCGGCGATTCTCTCGGCCGGGGGAGTGGCCGCGGGACGAGTCGCCGTCACGGCGGCCACGGCGCAGCCGCCGTCGGCTGGCAAAGTCGCAGTCAAGCTCGGTTTAAGATAGCGGCAAGCCCAGGCGCTTAACGTGCTGAGTCGGGAGCGCAGGCTACAGCGAACGAGGGGAAAAGTTGATGCATCGACGTCAGTTTCTGCGCGCGAGCGGCTCCACGATGGCCGGATTCGCCCCTTGGCCGTGGGTGTTCCGCCGCAAGCCGCCTGCGCCACCCGCCAAGGGCGTGACGCTGACCGGCAAGCCCGAGCCCTTCAGCTATGCCGATCTGAAGGGGCTCGCGCGCTCCATGGGTATCGCGCCCTACCGCGAGTCCTACCAGCCGCTGCCGCCCGCCCTGCAGCACCTGACCTGGGACCAGTGGGAGTCGATCACCTACAGGCCCGACCGGGAGCTCTGGTATGAGGATGACCTTTTTTTCCGCATCCGCTTCGATCATCTCGGCTATACGTACAGCAAACCGGTACGGATGCATCTCGTCGAGAGCGGCCAGGCGCGGGAAATCCTCTTCGACCCCACGATGTTCGATTACAGCAGGTCGGGCCTCAAGCCGGCGGACGTGCCCAAGGATCTCGGCTTCTCGGGATTCAACGTGCTTTCTCACACCGACTGGGCGAGCGACCGGGCGGTGTTTCAGGGCGCCTCGTATTTCCGCGCGGTGGATGGCGACGGACAGTACGGTATGTCGCAGCGCGGCCTCGCAATCGACACGGGCATGCCGCAGCCGGAGGAGTTTCCCGACTTCGTGGCGTTTTATCTCGAGAAGCCGGCCAAGGAGTCGACGCTGCTCACGGTGTACGCGCTGCTCGACTCGTCGAGCGTCGCGGGCGCCTATCGGTTCATCATCGACGTCGCCAATACTCTGGTGATGGACGTCGATGCGGCACTCTATCCCCGCCGGGAAATCGAGCGCCTCGGTGTCGCCCCCGGCACCAGCATGTTCCTGGTCGGTGAGAACGATCATCGCGTGGACGATGACTGGCGGCCGCAGATCCACGATTCCGACGGGCTGCAGATGCACACGGGCGCCGGCGAGTGGATCTGGCGCCCGCTGGCGAATCCGAGTGTGTTGCGTGTAAACACCTACGTCGACGAGAACCCGAACGGCTTCGGTCTGATGCAGCGGGAGCGGCGCTTCTCGCAATATCAGGACGATGGGGTCTTCTACAACAGGCGGCCGGACTGCTGGGTACAGCCGAAGGCGCCCTGGGGAAAGGGCGGCGTCATGCTCGTCGAGATTCCGACGAGCGATGAGACGATGGACAACATCGTCGCGTTCTGGAGTCCGGCGGAGAAAACCGTCCCCGGCCGGGAGTATCTCTACGGCTATCGTCTGTTCTGGTGTCGGGAGAACCCGTTCAACTCCCATCTCGCGCGGGTGCAGATGACGCGCGATGGCATCGGCGGAGTGGTCGGCCAGAAACGCACCTATTTCTCGTGGCGCTTCGTCGTCGACTTCCTGGGCGGCGACCTGAAGATGCTGGGGCCCGATGCCAACGTGGTGCCGGTCATCACCGCCTCGCGCGGCAAGGTCGAGATCACCTCGGCGCGACCGCTCCTGCCGATCAAGGGCTGGCGCGCGATGTTCGATCTCGTGCCTGACGACGGTGATCAGCCGATCGACCTGAGACTCTACCTGTCGCTGGACGGGCAGGCGCTGACCGAGACCTGGATGTATCAGTACGCTCCGCCGCCAGCCGCCCAGCGTCAACAGTACCTATAGCAGTCAACGCGGAACCCCGGTCGGGCGTTTATGTCAACAGCAAGTAATGAAACCGGCAAAAGCCGCCTTTTGCCGGCGCGATCGTTTCAGCCAATTAACGCAGAGGTTGCCATGAGCCTGCTTCGATTCGTCTCCCGGTTGGCTTCAGCGGCAGCGGCGATGAGCCTGCTTGCGGCCGTGCCCACCTTGGCCGCGGCTCAGGACAGCGTGGCGGGCGTGTGGGTGCCGAAGCACGTCCAATTCCTCTACCAGGGCTTCACGAGCTATTACTCCTGCGATGGACTGCGGGACAAGATCAGGGCCATGCTGGAGAAGCTCGGCGCGCAGCATCTCAAGGTGAGGGAGTACTCGTGCGTCAACCCTTCGGGCCCCTCGCTCTTCCCGGGCGTGCGCGTCACCATGCGGGTGCTGGTGCCGGCTTCCTCGGCCGAGGCGGCCAAGGAGAAGAACGCCGGACCTGCCGTTCAGGCTCACTGGAAGCAAGTGGTGCTGATGCCGGAGGATGCACCCATCGAGAGCCAAGGCAATTGCGAGCTGATCGAGCAGTTCAAGGAGACCTTCCTGCCGCTCTTCACGACCCGGCATGTCAATTATGAGTCGACCTGCATCCCACATGAGGTGACTCTGGGAACGCACCTCAGTGCCGAGGTGCTGCTGCCGGCGCCGAAGGAGGCCAACGGCTCTTCCGGCTGACCGAGGCCTATGCCGGCGCGCGGGTGCGCCGTACCCCGTGCGTACCCACATCGGGTAGGAAGCCCGCAAGTAACCCGATCAGCGGCAGGAAGGCGCAGATCTCATACACGAGTTTGATGCCGAACGAGTCGGCAACCTCGCCGAGCACGGCGGCGCCGATGCCGCCCATGCCGAAAGCGAGGCCGAAGAAAAGTCCAGCCACGGCCCCGGTGCGGCCGGGGAGCAGCTCCTGCGCGTAAACGATGATCGCGGGAAAAGCCGAGGCCAGGATCACGCCGATGGGCACGGTCAGCACCGCCGTCCACAGCAGGTCGGCGTGCGGCAGCAGCAGGGTGAAGGGTAACACCCCCACGATCGAGCCCCAGATCACGTACTTGCGGCCGATGCGATCGCCCACCGGTCCGCCCAGGATCGTGCCCAGGGCCACGGAGCCGAGGAAGACGAACAGGTAGATCTGCGATGCCTGTACGGACACGTGGAAACGGCTGATCAGATAGAACGTGTAGTAGCTCGTGAGGCTCGCGAGATAGAAGTATTTCGAGAAGATGAGCGCGAGCAGCACGCTTATGGCGACAGTCACCTCCCGCCGGGTCGGGGTGGCATGGGTCGCGCCAGCGTCGGTGGCACGCGGTTTCAGGCGCGCGATTCCGTGGCGCTTGTACCAGTGGCCCACGTTGAAGAGCACGAAAATCCCCACGAGCGCGGCGCAGGAGAACCAGAGGACGCTCGACTGGCCGTGCGGCAGGACGATGAAGGCGGCGAGCAGTGGCCCGATGGCGGTACCGAAATTACCGCCGACCTGGAACACCGACTGTGCGAGTCCGTGCCGGCCGCCGGACGCCATGCGCGCTACGCGCGAGGATTCCGGGTGGAAGACCGATGAGCCGGTGCCGATCATGGCGGCCGCGACGAGGAGCAGCGGATAGGTGCGCGCCGAGGCGAGCAGGGCAAGTCCGAACAGGGTGAAGCTCATCCCGATGGAGAGCGAGTACGGACGCGGCGTGCTATCGGTGTACCGGCCGATGATCGGCTGCAGGAGCGAGGCGGTGATCTGATAGGTGAAGGTGAGGATCCCGATCTCGCCGAAGGTCAGGGCGTAGGAGCTCTTCAGCATCGGATACAGCGCCGGTAACAGCGACTGCATCATGTCGTTGAGCAAGTGGCAGAAGCTGATCGCGGCCAGCACCGAGAAGGCGGTGCGGCCGGCGGCGCTCGCCCGGCTCAGGTTTGCTGCGGCTTCGCTCAAGGGTGTCTCCCGGGGTCTCCGGGGCACCACTTTGCCGGATTACCGCGGGGAATCCCATCTCTCCTTCGGCACGATTTCCGCACCGGCGGGATGGGAGGGCGGGAACCGGCTGGGAGGCGGCAGTAGTCGGCGCCTCACCAGCCCGCAGAAGCGCCTAGTTCGGGGGATTGCTGTTCGGATTGCTGCCGGGATTGGTGTCCCGCAGTGGGAACGCCTGCGCCGCAGGTCCCCTCGGCTTGGCGGGGGCGGCGGACTGCACGTTCCCGGAGGGAGCCGCGGCCGAGCTCGCCATCGAGGAGGACTCGAGTCCTGCACCCTGCAACACGGCAGTCTCGAAGCGGCCCGCCGCAAAATCATCCGTGCGCACCGCGCCCGAGATGATGTCGGTCGCCAGGAGACCGGGGTGGTGATAGAGCTCCGCATTCGCGGCGTCATCGATGGTGAGCGCCGCGCCTGAAAGCGCCACACCGGCGAAGATGCCGCGGCTGTGAGAGTAGGAATAGACCCCGGCGTTGAACGCCTGATCCGTGGCCGCCGACGCCTGGCGACCCACCGGACCTGCCGCTACCGAGACGTCGGCGCCGAGCGTCAGCTTGCCGCCCTCGACGCCTTCGATGCCCTTGCGCGAAGTGAACACCAGCACGAGGTCGGTCTTCTGCACGCCCCACTGGAAGCCGAAGCTGCCGCCGGTCAGGGTCACGAAGATCGGGTTGGAGAAGTGGCCGCTGGCATCCCTCACGACGAGCACGCCCTGACCGCGCGAGCCGCCGAGGAAGAACGCAACTTTGGTGAAATCGGGAATAACGGCGATGCCGTAGGCGCGTTCGAGCAGCCGATCGGGAATGCCCTGATCGCGTCCGTTGCGGGCGTCGTTGAGCACCTGCGTTGCGAGGAGGAGGCGCCCTTCCTCCAGCGCCTGCGCGTGCGCGGCGATGGCCGTGAACGTGAGAGCAACGCCGGCAAGAGCGGTGAGTAAGCGAGTACGGGTACGCATGCCTGAGATCCCCTGTGCTGTCGCCGGGGACCGACAAGCCGGAGCCGGCGGCAACGAACGCGCGAAGCTTACCGCAGATCGGCAGGTTGGAGTGAGTGGGCACCGATGAACGGGCGGATGCGGATCCCGGAGAGCCGTTCAGGCGGTGTTCAGAACCAGAGCGACACGTACGCCTGAAAGATGCTCGCATCGAGCGTGTAGAGCGGCTCCTCGCCCGCCTTGAACACGCCGGGATCGAACTTCGAGTACAGCGCGTTGCGGTAATCGAGGTAGCTGATCATCATGCGATCGAAGCTCAGCGTCGCGGTGCTCTTCTGTATCCACGTCGCGCGCGGGATGGAGAACCCGTACGACGCCTCGAGGCCGAGCGTGATGCTGTGAAACGCCGCCAGCTCGCGGTCACGCGCCATGTAGTTGGAGTAATTGGCGTACGGAAAGAGATCGCTGTAGAAGCTGGCCGCGCCCTGGCGGTAGTAGCGCACGTTACCGTCGAGCGTCCAGTGACGCCAGACCGGCTGCACGTAATCGACCTGCAGCGTGTGGGCGATGATGCCCCAGGAGTCGGTGAAGTAGCGATACTTGCCGGTGAGCGCCGCGCGGTACGGTAGGTAGTACTTGAGCGAAGTCGACAGGGCATCCATGGTGCGCGTGTTGGGATAGACCTGCGGGGCGAGCGTGTAGCCGACGGGATTGTTGGGATCTACGTAACGGATCAGCCGGTAGGGATTCGCGAGGTAGCCCTGGTCGCTGGAAAACTGGTAGTTGAGCGTACCGATGAGGCTGCGGGTCAGGATCTGGCTGATGCTGAGCCCGTAGACGCGGTGATCGGCGCGCTGGTGGAAGGTGGGATCGTTGACGATGACGCCGTTCACCTTGATGTCGCGGTATATCTGGTCCCAGCCGCGACTGTAGCTGAGCGTGACGGTGGTGAGGTCGCCGAACATGTCCTGGCTGATCGAATAGTATGAGGTGTTCGCCTTGTAGTCCGGCTCGACGCTGTTGATGAGTCCCGCGCTGTAGGTCGTCTTGCCATGCAGGTACTCGGCACCGACGCTTTTCTGCGTGCGCGTCTCCTTGTACGGGCTCGCCGACAGCAGGACGTCGATCGAGGCGCTCGAGATCATGTCCTGATAGTAGTTGGCGTTGACGGCGAAGTGATCGCCGATCCGCTTCTGCACGAGGATCGAGGGTCCCTGGACGGTGATGCCGCCGCCCTGATAGCGATGGTAGAGCACATCGACGCTGTCTTCGGGCAGCACGCCGGCGAGCGCGGGGACACCCGCGAGGCAAAGCGCCGCCAGAGCCCGTGCGCACCAGCCGCGTCCCATCCGGGCGCGAGCGCGCGCCCCGATGGCTCCGCGAGATGCCGGACTCAATTGCATCCGCAGCCGCCGCCGACCGCGCCGGTGGCACCGCGGGCGCCCTCGCGGGTCTCGAACACGTGGTCGAGATAGGTGCTCGAGATCGGGTTTCGCTCGAACGCCATGATCGGATCGGCGAGATGCTCGCGCTCGTAAGGCTTTACCCACGGCTCGATGGGCGCGCACCCGCTCACCAGGGCGAGCAGCACGGCTGCGAGCAGCAAACTGATGGTACGGAGCGCTCTGGTGTTCATGACGATCACTGGACGATTAGAGCCCTGATGCTGTTCATGTACTGATTCTCGTCGCCCGGCAGGTAGCCGTTGTGCACGAAGCGCACGATGCCCTTGCGGTCGATGATCACCGTGGTGGGCATCGCCTGGACCTGATAGAGCTGACTCACCTCGCTCTTGGGGTCGAAAAGAATGGGATAGCTCACGGGTGTCTGCTTGAGCCAGGCATCGGCGTTGCGCGCGTGCGGCTCGACGTTCACGCCGAGGAGCGTGAAACCCATGTCCTTGTACTGTTTGTAGATGTTGTCGAGGAGCGGCATCTCCTGTCGGCACGGGCCGCACCAACTTGCCCAGAAGTTGATCATGACCACATCGCCCTTGAACTGCGCCAGGCTCACCACCTTGCCGTCGCTGGATTGCAGCGTGAAGCCCGGAGCCTGCACCTCGGCGACTCCGGCCAACGCCGGCAGCGCGAGCGTCAGAGTGACGACCAGAACGGCCGGCAGTATCGCGATTCGATTCCTCATGTCGTATCCTCCGAGCGTCAAAAAAAGACCGTGGTGCCGAGACCTGCCTCGATGTTGTGGGTCAGCTTGTTGGCTCCAAGCAGATCCGACTGAAACATGTGGTCCTCGACGCCAATCCGAACCGCCATCCAGTCGAACGGCAGCACCTGATAGCCGGCGCCGACGGTTACCGTGAACTTCTTGTCACCGGCGAACTGGGTCGCGCCCGCGCCGCCGACGAGATAGAACGAGCTCGTCATGGCGCGGCTGCGACCGAAAAAGGCCTCGCCCGGCAGGAAGTTGTAGCCGAGTCCGAGATCGTAGTACGTGAACTTCCTCTCAGCTTCGGTCAGCAGCCGGATATTGCCGCTCAGCGTCTCGAAACTGGTGAGTCCTCCGGTGGAGCGGCCGACTTCCGCCCGGACGAAGAAGTCCTCGGTGATGTGATAGGCGAGGTCGACTCCGTACGCGGGGTGCGAGCCGAAATCCTCGATGGACATGATGCCGTAATGCGCCCCGAGCTCGACGTTGGAGCTGCGGATTCTCGGCACCTTGACCTTGCGCCGCGTGACCTGCGGTTGAACGACGCCCGGCGGAACGTTGTCGCTGCCCGCCGACGGGCTCGCCTGCGCGGCTTCGGCACGCGCCTCTTCCTTCGCTGCGCGAACCTCGGCGCGGTGCTCGCGCCAGCGATGCACCGTGGCGCATCCCGGCAACAGCGGCAGCGTCAGTAGCGCCGCCGTCAGAAGAAGACCGCGAACCCGAGTTTCCATTCGTCCTCCACCTGGTTTCGATTCTGCGTCGTGATCACGATATGAGTTTTGTACTCGGCGCGCAGAAAGAGGCTGCGCGTCAGGTAAAAACGGAACCCGCCGCCCACGTAAGCGGTCTGCTCCGTCCGGTTCGCGGGCTGCACCAGCGTGGCTTTCGGCTCGACGTGCAATACTCCGAGGCCGAGCATCAGGAACGGGCTCAGGCGCCACTGCGGCATTGGCACATGGGTGAGGCCGATATCGGCGGTGACCCCGTTGGAGTAGCGGCCGAGAAACTGACCGACCGAGGCCTCGATGGCGAGCTGCGAATTGAAGGAATAGGAGGCATAGGCGGAGACGAGGTTCGCGCCGCCAAATACGCCGGCGAACGCACCCGTCTCGAAGCGGTGCGAGGTAAAGCCGGCGCGAGTGCCGATCCGAAGGGGCAGCGGCTCGCCGTCGGCGAGGACCGTCCGCAGCATGTCCTCCTCCGAGGCCCAACCTTCCACTCCGCGTCGGGTCCGGACCTTGAGCCACTGGGTGCGGCGGAAGAGCACGAGCACACTATCGCCTCGCGCCACGACGTCGAACACCGGGTAGCCGCGGCCGGGTCCCGTACGCAGCTCGAGATACGGCGTCGTGACGAACACCTGCGCGTAGCGGTGGGTCCGGTGCGCGAACAGGCGCGCGCTGCACACGGCGGGAGCCATGAGCGCGGCGAGCAGCAGCAGGAGGGCGGTCGGGGCGCAGCGCAAGCTCGTCCTAATTCTGCGGCACGTTCGGATCGAACGGGTTGTTGAAATTCTGGGCGCCGATGTCCAGCCATTCGGAAATCAGACGCAGCTCGTCGGGCGAGAGGATTCCTGCGTGGATGCTGTCACCGCTGCCGGGCGCGAACAGCGCCAGCGAGGCGCTCGAGTTCGGCCCGTTGGCGCTACCGGCATCGAGAAATGGCCCGACGGAGATCGTGGTCGGGTTGCCGTTGGCATCGGGCGGGCCGGGAACGTTGTGCGGAAAGAGCAGATCGACGTAGGAAACCAGCTCGTCCGGATCCGCGTTCGAGGCGGTGTTGGACAGATCGAGGTTGCCGGCCGGCTGCGCGGCCGCTCCGGCCGCGTTGGTCGGGCTGTGACAACCTCCCTGGGTGCAGGTGTGATCGACCGTGGTGCCATTGGTCGTGACCTGGCGCGGGTCATCCCAGATCGGCTGGATGTGCTCCGGATAGTTGATGACGATCCGGCAATTGGAGGCCCAGGTGCCCTCGCACCCGGGGGTGGCCGCAGGTATCGGCGCGACCTCGCCGGTCGGCAATGCCGAGTATTGATAGGCGATGGACGGATTCGCCGGTAGGCCCGTGCCGGTCCAGACATCCGTGTAGAAGACGTCGATGCTCGGTGTCATGCTGCACTGAGCGGTGGACAAGGCGCTGCCCAGACAGGTCACGGCCGCGCGAGCCTCCGCCATGGTTTGTCCGGCTTGTGGCAGATAGGTCGCGACGCTGTCGGGAAACGGCATACCGCCCGCCGCACCGGCATAGGCGGCGGGGAACAGACCGTCGCGGCCGTGGGAGTAGGGCTTCGCGGTGCTCGGGGGAGTGTGGCAGCCGTTGCACTGCAGTACCTCGCCGGCCCGCACCTGCAGCCAGTCGCTGTGCTCGGGGAAGCCGGGCAGGCGGCGGGCACTGGCATCCAGGATCTCGATCTCGAAGGCCACGTCGGCCGGGACCTTGATTTTGACCGAGCCGTCGGGCTCGATCGGGGCGTAGCCCATGATCTCGCGCATGTCGTCGGAAGCGCCGAACGCCTCCTGCGCGAGGTTAACGACGGTCTGATCGGGGATCGAAACCGCCTTCACCAGGCGGATGAAGCGGGCCGGCCGGTCACTCGCCGGCGTCTTGCCGTCGGAGAGCGCGACGATGCCGCCGGGCGCGGTATCCACCCCATCGAAGTCATAGACGCTCTTGATGTCGATCTCACCGACTCCCTCCCCCTGAAGCTCGGGATCCGGAGTGATGGGTGGAATGATGGTCGGGATGGGCCGCGGCTGCGCGGCGACGACGTCCGTGATCATCGTGCCCTCGACCGGTTGAATGATCGGGCTGAAGGTGTTCTGTCCGGGATCGAACATCCACAGGCTGTAAAGCGGCGGGGCCGCCTGCGCGTTGGGATCCGCGAGCCCCTGGGCGGTGCAGGGCACGATGGTCGGCGGAGTCTGCGCGTTATCGAGCAGTCGGCACTCGGTCCAGCTCACGAGGACGCGTCCCGTCCCGTCCCAGAGCGGCCATGCGGAATTGAATCTGCCGCCCGGGGAGGGGCCGGGAAGAGTGCTTACCGGGTTCGACGTCGCGGGCGTCTGCGCGGGCCCCTTCAGCGTCGGATAGGCGAGCAGCGGCTGTGTGTTCTCGACGTAGTGGGTGCCGTCGATGATCTCGAGCTGGCCGCCGAAATCGACGTCGGTGTACTGCCGTGCGATGACGAGAATATTGCCGTCCTGCATCTCGTGCGGATGGGAGAACTCGATCACGCTGCCATTGGTGCCGGTCATGTGGCTCTGGGCGCCGTAGTAGAGCTCGAGGTCCGTGCCGTCGGGGTTGATGGTGTAGAGATCCATCTGGTCCTTACCCGGGGTATGGTTCCAGCGCGTAAAGAGGATGCGCCCGTCCTCGAGTACCGTGGCGTCGCGATCATGGCTCTGGTTGAACTCGATCTGATCGATCGTGGTGCGGTCGGGGCCGATCACGTGCAGGTTGAAGATCGGCTCGGTGCGCGCCTCATCTTCCGCGATGAACTGCGGCTTGCCCTCGTTGATCAGGATCGCCTGCGAATTTCTCTGGCGCGTGGAGGAGAAGACGATGCTGCCGTCGGGCAGATAGTGCGGCGACACATCGTTCACCGTATCGGGGGCCGTGTCCGCCGCGGGGTCGATCATCGGCGTCAGCGTATGGGTCGCGATCGTGTATTCGTAGATTCGCCAGGAGGGAGGATCCTTCGGGTTCATGTTCGCCGTGAGCGGCCCGCGCATCGCGAACGCGACCTTGGTGCCGTCCGGCGAAACGTCGACGTCCTTCACATCGTAAGCGGCACCGGCGGTGATGCTGGCGGTGATATTGGTCTCCGGCGCATCCGGTGAGGCGGCGGAGCGCATGTACAGATTCGCCGAGGGGAAGGTCACGCGCATCATGCGCAGGTCGTCCTGCACCACGGTGCCAGCGGCGGTCATGGGGATCGTGCGCTTGACGTAGAAGATCGGGAAGTCGACGGTGCCCGGGTCGGGCCCCTGGCTGTTGGCGAGATTGACGCTGCCGCCGCCACCGCCACAGCCCGCGAGCAGCAGCGCGAGGCACGGGATGAGCGCCGCGAAGCGTCCGCGGGGCGGGCGTACTTCAGATCGATCTGAGAACGGCGTCACGATTTCACGTTGCAGGCTCATGGCGACCACTCCGGACGGACCCCACCGCGCCCGACCCCGGTTAGGCGCGAACGTAACATAACCCTGGTGACCGCCGTGGCCGTTCTTGCTGGCCGTGTCGATCCGGTCACGATTCCGACCGATTTGCGACTCCCCGCGGCGCTAGTAGGCACTGTTATGTCAGTGCGCCGCCGTGAACGGACTCGCACTTTGACGCGCATCGCCGCGGCCGACCGCGCGGGCGACGACAGTGTCGACCGAGACGGCCGGAAAGTGACAACAAACAACAACGATGTCGGTGTCCTGCGACGTTGGTTTCCGCCATTTCGAGTCGGTATAGTGCTTTCCGCGCATCGGCATTTGGGAGTAAACGGGCGCCATGAAGCATCGATCCAGAAATCGACGTCATCGTGAGGGTCTCGCGCGGCGCGCCACCTGCGGCGCGTGCGCTTTCGCGCTGTTGGCGGCGCAGGTCTCGCCCGCCGCTCTCGCCGGTCCCTACGAGCAGGCCAGGCGCATCTACATGCGCCTCGCCGGGGTGCCGCCGTCCGCCACCGTGCTGCAGATGATGGAGAGCAAGATCGCGAGCGAGTCCGGACAGCAGGGGCTGCTCGATGCGGCGGTCATCGCCACCACACCGCAATACGCGCCTGATTTCTACGACGTGACGCTGAAGGAATTCATCAATCCCTGGACCAACCGCAACCAGTCCGCGTTCGTCCCGTTCAACGATTACACGGCGACGGTCATCGGCATGATCCGGGACGACGTGCCGTTCAATACCGTGCTGTCGGCGAACATCCTCTATACGGTCAATGCGTCGGGTCTGCCCGCGCCGTCTCCGGCCAACAACGACCACTACGCGACGGCGGAGGCCGACGGCGTCGACTTCTCGACCGCGCTGCAACAGACCACGCAGACCGCGGCGTACGGCACGCCTGCTTCAGGGGTCGCGGGCGTATGGACCACGCGGGCGGGCGCCGCCGCCTACTTCGTGCTGGGCACGAACCGAGCGCAGTTTCGCTTCACCATGCTCAACTACCTCTGCCACGACATGCAGACGGTGATGGACAACACGCGGCCCGCCGACCGGATCCGCCAGGACGTGGCGCGCTCCCCGGGCGGTGACAGCAGAGTATTCCTCAACAACTGCGCCGGCTGCCACAGCGGCATGGATCCGATGGCGCAGGCGTTCGCCTATTACGACTTCAGTACCACCACCAACCAGCTCGTGTACACCCCCGGACAGGTGCAGCCGAAATACGTCAAGAACCCGCAGAACTTCATTTGGGGCTTCGTCACGCCCAATGACGACTGGTCGAATCGGTGGCGCTCGGGGCCGAATGCGGATCTCGGCTGGGATGCGAGCCTTCCGGGCAGCGGCGAGGGTGCCGCCTCTCTCGGCCAGGAGCTCGAGAACACCGAGGCGTTCGCCAACTGCCAGGTCGTCAAGGTCTTCCAGACCGTGTGCCTGCGCGCACCGACGAGCAGCACTGATCAATCGACGGTCGCTAACATCGAGGCCATCTTCAAGCAGAGCAACTACGACTTGAAGCAGGTCTTCCAACAGTCGGCTGCCGCGTGCGCGGGCTCCTGAGCCCGCACTCCCGGAGGGTACGCTCCATGAGGCGCCTCGAACCTATCTCATCGGCCTTGCCGCTCGCGGCGGCGACCGGTCTGCTCCTCGCCCTGATGCTCGCGGGCTGCGGACCGAGCGGCCCTGCGACCACGGTCAACCAGCCGACGGGCACCGCTCCGACGAGCAACTATACGGGACCCGCACCGGCGAATGCGGACGTGCAGCGCTTCGAGGTGAGCCTGTGGAACAACATCCGGACCCAGGATCGCTGCGGCGGATGTCATCACCAGGGCGGACAGTCACCGATGTTCGCCCGCTCCGACGACGTGAACCTCGCGTATCAGGCCGCCCTGCCGCTGGTCAACCCGTCGCAGCCGGGCGAATCGACACTGGTCCTGCAGGTCGGCAGCGGCCATAACTGCTGGGTCGCCTCGCCGCAGGCGTGCGCCGACACCATGCTCACCTGGATCCAGAACTGGATCGGCGGCGGGGCCGGCGCCTCGGAGAAAATCCAACTGGTGCCGCCGCCGGAGCAGTCGGTGGGTGGCACCAAGCAATTCCCGGCTGACTCGACCGAGTTCCAGACGCTGCTCTGGACGCCGATCCTCAGGCAGTTCTGCTGGCAATGCCACGATCCCAACTCGCCGACGCCGCAGGCGCCGTATTTCGCGAGCTCTGATCCCAATCAGGCCTATCTCGAGGCCCAGGCGAAGATCAACCTGGACGATCCGGCGGCGTCGCGCTTCGTCGAGCGCCTGGCGGACGAGTCGCACCACTGCTGGGCGACCACGCCGGGCGGCGCTCCGGACTGCCCGGGCAGCGCCGCGCGGATGCTGGCGGCCATCACCGCCTACGCCAACACCATTCCGGTGACCACGGTCGACCCGTCGCTGGTGATCTCGAAGGCGATCATGCTCGAGCAGGGCATCATCGCCTCGGGAGGCAGCCGGTACGATTCCGACACCATCGTCAAATACGAGTTCAAGGAGGGATCGGGCAGCGTCGCCTATGATACGAGCGGCGTCAGCCCCGAGTCCGATCTCACCGTTTCCGGCAACGTGACCTGGGACCAGGCCTGGGGAATCATCTTCGCGCAGGGGAGCCGGGCACAGGCTCTGACCACGACCAGCGAGAAGATTTCCGATCTCGTGCAGACGACCGGCGAGTACTCGATCGAGGTATGGGCCTCGCCCGCCAACGTGACCCAGACGGCCGCCAATATCGTGAGCTATTCGGGCAGCGACACGACGCGCAACGCCACCTTGGGTCAGGATGCCTCGCAATACCAGGCATGGACTCGCAGCAGCAAGACGGATACGAACGGCGGGACGCCGCTGCTGACCTCGGCGGCCGGCAATTTCGCCCAGGCGGCGCTGCAGCACATCGTTTTGACCTACGATCCCGTCAATGGCCAGAAGCTCTACGTGAACGGCCAGTTCACCGGCGACGTCGACCCGAATGGCGGCGGCTCGCTCGCCAACTGGGACAACACCTTGGCCCTGGTGCTCGGCAATGAGACCACCGGCGACAAGCAGTGGCTGGGCGAGATCCGCTTCCTCGCCATCCACGACTCGGCGCTCACCCCCGCGCAGGTGCTGCAGAACTACAACGCCGGCGTCGGGCAGAAGTACTTCCTGCTGTTCGACGTGAGCAGCATCGTGGGCATACCCGAGTCGTACATCATGATGACGGCGATGCAGTACGACAACTACAGCTATCTCTTCTATGATCCGACGTTCATCAGCCTCACGGCCAATGCGCAGCCGCAGAACATCCCGGTCGCGGGCATCCGCATCGGCATCAACGGCTCGATCCCGACCGTCGGGCAGCCGTTCTCGACCGTGAACACCACGATCGGCGGCGCGGCCTACTCGGCCGCGAACGGGCAGCTGCTCTCGAGTGTCGGCGGGGTGATCGGGGTCGACCTCGGAGTCGCCAACGACATGTTCTTCCTGTCGTTCGACCAACTCGGTAACGAGAGCCACGTGTACGTCGATGCGGTCGTCCCGCCGAATCCGACCGTGACCGACGATACGCCGCAGCCCGATCTCGGGGTGCACCTCTTCGGCGAGATCAACGCCTCGATGTCAGTGGTGACCGGAGTGCCCGTCAGCGATTCAGTCGTCTCGGCGCTGTACACCGCGCAGGAGCAGTCGCTGCCGGCCGTGCCGCAGATCAGCGCGTACACGGCCTCGGAGCAGACCGCGGTCTCGCAACTCGCGGGCGCCTACTGCAGCGAGCTCGTGGGCATCCAGCAGTATCGCGACGCGTTCTTCGGCTCGGGCCTCGATGCCAGTCTCGGTAACTCATCGGCTTCGTTCTTTGGCACCTCGGGCACGAACGCCAACCAGAATCTGGTGATCACGCCGCTGGTGAATGCGCTGGCCGTCGGCTCGACCGTCGATCCGACCTATGCAACGGCGCTCGAGAACGAGCTGAGCGCGCTGCTCGACCGGATCCCGTCGCTCAATGTGAGCCCCGCGCCGACCGTGCAGACCGCCACCGAGGCGGCCTGTCAGGCGGCGCTCGGCAGCGCCGCCCTCACCCTGAAGTAGCCGGGCGCGAGGAGATCAACGTCATGCTCATTCGAAAGAAGCCTCCCCGTGCGCACGCTCTGCACGAGCCGATTCTGCATCCGGACCATCCGCGACCGGTCACCCGCCGCCAAATGCTGTCCGCGGGCCTGCTCGGCGCCTCCGGCCTGGTCATGGCGCCAGCGTGGCTCGCCGCGTTGTTGAAGCCGGGCACGGCGCGCGCGCAAACGATTCCTCTCGACAGCGACATCCACGCGCTGCTTGCGCAGAATCAGTGCAATGTCACCCAGGGCGCCGGGTTGATACCGTTCATCTGTTTCGACCTCGCGGGCGGGGCGAACCTGGTCGGCTCGGAAGTCATCGTCGGTGTCCAGGGCGGCCAGGCGAATTTCCTCTCCGCGGGGGGCTACGGCAAAATGGGGGTTCCAGGCAACATGGTGCCGAGCGCGAGCGGCTTCGTGAGCAGCGCGCTGGGACTGCTGTGGCAATCCGACGGAGCAATTCTGCGCGGCATCCTCTCCAAGGTCAGCGCCACCACCGCGGCGAGCGTCAACGGAGCGGTATTCCCCGCGCTCTCGGAAAACGACACCGACATCAATCCTCACAACCCGATGTACGGCATCGCCACGGTCGGGGCCAACGGGTCACTCCTCACCCTGGTCGGCACCGAGCCGACGATTTCCGGTGGCAACTCGGTGGCCCCACCGGATCTCGGCGGCGTCATGATCAATTCCGCGTTGCAGCCGAGCACCATCGATCAGCCGAGCGATGCGGTCGCGCTGGTGAGCTCGGGTGGCGCGAGCGCCACTTCGCTTTCGGTGGCGGTGCAGGAGTCGCAGGAGCGCATCAGCTCCGGCACCGGCCTCTACAACCCGAGTGCATCCGACCCCGCCGCGACCTTCACCGGCGTTCTCACCGAGCCCAATACGGGTACTAATACGCCCGGCGTACAGCTCTATACCGATTCGGCATCCGATGCACAGCTCAAGAATCAGGTGCGCTGTAGCTACGTGAAGGCCGCCAACAACTCGGCGGCGTTCGGCAATCCTTCGGACCTCGACCCCACGCAGGACTCGAACATCGTCGGACCGATCTTTCAGAGCACCGACTTCAGCGACTCCGACGTCGCCATGACCGCGACGATCATGAAGCTCGTGTTGAACGGCTTCGCCGGCGCGGGCACCGTCGCGCTCAGCGGATTCGACTATCACGACAACACGCGCGCTACCGGCGAGACGCGTAACTTCCAGGCAGGTCAGATGATCGGTGCCGTGCTCGAGTACGCCGCCCGCATCGGCAAGCCGGTCATGATCTACGTGTTCAGCGACGGCTCGCTGACCTCGAGCAGCATGGTCGATACCACCCCCGCCGGCCGTGACAAGCTCGCCTGGCAGGGCGACTCCTCGGCGGTCGCCTCGACCTTCTTTCTCGTCTACAGCCCCAAGGGTCGGCCACAGCCGGTGGGCGGAGCGGCCAGCCAGCAGATCGGCTATTTCAGCTCCGACGGCTCGGTGGTGAGCACCTCGAGTCCGGGGGCGAACTCGGTCGAACAACTGGTCGAGATGCTGGTGCTCAACTACATGGCGCTGCAGGGCGTCGAGGGTCAGTTCAGCACGCTCTTCCCGCAGCAGGGACTCGGCTCCCCGAGCGATCAGGCTTCGCTCATCGCCTTCCCGGCGATCGTCTGAGATGCCGGGCCGCGGAGTGCACGGTACGCGCTACCCGCGCCACTGGCGCGCGCTCACCGCCCTGCTCGCGAGCGTCTGGATCGTGCCGGCGATCGCCGCCCGCTCGCGCGCGCTGCCGGGCATGCCGGCACCGGATTTCGCGCTCAGCGCGCTGGTCGGCCCCAACGTGCGCCTCTCGGAGCACATCGGGCAGGTCGTCGTGATCTCCTTCTGGGGCAGCGGCTGTGACGGCTGCCGCTCGCAGCTCGAGGCTCTGCAGCGGGACTTCAGCCTTTATCGGGCTCAGGGCCTGCGCATCTACGGGGTGGAGGTCTCGGATGACCCGGTGGCGGCGCTGCGCTTTGCGCGCGGGACGCATGTCACATTTCCACTGCTGCTCGACCCGCGCAAGAGCGTCGCTCGGCTCTATGACGTTGACAACCTGCCGATGACGGTGTTGATCGATCGCGATGGAAAAATTCGTCAGGTAGTGCGCGACTTCAACGAAACGAGCCGCCGCGCCTGCGAGGATCAGCTGCGAACGCTCCTCGCCGAATGAACGGATCGCAGACATGCCCGAAGTTCCGTCGCCTCTCGCACGCCGGCCGGCAGGCAGGCGCCTGATCGTCCCTGCGGCGCTCCTCGCCGGGCTCGTTGCCCTGGCGGCCGCTCCTGCCACGTTCGCTCAGAGCCCGCCGCCCGCGGCATCGCAACCTGTCACGGCGCAACCGGCGGCGGCGACCTCCGGCGGCTCCGTGGATGAGCAGGTGCAGTCGCTGAAGAGCGACGTCCTCAATCTGAACCGTGATCTGTTCGTGCTCGAGCAGGAGCTGCTTTACCCCGCCAACACCCAGGTGGCGGTGTTTGTATCGATCGATGCGGGAACCTTCTTTGCCCTCGATACGGTGCAGCTGAAGATCGACGGTAAGGAAGTTGCCGACTATCTCTATACGCCGAGGGAAGTCCACGCGCTGGTCCAGGGCGGCGTGCAGCGGCTATACGTCGGCAACCTCAAAGTCGGCAAGCACGAGCTCGTGGCGTTCTTCACCGGCAAAGGGCCGCACAATCTCGATTACACCCGCGGCGCCACTTTGGAGTTTCAGAAGGATATCGGCGCCAAGTACCTCGAGCTCACGATCACCGACGATCAGAAGAAGCTCCAGCCGCAGTTCCGGATCAAGGATTGGGATTGACGCATGGTCCGCTCGGTGTGCCCGTGCGTCCTAGCCGCCATGACGCTGCTCACCGCAGCCGCGCCCGCCGCGGCGCGGCCTCACGATCCGGAGGCGCTTCCCGAAGTACGGATCCAGGACCTGCCGTATGGCGATGTGCTCTTCTACTACTATCAGGGGAAGGATTTCGAGGCCGCCACGCGGCTCCTGGCTTATCAGCACTGGCAGGAAATGCCGCACCACGGTGCTGAGGCGCAGCTGCTGCTCGGCGGACTCTACCTTTCGCTCGGGATGTACGATCGGGCGAACCAGTCGTTCGAAGCGCTGCTGACGAGTGATGTGCCCACGGGCGTGCGCAACCGCGCGTGGTTCTACCTCGGCCAGGCGCTCTACGCCCGTGGGCAGTACGCCGAGGCGGAGCGGGACCTGACGCGCATCAGCGCGCGGCTGTCGCCGGATCTCGAGTCGCAGAAGGAGCTGCTCCTTGCCAACGTGTGGATGCATGAAGGTCGGTTCGACCAGGCCGCCCGGCTGCTCGAGAAATGGCGCGGCTCGCAGCAGGGTTGGACGGCCTATGCTCGAGTCAACCTCGGGATCGCGCTGGTGCGTCAGGGCAGGTTGGCGGCAGCGGCACCCATTCTCGAGTCCGTGGGCACGATGTACGCGCTCGCGCCCGAGATGCTGGCCCTCAAGGACCGCGCCAATCTGGCGCTGGGACTCGCGTATCTGCAGGCCAAGGATCCCGCGCGGGCGCGGGAGGCGATCGATCGTGTGCGGCTCGAGGGACCATTCTCCGGCGAGGCGTTGCTCGCGGCAGGCTGGGCCGATGCGGCGGCCGGGAACTATCGCGCCGCGCTTACTCCGTGGCTCGCGCTGCGCGGCCGCCGTGCACTCGATCCATCGGTACAGGAGGCCTACCTCACCGTGCCGTATGCCTTCGTCGAGCTGAAAGCGCCCGGCCAGGCCGCTCAATACTACCGGACCGCGCTGCGCTCCTACGACACGGAGTCGGGGCAGATCAACGGGGCCATTGCGCGCATCCGCGGCGGAAGCCTGCTTTCGGAGCTCCTGGCGCGCGAAAGCGACGCAGCCACCGCCGGCGATGTCGGCAACGACCCGCTCGATGACGATGCATTGCCGGATCGGCTGAATTACGGCTGGTATTGGCAGCTCGGCAGCGTTCCGGACGATCCGGAATCACATTATCTGTACGCGGTGTTTGCCGGATCCGACTTTCAGGAGGGACTGAGAAACTACCGCGATCTGAAGCTCATGGGGAGGATGCTCGGGCAATGGTCGACCACAATGGACGCTTTCCAGGAGATGATCGCGGTCCGCCATCGCGCGTACGCGGAGCGTCTGCCCAAGGTCGATGCGCTGCTGACCTCCGGCACGCTCGCCACGCTGAAGCAGCGTCGCGCCGCGCTTGCCGATCGCCTGGCGCAGGTTGCGCGCACGCGGGATGTCGCGGCGCTCGCCACGCCCGACCAGGGCGCGCAGTGGGTCCGGGTGCTGCGCGTTCAGGCGACGCTCGCCCATGATCCCGACACTCCGACCTACGCCCAGCTCAGAGAGCGCCTGGCCCTGGTCAGAGGAGTGCTTCTCTATCAGATGGATCAAAAGTTCGCCGCCCGGCTCTGGCACGAGCGGCTGCAACTGCGGAGCCTCGATCTCGAGCTGACTCAGGCGCACCGGCGCTGGACGCGGCTCGAGAGCGGACGACAGGCCCTGCCGATTGAAACGGGCGAGTTTGCGGGACGGGTGACCGCAGTGCAACAGCGCATCGGCGCTCTACAGGGGCGGCTTGATGCGGCCGAGGCGGCGGAAAGCCGCTCGCTGGCCGAGCTGGCCGTTCATGACCTCGAGCAGGAGAAACAACGGCTGAGGGGCTATCGCGTCCAGGCGCAGTTCGCACTCGCCACGATTTACGACCAGGCGGCTCATTCCGGCGGCGACGGCAAGAGCTCTCCGGTCGTGCCGGCGCCGGCAAGCTCAACGGGGAGGCCGCGGACGTGAGATGGATCCGACCGATGCTTGCGCTGCTCGGTGTGGTGAGCGCCTGTCTGGCGTTGTGTCAGATTGCCGAGCCTCGGGGGGCCGACCCCGCTCGTGCGCCGACCATTCAAGACCTCCAATCTCACCCCGTGCAGATCGTGACGGGAGGGGAGGTCAGCGCCAGCGACTCGACCGCGATGGCGAGCTATCAACGGTTCCTGGCGCTGCAGCACACCAACCCGAAGCTGCGGGCGGAGGCTCTGCGCCGGCTCGGAGATCTCAACCTCGATGCCGGGGAGCTGCAGCGCATGGAAAGCGAGCTCTCCTCGGTCGACGTGCACGGTGCCGAGGCCATCAAGCTGTACACGACGCTGCTTTCGGTCTACCCCGACTACGAGCACAACGACGAGGTGCTCTATCAGCTCGCGCGTGCCTACGACACGACCGGCCGACCGGACCAAGCGCTGCGCACACTCGATCTCATCGTGCAGCGCTATCCCGACGCCAAGAACATCGACGAAGTGCAGTTTCGGCGCGGCGAGCTTCTTTTCTCAGCTCGCCGCTACCCCGAGGCGGAGCAGGCCTATGCGGCGGTGATCGCCCGCGGCGCGGCCTCTTCGTATTACGTGCAGAGCCTCTACAAAGGCGGTTGGTCGCTTTACAAGGAGTCGCTGCTGCAGCAGAGCCTGCCGGTGTTCGCGAGACTCCTCGACATCGAGCTGTTGGGGCCGGAGGGGCAGGTGCGGCCGCTCACCGATCTGAGACGCGCGGATCGGGAGCTCGTGCGGGACTCGCTGCGCGTCATGAGCATCACGTTCTCTCAGGACTCCGGCGCGCAGTCGATCGAGCAGTTCGTCGGCCGCCACGGTGCCCGGCCCTATGACGCGATGCTCTATTCGACCTTGGGCGACCTTTATGTCGCCAAGCAGCGTTACCAGGACGCGGCCTCGACGTACCTCGCTTACGTCGACAGCAATCCGCAATCCGACGCCGCGCCGGAGCTTGCGGCGCGGGCCATCCGAGCCTACTCCAAGGGTGGCTTCAGTCAGCTGGTCTTCGAGGCGAAACGGGACTATGTCGAGCACTATGGATTCAGCTCCGCCTACTGGCGCACCCATACCCGCGCCTCTCACCCCGAAGTCGCCGCGCAGCTCGAGACCGACCTGCGCGATGTGGCGACCTACGATCATGCGATCGCGCAACGCACCCACGATGCACGTGAGTACGCGGCGGCGGCGCGATGGTATCGGCAATATCTCGACTCGTTCCCCACGGCGCCCGATGCCGCGCAGTTGAATCACCGTCTCGCCGACGCGCTTTTCGCCGCGCACGATTATGCCGAGGCCGCGGGCGAGTACGAGCACACCGCCTATGACTACACGCGCACTCCCCAGGCGGAGAGTGCGGGCTACGCTGCGTTGAGCGCGTATCAGAAGGCGGAGTCGGGAGTGAGCGGCGCCGGGCTCGCGGACCTGCAGCGGCGCGCGATCGATTCCGGTGTGAGATTCGCGCAGACTTTTCCCGATCATCCGGACAGCGCCGGTGTGCTGACACGCGCGGATGAGGCGGTGTTTGCCGCGGGCGACCTGCAGCGGGCCACCCGGATCGCCGGAATACTCCTGGCGCGCAATCCACCCGCCGACGAGGCGAAGCGGCGAATCGCCTGGACGATCATCGGTGAGTCGGACTACAACCAGGGCAAGTACGCCGACGCGGAGCCAGCCTTCATCCAGGCGCGCGAGCTGTCCGTTTCAGACCCGAAGCGGAGCGCCGACCTCACCGAGCGCATCGCCGCGACCGTGTACCGGCAAGGCGCCGCGAAACGGCAGGCGGGCGATGGCGAGGGTGCCGTCAGAGACTTCCTGCGCGTCGAGAAGGTGGCTCCGGGCTCGAGCATCTGCGCAACCGCGCTCTACGATGCCTCGGCCGAGCTCATCCAGTTGAAGGAATGGAGCCGTGCGATCGGGGTCCTGCAGGACTTTCGCGCCCGCTTTCCCCACCACGCCCTCTCGGCCGATGTCAACGACAAGCTGGCCGTGGCGTATGCCGGCGCCAACGAGCCCGGCCCGGCGGCGCAGCAGTTCGAAACGATCGCGGCGGAGCCGGCGCAGACGCCGGCGGTCAGGAAGGAGGCGCTGCGCCGCGCGGCGGACCTTTTCGCCCAGGCGCACGACATTCCCCGGGCGATGGCCGTGCTCGAGAAGATCGTCGCGCAATACCCGGCTCCCCTCGGCGACGCAGAGGAGGCGCGCCAGCGTCTGGCCGACTATGCCACGGCCGCGGGCGATCTGACGGCGCGCGATCACTGGTATTACGAGATCGTAAAAGCGGACGCCGAGGCCGGCGCGCAGCGCACCTCGCGCACGCACTTTCTCGCCGCGAAGGCGCAACTCGCGCTCGCCGCGGAGCCGCGCGATGAGTTTCGCGCCATCCGCCTCACTCTGCCGCTGGCGCGGACGCTGAAGGCCAAGCGCCGGACGATGGAGCGTGCCATGGCAGCCTACCGGCTGGCCGCCTCATACGGCGTCGCCGAGGTCACCACGGCGGCGACCTACGAGATGGCCGGTCTCTATCAGACGCTGGCGCACGATGTTCTCGCTTCCGAGCGGCCGCGAGACCTCACCGGCCAGGAGCTCGATGAATATAACTCGCTGCTCGAGGATCAGGTGTTCCCCTTCGAGGAGCAGGCTATCAGAATCTACGGCCTGAACGCGGCCCGGACGAGTCAGGGCATTTACGATCAATGGGTGCGCAAGAGCTTCGCTGCGCTCACGCAGCTGGATCCGGCGCGCTATGGCAAAACGGAGTGGGTGTCAGATGTGGTCACGACGCTCAATTGAGGCTCTCATCGGCGTGGTGCTGCTCGCGAGCATCGCGGCATGCGCCGTTACTCCCAAGCGCGCGGCGGCGCCCGCAGCGGCTGTGCATGCAGCCGCGAGCAAACCGGTCACCGCGGGTCCGCCACCGATACCGGCCGCGGCGAGCCAAGAGTTCGCCAACGGGCTGATGCTCGCTCGCACCGGCAATGACGATGCGGCGGAAGCGCAGCTTGCGACGCTCGCGCGCCAATACCCGCAGTTCTGCACGCCGCTCGTCGATCTCGGAATCCTCTATCGCAAGAGCGGCAACCTCGATGCGGCGACGCATGCCTTTCAACAGGCGGTGGCTCGGGATCCGCACAGCGCGCTCGCCTGGACCGAGCTCGGTGTCACGCAGCGTCTCGGGGGAAAATTCCAGGATGCGGAGCGCTCCTACGAGCGTGCGATCGCGGCGAGCCCCAGGTACGCACCCGCATACCGCGACCGAGGGGTCCTTCGGGACCTCTATCTCGATGAGCCGTCGGCCGCGCTCTCGGACTTCGAGCAGTACCGCAAGCTCACCGGCGAGGACAAACCCGTTGCCATGTGGATCGCCGAATTGCAACATCGCACCGGCGCGACCGCTCAGGCGAGGAACTGACATGCGCTCGTTACTGATGCTGCTCAGCATCACCGTGGGGGGAGCTGTTCCCATCGCTCAGGCGCAGACCGCCGCAGCTCCATCTGCAGCGGTCCAACAGGTCGGCAGCCGGTCCGGGCCGCGAGCGGTCGCCGCTCCTGCCCGCGAGCCGAAGACGGCGCATCCCGCCCCGTCCTTACGCGAGCGGCATTCGCAGGCGCGGCCGGCGCGCGCGCAGGGGAGGGCGCCGGCAGCCAAGGGGGACGGTGTCCTCGCTCTCGGTGCGACCGACATCACAGGCAACAAGGAGCTGCCCAAGGTGATGGTCATCGTCCCATGGAAGGACGCCACGGGCGCGGGCGGCGTGATCAAGCCCACAGACAGCCTGATGAACGAGGTCCTGGAACCGGTGGACCGCGGGGTTTTTCAGCGCCGGATCCGCTATTACGGGCAGCTCGAGGACACGCGTGCGCCTGGGACAGCGCGGCAAACGGTGGCGCCAGATGGCGACAACCGCTGATGCCGACTCGCGCGCTGGCGGGCAAAAACCACGCTTTTTGCCTGCGTCCCGGATGTGGCGAAGGCCCGTGTCCGCTGAAAGGGCCGCAGGCCGCTTTCAGCCAATGGAATTGGGAGCGGCATCGCAGCTTTTTCGACGGCCGTCAGTCAGTTTGAGCGTGCCTGCAGGTGGGAGTGTGCAATCATGGGTCTCTGGAGCTTGATCGTCAGGTTCTTTCAGGGCGGCGGGGACTTCATGTACCCGATCGCGGTGGTGCTCGTGCTCGGCGCGGCGATCGTGCTCGAGCGCTACGTCTACCTCACCATCACGGCGGCCCGTAACCGCAGAACCTGGAACGAGATCGTGCCGCTGCTCGCGCAGGGCAACTTCCGTCAGGTCGTGCAGGTCACCTCGAAGTCCAACACTCTCATCGGGCACATCCTCGACTACGGCCTGGCGCGCGTCCAATCCGCCAAGCGCCGCGACGACATCGAGAAGGCGATGGAGGAGAGCATGATGGAGGTCGTGCCGCGCCTCGAGAAGCGCACGCACTACATCGCCACCTTCGCCAACCTCGCCACGCTCCTCGGGCTGCTCGGCACCGTCATGGGTCTCATCCGCGCCTTCGCGGCGGTCGCGACCATCGACCCGGCGCAGAAGGCGAACCTGCTCTCGGCCAGCATCTCGGTGGCCATGAACTGCACCGCCTTCGGACTCATGACCGCCGTGCCGCTCCTGCTCATCCATGCGGTCCTGCAGACCAAGACCACCGAGCTCATCGACAGTCTGGAGATGGCCTCCGTCAAGTTCCTGAACGCCATCACCGAGAGAAACGCGCCCGCGCCGGCGCCCGCAGCCAGGGGCGGTGCCGGGGCCGGGGCTGCGGCGGTGGCCGCGGCCTGATCAGAGCCGCTTTCAGGCCGCGCCGCAAACCGACGAGGGCATCCCGATGCGCCGCTCCTACCAGGCGCGCAAGCTCCTGAGACACCAGCGTAAGGGCTCCGAGCTCATGCTCGTCTCGATGATCGACATCTTTACGGTGTTGGTCACGTTCCTGCTCATGACCGCGGTGTTCTCCCACACGGTGATCCTGCAGTTGTATCTGCCGAAACCGCGGTCGCAGTTCCGCGAACCGCCGCCCGGACTCGTGCTGGAGGTGATGGTGCGCAAGGATCAGCTCGAGGTCGCGGACCGCAACAGCGGGCCGCTCGCGACCTTCCCCAACACCACTCAGGGATACGACTATGCGGGCCTCACTCAGTACCTGGAGCAGGTGAAGGCCCGTTTCCCCAATCTGAGCACGGCCAGCATTCTGCTCGAGCCCGATACTCCTTATGACACTCTGGTGCAGGTGATGGATCACGTCCGCGTCTTCGAGGCGACCAACGGTCTCAGCACCGTGCAGGCGGCGCTGTTCCCGGATATCTCCATCGGCGATGCGCCGCCGCGCGCGCGGGTGAGACCATGAGCATGTCCAATCGCGCGCGCCGCATGGCGCAGCATCACCTTCGGCATCGGGCCGATGCGGTGCTCAACCTGGTTCCCTTCATCGACATCCTCACGGTCATGGTGGCCTTCCTCCTGGTCTACGCGACCCAGGTCGAGGTCATTCACAACGGCAAGGCCATCTCTCTGCCGGAATCGATCGCACAACAGACCCCGCACCCGACCGTGGTCGTCACCGTCACCAGGAGTGATGTCTACGTGCAGGGCGAGCGGGTGGCGACGGTCGCGCAGATTCTTGCCCAAACGGGCGATGACATCGCCTCGCTCAGGAGCGCGCTCGAGAACGCGCGGGTCGTCGGTGACACCGTCTCATCCACGGATCCCGCGCATCGGGAGCTGACCATCATGGCGGACAAGACGCTGCCGTATGCGGTGTTGAAGAAGGTCATGGCGACCTGCAGCGGCGCCGATTACAGTCACATCTCGCTGGCGGTGCTCGAGAAGGAGAAGGCCGTGACCGCCGCTGAGCTGCGATCCTCGTAACCCCGCAAGCCGAAGCCGCGCATGGCCCTCGCCGCCTATCATCGTGTGTACGAGCTCGCCTGGGACGGGGATCCGGAGTCCAGCCGGCGATTTCGCCGTATCCTGCGGATCCTGCTCGTCATCGTCGCGATATTCGGAGTGTTGTTTCCGCTGTTGCCAACGCCCGAGCCGACGGCGGTGGAGACGGAGATTCCGCCGCAGCTCGCGCGGATCATGATCGAGAAACTGAAGCCTCCGGCGCCTCCCAAGCCCATCGTGAAGCCGAGATTGACGCCCCGGCCGGTAGAGAAGCAGGCCGTGAGGCCCGCTCCCGAGCGCACCGATCTCGCCCACGAGCGCGCCGAGCGCTCGATCGACAAGTTCAAGGATCAGCTCGCGGCGCTTCGCCAGCAGATGTCCGACATGCCCGTCGAGACGAGGAACCTCACCGGCAAGGTCGGCGCCCGGTCTCATGCCGAGCGCGCGCTCATCACCGCGCAGGCGGGTGAGGCGAGCGCGGGGATCACCTCGGCACCGATGAGCCGCGGCTTCGGCGGCGGCGCGGGGTCGTTGCACGGTCCGGATGCCGCCCGAGTCACTTCCGCCATCCTGAAGTCGGGACTCAACTCCCGCTCGCCGTCACCCGGCCGCGGCGGGGCCGCGACCCGCTCGGCGGAAGAGATCGCCATGGTGTTCGATCGCAACAAGGGCGCGATCTACGCGCTCTACGAGCGGGCGCTGCGCGTGAACCCGATGCTGCAGGGCAAGCTCGTGCTAGAGTTCACCATCTCGCCGAGCGGCGAGGTGACGCGCTGCCGCGTGGTCTCGAGCGATCTGCACGATCCGGCGCTCGAGCGCGAGATCGTCGCGCGGGTGATGCTGTTCCGTTTCGAGCCGGAGAAGGTCGATCCCACAATCGCGACCAAGCCGATCGACTTCTTCCCGGCGTGACGTTCGGGGGCCTGGCCACACATGAGTTTTGATATCCGGCGCGCCGCCGCGCAGCTAGGCTGCATCCTCTGCCTCGCCATTGCGCCCGCGCTGGCCCATGCGGCGTGGTATTCCCGCACAGAAGCGATCATGGATACGCGGATCTACGTCGAGCTCTGGGACACGAACCCGAAGCACGCCAACGCCGCGATCGATGCCGTGATGGCGGAGATGCATCACGTCGACGATGTGATGAGCGACTTCAAGCCCGATAGCGAGCTATCCCGGATCAACGAGCACGCGGCGCAGCACCCGGTGGTGGTGAGCCCGGAGCTCTACAATCTCATCAAGCTCTCGACGCACTACTCGCAGATCACCGATGGGGCGTTCGACATCACGGTCGAGTCGGTCTGGCGGCTCTATCACTTCCGGCGCGAGATTCATCCGACGGACGCACAGATCAAGGCGCTGTTGCCGACCGTCGGCTGGCGCCAGCTCATCTTCAACGACCGCCGCCACAGCATCCGCTTCGCGCGGCCGGGCATGGCGATTGGCCTGGGGGGTATCGCCAAGGGTTACGTGGTCGACCGCAGCATCGATATCCTGAAGGCGATGGGCATCAAACACGCGATCGTGACGGGGGGGGGGGACAGCCGCCTGCTCGGCGATCACCGCGGCCGGCCGTGGATGGTTGCGATCCTGGATCCGTGGGATCTGCACAAGACGGTGGCGCTGATACCGGTCTCGAACGAAGCGATCTCGACCTCGGGGGACTACTACCGCGGCTTCGTGCAGAACGGGGTGCGTTACGATCACATCCTGAGCCCCTTCACTGGACACTCCGCCCAACTGGTGCGCAGCGCCTCGATCATCGCACCCACCGCGACGCAGACCGACGGGATGTCGAAAACCGCTTTCGTTCTGGGGCCGCAGAAGACGCTGGCGATCATCGACAGCATGCCGCAGTACGATGCCATCTTCGTCTGTCCGGACGGGCGCGTGGTTTATTCCAAGGGAATAGCGCCGCCGCCCGGCGGACCAGCGCCCGCCCCGGCTCCGGAGTCGCCCTTAGCGCTTCGCGGGATGGCTCCCGGCCAGTGACGCCAGCGCATCGCCCGTCAGCCGGAAGATTCTCCACTCGTTCATCGGCACCGCACCCAGACTGCCGTAGAAGCCGATCGACGGCTCGTTCCAGTCGAGCACCGCCCACTCGAGCCGCGCGCAGCGCCGCTCCAGCGCGGTGCGCGCCAGATGGGCGAGCAGCCGCTTGCCGACGCCCCGGCCGCGCGCTTCCGGACGCACGTAAAGGTCCTCCAGGTAGATTCCCGGCCGGCCCTTGAAGGTCGAGAAGTTGTGGAAGAAGAGCGCGAAGCCAACGGGGTTGCCGTCGCTGCAGGCGAACACCACCTCCGCGTAGGGACGATCGCCGAAGAGCGCCTCGCTCAGCTCCGCCTCCGAAGCCGACACCTCGTGCTCGAGGCGCTCGTAGCGGGCGAGCTCGCGGATGAAATCGAGCACAAGGGGGACCTCGTTCCGGGCGGCTGGCCGGATCGTGAGCGTGTCGCTCACGGGGGGCTCATGTGGGCTCGTCCCGATATCACGCGATGCTCTGCAGTCCCTGCGCGATGCCGCCGGCGCTCGTGAGCAGCGCCTCGAAGAGCTCCCGATCGCTACGGCCACCGGCGCGCCAGCGCTGCAGCAGGTCGACCTGCATCAGATTCATCGGATCGATGTAGGGGTTGCGCAGCCGGATGGAGCGTTGCTGCGTCGGCTCGCTGTCGAGCAGATCCGTGCTGCCCTTGAGCCAAAGGACGTGTTCGCGCGCGCGTTCGTATTCGGCGCGAATCCCGGCGGAATATCGCCGCAGCGGCTCCGGCACGAGGACGTCATAGGCCGCGGCGATTTCGAGATCGGCACGCGCGAGCATGGTCTCGACGTCATCGACGAGATTGCGCAGGAAAAACCACTCCGAATACGCCGCACGCATTCTCGCCGCCCCGTATCGCCCGATTGCCGCGGCGAGTCCCGCGCCCGCTCCGTACCAGCCGGGGAGCATGTGACGCGTCTGCGTCCAGGCGAACACCCAGGGCACCGGCAGCAAACCCTCGATGCTGCGGCCATCCTCACGATGCACCGGCCGCGAGCCGACCTGCATCCGCTCGATCACGTCGATCGGGGTCACCGCGCGGAAGTAATTGTGGAAGTCGCTCTCGCCATAGACGAGACGCCGGTAGGCCTCGCGACTCGCCTCGGCGAGCGTCGCGGCGCACTCGAGGTGCGCCGCCGAGTCCCGCGCCGGACCGGCATCCTGCGGCGCGGCCTGCGGGCCCGCAACGGTCGCGAGGGTGAGCGCGTTGAAGGCTCGCTCCAGGGTTCTCATGGCAATCGGCCGCAGGCCGTAGCCCTGCTTGACCGTCTCGCCCTGCTCGCGCACGCGCAAAGTCCCATTCAGCGTGCCGGCGGGAGCCGATCTCACCAGCGCGTTGATGCGGCCGCCGCCCCGGGCGATGCTGCCGCCGCGTGCGTGAAACACGAGGTACTTCTCACCGCCGGCCGCGGGCATCTGCGCGAGCGCGCGCTGCGCCTGGTGGATGGCATAGCGCGATGCGCACAACCCGCCCTCCTTGTTGCTGTCGGAATAACCGAGCAACACACATTGGCGCCGCTCGTGAGCCTCGAGGTGGCGCCGGTACACGGGCTCGGCGAGCAGCTCCCGCAGCGTCTCGCCACATCGCTCGAGCGCCTCCAGCGATTCGAACTGGGGCGCGATGTCGAGCGCAACCTGACCGGTGCGCTTGTCATACACGGATGCCCAGCGCGCGAGTGTCAGGGCGGCGAGGACGTCGTCCGCCCCGCGTGCCCCGCTCACGATAAAATATCCGACGGCGGCCGGTCCGTAGCGATGGCGCGCCTGGGCAAACGCCTCGAACACGGCGAGGTTGCGCTTGCCGAGGGCGTCCAGATCGACCCGCGGACCGGCGTCCGTCTCGAGAATTTTCGCCAGGCGGCGCCGGCGCTCGGCGCCCGGATGCGAGAGCCACCCGGGATCGTCAGTGCCGCGGGCGATGATCTCGTGGAGCACACTCGCGTGCTGGCGCACATCGAGGCTCGCCAGATGAAAGCCGAACGTGTCGATGCGGCGCAGAAGCCTGCGAATGTAGAAAAGTCCGGCGTGGGCGCCCTTGTTGGCGAGGAGGCTCGCCGCGATGAGCTGCACGTCTTCGCGGAACTGTCGCGCGCTCTCGTAGCCGTTGGCGCGACCTTCGTACGTGAGGCGCAGCCTCTCGCCGATCTGAGCGAGGAATACGCGATAGGGCATGCGGTCGTGGCGCGCGGGAGTCGCGCTGCGCGCGCTCGGCGCGAGCGTCATGTAGTCCTCCACCCGCTGCGTCAGCTCTGCGGACACCGCGACGCGCCCGGCGCTCTGGGAGAGGCGTTGCGAGAGCTTGCGACAGTCCTCGAAGTAGCAGGTGAGGATCATCTGCTGCTGGCGCGCCAAGGTCTCGCGAATGGTCTTGGCGTGCACGTCCGGGTTGCCGTCCATGTCGCCGCCGACCCAGGAGCCGAAGCTGAGCATCGTCGGCAGTTCGATGCTGTCGGCGGCAACGCGGTAATGCTTCTCGAGCGCCTGCGCGATCTCCTCGTAGAAGGCCGGTACCACGCGGTAGAGGATCTCGATGAGATAGAAGAGTACCTGCTCGCGCTCATCTCCCACGCTCAAGCGCTCGCGCGGCAGCTCCTCGGTCTGCCAGGCGGTGGTGAGCTCGATGCGAATGCTGCTCCAGAGATTGCGGGAGTCCTGCGGTGTCAGCATCGGGTCGAGTCGATCGAGGAGGCGCTGAGCCACGCGCTGTTGCTTGCGCAGCAGCGCGCGCCGGGTCGACTCCATGGAGTGCGCGGCGAAGACCGGTTCGATGCGCAGGCTCGCGAGCAGTGCCAGCACATCCTCGAGCGTGAGACCCCGGGTCCTGAGGGTCGCGATGCCATCCTCCACGCCGGAGGGCTGCGGGCGACCGCTGTCCTGGCGAAAGTACTCGCGGCGGCGGCGGATACGATGCACCTTCTCGGCGAGGTTCACCGCCTGAAACCACATGGAGAACGCGCGTACCAGGTCTCGGGCGAGCGCCGGCGGCCGATCGCGCACCGAGGCGGCGAGCTCGAGACGTGCCTGCTCGTCCCCGTCGCGGCGGCGGATGGCGGCCTGGCGGTCGAGCTCCACCAGCTCGAAGAGCTGCCTGCCGCCCTGCTCGCGCAGGATCTCCCCGACCAGCATACCGAGCGCGTGCACGTCCTCGCGCAGGGCCGCGTGCTCAGGGGGAAAGTGGATATCGCTTCGGCTCACGGGAGCGACGGATGGTAGCAGGCTATCCGGCCAGCAGGACGGACTCGGCGCGCTCGAGCTCTTCCGGCTGGCCGTAGAGCACCACGACATCGCCGTCCCGCAGCACCGTCTCGCCGGCCGGCTCGCGCCCGAGGATCCCCTGCCGGCGGATACCGGTGAAGGTCACGCCGACACCCCGGCCGCGCACATCGCGCAGGGTGCGTCCTACCGCCCAGGCCCCGGGCGGCACGACCACCGACTTGATCTCCTCGCGATACTCGTGACTCTCATCGAGGGGCCGCGCATCGCCGCGGCGGATGATGTTTCTCAGGACGGAGTAGCGGTGACCGCGGATGTCCCCCATCGTGCGGACCACACGCGACACGGGAACGTGCAGCAGTATCAACACGTGCGAGACGAGCATCAGGCTGGCCTCGAACGTCTCTGGTACGACGTCGGTCGCGCCAGCTTCCTCCAGCTCCTTGATCCGGGCATCATCCTGAGTGCGCACCAGCACGGGCACATCGGGTCGCGCGCGACGGATGCTGCGCAGGATCCCGACGGAGGTCGCCGGGTCCGAGAAACTGATGACGACGACCGACGCCGTGTCGAGACCGGCCTTGGCGAGGATCGCCTCGTCGGCCGAGTCACCGAACATGACCGGGTCACCCGCCTGGCGCGCCGCGGCGATGCGCGCCGGATCGAGATCGAGTGCGATGTACTCGAAACCGTGCGATTCCAGCACGCGCGCCACGTTCTGTCCGACACGTCCGAAGCCGCAGAGAATCACATGGTCGCGCCGTCCGATGTCACCTGTCGCGGCGCTCTCGCGCTCGAACGCGGTGCGCGGCGGCCCGGACTCGCGTAGCAGCAGGCGCGCGATCCGCTTGTTGTTGTTGAGAATGAGCGGGCTCAGGACCATGGAGAGCACCATCGCCACGAGCAGCGGCTCGCCGAAGCTCCCCGGGATCAGTCCCGTCGCGAGCGCGATCGTGCCGAGCGCCACGCCAAACTCGCCGCCGATCGAGATGACGATTCCGGTACGCAGCGCTTTGAATCGCGAGCCGCTGAAGGGACGGGTCACGAGCGCGGCCACGGTGGTCTTGAGGATGATGATGGCGAAGAGCCAATAGACGACCGCGCCGAGCTCGCCGGCGAGAAGGCGTACATCGAGAAGCATGCCGACGGAGATGAAGAAGAGCCCGAGCAGGATGTCACGGAACGGCCGGATCACCGACTCGATCTGATGCCGGTACTCGGTCTCGGCGAGCATCATGCCGGCGAGAAAAGCACCGAGACCGGGCGAGAGCCGGGCGAGACTCGACACCCAGGCGGCGGCGAGCACCACGAGGAGCACCGCCAGGGTAAAAAGCTCGCGCAGTCGGCTGTGCGCCATCTCGCGAAAGAGCGGTCGCAGCAGCCAACGCCCGGCGGCGAGCACCGCCGCGACCGCGAGTATGCCGCCGGCCACCGCCTCCAGACTGGCGCGAAGCTCGAAGCGTCCCGGGCCGGCGGTGAGCGCCGAGGCGAGTGCGAGGAACGGCACGAACGCCAGGTCCTGGAAAAGAAGCATGCTGAAGGCGAGCCGCCCATGCGTGCGATTGAGCTCGGCACGCTCGGTGAGCTGGTGCAGGAGGATGGCCGTCGAGCTCATGGCGAGCGCGCCACCGACGACGATTGCCGCCGGCCAGGAAATGCCGCTGAGGCGCGCCAGCAGCGCGAACACCGCGGCGGTCGCGGCGACCTGGGCGCTGCCGAGGCCGAAAACCTCGCGCCGCATGGCAATCAGCCGGGGCAGCGCGAATTCCAGGCCGAGCGTGAAGAGGAGAAATGCGACGCCGAGCTCGGCCAGGAGCCGCGTGGTCGCCGAGCTCGCGACCACCGCGAGCGCGTGAGGACCGAGCGCGAGCCCGACGAGCAGATAAGCGATGGTGGTCGGCAGCCTGAGCCGTCGGGCCGCGGTGACCAGGAGCACCGAGGCCGCGACGAGAATCAGAACCTGGCTGAGCGGCTGCATGGGCGCATTTTATGTGCTACCCACACAGTACTGCTTCAGTTCGCAGGCAGTCGAATAGAGCCCCCCGGGGCTGCCCGCGCCTATCTAGAGTCCAACGTGGCTGGCAGCCTGCGGCCGGCGATGAGCGGCAATCGGCCCGCCTGTGCGCTCAGTCAGCAGCAGCGAATCCTCGAGTCGCAGCTCCTCGTCCTGCACCGCGGGTATCGGTTGGCGCCCCTCGAGCATCTCGAGCAAGGTTTCTCGCGCCCGCGCGACGCGGCTCTTGATCGTTCCGACCGCGCAGCAGCAGATCTCGGCAGCCTCTTCGTAGGAGAAGCCACTCACGCTCACCAGAATGAGCGCCGTGCGTTGACCTGGTGAGAGGGAGGCGAGGGCGCGGTTCAAGTCACGCAGCTCGAGCTTGCCGTCGTGGTCGGGCGGAACGCTCGGCTCGGGAAGCAGATCGATGTCCATGCCCTGCGCTTCGAACTTGCTGCGTCGCAGCTGCGAGTAGTGCTCGTTGCGCACGATGGTGAACAGCCACGCCTTGAGGTTGGTTCCTGGCTTGAAGCGCTGGATGTTCTTGATAGCGCGCATCAGCGCTTCCTGCACCAGATCGTCCGCGCGCACACCGTCACGGCAGAGCGAGCGCGCAAAGGTGTGAAGCTGAGGCACCAGAGCCACCATGTCGTCGGTCACCATCTGCACCCCTTCCCCGGCCCCGCACAGGGGCTCGATTCGAGTTTCACTGCACATGCGGGCAAGTTACTTGCTGCCGGGCGCCGCTGAAGTCGGCAAGGGCGCGGAACGAACGGGGGTTGCTTCCCAAGCTCGTGTCGGACGATTCCTACCGCCGCCGGCCGTCCGTTGCCGCGGGCCGACAGTCGGAAGGTTCCTACGCCGGCATCGGAAGCCGATCTGCCCGCAGCCGCCCGCCACCGATGGCGCGCCGCCGACACGAGGGGCGATGATCATCCTGCCCATGTCTACGGCCCATGTCTACGGAACGGAGCAGCCATGTCAGAAGCAGTGATATTCATCGAGAATTCCGCGCGTCCGGCGCGCGTCCGGCCGCGCATGCCGATCGCGATCCCGGCGGCAGGCTTTCTCCTCGCGTTGGCTCTCGGCAGTTGCGCAAGTCAGCCGCCGCCCAAGCCGACGGCACAGCTCGTGCGCGCGAGCACCCTGATCACCGTGGCGGAAAACGACGAGGCGCAGCGCTACGCCGCCGGCGACCTGCAGCGTGCGCGCGATGAGCTGAGCGATGCGAGAACAGCCGAGGCCGCCCACAACTATGCGCGCGCGCGCGAACTCGCGGACAACGCGGGAGCCGATGCGGACCTGGCGAGCGCCCGGGCGGAGAGCGGCAAGGCGCAGGAATCATCGCAGCAGGTGCATCGCAGTCTCGAGACTCTGAAGCAACAGCTGCAGCAGAACCCGACACCTTCGGGCAACAACGGCCCGGGGGCGAGCGGTCCCGGCCAGGATCAGCGCTAGGAGGCAACCGTGAAACAGCCCACGAGATATCTGGCGGTCTTTGTAGCGGCAGGGGCGCTCCTCGCCGGGTGCGCCTCGACGCCGCGGCGAAATCCCGAGCTCGCGCAGGCGCAGAACGCGGTCGAGACGCTATCGGCTCAGCCGCAGGCGGAGGCGGCTGCCGGTCCCGACCTGAGAACCGCGCGCGCGGAGCTCAATCGCGCCGAAAGCGCCGAGCGAGGTGGCCAGCCGACCGCGCAGGTGGATCACCTGGCGTATCTCGCCTTGCGGCACGCCCAAGCGGGTCAGGCGCGGGTCGATGCCGCGCGATCGCAGGCGCAAGTCGCCCGGGCGACCGAGGAGCGTCAGCAGCTTTTGCTTCAGGCCGAGAGACAGCGGGCGATGATGGCGCGGCAGCAGGCGCAGAGCGCGCAGCAGCAGGCGCAGAGCGCGCGGCAGCAGGCGCAGAGCGCGCAGCAGCAGGTGCAGAGCGCGCAGCAGCAGGCGCAGAGCGCGCAGCAGCAGGTGCAGCAGGCGAAGAACCAGGCGCGACAGGCGCGCATGCAGGCGCAGGCGGCGCAGCAGCAGCTCGCGAACGAGCAGCGGCAGTTCCGACGGTTGCAGAAACAACAGCTCGGAGCGCAGCAGACCGATCAAGGCATGGTCGTGAGCTTGAGCAACGTGCTCTTCAGCACCGGCAAATCGACACTGCAGCCCGGGGCGCATCTCGAGCTCGATCGCCTGGCGAGCTACCTCAACGATCACTCCAAGCAGCGCGTATTGATCGAGGGCAATACCGACAACACCGGTTCGGCCGCGTTGAACCAGGAGCTCTCGGCGTCACGGGCACAGGCGGTGGCGCAGGCGCTCGAGCTGCGCGGGGTGCCAGCGAGTCAGTATCAGACGATCGGGCTCGGCGAGGCCTACCCGATCGCCTCCAACGACATTGCGGCGGGCCGTCAACAGAACCGTCGCGTGGACGTGGTGTTCTCCAACGCGTCCGGTCAGTTCTCCGAAGCGGCACTTTCCCGACAGCACACGATTCGACGGTGACAGCAATGAGATCCGAGAAAACCAGACGTACGACGGGCCGACGACAGCATCACTCCCCCGCGGACGGCAACGAGCGCCGCCAGGGCCAGTATGAGAAGGACCCCTGGCGCGGCGCGGATTGGCGGCCGGCTCCGACCCACCGCAGGCAGGAGGAGGAGCCTCGAGGCCGCCCGACTCGCGCCTCCGGAGATGTGCGCCGGTCGCGGGACGACGAGCCCTACGAGCCTTCCGAGGGCTACGAGCCGTTCGAGCCCGGTCATCCTCGCGAGGAGGGTACGACCTTCGGTGTCGGTCCACCGCCGCGATATCTCGGCACCGGCTTCATGGGTCGGGGGGGCCCGGGTTTCACCGGGGGCTACTACGGGTTCGGTACCGGAAGCTTGGAGCCCGATTGGCGCGCCGGGCGACACTATCCGGTTGGTGAGGCAAGAGCCGAGCCCGATGGGCGCACCGAGCGCCGCTATCCGCCCGGCCCCAAGGGCTACCAGCGCTCCGATGAGCGGCTGCGCGAGGACATCTCGGAGCGGCTGATGGAAGCCCGCTATATCGATTCCAGCGAGGTGACGGTCGAGGTTTCGGGAGCGAAGGTGGTGTTGGAAGGCACCGTGCCGGAGCGGCGCATGAAGCATGCGATCGAGGACCTGGTCGATGCGTGCCCCGGCGTCCAGGACATCGAGAACAGGGTTCGCGTGAAGCGTTAACCTTCAGCGTAGCCCGCCGGATGCCGGCTTTGCGCCTATTGCTAGGCGCGCCGGAAATCGACGGCGGGAAGCTGCATCGACCGCCGATACTTGGTCACGGTGCGGCGCGCAACCTTCACCCCGCGATCGGCGAGGAGCTCGGTGAGCCGCACGTCCGAGAGCGGATTGCGGCGATCCTCCGCGGCGATGAATTCGCGCAGCAGCGCGCGGATCGCCGTCGCGGAACACGAGCCGCCGCTCGTCGTCGCGAGCTGCCGGGAGAAGAAGCGCTTGAAGGCTACGACGCCGCGCGGCGTCGCCATGAATTTGTGGCTGGTGGCGCGCGAGACCGTCGACTCGTGCAGGCCCAGCTCATCGGCGATCTCGCGCAACGTGAGCGGCCGCATGGCCAGGTCGCCGTACTCGAAGAAATTCCGCTGGCGAGCGACGACCGCCTCAGCCACCCGTTGAATCGTCAGAAAGCGTTGCTCCAGATTGCGCACCAGCCAACGAGCCTCCTGCAGATGCTGGGCGAGAAGCGCAGTCTCGCCGTCGCGCGCCTGACGGAAATAATCGGCGTACTGTTGATTGACTCGAATGCGCGGATAGATGGCGGAGTTGACCGTTACGAGCCAGCGCTTTTTCTCCTTGCGCACGATCACGTCGGGCACGATAGCTCGCGGCTCGAACGTGCCGACCTTCGAGCCCGGGCGCGGATCGAGGCTGCGGATCAATTCCATCGCGAGTCGCAGCTCGTCCTCGGAGCAGCCGAGCGCATCGAGCAGGCGGGCGTTGTCGCGCGCGGCCATCATCGAGAGCCTGTTTTGCACGACCTCGAGCGCGACATTGCGTCCGGGCGTGTCGCGATCGATCGCCTCGAGCTGCAGCGCGAGGCATTCCCCGAGGCTGCGCGCCGCGATTCCGCTGGGCTCGAGCGTCTGCACGATACGCAGCGCCGTCTCGATCTCTCCTGGCGCCGCGCCCGGTACCAGCGCTGCCACCTCCTCGAGTGGCAGGCGCAGGAATCCGTCGTCATCGAGCGCGTCGATAATGAGATTCGCGAGCACGTGGTCGCGTTCCGTCAGTCCGAGCAGCAGCAGCTGCTCGCGCAGCGAGTCATGCAGGGTCGACGGGGAAGCGGTCCACTCCGTCCAGTCAGGCGTTTCTTCGCCGCCACCGCCACCGCCGCCGCTGTTCGAAGAGAAATCGAGATCCGCGCGGCTGCCCTCCTCACCAGCCTCCTCGTGCTCGGAAGGCGGATCGGCGGACTCCGCCGATTCGACGCTTTCCTCGAGGAAGGGGTTCTGCGCGATAGCCTGGTGCAGTTCTTGCACACATTCCAAAGCGGAAAGCTGAAGCAGCTTTACCGACTGCTGTAGCCGGGGTGTCAGCGTGAGCTGCTGCTTCAGGCGCAGTCCCATTACGGCGTTGGACATCAGAGGAACCCTCTCTTACAAGTCAGCAGCGCCCCAGCCTCGGCGGCGTAGCCAGGCAGGGACGCCGAGCATGCCGCCGGGGAGAACTTGCAAGGGCGTGTAAGAACGCCATGTGCGCCGAGCCCTGGCTCAAACTCCCATACGAGCGACATGACATCAATTCACGACGACGATCCCGGTTCCCCCTCAGCTGCGAAGCCCGCGTCGACGCGGCTTTCGAGCTCGCTGTCGACAGACTGGGAGCGTCTCGCGCGCCGCAAGGATGAGCTGGAGACGGTACTCGCCGCCGGCCGCATCGGATATTGCCGGTTGCGCGGCGGCGATCGCGCCGTCGAGGCCAACTCGCAATTCAAGGCGGAATGGGGTTGGCCGCCGGATGAGGTTCTCTCGTGGCAGGCCGTGGAGTCGCGGGTGCATCCGGAGGATCGGAGCCGGTTTTCCGAAGCGACGCGTCAGGCGCTCGCGGCCGCGGCGCCCCTGGACATCAGCTTGCGCGTGCAGCCGGCGGAGGGCGAGACGCGTTGGATCGCGCTGCGCGGCTGCATCGTACGAGGAGCCGACCAGGCGGAGTCCGCGGACCTGCTCATCACCTCCCGCAACGTGACGAGCGAGCACCATGCCTCCGAGGGCATCCTCGGTGAGCGTGCCCAGGCGCTCGCGCGCGAGCGGCGTTCACGGGAGGCCGCGGAGGCCGCCAACCGCTCGAAGGACGAATTCCTGTCCGTCATCTCGCACGAGCTGCGCTCACCTCTCAATGCGATTCTCGGCTGGAGTCGCATTCTCGCGTTGAAGTGCCGCGAGGATCCCGATGTCACCTCGATTACGCCGCGCATCGAGCAGAGTGCCAAGGCACAGTTGAAAATGGTGAACGACCTGCTCGACCTCGGGCGGGTGAGCACCGGCAAGCTCCGGGTGGAACCACGCGCCATGCACCTCGCGCGGGTCGCGCGGCTCGCCATCGATGGCGCCCGACCGGCTGCGGCGGCCAAGGGAATCGAGATCGTGACGAGTTTTGCGCCGGGAGCGGGCGAGCTTCGCGCCGACCCCGATCGTCTGCAACAGGTCGTCGGCAATCTGCTCTCGAATGCGGTGAAGTTCACAGGTTCGGGCGGCCGGATCACCGTGGCGGTGCGCGAGGACAGCGGTTTTACGAAGCTGACGGTCGAAGACACCGGTCAAGGGATCGCGCCTGAACTGCTGCCGCACATCTTTGACCGCTTCCGCCAGGGCGACAACTCGAGCACACGCCAGTCGTCGGGCCTCGGGCTCGGCCTGACTCTGGTCCGCGAGATAGTTACCCTGCATGGAGGCTCGGTTTGCGCTTACAGCGCGGGGCCCGGCGCCGGAGCGAGGTTCACGGTGCGTTTGCCCACGGCGCGGCCGTGGCCTGAAGTCGATGCGACGGCCAGCACCGATCCCGGGATCTCCGAACGGCAGCTGACTCTCGAGGGGCTGTCGGTCCTGGTGGTGGATGATGAGCTGGACGCGCGCACCGTCGTCGCGGAAGCACTGCGACTCGAGGGCGCTTTGGTCACGGTCACCGACTCCGCTCCCTCCGCGCTGCAGCAGCTGCAGGCGCGAGGCGCGCACTTCGACATCATCGTCAGCGACATCGGCATGCCGGTGGAGGACGGTTACTCGCTCGTCCGCAAGCTACGCTCGAGCCCGGCCGGTAGACGGATGCTCGCCATCGCGGTGACCGGTTACGCCTCGCGGAATGATGTGGCGGCGGCGATGGACGCCGGATTCGATTTGCACGTGCCGAAGCCGGTCGACTTCGACACCTTCGTGCCGCTGGTGCGGCGCCTCGCGATCTGGCGCCGCGCCGAGCATGCGCCGCGTGCCGAGTACTAGATCGGCTGAGTCAGATCCCGGATTGCCAGGTGCTCGGCATTCCGGCGGCTTCGATTGCCTGCTCTACGGTGAGACAGGCTTCGCGCGCTTCCGGCTGCGCGCGCAGGCTGCGCGCGATCGAGTTGAGGAAGTTGCACATGAGCGCGGTGTTGGGATTTGAGGAGTGGAGCTGCTCCTCCACCCGGTCGATGAGCTCGATCAGATCTTCCTGGTCGCACCGTGCAAAGGTCATCCCCGTCACGGTGCTCTGTACGGAGATGAGTGCCTGGTGTATGGCCGCTTGCTGCTCCCTATTCATCATCTGATGCATTGGCGTCACTCCGCGATCACTGACGAGGGAAGAATCTGAGCTTTTTTCGAGGGGTTTTCAATGGGCCGAATTGGCTCGCGGTGACCCCGCACGCCCCCGCGGATCGCCCTGGACTTTGGCGAGCGACTAAGCGGCCTGGAGCGATTTTGGACGGCGTCAGCCGGCCCGAAGGGCTCGGGGTAGGATGCGCCGAGCAACGGCCAGGATGGCGTCTTCGCGCCGCAGGATGCAGATAAAAAAAGAGCGGGCTGGTCGCACCACAGCCCGCCAAACGGGGGGTCTAGCAACCTTTTGCAAGCACCATGCCAGCGCTTTGAGGGCCCCGGATGGCCGTGAGATCCCGCTCGATCGCCGGATCTCTGTAAAAAGGTACAGGACCGGAAAATTGTGCAGCTAAGCTCCCACGGCAACCACGAATCCAGCTGAGGGTTCGACCTGGCACATCTCGTGCTTCGCACCTCGTCCCAGTTTTGAGATCCCTTGTCCTGCCGGCTGGCGGCCACAGATCGCAACCGGCGGAGATGCGCATGAACCAGAAGTACACGATAGAGGCGCTGCGGGAACTCATCTCGGTTCGCCGTGACAGTGAGCAGGCATTGAGGATGTGCGCCGGCTCCCTCGAAGCAGGTCCGTTGAGAGATCTTTGCGCGCAAGGCGCCGCCGAATGCGCCGATGCGGTTGGCGAGCTCGAGACGTTGGTCGAGCGGTTGGGGGGCGAGCGCGAGGCTCGCGGCGCGGTGCCCGGCCTCTGGCGCAGCGGCTGGGCGGGTCTGCGCGCTGCCCTTGCGCGTGAGGAGGATGGCGCTATTCTCGATTCGTGCGAGCGCGGGGAGAGCTGGATCCTGGAGGCGTATCGGAACGCTCTCGACGATAACCTCCCGGAATTCGTGCGTGATGCCGTGCTGCGCCAGTTCGAGCTCCTGATGAGCACTCACGATGCGATCCGCGGCTGCCGCGCACAGCGACCGGCCCGCGGTGATCCGGCGGCGGCCCCAGGTGCGCAAGCAGGTCAACACTAGGAGCGAGTCTCCTCTGACGCGGTGGTCCATCAGTCCGGTCATCCTCGGGATCGGAGTGGGACTACTCGTGGGGCCCTGGGGCCTGAGACTCATCGAACCGCAGCTCCCCGAGGACGGCTCACTCATCGAGTCGGTGAGCGAGGCGGTCCTTCTGATCTCGCTCTTTTGCGCGGGCTTACGCCTGCGCACCCCGTTGGAGTGGGCACCATGGCGGGTGCCCTTGCAGCTCGCCTCGCTCTCGACGGTCTCAGCCGCGCTGTTGGCGGCTCTGGCGGCCTATCTGATCTTCGGGATGAGCTTGCTGCAGGCGTTGCTGCTGGCGGTGATCCTGGCACCGACCGATGCCGCGCTGGCTTCGGACGCGTATGCGCCGACGGAGGGCGAGCAGGAGCTCATACCTTTTGCGCTCACGGCCGAAGGTGCCATGACGAGTGCCGCCGTAGTGCCCGTGGCCGTGTTGGTGCTGACGCGGATGGGCGTGACAGGCGCGGGCTCGGCGGTGCTCGGCTCTCTGACTCTCACCGCGCTCTGGTCGCTCGTCGGTGGCGCCGCTGCCGGCTGGTTGATGGGCGCCGCGGCATCGCGCTGGCTGGCTCTGATCGACCGCGATCGCCAGGGCGATCTGCTCGAGGAGATGATCGTGCTTGCGACGGGCGCGCTCGCTTACATCTGTGCGCTCGCCCTGCGCACCGATGCCTTGCTCGCGGCCCTGGCCGCCGGCTTCGCGCTGGCGCATGGCGGCCGGTTCCGAGTGGCACGCAAACAACCGCTCGGGGCACGCGTCCTCAGGTTTGCCGGCCGCGCCGAGCGCGGGGCGACTGTGCTGGTGATGGTGCTGCTCGGCACGCTGCTCGGCGCGGCGGACTTTACGCTGCGCACGGCGCTGTACGCCGCCGTGCTTTTGATCCTGGCCCGACCCCTCGCGGTGCGGCTGGGGGTCGGGCGGTCAGCCGTCACTCCGGTACAGCGCCGGCCGCTGGAGCTTTTTGCCGCGCGCGGGGCAGCGGCCGTGTATTGTCTCGCGCTTGCCGCCGGCCACGAGCTGCCGGCCGTCTTCAGCCGTCAACTCGAGAGTGCCACGCTCGTGGTGATCGTTGCGTCGGTGATTTGCGGCGCGGTATCGGCGCTCGCCGCGAGAAAGCCCACCCCGGGAGCTGCGCTTTGAGGTGGGGCCCTTTACCCCCGCGACGCCGCCCGGCATCGCGGCAGTGGGGTCTCAGAGGGGGCCCGGGCGTCGTGCGCGAGCCGCGCTTGGCGGCGCGCGACGGAGGGCATAGAGTTAAAGGTTCCGACCTACCGAATGTGGAGCTGAAAGCGAGCACATGGCACACGCGCTGATAATCGACGACGACCCGGATGTCGTGGACTGGCTGCAGGAGGTGGCCCGGATGGAGGGCTTCACCGTCGCGCGCGCTCAAAGCCTGCGCGATGCTCGCATAGAGCTTGGCCGGCAGCGCCCCGATGTGCTGCTGACCGATCTGGCGCTCCCGGACGGAGAAGGCATCGATCTGCTGCGTGAGCTCGAGAAGCCGGAGGCCACGGAGGTCATCGTCATCACCGGCCACGCGACCGTCGACAGCGCCGTCGCCGCGTTGCGGGCCGGAGCAAGCGACTATTTGATCAAACCCGCGGATCTGGAACGTGTCCAGGCGGTACTGCGACACGCCAAGAAGACCTCGGCGCTGCAGCACGAGATCGGCGAACTGCGGGATGAGCTGCGGCGCCTCGGCCGTTTCGGACGCATCCTCGGCAGCTCGCAGCGCATGCAGGTACTTTACGATCAGCTCACACGAGTCGCGCCGACCTTGGCCACGGTGATGTTGATCGGCGAAAGCGGCACCGGCAAGGAGTTGGCCGCCCAGACCATTCATGAGCTTTCCAGGCGCCGCACGACCCCTTTCCTGCCGCTCAACTGCGGCGCCGTGGCGCCGCAGCTCATCGAGAGCGAGCTCTTCGGTCACGAGCGCGGCAGCTTCACCGGCGCGGACCGCCAGCATAAGGGCTTTTTCGAGCGGGCCAGCGGCGGCACCATTTTTCTCGACGAAATCACCGAAATGCCGATGGAGCTGCAGGTGAAGCTGTTGCGGGTGCTCGAGACCGGTGCTGTAAACCGCGTTGGCGGAACGCAGCCGATCGCGAGCGACGTGCGAGTGATCTGCGCGACCAACCGTGAGCCGGAGAGAGCCGTAGCCGATGGCAAGCTGCGGGAGGACCTGTATCACCGGCTGAATGTTTTCCCCATACGGCTGCCGTCGCTGCGCGACCGGGAGACCGACATCGAGCAGCTCGCGCAGTTCTTTCTCGACGAGCTCAATAGTGCGGAGGGAACCCACAAGACGTTCTCGCGCGATGCGCTCGTGCGCCTCTACCAGTACGGCTGGCCGGGCAACGTGCGCGAGCTGCGCAACTACGTGCAGCGCGCCTTCATCATGGCCGACGATGTCATCGAGTGTGACATCACGCTCACCGACGCGCCGCCAAAGCCGGACGATGGCACGACCATCACCATCCGTGTCGGCACGCCGCTCGAGGAAGTGGAACGGCGGGTCACGATGGCGACGCTGGCGTATTGTGGCCACGTCAAGCGCAAGGCGGCGGAGATACTCGGCGTCAGTCTGAAGACGCTGTACAACCGTCTCGAGACCTACAATGGCAGGGATTCGAGCACTCGAACCCCATCTTCTGCCAAGGAGGAGGAGGCTGACACCGGCCGGGATTCGCGGCGTTGAGACCTCCCTGCTCGGGAGGGGGCGCGGCCGGCGCCGCAGCGCGGTGCTGTCGGACGATTCCTACAGTCCGTTGCGTTGCGGCTCCCGTTCCGGCTTCCACAATTTCCATAGGCGAGCTCGCGCAGGGGCGGCTAGGCTGCATGGCGCATGGGATGCTCATGCGCGTGGCACACGGCGGCTGGTGACCGTACCACTCACACGTTGACGGGACCCATGCCGGCCATTCGAGTCGCAGTCGCAGACGATCATCAGCTCGTGCGGATCGGGCTGAAGCAGATCATCGAAGCTCAAGCGGATTTCGTCTGGGCGGGTGAGGCTAGGACAGGACGCGAGGCGCTGACGCTGCTGCGCACCACGCCATGTGACGTGCTGCTGCTGGACCTCTCGCTTCCCGACATGTCGGGACTCGACGTGCTCCGGCAGCTCAAGTCTCACCATGATTCGGTCGCGACGCTGGTATTGAGCGCCTACCCGGAGAGCCAGTACGGACTGAACGTGCTGCGCGCGGGGGCGAGCGGGTTCGTGAGCAAGAGTGCCGATGATGGGGAGCTCTGCCGCGCCATCCGCGCCGCGATGCGCGGTGGCCGTTACGTTAGCCCGGAGCTCGCGGAGATGCTGGTGAGCGGGATGCAGGGCGCCCCGGGTGAGCCGCGGCATAGCGTGCTGTCGGAGCGGGAATTCCAGATCTTCTGCAAGCTCGCCGAGGGCCGCAGCGTCTCCGAGATCGCCGCCAGCCTCTTCCTCAGCGTCAAGACCATCAGCACCTACCGCACACGGGTACTGGAGAAGATGGCTATGAAGACCAACGCCGATATCACCTACTACGCCATCAAGAACAACTTGCTGCAGTGAGGCGTATGGTGGGCGTTGAAGCGCGATCCGCAAGCGGCAATGGCTCCTCCAGGGCCGAGCGGCGCATTCTGCTCATCGAGGACTCCGTCGTGCTATCGCGGCGCCTGGTCGACCTGTTGTCGGAGCCCGGACGCGTCTGCGTCATCGCGCAGGCGGCGACCCAGTCGGAAGCACTGCTGCGCCTGCAGGAGGCGACGTACGATGTGCTCGTGGTCGACATCGAGCTTGCCGAGGGCAACGGTGTCGCCGTCATTCGCCAAGTCCGGCAGCTCTACCCGCCCGATGCGCAGCCGCTGGTGGTGGTGTTGACCAACTACGCCTCGGACTTCGTGCGCGATCACTGCTTCGCGGCCGGTGCGGATTATTTCCTCGACAAGATGCGCGACATAGCGCTGTTGAAAGCCGTGGTCGCCGACGGCCGCTCGAAATGGTCACCGAGTTAGCCCTGAACCGAGGTCCGTTCGAAAGCAAGCGGGAAGGCGGCCCCGGGCCGCTCCCTGGGCCGCGCGGTCAAATAAGTCACTCGGCTGGCCGCTGAAAGTGACGAAGGCGTCTTTGCTCGGCGCAATCCTGCGCCGAGCCCTCCCGGCCGGCTTCGCCGTCCAAAATCGCTCCCGGCGATTTTGTCAGCCAATTGGAACAACCACGCGCAAGGTGGTGCCCGCACCGGGGGCTGACACGATTTCGAACTGACCACCGAGCGCGCGCACCCGCTGGCGCATGCCCGTGATGCCGTGCGACCCGCGGAACTCGGGGTCGGTGGCATCGAAGCCCCGGCCGTCGTCGCTGAGCGTAAACCGGCAGCCCTCGTCGCCCATCGTAAACCGCAGCGTCACCGAGCGTGCGCCGGCGTGTCGGACGATGTTGGTGAGGCCCTCCTGGACGATTCTGAAAAGAGCAATGGCGGTGTCCTTCGGTATCGACGCGCCGTCCTCGGGCACCGCGATGTCCGCGCGCAGCCCGGCCTTCGCGCATACGGATTCCACGTACGCGCGCAGCGCCGTCGGCAGACCAAAGTGATCGAGCAGAGAGGGGCGAAGGTCCTCGACGACGCGGCGCTTGAGGTCCATCGCCTCATCGAGCACGGCACCGAGCTGCGCGAGACGCTCCTGCAGCGTCGGGTCGGGCACCCGCGACTGCAGCCAGGAAAGATCCATCTTGGCCGCGGTGAGCAGGCCGCCGAGCTCATCGTGCAGATTGCGGGCGAGCTCGGATTTTTCCTTCTCGGAGAGTTCCTGCAGGTGACTCGAGAGGGTGGAGAGCTCGCGGGTACGTGCCTCGATCAGCGTCTCGAGATCCCTCGCGTGCCGCTCAGAGGCCGCGCGCAGCGCCTCACGGCGCGCCGCATCGACGGCGAGCAGCCGACTGAGCGCAATGAGCAGCCCCACCGCGAGGAGCGCGAGGAAGACGACCGCGATCTCAGTCTGCGGCTCTGCGGCCAGCCATTCGGCGATGGCCGCCGAGCCCAGCGCCGCGACTAACACGCCGAGCAGCGCGAGCCACGCCCGCACCGGCAGCAGCTTAAACGCCGACCACATCATCGGCTCGCGCGGGCGTGCTTCTGGAATGAGGCCCATCCTTGATCGGGATTTAACAAATGGCGACAGCTGGAAAGCAAGTGAATCAGCGAAAAGGGCCATGGGGCGCCTCGCGCCCGGCAAAAAGAAAAAGCCCCGCACGGGCGGGGCTTTTCCGGGCAGAAAGGCTCTCTCAGGCCTTCGGCGGCATCTTCTTCTTGCTCTTGGCGTGCTTCTTCATCATGTGATGGGAAGCCATCTTGTGGTGTTTCATGGCCTTGTGATGCGTCATGGCCTTGTGATGGGTCTTCATCGTCGAGGTCTGCGCCTGGTCGGCCGCTGCTGCCGTGGTGACCATGAGGACCGGGCTGGCAATCAGCAGTGCGCCGAGCATGACGGGAACGAGCTTCTTGAGCATCGAAATCTCCAGAAATAGCGAGGATTGAGAGCAGTCTTGGTTCGCCCGGTCGCCGATGCGCCGGAACCGCAGCCATTATCCCCGGACGGCGGCAGCCCAAGCGTGGATGACCGGAAAGTAATGTTCCGGCTCTGGAACAGCGAAAGCCGGGAAATTCGGGGCTAGTGTCCCTGAAAGGCGACAAGTGTATGGACCGGCACCTCCAGAGCCTGGAGCCGTCGCGAGCCGCCCAAGTCCGGCAGATCGATGACGAAGCAAGCCGCCAGAATCTCGGCGCCGAGCGACCGCAGGAGCTTCACGGCCGCCTCGGCGGTGCCTCCGGTCGCAATGAGATCATCGATCAGAACGATTCGCTCTCCCCGGGCGACCCCGTCGCGGTGCATTTCGATCTCGTCGAGCCCGTACTCGAGCGAGTAGGCCACTCGTACGGTCTCGTGCGGCAGCTTGCCCTTCTTGCGAATGGGCACGAAGCCGGCCGCGAGCTCATGAGCGATGGCGCCCCCAAGGATGAAGCCACGCGCCTCGATGCCGGCGACTCGATCGACCTTCGATCCGGTCCAGGGCCGTGCGAGCTCGTCAACCGCACGTCGGAACATGTGGGCGTTGCCGAGCAGGGTGGTGATGTCCCTGAATTGAACGCCCGGGCGCGGATAGTCCGCAATGGTGCGGATCGAGGCTTTGAGCTCTTGGAGCGCGGTCGAGTCCATGATCGGCGACTCTACACCGTTTCCGCGCATCGAATGCCCGAGCCGGAACTCGCGAAGGTTTCTGGATCTGGGACAATCGGCGGATTGTCGAGGCCTCGGAAAGTCCTATCCGTCCATGCAAGCCATTGATGCGCTCCTCAAACGACGCTCCGCCAAGACGCTCACCGACCCGGCGCCTGACGACGGCGCTCTCGAGCTGCTGCTCGAGAGCGCCGCCCGCGCCCCCGATCACGGGCGATTGCGCCCGTGGCGCTTCATCGTCATCCGCGGGGCCGCACGCGAGCGCCTCGGTGGGCTCATGGCCGATCAACTCCTGCGAACACAGCCTGCGGCGAGCGCCGAGTCGCTGCAGCGAGAGCGGCAGAAGGCGCTGCGTGCACCGCTCATCATCGTGGTTGCCGCAATCAGCAACGCTTCAGCCAAGGTTCCGGCCGTCGAGCAGATTCTCTCGGCGGGTGCCGCGGCGCAAAACATCATGCTCGCGGCCACCGCCCTCGGGTTCGGCGCGATGTGGAAAACGGGCGGTGCCGCCTACGACCCGATGGTGAAGGTGGCGCTCGGGCTCGAGGCGAAGGATGCGATCGTCGGGTTCCTCTACCTCGGCACGGCAGCCGCCGACGCCGTTTCTCCACCCGCCCGGGCGCAGTGGCAGGACAAGGTGAGTTACTGGGGAGAATAGTGCGGCAGGCTCAGGGCTTCACTACCGCCAGCACGACGATGGCGATGAGGAGCAGGGCCGGTACCTCGTTGAATAACCGATACCAGCGCTGCGAGTGAGTGTCGCGCCCCGCGCGCAAATCGCGCATCAGCATCAAGCACCAGAGGTGATAGGCGATGAGCGCCGCGACGAGTGCCAGCTTCACGCGCAGCCAGAGGAAATCGAGATAGCCGGGCGCAGCGGCCACCATGGAGATCCCGAAGACGATCGCGAGCGCGCCGCCAAGCGTCATCAGCCCGAAGAGCCGCCGCTCCATCACCGCGAAGCGCTCGCGGCCGAGCGCATCGGCTGCGGCCGAGTGGTACACGAACAGCCTCGGCAGATAGAAAAGGCCGGCAAACCAGGTGACGACGAAGACGATGTGGAACGCCTTGAGCCAGAGCATTCCGTTATGCTAACCGATCGGCTGGCGGGGGCTCGCAGCCAGCCTGCTGACCTCGAGCTCAAGGGTGTCGGAGTTCCCTCCGAAGCCACGCTCGATCACGGGAAGTCCTGCGGTGGTGACGGGTCGGCCTGGCCCAGGGTACCGATTTCGGTGACAATTCGAGCATGCCGTCCCGTTCCCGTCCCAAGCGCCCGGCCACAGCGAAGCCGCCGGACCCGGTGCATATCCTCGTGGTCGATGTCGGCGGCTCGCACGTCAAGTTCCGCTTGGGCCCCCGCGGCAGGATCCGCAGATTCGACTCGGGCCCCGACATGACCGCGACCGAGATGGCCCGCCAGGTCCGCAAGCTCACCTGCGATCTAACGTACCGGGCCGTGTCGATCGGCTATCCCGGCCTGGTACTGCGCGGGCGCATTGCGGCGGAGCCCTACAACCTGGGTCCGGGTTGGGTGCGCTGTGACTTCCAGAAGATCTTCGGGCAGCCGGTGCGGGTGATCAACGATGCGACCATGCAGGCGCTAGGCAGTTATGAGGGCGGACGCATGCTCTTCCTCGGGCTCGGTACGGGCCTCGGGGCGACGCTGATCGTCGATGGCGCGGTGGAACCGATGGAAATCGGCCACATGCCCTACAAGCGTGGCCGCACTTTCGAGGACTACGTCGGCGAGCGCGGCCGCAAGCGGCTCGGCAACAAGAAGTGGCGCAAGGCCGTGAGCGAGGTGATCACACGGCTGAAGGAAGTGCTGGAGGCTGATTACGTGGTGTTGGGAGGCGGTAACGCACCACGCCTGAAGGAACTGCCCGAGGCAGTACGGGTTGGTGATAACCTCAACGCCTTCAAAGGTGGCCTGCATCTCTGGCGCACGGATGATCCGCTCGCCGCCAGCGTCTCGCGCCGCCAACGCGCAGCGGCGCCACCGGGGTCCGGCCGATGAGCGACTCCGACGCGCCGGGCGCGCCCGGTCTCTCGCCCACCTGGTGCAGCAGCGCCAAGGAGATGGTCGGCTGCTCGCTCGGCGCCTCGCGGCTCTGGTTCACCATCGGCGGGGGTATTCTCAACGAGGTTTATTACCCGCGCATCGACATCCCGCAGATCCGCGATCTCGGCATCATCGTGGCTGACGGACGCGGGTTCTGGGTGGAACTGAAGCGGATGTACCGCCACACGCTCGAGCTCGCCGGAGCGGGCGTGCCCGCGGTGCGCATCGTGCACCGACATGAGCGCTTCGAGCTTGCGCTGCGGGTCGCACCCTCCCGCGAGCGGGACGTGCTGCTGATCGAGATCGAGCTGACGGGTGATGAGTCGCTGCGGCCGTATGCGCTGCTCGCGCCCCATCTCGGCGGCACCGGTCACAACAACTCCGCCGCCATCGTCGGTCATCGAGGGCATCGCGTGCTGTGGGCGGAGCAGGGGCCGTTTGCGCTCGCGCTGGCCGCGGTGACGGCCGATCAACAGGATGCCTGCGGCCGCGCGAGCTGCGGGTTCGTCGGTGTGAGCGACGGTTGGCAGGACTTCGCACGCAACGGCGCGATGACCTGGGAACACGCCGGCGCGGGACCGGGCAACGTCGCGCTCATGGGGGAGCTGCCCCGCAAGGCGGTGATGGCGCTCGGCTTCGGCAGCAGCACGGAATCGGCCGCGACGCTCGCATTGAGTGCGCTCTTCGAGCCCTTCGAGGAGAGCTGGCGACGGCAGATCGATGACTGGACACAGTGGCACCAGGAGTGCGCGGCGCAGGTAAACCTGTACGACGGACTGCCTCCCGAGTGCGTGAGTCAATTCAAGGTGTCGACGATGGCGTTGCGGGCGCATCTCGACAAGACCTACCCGGGTGCGCTGGTGGCGAGCCTGAGCGTGCCCTGGGGCAACACCAAGGAGGAGCGAGAGGGCTATCACCTCGTCTGGCCGCGCGATCTGTGCGAGTGCGCCAGCGCGTTGCTGGCCGTCGGCGCGGCACGCGAGGCTCTCGACACTTTGCGGTACCTGCGCGCGACCCAGCTCGCCGACGGCCATTGGAATCAGAACCAGTGGCTCGGAGGCAAGCCCTACTGGACCGGCGTTCAGCTCGATGAGACGGCCTTCCCGGTCCTGCTCGCCTCACAGCTGCAGGAGCACGATGCGTTGGATGGCATCGAAGTCGGGGACATGATCCGCCGGGCGCTGTCCTTCCTCGTCTGCAACGGTCCGGCGAGCGACCAGGATCGCTGGGAGGAGGATGCCGGACTCAACACCTTCACGCTGGCGGCGTGTATCGCGGCGCTCGTCTGCGGGGCGCCGCACCTCGATGCCGAGTCGCGCGCGCTGGCGCTCGCGTTCGCCGACTATTGGAATGCGAGTCTCGAGGACTGGACCGCGGTAGCCGATACGCCTCTCGCCCGGCGTCAGGGGATACCCGGCTACTACGTGCGGGTGGCGCCACGAGAGGCGGTGCGCGACCGCGGCGCGTTGCAGCGTGTGCTCGCCGTCAAGAATCAGGCGCTCGACCCGGGACTGCCGGCCTTTGCGCAGGTCGGCGTCGATTTCCTGCAGCTCGTGCGCTGCGGGCTGCGCCGCGCCGATGACCCGCTCATCACGGCAACCGTGCGCCTGGCCGATGCGCTGCTCAAAGTCGACACGCCGAGCGGTCCCTGCTGGCATCGTTACAACGACGACGGCTATGGCGAGCACGATGACGGCTCGGCATTCGACGGCATCGGGCGGGGGCGGGCGTGGCCGCTGCTCACGGGCGAGCGAGGGCACTATGAGCTCGCCGCGGGAACCGATCCGTTGCCCCTCTTGCTCGCCATGGTCCGTATGGCCTCCCCCGGAGGCATGCTGCCCGAGCAGATCTGGGACGCCGCGCCGTTGCCCGCGCGCGGCCTCGAGCCGGGGCGGCCTACGGGAAGCGCCATGCCCCTTGCCTGGACGCATGCGGAGTACATCAAGCTCCTCGTTTCGCGCTCGCTCGGCAGACCCTTCGATCGACCCGAGTGCGTCTGGCAGCGATATGGCGGCAGGCGTCCGCGGCTGCAGCGCATGATCTGGTGTGCGCACGCGCCGGCTTCGGAGTTGCCGGAGGGAGCCGCGCTGACCGTCGCGGTCACTGCGCCTGCAGCCTTCCGCTGGGGGTTCGATGGCTGGAAGGACATCAGCGAGAGGCGCACGACCGCCACGACGCTCGGCCTGCATATCGTCGAGATCGAGACCGCGGGGCTGAGGAGCGGCCGCTCGATCGATCTGACGTACCGGCTTGAGCCGAGCGGCGACTGGGCCGGGCGGGATTTTCGGATTTCGGTGGTTTCGGGTTAGGCTTCAACTCATGCCTTTCACCCTCGCGCATCCGGCAGCCGTGCTGCCGCTGCGACGCATCCGGTTGTTGCGCACGGTGCCGCTCATCATCGGCGCGATGATGCCGGACGTGCCGTATTACCTGCCGTGGCGGATCGCCCGGTACATTCCGCCGATGACGCATACGTTGCTCGGCACGTTCACGTTCGATCTGCCGGTCGGGCTGTTGATGCTGCTCATGATCTGGCTGCTGCGCGTGCCACTCGCGGCGCCCCCGGGCGGCCGCGCGAGCGCGAAGTGCCTGGCCGCCATCGAGCGCTTCGGCAGCCGGCCGCTCAACTGGGTACTCGCGCCGCTGTCGATTGTGGTGGGTACCTGGACCCACATCGCCTGGGACTCGTTTACGCACGCCGACGGTTGGATGGTGTCGCGGGTGTCGGCATTGAGCGCGCCGGTGAGCTTCTTCGGCTACACGGGCGAGCTCTGCCACGTGTTGCAGTATGCGAGCTCGGTGTTAGGTCTCGTGGTGCTCGCGATCTGGTTCGCCTTGCTGCCCGCGCCTGCGCCGCGGGTCCAGAACGTCGAACGCTCCTCCGGCGGGCCGCTTGTGATCGTCATCCTGTTGGTGTTGGCGGGCGCAGCCGGCGGCTTGGAGACGATCGAGCATCTCGTGCGGCACACCCCCCCCAGATACCACGTCTTCTACCTGCTGCTCACCCGGAGCACCGCCTGGTTCGCGCTGCTCTACACCGTCGCCGGGGTCGTCATCGTGCGCGGTCGTCGGCGCGCCGCGGCGGCCGCGACCGGGTAAGCGGCGTGGCGAAATCCTCAGTCCAGTAGATCACTTCGGCGCTCGCGGCATTGACCGCGAAGGCAACGCCCATCTGCCGAAAGCCCGCCGTCATGATGTTGGCGCAATGGTGCGGGCTCGCGAGCCAGCCGGCGACGACCTGCCGCGCCGTTCCGACACCGCTCGCGATGTTCTCGCCCACCATGCGCCAGCGGTAGCCGGCGCGGGTCACCCGCTGCCCGGGGCTGCTGCCGTCGCTCCCCGTGTGACTGAAGAGATCGTGCGCGGCCATGTCCTGGGAATGAGCGCGCGCGGCGAGCATGAGCGTCGGCGCGAGCGCAAGCGGCAGGGCTGGAGGGAAGCGGCGCCAGCCGCAGCTGCGGGCGCGGGCGCGTGCCTCGTTCGTCAGGACGAGCACCATGCGGCTCACAGCCGTCGCATCCCGCACCGGCGGCGTGATGAAGGGCTGCGCGAGCACCAGCCAGAGCTCATCGCCTCGCTGGTAGTCGCCAATCTCGCGCACCCACGGCTGCGCGATTCGGCGACAGAACCGCTGGCTCAGCATCCGCTCGACGGACGCATCGTCCGTCGCGCCGGAAATCTCGATCCACAACGATCTCGCGGCGCGGTAGCCGACACGAAGCTCAGCCTGATCGAGCGTCTCGCCGCGTGCGAGCAAGCGCGCTATCTCATCGAGCCCGCGGCTCTCGGTGAGCCTCGAGTGCCGTGAGTAGCCGCAGTACTCGTTCCGCGCCCGATTGACCGCGCCGATCGGGTCAGCGAGCGCCGGTGGCGGGCACAGAAGTAGAAGAATGAGCGCGGCGCGCAGGCAGCGGTACGGGGAGCGTGGAGAACAACTCATTGGTGCGCACGAACGAGAGAAGGAACGAGGACATGACGCGCATCTGCGTTTGGTACTCGCGCAGCGCCTCGAGCTTGTCCGCCTCCTCGAGGCGATCGAGATGAAAGGCGGCGAGCGCCAGGCCGCGGCCGCGCGGTGGAACGCGCAGGGGCAGGTTCATCCGCAGGCCCCTCGGGCTCGGCCACAGGGCGCCGCCGTGCACGATCCAGAAGCGCGCTCTCGAGAGCTGGTGACGACGGCTCAGCACCTGCAGCGTCAGGATTCCCGCGGCGCGATGATCGGGATGCGCATCCTCCGGGCTCGGTGCCAGAACGAGAGTCGGCCGGACGCGATCGAGCACACGCGCAAAATCCCGCTCCAGGCTCTCGCCGGTGTACGGATGGCCGGCGCCAAGCGTATCGGCGTAGGGCACGGTCGTGGCGCCCGTGAACTTCGAGTAATACGGTATGGTGAAATGGTCGGTGATCAGCGTCAGGAGCCCTCTGTCCGGATAGCCGAGGAAGAACTGTCGGCGGGGCGGCACGCCGAGAATTGCGGCTGCCGCGCGCGCTTCGCGCATCCGCCTGGCGGCCAGATCGCGCAATTTCTGCGGCTTGATCCGGAGCGCCTTCTCGATGAACAACAGGTCGAGCTCAGAAGCGTCACCGCCCGTCAGCCAGACGATGCTGGCGTGGCCGCCGGCGGCCACCACCTGCTGGATCACCCCCGCGCAGCAGAGGGTCTCATCATCCGGGTGGGGCGAGACGACGAGGAGCGAGGTACGCGAGTCGATGGGCGGGATGCCTTGCACCTCGGGAAACGGCGCGGCGGGGGCTTTGACCGCGCAAGCCAGCGGTGCGATCAGCACAAAGAGGAGGGCGGCCGGCAACCGGATGGATCGGTGGCGGCCCGCGGCGGGCGGTACCCTGATGGTCATGGTGGACCGCAGTGTACTAAAGTGATGCGGGGGCCACCGTCAACGACCCGAACTCTGGCACGTTGCCGGGGTCTGAAGCTGAAAGAGGTCCCAATGAGTCGGATCAAGCTCATCGCCCTGTGCACCGTGACGACGTTGCTGGCGGCGTGCACCACCGGACCGGAGGTCCGAACGCGCGTAGCGGAGCGGGTGGACCTCGCCACCTTCCACACCTACCGCTTCGTGGCAAAACCGGGGACGGATACCGGGCCCTACAAGTCCCTCACCACCCAGCAGCTCCAGAAGGATGTGGGCGCCGAGCTTCAATCCCGCGGATATGTACCGGCTGCGGCGGGGGAGGCGCCGGACTTGCTGGTGAACTTCACCGTGCATGCGCATGACACGGTGGCCGGCACGATGGCGGGACCGTCCTTCGGCATGGGTTGGGGCTGGGGTTGGGCACCTATTCCGTGGGGCCCCTGGGGCCCCTGGGGCCCTTGGGGACCCGGAGGGGGCGGCTATTACAACGATGTCCGGACGATCACCACCACGGCGCTCAGCATCGATCTGATCGACCGGGCGGACAAGTCGGTCGTCTGGAGTGGAACGGCGTTCTCCGACCTCACGCGCCGAATGATTTATCACCCGGCCGAGTCGATCGACGAGGCGGTGCATCAGATCTTCCTGCATTTTCCGGTGATCGCCCGGCGCTGACCTCACGCGCCGGATCCGGGCTCCTGACTGGGGTCCCTATCTTGCTGGAGCGTTTCCTGGGCCGCTCCGGCAATGAAAATCGCGATTCTCAATCAGCCCCAGGATCCCATGGTGGCCGGCAGCGAGCAGCGCGGCTCGGTTGCCATCGTCAACTGGGAGCTGGCGCGCTGCCTGGCTCGCCATCACGAGGTCATCGTGTACGCGCCGCGGGCACGCGGCCAACCCGGCGTCGAGCGCTGCGGCGCGATCGAGATCCGGCGGATCCGCTTCGTGGCGCGTCGGCTCCACAAGGCCGCGCAGCTCGTTGCCGGCGGCCTCAGGTGGGATCCGCCGTACTTCGCCTCCCGGTTGTATTACCGAGAGTACTTCTCGCGGGTCGCGCGTGATCTCGCGACGTGTCAACCGGACATCGTGCATCTGCCGAATCAGATGCAATTCGCGTCGCTGCTCAAGCGTGCCGCGCCCGCCGCCAAGATCGTCGTCCACATGCATCAGGATGAGCTCGCGAAGCTCGACATTACGCTCCTGTGTCGCGGCTTGACCGACGTCGATGCGGTCGCGACGGTTTCGGAATTCGTCACGACGCGCGCGCGCGCCCATCTTCCGGAGATGGCGGCGCGTATTCACACCGTCGGCAACGGAGTCGACGCGCTGAGGTTCAGGCCCGCGACTCGTGGCCGCGAGCGCCGCGGGCGCGCGCTGCGCCTGCTCTACGTGGGCCGGATCGCACCCGACAAGGGAGTGCATCTGCTCATGGAGGCGTTTGACCGACTGACGCGCGAAGGTGTCAGCCTCGAGCTGACGCTGATCGGCAAACCGGGCCTCATGCCCTACGAGCTGCTCAGCCGATTGCTCGGCGACGATTCACGCGCGCTCGATGCGGTGAGCGGGTTCTACGGCCACTCGCTGCGCTCGTGGCTCGCGAAGGAGGTGTTCGGGCAACATCGCAGCTACAGCGGCGCACTGCGCTCGCTTCTGACGAAGGAGGCGTCGGCACGAGTGCGCTTCGTCGGCACCGTGCCTCTGCCCGCGCTCATTCGCGCCTATCGCGCCGCGGACCTGCTGGTGTTGCCTTCGGTCTGGCAGGAGTCATACGGCTTGCCCGTCGCGGAGGCGATGGCCTGCGGTGTTGCGGTGCTCGCGAGCGCGAGCGGCGGCGTGCCGGAGCTCATCGAGGACGGTGTCACCGGCAAGCTCGTCCCCAGGCTCGAGACCGAAGCGTTGGCGCGCGCGTTGCGCGAGATGTCGGCCGATCGGGCGCGGCTGCGCGAGATGGGCCGCGCTGGCCGCGTCCGCGCCGAGCGGCTGCTCACCTGGTCGCGCAGCGCCGAGCGTTTGGAGCGGCTCTATCTTGGACTTCTCGCCGCGCGGCGGGACACCCGGCGCCCATCTCCTGCTACCGCGAGTCCGCGTCCGCTCGATATCGCGTGAGTGCGCGCAGCGCCTCGAGGGCCGCGCCGCCCACGATGGTTGCGGGTAATCGGCACCGAGCCGGCACACGGCGCCGATCTTGGCATCGCCTTCGACGGCGACGGCGATCGGCTCGGGGTGGTCGATGAGTCGGGCGCGATCGTGTGGCCGGACCAGGTGCTGCTCATCCTCGCCGCTGAGATGTTGAATGTCACGCCGGGAGCCTGCATCGTCGGCGACGTCAAGTCGAGCCGGGTACTCTTCGAGGGCATCGCCCGCCTCGGGGGCCGTGCGGTGATGGCGCCGTCAGGATACGTGCGCGTTCGCGAGGCCATGCAACGCGCACAGGCGCCGCTCGCGGAAGACAGAGATGAGCGGCCATATTTTCTTTGCCGAGTGTTGGCAAGGCACGGACGATGCGCTTTTCGCCGCGGTGCGGCTCCTGGGTTGTCTCGGCCGAAACGGCCGCTCGCTCGGGGAGTCTCGGCGCAGCGTTCCGCCGACCGCCGCCACACCGGAGCTCCGCCTCCCCTGTGCGGAAGAACGCAAAACCGCGGTGCTCCGGCAGGTCGCCGAGCGGCTTGCCGCCGCGGGTGCGCGCGGGGCTGCGAAGCGGCCGCCGAGTCGGGACTCGAGCGGCTGCGGCAGATCGTCGCAAAACACCTCGACGCGTGTGGCATCGAGCTGGCCGCCGCGCCAACCGCAGTCGCGCATCTGCAGCGCCAGGCCGCGGCCCGCGGCCGTAAAAGGTCCGCTAACGCTACCGGGACTTGGGTAGAATAATCGCTCACGGCCCTGTCGCCGGCCGCATGAGAACTCGAAACGATGGCTTCCGGGCGCGCACCCGCACGCAAAAGCAACCGCCGCGGCCGGCGCGGCACGACCATCCACGACGTGGCCCGCAGGGCGGGCGTCTCGCCGATGACCGTTTCCCGCGTCGTCAACGGAGAGCGCAACGTGCGCGAGGCCACGCGGGCCGCGGTGCTCGCGGCCGTCAAGGAGCTGCGCTATGCCCCCAACCCCGCCGCGCGCAGCCTCGCCGGTGCGCAGAGCCTGCGTGTCGGACTGCTGTACGCCAATCCGAGCGCCGCGTATCTGAGCGAATTTCTGCTGGGCGCGCTCGATGAGAGCAGTCGCAAGAGCGCGCAGTTGCTGTTGGAAAAGTGCGAGGTGAGCTCGCCGGCGGCCGAGCGCGCCGCGGTGCGCAGACTGATCGACGGCTCGGTTGCGGGTGTCATCCTGCCCCCGCCGGTGTGCGAGTCGCATGTCATACTCACGGAACTGAAGAAGGCGGCCATTCCCACCGTCGCCGTGGCGACCGGGCGCTTTCGCTCCGACGCCTCCTGTGTGCGCATCGATGACTTCAAGGCCGCTTACGAGATGACGCGCTACCTGCTCTCGCTCGGGCACCGGCGCATCGGCTTCATCAAGGGACATCCCAACCAAACGGCAAGCGGCGAGCGCTGGCTGGGATTCGAGACGGCGTTGCGCGAAGCGGAATGCAAACCTCAGCCACCGCTCATCGAGCAGGGATTCTTCAGTTATCGCTCCGGCCTCGAAGCGGCCGAGAAGCTGTTGGCGAGCGATCCGCGTCCGACCGCGATCTTCGCGAGCAACGACGACATGGCGGCGGCCACCGTCTCGGTGGCCCATCGCCGCGGCCTCGATGTGCCGCGGGACCTGTCGGTGGTCGGCTTCGACGACACGGCGATCGCCACCACGGTCTGGCCGGAGCTCACCACGATCCGGCAACCCACCGCGGCGATGGCCGAAGTGGCGCTCGACCTGCTCATTCGCGAGATCCGCAAGCGCCGCGACGGACTGCCCGGAGCGGCCGTCGATCACCTGGTTCCGCACGAGCTGATCGTGCGCGAGTCGGCGGCGGCACCGCCGGAGGGCGCGGGGGAGCCGCGCTAGTCGCGGCGTCTATGCCGCTCCGAGCTGACAGAAGAAGAGGTGCGCCGGCAGGACGTTGAGCGGCTCGAACTTGCGCCGGACATAATGGAAGACGCGCTGCAGGTCTTCGAGCACGCGTGTGGAGAACTGAAACACGAGGAAGGCGCCGCCGGGCGCGAGCGCCTTCGACGTGTTGCGCAGGATGCGCTCCCGCACCTCGGCCGACAGGGTGCTGAAGGGTATTCCCGAGATGATGTAGTTGGCCTTGCCGCGGCCGAAACGCTCGAGAATCTCGCCCACGGCCTCTGCCGAGCCCTCGACCACCTTCAGCCGCTCGTCGCGCAATGACGAGCGCAGGTGGCTGACGAAATCGGGGTTCAACTCGATGGCGATCAGGACCGCATCGGAGCGCATGCGCCGCAGGATCTCCGCCGTGATGCAGCCCACTCCGGGTCCGTACTCCACGATGACTCGCGCCTGATGCCAGTCGATCGGCTGCAGCAGCCGCTTGATGAGAAACCTCGAGCTCGGAACGATCGAGCCGAGCATGCGCGGATGGCGGAAGAAATTGCGGGCGAACAGCAGGGCGTCCCCGGTTCGTGTCCGGCTTGGTATTGGCTGGTTGTTTGACACGTCGTGCTCTGCCTGGGTGGTGCTCATTGCAAACTCCTACATTATGCGCAGGTTCCGGGCCTTGCGTCACCGTAATCTCAGCCGCCTCCCCGCTTGGCTTCGTAGCCGAGCTTGCGCAGCTCCGCGACCAACCGGTCCCGGTGCTCGCCCTGAATCTCGATGACTCCGTCCCGGACGGCCCCCCCCGCGCCGCAGAGTCTCTTCAGCCGGCTGGCGAGGGCCTCGAGTTCAGCGGCGGCAAGCGGCAGACCCGATATCACTGAAACCCCTTTGCCGCTGCGACCGGACACCTCGCGACCGACACGCACCCGGGCGGCAGAGGCGGGCCGGGTGCCGCTGTTGATGCTCATGGACGGTACTTTAAACCTTGTACGTCGCAGTGGCGCGGAACTTGCGGAGCTGTGGCATGGCGGCCCGCTCGAGCGCATCCCTCACGATTTCCTTCGGCCTGGTGGCGATCCCGGTGAAGCTGTACGCGGCAACGATCGGTTCCGCTCGTCTGCGTTTTCATCTGCTGCATGCCCAGGACGGCTCGCGCCTGAAGCAGCAGCATGTTTGTGTCGCGGAGCAGGAGGTCGTCGGCCGAGACGAGATCGTCAAGGGCTACGAGTTCGCCAAGGATCAGTATGTGATGTTCACTCCCGAGGAGTTGAAGGCGTTGGAGGAGGCGGGCAGTCACAGCGTCGATGTTGCCGAGTTCGTGCCGCTCGCCGCCGTCGACCCGGTTTACTTCGACACGGCGTACTATCTCGCGCCCGATCAGGGCGGCGCCAAGCCCTTCACGCTGTTCGCGACGGCGCTGCGCCGTGGGGCGTTGGGCGAGTCATGGCCGGGATCACGTCGTCATCCTCCGGCCCGTCGGCAACGCGCTCGCGTTGCATCAGCTGCATTTCGCGCCCGAAGTGCAGTCGGTCGAGGCGCTCGGGGTCGAGAGCACGAAGGTGCGCGAGGCGGAGCTCAAGCTCGCCCGGCAGCTCATCGAGCAGCAGAGCGCCGATAGCTTCGATCCGGCGGCCTATCCGGATGAGGTCAAGGCGCGGGTCGAGGAGGCGATCCAACGCAAGGTCCAGGGTGAGCGGGTTACGGTGACGGAGCCGCGTCCGGCGCCCGACGGTAATGTCGTCGATCTGATGTCGGCGCTCAAGGCCAGCCTGGAGCGGGCCTCGACGACGTCCGGGCAGGCGGCTGCGCGCGGGCGCGCTTCGACACGCCGTCCGCCCAAGCGAGCCGCTGAAACTCGCGCGGCCCGCGCGCACCCGCGCGCCCACCGCAAAGCCGCGCATTCCTGAGCGCCGCCGCGCCCGAGCCCCTGAGATCCGTCGTCGCGAGGGGCCGACACGCGAGCGATCGTTCGGCATAGCGATTGCGTATCGCGTATGTCAGACCAACTCGCCATACATCAGCTCAAGGTGTCCCATGATTACTGCACGCTTGCTCACGGTTCTCGCGGCCTCGAGCCTCGCCGCTATCGCCTACGCACAGACTCAACCCGCGCCTTCCAACCAACCGACGGCGGCGCCCGGCTACAACAAGGCCAACCCGCATGAGCGCCAGATGAAGAGCGTTGGCCACGAGACGGCGTCCCCGAACAGCCGCTCTGCTCCCGGCTCGGGCCTCAACACGGCGCCGACCCGCATGCGGATGGCCGAGGCCGGTCCGGCCGCACATCCTTGGGCGAACATGGCTGTCCAATCGCGCTCCGGCCAGTCGCTCGGGTCGGTATCGAAAGTGGTCCCCGGGCTCAACGGCCGCAAGAGCTCAGGCTACGTCCTGGTGTCCGGCGCCAGCGGCATGAGAGTCCCGGTTCCCTACCGGACGGCGGATTCCATGGTGCGTGACGGCAAGCTGGTTCTCAGCCAGTCCCGGTTCGAGCACGCCCCGAAGGTTACGCAGGAGGACCTGCAAAACCGTGCCGACCACGCCTGGAGGATCAAGGCCGACCATTATTGGATGCACCAGCGGCACGATCAGATGACGAAGTAGAGGCCCTGCTTCCGGGGCGCCCCGTCCGGGGCGCCCCGGGGGGCGCTCGATTTGCCAGGTTCGTTGCGCCACCGAGCCTGAATGTGAACCGATTGGAACGCGCATTGCGCATTCGAGGCGCTAAAATTCGCACCGCGCCGCCCTAAAACCCGACCGCGCAGGTGCGCGGAGCTCCGGAAACCGCTGGCGGTGCTGAAAAGGCTTGTTCCCGATGGCCCAACGGTCGCGCTTGTACGTTCCTCGCCCGCCCGCCCGGCCGGGTGAGAAACCGGACTTCAGCTATCTCGCGGTCTCGCCGGCGGGCGCGGTCACGCGGCCTGACGCCCGGGCGCCGGCTAGGGAGATCGAGAATCTCGGCCGGGAGATGGTGCGCGTTCTCGATGACCAAGGCCGCGCCGTGGGCCCCTGGAACCCGCACCTCGACCCCGAGGACCTGCAGGTCGCACTGCGGCACATGCTGCTCACGCGCCTTTTCGACGATCGCATGCAGCGGATGCAGCGCCAGGGGCGCATCTCCTTTTACATGAAGTCGACCGGCGAGGAGGCCGTGTCCGTCGCTCAGGCGATGGCGCTGCAGCCCGGAGACATGCTCTTTCCCTCCTATCGCAACCAGGGGCTTTTCATCGTCCGGGGCCTGAGCCTCGTCGATCTGATGTGTCAGTGTCTGTCGAACACCCGCGACAGGTGCCGCGGGCGCCAGATGCCCATCATGTACCACTGGGGTGCGGGCAACATCTTCTCGATCTCGGGCAATCTCGCCACGCAGTTTCCGCAGGCGGTCGGCTGGGCCATGGCCGCGGCCATCAAGGGTGAGGACCGCCTGGCCGCCGTCTGGATCGGCGAGGGCGCGAGCGCGGAAGCGGACTTTCACCATGGGATGACTTTCGCAGCCGTCTACCAGGCGCCCGTGATTCTCAACATCGTCAACAACCAGTGGGCGATCTCGACTTTCCAGGGCTTCGCCGGCGGTGAGCGGCGCACGTTCGCCGAGTATGGCCCAGGCTACGGCATACCGGGCGTACGGGTCGACGGCAACGATTTCCTCGCGGTTTACGGCGTTACGCGCTGGGCGGCCGAGCGCGCCCGCCAAAGCGGCGGCGCCACCCTGATCGAGCACGTCACCTACCGCGGGGGTGCGCATTCGACCAGCGACGACCCCTCACGCTACCGGCCGAAGGAGGAATGGGCCGCCTGGCCGCTCGGGGATCCCGTCGCGCGCCTGAAGCAACATCTGATCAGTCTCGGCGAATGGTCGGAAGAGCGGCACGCCGCGCTCGAGAAGCAACTCGACGCTCACGTGGTCGCCTGTTGGAAAGAGGCCGCAGCCTTCGGCACGCTCACCGAGGGTCCGACCCTCGATCCGGCGACCATGTTCGAGGACGTCTTCCACGAGATGCCGCCGCATCTCGCGCGCCAGCGCGAGGAGCTCAAGCGCCTGGCGCAGGCGCAGCCGGCGAAAGGCTCGGAGGCTGAGCGCAACCTCGACACCCATGCGCCCGCTGTCGCGAAGGAGGGCTGAGACATGGCACACATGAACATGGTGCAGGCGCTCAATTCCGCCATGGACATCATGCTCGAGCGGGACCCGCGCGTCGTCATCCTCGGCGAGGACGTCGGCTACTTCGGCGGCGTATTCCGCTGCACCGACGGGCTGCAGCGCAAGTATGGCGAGCAGCGGGTGCTCGATACCCCGATCGCCGAGGGTGGCATCGTGGCTGCCGCCATCGGCATGGGCGTGAATGGCCTGAGGCCGGTCGCGGAGATTCAGTTCGCCGACTATATCTACCCGGCATTCGATCAGATCGTCAGCGAGCTTGCGCGGCTGCGCTACCGCACCGCGGGCGAATTCTCCGCGCCGGTGACGATCCGCACGCCCTGCGGCGGTGGCATCCGCGGAGGTCAGACACATTCCCAGAGTCCGGAAGGGGTCTTCACACACGTCTGCGGCATCAGGGTGGTGATGCCCTCCAATCCCTACGATGCGAAGGGACTGCTCATCAGCTCGATCGAGGATGAGGACCCGGTGGTGTTCTTCGAGCCAAAGCGGCTCTACAACGGGCCTTTCGACGGCGATCCGCACAAGCCGGCGGTACCCTGGAGCACTCATCCCAAGAGCGCGGTGCCGGAGGGTTACTACAAGGTTTCCCTGACCAAGGCCGAGGTCGTCCGTCCGGGCACGGATGTGACCATCCTCGCCTACGGCACGATGGTGCATGTCGCGGATGCGGCTGTCAGGTTGGCGAAAGTGGACGCGGAGATCATCGACGTTCGTGCGCTCGCGCCGCTTGACACCGATACGCTCTGCAGCTCGGTCTGCAAGACGGGCCGCTGTGTCATCCTCCACGAGGCGACCCGCTACAGCGGCTTCGGCGCGGAGCTCGCGGCCACGGTGCAGGAGGAATGCTTCTGGCATCTCGAGGCGCCGATCATGCGCGTCACCGGTTGGGACACACCTTACCCCCATGCGTTCGAATGGGAGTACTTCCCCGGACCGGCGCGCATCGCCGCGGCGCTCGCGCGCGTCATGGAGGAAACATGAGCCGGTATGTCTTCAAGCTGCCGGACCTCGGCGAGGGAACCGTCCAGGCGGAGATCGTCGGCTGGCGCGTGAAACCGGGCGATGTCGTGTCGGAAGACGACGTCCTGGTCGAAGTCATGACCGAGAAAGCGGCGGTGGAAGTTCCGGCGCCCGTCAGCGGCCGGATCGTCTCCACCACCGGGCAGCCGGGGGACTCCGTGCCGGTGGGCTCGGAGCTCGTCGTGATCGAAACCGTCGCCGCGCAATCGGCGGACGTCACTGCGCAGCCGGCTGCCCCTGCGGGAAACGGCGGCGCGAGCAACGGTGCCGCGAGGCGGGCGCCCGCGGCTTCCACCAACGGTGGCGCAGCGGGTACGGCGAGCGCTTCGGATCACAACCCCCGCGTGTTGACGTCACCGGCGATCCGCCGCCGGGCAAAGGAGGCGGGGATCGATCTGCGCCAGGTCGCCGGGTCGGGACCGCAGGGACGCATCGTGCGCCAGGACTTCGAGGCGTATGCGGCGGCGCGCTCCGCGGGCGGCGCCAGCGCCGCGGTGACCGGCTTGCCCGCGGCTCGCTCCTCCGAGGGCCGCATGCACGAGGTGGGGAAGAGCGCCGGGAAAGGCACCGAGGAGATCAAGGTGATCGGCCTCAGGCGCCTCATCGCGCAGCGGATGAGCGATGCCAAGCGCAGCATTCCGCACTTCTCCTACGTGGAGGAAGTTGACGTCACGGAGCTGGAATCGCTTCGCCGTCATCTCAACACGAAGCTCGAGGCCGGGGCGGTCGCGCTCACCTATTTGCCGTTTCTGGCGCTCGCGCTCGTGCGCGTGCTGGAGGAGTTCCCGCAGTGCAATGCGCATTACGATGCGGAGCGGGGTGTCATCGTGCGCCACCGCGCGGTGCATCTTGGAGTCGCGACACAGACTCCGGACGGACTCAAGGTGCCGGTGGTGCGGGACGCGCAGCTGCGATCGCTGTGGGATGTCGCGGCCGAGATGCGCCGGGTAACCGATGCGGCCCGGACCAACAAGGCGACGCGCGAGGAGCTCGCCGGCTCGACCATTACGCTGACGAGTCTCGGCAAGCTGGGCGGCATCGCAAGCACACCCATCATCAACGCGCCCGAGGTCGCGATCATCGGGGTGAATCGTGCGGTCGAGCGAGCGGTCGTGATCGGAGGAGCCGTGGCGGTGCGGCGCATGATGAATCTGTCCTCATCCTTCGATCATCGCTTCGTCGATGGCTACGATGCCGCCGCGATGATCCAGGCACTGAAGGAGCGCCTCGAGCACCCGGCGACGATCTTCGTCGGCTGACGGGGATCTGTGTGCCGCCTTAGCCGCGGTCAGGCTCGGGGTCGGTGGCGGGAGCGGCGTAGCGCATCGGGAAGGCAATCCGGATCGTGGTGCCGTGTCCCGGAGCCGTCTCCAGCTCGAGCGTCGCTCCCAGCACCTCGCACAATCTCTTGACGATCGAGAGACCGATGCCTTCGCCCGAGGGCAGCTCGGCCGAGCCCGGACCCGAACGCGCGACGAGCACGTCGGCCTGCCCGTGCCGGTCGGGTTCATCGTCCGTATCCGCCGCGCCGGCTTCGACCCGGTGTGCGGCCTCGGTGGCCCGCTTGAGCGCGTGCCGCAGCGGGCCCGCCGACTGCAGAGCGAATCCCGGTCCGGTGTCCCCGATCGACAGCAGCCACTGGCGCGGCGCCTTGCCCGCGCCCGGCCACCAGCGGACGACGACACCCCCACGTTGCGTGGCTTTGAGCGCATTCAGCAACAGGTTCTGCACGATCCTCTGCAGCTTGACAGGATCACCCTGCACCGGCAGCGAGTGCGGTCCTTTCCACTTCAGAAACAGGCTGCGCTCCGCCGCGGCAGGACGCAGTGCCTCGCAATATTCGCGCAGGCGCTCGGCGGCGTCGAACAACTCGATCCTCATCGGGTTCTGACCGGCCTCGAGGCGCGCGAGCTCGACGAGATCGGTGAGCAGGCCGCCCATCGAGCGGATCCGCTGCTGCAGCAGGTTGTGGAAGTGATCGCGCGCGGGACCGTCGACCTGGGGCTTGGCAAGGAGAGCGGTGGTGCTCGCCAGCACGCCGACGCTGCCACGCAGATCGTGCGCCGTCTCGCGCAGCAGCCTGGAGCGCTCGTCCTCGAGCGCTTGCAACGCCCGGAGCGAGGACTCGAGGTCGCGCACGCGGCTCGCCGCCTCGGCCTGTTGCAGCCGCACGTAGCGAGTGGCGCTCTCGCAAGTGCCTTCCATGCAGAGCGTCACGAGTGCCTCGCGTGCGATCGACAAGACCTCGGACCCGATCCGCGGCCGATCCGCCGCATAGCGGTCGAGCTCGCGCAATATCACCGAGTCGAGGTGGCCCCATTCGCGCATGGTTTCGCGGATGTCATATCCCTGTTGCCAGCGGTGCATGCCGTGCTCGGCCGCATCGCGCCGCCCTTGGCGCCCGGCCGGCGAGGGATCACGCGCATGCTCCGAGCGCAGACGCCGGGCGAGATCATCGATGATGCTGGGAATGTGATCATCGAGTGCGCCGCCGGAGAGCCCCGAGCTCGTAGTCAGCTCCGCGTCGCGGCGCACGGCTTCCCGCCAGAGTTGCAGCAGATGCTCCCGCCGCTCTCCGAGCCAGGTGGAAATGGCATCCAGTTGCTCCGGCAGCGAAGTTGTCGTGGTCTGCTCCGGGTAAGTCGTTCGTGGGCGAACTGCGATCAAGCGCAGGATTGCCAGACCGACGCAAGGGTGAGCGCAAGCGCGACGCTGTCGCCGACGAGAAGCAATCAGCTCGTTGCCGCCGGCTCCTTGCCGAGGATCTCCTCCCTGACATCGTCGATCTCGCGTGCGCGCGAGGGCCGCGCCCGCGCGCCTTCGCACCGCTCGGGCCGCGGGCAGCGGCTGCTGCGGGGACAGATGATGCGGGCAGGCTGCTCCAGAGCATCCTCGATCCAGGCAATGTTGAGGACGTTGGCGACCGCCACCAGTGCCTCGGTGGCGCTCCTCGGAATGCGCCCTTCGCCGCGCCGATGCAGGCACTCGGCAACGATGCCGTCGATCACCTCGTGGCTCGCGACACCGTTGGCATGGAGCGCGGGGGCGAGGTCGACACCGACCGAAAGGACATGCGGATTGCCCGCCATGTCCTTCACCCGGCGCGAGTGGCAGCAGTAGAGGAGGGAGCGATCGCCATCGCGAAGGACCGATATCTGTGAGCCGGTCTCGCCGCGGGGGCCGTCGATCATGCGGAACACGGCCCAGTTGGGGCAGGGATCGCTCACTTGAGCGAGGTTGCCCCAGGGCAGCGGGATGCCGTTGCCGCGATAGACGGCGCGCAGATACCCGGGCGGGTAGGCGTCGAAGAAGTGCCAGTAGGGATAGGAGGACACCTTGGTCATGCGCCGCATGATCACCGCGGGTGTCAGCTCGAGGCGCATCCCGGGCTCGACCCGATAGCGCTCACGGGCGAGAAAACGCCGGAACGGGACCCGCGGGGCGAGCAGGGCGCCGGCGAAGAAGCTGCACTCGAAATCCCGCCACGCGTGCAGCACGTCCTGGGCGTTCATGCCGGCGGTGTCGGAGCTGCCCTCGGGGCTGCCGCCCATCTCACCTCCGGTCGCATGCGCCGATCTGAGGCCGTCGCCCCCGTGCAGCACCTTGTGGGCGATGTGCGCCGCCAGATCGAATTTCAGCCGCGCCGGATCCGACTGCAGCGCGCGGTTGGCATAGATGACGCGCGGCGGTTCGAAGAAGGATCGCACCATGCTACGGACCTCGCGGTCCTTGTCGCGGGCGAGCAGCGGCTTTCGGTCGAACCAACGGATCTCGAGGCCATGGCGCTTGCAGAGGCGCTGCAGGTCATCCACCGACAACGGGAATCTGCGCTCACCCACCCCGTCCGCAGCGCGCTCGAGATCGGGAAAGTCGTTGCGCGACATTTCCTGATGGGAGCGGATGAGGAGGTGCGCGAATTGCCGGCCGCTGGTGCCGGTCTGGGCCAGGAGCTCCGGGATGGCCGCCTGCAAGACATCCTTGGAAAAAAGGAATGCGGGCTCGAGCGGCACCTTCGCGGCGCCGCCGGAGGGTGTTGCGGGCGTCGGCAGCTCGAGATCGGCGCTTTCATCGAGGAACCACTGCGGGTCGCGTTGAAACACACCGGCCAGGAGCTCGAGCATGTCGCTCGAAGGGGCGCGTTTGCCGCTCTCGATCATGCTCAGGTAGGAAACCGACGGCGCATGTTCCGCGTTACGTTGTATGCAGCGCGCCGACAACTCCTCGAGCGTGAGGCCGTGGCGCTTGCGGATCGAGCGCAGCTTGGCGCCGAGAAAGTGACCTTTGCGCAGCAGTGGTGTCATGAGGATGCAATCCGGCGATGCCAGGTTTGGTGTGAAATTAACATTGTGAAGTTTCTTTAGTCAAATTGTGAGAAAATGAGGGATATGCTCCTCCCATGAACGCCAGACCCGACGAGCTCGTCTATTCCCGGGAGCCGGCCGGCTCCCCGGTGGAAGTCATCGGACCGCGGATCGAGCGATCCGCCGAGGTGCTGACGCCGCTCACGCTGCAGCTGCTGGCCCACCTGCACCGGCGGTTCAACGCCTGCCGTCTCGAGCTGCTCGCGGCGCGCGAGCGCCGCCAACGCGAGCTCGATGCCGGCGCCATGCCGCAGTTCCTGCGCGAGACCGCGGACGTGCGCGCCGGCGACTGGCGCATCGGCGCGGCGCCCGAGGACCTCAAGGACCGGCGGGTCGAGATCACAGGTCCCGTGGACCGCAAGATGATCATCAACGCGCTCAATGCGCCGGTGCGCTGCTTCATGGCGGACTTCGAGGACTCCTGCTCGCCCACGTGGGAGAACATCGTGCGCGGTCAGGTCAACCTCTCCGATGCCATCCGGCGCACGATCAGTTACGCGGACGCGACGACCGGCAAGAACTATCGACTCACCGACCGGACGGCAACCCTCATCGTGCGCCCGCGCGGCTGGCATCTGCCGGAGAAGCACGTTCTCGTCAACGGCGAGCCGGTTTCCGGTGCGTTGTTCGACTTCGCCGTCTACCTCGCCAACAATCACGAGGCGCTCGCGCGCGCCGGCACGGGTCCGTATTTCTATCTGCCGAAGATGGAAAGTCACCTGGAGGCGCGCCTCTGGAACGAGGTCTTCCTCGCCGCCCAGGACGCGCTGGGAATTCCCCGCGGCACCATCAAGGCGACGGTGCTCATCGAGACCATCCTTGCCGCATTCGAGATGGACGAGATCCTCTTCGAGCTGCGCGAGCACTGCGCGGGACTTAACTGCGGGCGCTGGGATTACATCTTCAGTTTCATCAAGAAGTTCCGCAACCGTCCGGAATTCCTGCTGCCGGATCGGGGCGGCGTCACCATGGACCGGCACTTCCTCAAGTCCTACGTCGATCTGCTCATCAAGACCTGCCATCGGCGCGGCGCGCATGCTATGGGCGGCATGGCGGCCCAGATTCCCATCCGCGATGACCCGAAGGCGAATGAGGAGGCGATGGCGCGGGTGCGGGCCGACAAGCTGCGCGAGGCGCACGCCGGACACGATGGCACGTGGATCGCGCATCCCGGCCTTGCGAGCATCGCAACGGACGCATTCGATGCTGTGATGAAAGGACCGAATCAACTCACCGTGCTTCGCAACGAGGTCAACGTCGCGGCGGCCGACCTGCTGCGGGTGCCCGAGGGCGAGATCACCGAGGGTGGCCTGCGCCACTGCATCCGTGTGGGCGTGCAATACATCGAGGCGTGGCTGCGGGGCTCGGGTTGCGTACCGCTCTACAATCTCATGGAGGATGCCGCCACCGCGGAGATCTGCCGCGCGCAGCTCTGGCAGTGCCTGCATCATGGCGCGCGCACGAGCGACGGCGTGCCGGTCACGCCCGAGCGGTTCGACCGGCTGCTCACCGAGGAAATCGATCGCATTCACGATGAGGTGGGTGCGGTGAGACTCCTGAATGGCGTGTTCCCGACCGCCGCCCGCCTCTTCGAGCAGATGACCAAGCAGGACGAGTTCGATCAGTTTCTGACCCTTCCCGCATACGAGCTGCTCGACTGACAGTCGACGGAGACTCCATCATGACGGCGACCCGTTCCCTTCCGAGTGCAGACGAGCTGCGAAGCGCCTGGCGCGAAAGCCCGCGCTGGCGCGGCATCGAGCGCGCCTATTGCCCGGAGGACGTGGTGCGCCTGCGCGGCACGATTCCGGTGGAGTACTCGATCGCCCGGCTGACGGCCGAAAAGCTCTGGCGCTATCTCAACGAGAAGCCCTTCGTCAACGCTCTCGGCGCCCTCACCGGCAATCAGGCCATGCAGCAGGTGAAGGCCGGACTCGATGCGATCTATCTTTCCGGCTGGCAGGTGGCGGCGGATGCGAACCTCGCCGGGGAGATGTACCCGGACCAGTCCCTGTATCCGGCGGACTCGGTCCCCGCCGTGGTGCGGCGGATCAACTCGGCGCTGCGCCGCGCGGATGAGATTCATCACGCCGAGGGCAACGGCGGCATCGATTGGCTCAAGCCCATCGTCGCCGATGCCGAGGCCGGATTCGGCGGGGTGCTAAACGCCTTCGAGCTGATGAAGCGGATGATCGATGCCGGGGCGGCCGGCGTGCATTTCGAGGACCAGCTCTCCTCGGCCAAGAAGTGCGGACACATGGGCGGCAAGGTGCTCGTGCCGACCCGGGAGGCAATCAGCAAACTGCTCGCAGCGCGCCTCGCCGCGGACGTCTGCAACGTGCCCACCATCCTCGTGGCGCGCACCGATGCCGAGGCGGCCAATCTCCTGACCTCAGATGTCGATGAGCGTGACCGTGCTTTCCTCGATACCGCCAGGGGACGGACCGCCGAAGGTTTCTTCCACGTCAGGGCGGGCCTCGAGCAGGCGATCGCCCGCGCCTGCGCCTACGCGCCTTTTGCGGACCTGGTGTGGTGCGAGACGGCGAAACCCGATCTGACAGAGGCGCGGCGTTTTGCCGAAGCCGTGCAAGAGCGCTTTCCCGGAAAGCTGCTGGCTTACAACTGCTCACCGTCCTTCAACTGGCGGCGCAAGCTCGATGACGACAGCATCGCGAAATTCCAGCGGGAGCTCGGCGCGATGGGTTATCGCTTCCAGTTCATCACCCTCGCGGGCTTTCACGCGCTCAATTTCTCGATGTTCGAGCTCGCCCGGGGCTACAAGGCGCAGCAGATGTCCGCCTACGTGGCTCTGCAGCAGGCGGAGTTTGCCGCCGAGCAGCATGGGTATACGGCGACGAAGCACCAGCGGGAAGTCGGGGCCGGATACTTCGATGAAGTGACACAGGCGGTCTCGGGCGGCACTTCCTCTCTCTCCGCGCTCAAGGGCAGCACCGAGCTGCAACAGTTCGAACGGGCGTCGTAGCGCGCCTTCACGTAAGCCAAAGGCAGGGATGTGGTGCTGCCAGCGCTAATCCACAAGCTCGTACCCTAACCCTGGGCACCGCTCGGCGCCGGCTATACTGCGCGGGTGACGGTGCACAAGCTCTTTCCGACACGCGTGTACGCGGCGCGCTTGACGCCCCCGGCGGCCGGCCGTCTTAACGAGCGACTGCTGCGCGAGTGCCGGCAGCTCAACCTGGATGATGCCGCCGGTCGGCGCTGGTCGGCGAAGAGCTATCCCGGCGGCTACACCTCCTACGGCTCGGCGCACCGGATGCACCGCCTGTCGCCGACCTTCGCAGCACTCGAGCGCGCGATCGACCGGCACGTCGCGGCGTTTGCCCGTTCGCTCGAGCTGGACCTCGCGGGACGCAAGCTCGCAATGACGGATTGCTGGGTCAACATCATGCCGCGCGCCGTGGGGCATGGCCTGCACCTGCACCCGCTCGCCACCCTCAGCGGAACGTACTACGTGAAGACGCCACGCGGCTGTTCGGGCCTCAAGGTCGAGGACCCGCGGCTCGAGCGCATGATGGCTGCCCCTCCGCGTCTGCCGCAGGCGGCGCGGGAGAATCGGCCGTGGGTGGTGTTCCGGGCCGAGGCCGGGTGTCTGCTGCTGCTCGAGAGCTGGCTGCGTCACGAGGTGCCGGCCAACTCCATGGCCGGCGAGCGGATCAGCATCAGTTTCAACTACAACTGGTTCTAGCCTCGAGAATTCTGGTAGCGATACCAGATGGATCGCTGTGCCCGTCAACCGCCGGGTCGCGCAACCGTTGGCTGATGCAACTGCGGGCTTCTTCGCAGAAGCTTGGCAGGTTTCGGGTTCAGCGGCGGTTCAGCGCCGCCGCTTCAGTCTGAATGCAAAGCGGAGAGCCTTCATGCGTAACCGATTGCTTCGTGGTCTTATTCCCGCGCTCGTGCTCGCGGCGCTGCCGGCCATATCCTCGGCCGGCGTTTTCGTCGGCGTATCGGTGAACATCGCACCGCCGGCGCTGCCCGTGTACGTGCAGCCACCCTGCCCGCAGCCGGGCTATATCTGGACGCCGGGTTACTGGGCGTGGAATGACGGTGCGTATTACTGGGTGCCGGGAACCTGGATCATGCCCCCGCAGGTAGGATTGCTGTGGACGCCCGGCTACTGGGGCTGGAGCGGCGGTGCCTACCTCTGGCACGGCGGCTATTGGGGTCCTCACGTCGGATTCTACGGTGGAGTCAACTACGGCTTCGGATACGACGGCGCCGGGTTCGACGGCGGCTACTGGCGCGGACGCGACTTCTTCTATAACCGCGCGGTCGTGCGTGTTGGCCCGACGTTCGTGACCCACGTGTACTACCACCCCGCGGTCCACCACGGGGCATACGCGCATGTCAGCTTCAATGGCGGACCGGGAGGAGTAGCTGCACGCCCCACCCGCGCGGACATGCTTGCTGCGCACGAGCATCACGTGGCATTCACCTCGATGCAACAAAGACAGCAGCGGATGGCTTTCGCCAACCGCTCGCTGCGCGCCGACTACAACCATGGTCGGCCGCCGATCGCCGCCACCGCCAGGCCGGCGGTATTCCATGGGAATAACGCCTTTGCCGCGCGGGCGGCGGGCGGCCGCTACACTCCTTCGCGCCGTGCCGCGCCCATGCGCTCGGATCGACCCTCGTGGGCGAATGGGCAGAATCGCGGCGGACAGGAACGGGGTACGCGCCCGATGGAGCGACCCCAGATGCGCGCTCAGCCCCAATATCGACAGAGGCCCCAACAAAACCTCAGGGCGCAAGGGAACTTCAGGCCCCGCCGCGGTGCAGCGGCGCGCGGCGCCGCGCCCCGTCCGCAGCGCGGCGGCGAGCATCGTCCGCCGGAAAAACGCCATCCGCCGGAAAACCGCGGCGGCGGGCGCGGCCGATAGCAGGCGGCCGGGCCGCCTGCGCCTACCCGCGAAAGGCCATCCGCGGGTCGAGGGAGTGAAGACGGCGCAGCGGCCCGGCCGACCTCATTCCGGCAGCATCACCTGACCGTGCACCTGAAAGGTTCCGCTCACTGACGGGGCACCCGTTCCGGGCTGACCACCGCCGATCGACACGGTATATCTGCCTTGGGCCACGATCGGGTCGCCAGCATCGGTGACCACGCTGAGGGCGCGCCGCGTCAGATGAAAGCGAACCACCTGACTCCGGCCCGGAGCCAGATGGACGCGTTGAAAGCCGCGTAGCGCGCGAATCGGCGCGCCCGGCACGTCGGGGAACTCGAGATAGAGCTGCACCACCTCATCGCCCGCCACCTTTCCCGTATTGGTGACCCGCACCGAGGCATTCAGCGGATCGCCGGCATTGACCGGAGTCGAGGGCAGAGTGAGGTCACCATACTCGAAGGTCGTGTAGCTCAGACCATATCCGAACGGCCACAGCGGCTTGCCGGTGAAGTAGCGGTAGGTGCGGCCGGTCATCGAGTAGTCCGCGAAATTGGGCAACTGCGCGATGCCCGTGTAGAAGGTGACGGGCAGCCGGCCCGCGGGGTCGTTCCTGCCGCTGAGCGTTGCCGCAATGGCCGCGCCGCCTTCCTCGCCCGCATACCACGCATCGAGAATGGCAGCGGCATGAGTCTTCTCCCAGTTCACCGCCAGTGCGCTGCCGTTCATGAGCACCACGATGAGCGGTTTGCCGGTCGCCGCTACCGCCTGCACGAGCATCTCCTCGGGCTTCGGCATGGCGAGGCTGGTGCGGTCTCCGCCCAGGAATCCCGGTAGGTCGACCCGCATTTCCTCGCCTTCAAGATGGCTCGTGATGCCGACGACGGCGATGACGACGTCGGCGCTGCGGGCCGCGGCAACCGCCGCCGGATCGGGCGCCTCGTCCGCCGGGAAGGTCGGATGTCGTGGATGGGTTGCCAGAAACGGAGTCCCCGGCACATAGGTGATGTGAGCCTTGGGAAACTCGGCTTTGAGTCCTTCGAGGAAACTCACCGTATGCGTCGGCGTGCCGGTGTAGTTGCCCAGGAGCACCGCGGTCTGATCGGCCAGAGGACCGACGACCGCGATGCGCTTGACGTGCTCGAGCGGCAACACACCGTCGTTCTTCAGCAGCACCATCGATTCCTCGGCGAGACGCAGCGCGAGCTTGCGGTGCGCGGGACTGTCGAGCTCGGCCGCCGCGATGTGGCTGTAGGGCACCATCGCGGGCGGATCGAACATGCCAAGCCGGATGCGCGCGGTGAAGAGGCGGATGAGGGCGGTGTCGATGGCGGTCTCTGACAGATACCCCTGTTGAACGGCTTGGATGAACGGCGCGTAATCGCCGTCACCGGCGCCGTCGGCCGCGCTGAATTGCGGGAAGTCGGCGCATTCGTTGTCCATTCCCCGCTCGAGGGAGATTGCGGACGCCTGCGGCTGGGTCGGGCGGAAGTGATGGCCGCTGAAGATGTCGCGAACGGCATCGCAGTCCGAGACCACGTAGCCCTGGAACTGCCATGCCCCCCGCAACGTATGCTGTAGCAGGAACCGGTTGGCGCACGCGGGCTCGCCGTTGATGGCGTTGTAAGCGCACATGACCGAACCGGCGTGACCCTCAACGATCGCGGCGCGAAACGCCGGCAGGTAGGTGTCCTCCAGGTCGTGCCTGCTGACATCGACGTCCGCGAAATGGCGCGTGGGCTCGGGGCCGCTATGCACGTCGAAGTGCTTCGGAGTGGAAATCGCCAGGTAGTAGCGCGGATTCGGGCCCTGCATTCCCGTGACGTAGGCGACCGCCATGCGCGCGGTGAGGAACGGATCCTCGCCGTAGGTCTCCTGTCCCCGTCCCCAGCGCGGATCGCGGAAGATGTTGACGTTGGGCGCCCAGAAATCGAGGCCGTGGAAGATGCTCGAGCCGCCATCGCGCACCGCCTCCTCGTGCACGACGCGAGCCTCGATGCCGATGTCGTGGGCCATCTCGTGAATGCCGCCGACGTCGAAGGTGGCGCCGAGGCCGATCGGCTCGGGAAATTCGGTGGTGCCGTCGACCATCACCCCGTGGAGAGCTTCGCTCCACCAGTTGTAGGCCGGTATACCGAGTCGCGGGATGGCGCGGGCGGCATTGACGAGCTGCGATGCCTTCTCCGCCAGCGTCATGCGGTGCACCAGGTCGGCGGCGCGCTCGGCCGCCGGCAGGTTGGGGTCGAGGTACGCCGGTGTCGTGGCGTCGTGGGCACGCGCGTTCCCGGTGAGTACGGCCAGGCTTGCAATCAACATGGCCAGATGCCAGTTGCGGGACCCGATCGTCATGCGCAGCTCCCCTCGGTGGTATCGGATCTGTGCCGATGATATCAGAAATGGTAGCGTTACCGTTCGCGGGGAGTTATCGGGCTTGCCGACCGCCGCCTCGGCCGCCGGATCACGGGCTTGCGTTTCGGCGCGGTGTTGCGGCGGTCGCTGGCCTGAGCGACGATATCAACCTCGATTGCTCGCCGAGGCTCATGGGGATGTCGGTCGAGGAGGCGGGCCGGCGCATCTTCGATGCGCTCATTGCGGTGGCAGCGGGCGCGCCCACCAAGTCGGAAGCGCGCGGGTCGGGCGATCACGAATTAGTACCCTGGCAATTGTGAGCCTCATTGTGAGCACGACATCCGCGGGCCGAATCCGCCGATTCTGCTTCGCGCTCGACCTTAGCGGAGATCCCGAGTCGATCGCTCGCTACAAATGGTGGCACCGCCCGGGCGGACCGCCCGAGACGGTGACCCGATCTCTCCTGGCGGCGGATATCCGGGAGCTGGGAATCTGGTTCTGCGGCTCGCACCTTTTCATGCTGCTCGAGGTAGGTCTCGATTACGATCCGGCGGTCAAGGCGGCGTGCGATGCGCGGGACCTGGACGTTCTCCCGTGGGAGCGGCTCATGTGGGAGTTTCAGAAGCCATTGCCGTGGGCGGCTCCCGGTGAGAAGTGGGTTGCCGCCGAGCGGGTCTACGCCCTGTCGGAGCAGCCTTCGTGTTGAATCAATGAGACGCAGAATCTTCTGCAAGATGATGGCCTCAACGGCCGCCGCTGCGGCGCTGCCGACAGCCGTGCACGGCGCGCGCGCGCGAGGACTCGCGGGCGGCGCGGCGTCGGCTTTCGATCGGATTGGCCAGACTTATGCTCGCTTCTGTGCCACGCCAGAGATGCAGCGCGTATTCTACGCGCTACACGGCAAGAAGATCGCGAGCGAGCGCTTGCTCGAGTCCAGCTGGCAGCCGACGGAATGGGGTCATCCGCCCGACCTGCCGGTGCCCGGGGCCTCCTGGGACGGGGTGCCCATGGATCCACCGATTGCCGGGCTGGCCGGCCAAGGACCCTTCGAGCCGACCTGGGAGTCGCTGTTGCAATATCAATGTCCGGAATGGTACCGGGATGCGAAGTTCGGCATCTGGAACCACTGGAGTCCTCAGTGCGTACCGGAGGACGGGGATTGGTACGCGCGTAACATGTATATTCCGGGCGCGCCGACGTATGGCTCTCAGATCGAGCAATACGAGTATCAACTCGCGCATTACGGCCATCCCTCGCGGTTCGGCTACAAGGATCTGTGCGCGCAATGGACACTCCTCAACTGGCAGCCCGAGGAGCTGATGGATCTGTACGTGCGCGCCGGAGCGAAGCTGTTCGTGGCTCTGGCCAACCACCACGATGGCTTCGATACGTGGAATTCCGCGCACCACCCGTGGAGCGCGCAGAACATCGGGCCGCATCGTGACGTGATCGGCACTTGGGCCCAGAAGGCCCGCCGGCGCGGGTTGCGATTCGGCGTCACGGTGCACCAGGCGCGCAACTGGTGGTGGTTCCAGCCTGCTCATGGCGCCGACAAGACAGGTCCCTATGCGGGCGTTCCCTACGACGGCGGCCTTACCCTGGCGGATGGCAAGGGGCAGTGGTGGGAAGGCTACGACCCGCAGCGGCTGTATGGCCCCAAGCATCCGTTCGATGCGCTGCCTGAGGCCTCGTACGTCAAGAACTTTTACGACCGCACGCGCGACCTGATCGATCAGCACGATCCCGACCTGCTCTACTTTGACAACGATCGGCTGCCGCTCGGGTGGGGTGGGATGTCCCTAGGCGCCTACTACTATAACCGCAGCCAGAGCCGTCATGGAGGTCGCGTGGATGGTGTCATGACCGGAAAGCACATCCCGGATCGCCTGCAGAAGGCTCTCGTGGCGGACATCGAGCGGGGCCTCAGCGGTGAGATTCTCCCGCATCCCTGGCAGTCGGAGACGTGCATCGGCTACTGGCACTACCTGCGTCCTCTCTACGAGGAGCCCGGGGAGTTTGGTGGGTACATGCACCCCCGTGAGGTCATCCACTGGCTCATCGACACGGTGAGCAAGAACGGCACTTTCATTCTCAACATCCCGGGCAAGCCCGATGGGACGATCGACGGCAAGGAGCGGTTGATCCTGGAGCGAATCGGCGCCTGGCTGGCGATAAACGGCGAGGCGATCTACTCCACCCGTCCGTGGAAGGTCTACGGCGAGGGTCCGAGCGCCATTCGCGCAGGCTCTTTCCAGGGCAAGAGCATCGAGCAACTGTCCGCCAAGGACGTGAGATTCACACGCAACAAGGCCGGCACGGTCGTGTACGCCATCGCGCTCGGCTGGCCCAAGGAGCCGATGCGCATCCGGGCGCTTGGTACCGCCGCGGCCACGTGGCCAGGGGCAGTGGCGCAGGTGGAGCTGTTGGGCAGCCCGGCAAGGCCGCAATGGCGGCAGACCGCGGAGGGCCTGCAGGTCGATCTGACGAAGATCAGTCCCGCGGCGGACTACGCCGCGGCCCTGCGCATTCACCTGGCCGCGTGAGGTCCGCCCGCAGAATCGCGAGCCTGCCAGGTGATCAATAGGCTGTGTCAGCCGCAGTGCTCGAAGCAAAGAGTGCGGCCGAAAAACGGCAGGACGTGATCCTGGAAGCGATACGCGACGGCGCTCGTGTGCGTGCCGTGAAACATCTCGAAGGTGTTTGCGATGCCGTATTCGTCGAGGATGCGGTGCAGCTCGAGCGTGTCGAATCGCAGGGTGTCCTGATCGCCGACATCGATCGCGATGGCACGATACTCGCGCAGATTGTCGATGTACTGATCGATGAACGCGAGCGGCGCATTCGCCGTCCATTTGGCGAGCACGGCCGGCTGCAGCGCGCCGCTCTTGTAGGGCAGGTCGAGATAGAGCGGCGGATTCTTCGGATCCGGCGACCACGCGGCGGCGAGCGCCAGTTGCGGCAGCAAGTACCACGGGAGCCGAGCGGCGTCGGCAGGAGATTTCAAGTTCTCGAGCAGCTTCTGCGCGGCCGGTTTGATCCGCTTCGCATCGAACGGTGAGAGACAACAGGGACTCATGATGTAGAGGCTGCCAAACACGTCAGGATGCTGCATCCCGATGCGAATCGCCCCATAGCCGCCCATGGAGTGCCCGACGAGCCCACGACTGACGCGGTAGGGGAGGGTCCGGTAGTGCGCGTCGATATACGTGACCACGTCGTGGGCGATGAAGCGCTCGGAGTCGCCGGTGGTGACGGAGCTCGAGTACATCGAGCCGCCGTACCCGGTATGAGAATCGGGCAGTACGACGATCATGGGCCGGGTGCCCTTGGCAAAGGCTCCCTCGATGGTCTGAGGAACGTGGATCTCGTGAGTCCATTGCTCGGCGTCGATGAAGAATCCGTGCAGCGCATAGACGACCGGATAGCGCCGTTGCTTGTCCTTGTAGTAGTCGGGCGGCAGGTAGACGATCACGTCGCGGTCGGCCGAAACCCCTTCGAGGTTGCCGGCGATCGCCGGCGAGTGAATCTTGATGTGCTGCACGATCACCGGCTTCGCGCCCGGCACGACGGGCGGCACCTCCGTCTTCATCTGGGCCCGAGCCCAGTGGGCACTGGCGGCCGTGAGGGCGATTGCGAGGACCAGAATTCTCGCCGTAACGGCGCGCCACTTGCCTCGACTGGACTCGATCATGCTCGTACCCTTGGTGTTGTAGAAATGGTGGATTACCACAGACGAGATGCCCGGGACGCTACCCCATCTCCCAGAGCTTCGATACTCCTGTGAGCCTTGCGCCGCGAACATCGAGCGCCAGCAGTTGCGTCGCGCCGGTCGCATTGACTACGGCGACGGTAAGATACCTCCTGTCCGGACTCAGTGCGGCGGCCACGAGAGGATATGTCGGGCTGCCTGCCTCGCGACGGTTCGTCTCCCCGGGCAGCGGGTGTTTGATGGGCGGTTGCGGGGAGTTCCCCGACACAGCGACAGGCACCAGGCTTGCCCCGAGACGCTCGCCGTACAGCTTGAAGAGGAGGCCGGTCGTGTTCAGAGCGTACCAATGCTCCGTGATGCCATGGAAATATCCCTCGCTGTGCTCGAGGAAGCCGCAGGTCCAGTCCGCGCCCGAGCAGTACGGAACCTCATCGCTCGCGATGTCCATGTCGCGGGCGCGCAGGGCGCCGAGACGGGTGGCCGTCGAGCCGTTCATGTACCCGACTTCCTCAGCTGCCGAATGCGCGTCACCGAAGCCGGCGTTGCGGGTAGTAGAACTTGCGGTCATCGAGCATTTCGGACCAGAGGCTGCGAAAGACCAGCCCGCCGATGTGCTCGATGAACATACCGTACTCGTAGGGGCTGATTGGCGCGCCCGCCCGCACGGTATCGATCCTGGCGACGATCGGGCGCGGACGGCGGGGCGCCGGCGGATCCGCGACGGCGAGGGCAGGAACGCAAAGCGCCGCGGCCAGGCAAAGGAGCGATTTTGTTGGCGACGGCAACAATTTCACAGGCGCCATTTAGATTTCACACTCTTGACACAAGACAATACCAAAAGTATTACGGTAGCGATACCAGAAGTTGTCTTGGTACTGAAAGAGCGTCAAATCATCAGGGGACCTCAGCCATTCAGCACATGCGCCGCCGCTGCGGCGCTCACCGCCCGCTTGCCTGCGCCTGCAAAAACTACCGTTCCGTGGGGCACGACGCACATGACGAAATCGGCGATCCTCCTCGCGGCGGCGATGCTCGCCGCTTCAGCCCTGGCGTGCTCACGAGCGGGCGAGTCCGACACCGCGCTGACGCTGCGCGTTACGGCCAACGGCTACCTCGATGCGCCGGGTGTCAGCGTCATGTTGTACAGCGATACGTACAGCCCGGTCTTCTTCGACCAGAAGGACTCGGCCATGCAGATCATCCTGCATGGGGCTCGCATCGCCACCGACGGCAGCGTGCGCCTGCTGCCCACACCGGAGCAATGGGACCTCGTTCCGCACCTCATCGCTCGCCGGGCTGACAGGCAACACGAGCGCCTCACCGCGCGCGTCTCCTATCCCGCATTTCACCTGAAATACCAGGTGGTCGTCGCCGCCGAGCCGGGTGGCGTGCGGGTGAGCGTGAATCTCGACCGTCCGTTGCCGGCGAGGTTGCTCGGCCGGGCGGCCTTCAATCTCGAGTTTCTGCCCTCCATCTACATGGACAAGTCCTACGCAGTCGACGGCAAGGTGTTCGGCGTGTTCCCGCGCGCTGCGGAGGATCGGATGATCGGAGTTCCGCCCAGACCCGGGGACCCGAAGGCGCCCTGGTACGTGGAGCAGTGGCACCGGGCCAAGGGCTACGCACAGCCGCTTCCGTTCGCGCGAGGCAAGAGCATCACGATGGCCGTGGAGGACCCGCTCGATCGGATCAGCATCAGCTCGGAGAGCGGGCCGCTTCTTCTCTACGACGGGCGCGACGAGGCGCAGAACGGCTGGTACGTGCTGCGCACGCTGATTCCCGCAGGCAAGACCCAGGGCGCTGTGGTCTGGCACATCCGGCCGAGCTACATCCGCGGCTGGACCCGGCCATCCGTGATCGCGCACAGTCAGGCCGGATACGCCACCGACTTTCCGAAAGTCGCGGTGATCGAGCTCGACCCGAGGTTCAAGGCCCCGAAGACCGCGACGGTGCTGCGGCTTTCGAGCGACGGGACTTACCGCGAGGTTTTCGAAGGTCCCGTGTCGAGCCCCGAGCCATGGCTGCGCTACGACTACGCAAAATTCGACTTCTCCTCGGTCACGAAGCCCGGTTTGTACGTGATCGAATACGCGGGCCGGCGCACCGAGATCTTTCCCATCGCCCGGGACGTCTACGACGGGACCTGGCAGACGACGCTCGACGGCTTCCTCGCCGTGCAGATGGATCACGTGTCGGTGCGCGATGCCTACCGCGTGTGGCACGGCATTGCGCATATGACCGACGCCCTGCAGGCGCCGCCCAACACCACGCACTTCGACGGCTATTGGATGGGTCCAGACACCGAGTCCCCCTACAAAGCCGGTGAGCACATCCCGGGGCTGAACGTCGGCGGTTGGTTCGATGCGGGGGATTTCGACAACGATGCCTTCGGCCAATACGGAACGATCGAGAATCTCGCCCTGGCCTATGAGACCTTCCACATCAACTGGGACGAGCTCTCGGTGAACGAGAAGGCCCGTTCGGTCGAGATGCACCGGCCAGACGGCATTCCGGATGTCGTCGAGCAGGTGGAGCACGGCGTGCTGCAGACGCTCGCGCAGATCCGGGCGGTCGGCCATCCTTTCACGGGCATCCAGTCACCCTACCTGCGCGGATACACGTTCATCGGCGATGCGGCTTCCCAGACCGGCATCTATTCCAACAACCCTGACCCCCGATGGGCGTGGACGATGACTTCTCCCGGCATGGAATACGCCGCAGCGGCCGCGCTGGCGAGCGCCGCGCGCACGCTGAAGGGCTGGAACGACCCCTTGTCGAAAGAGTGCCTCGATGCGGCGATCAAGCTTTGGAATGAGGCGCCGGCTCACCCGGTCCACGAGCCTCTGCCGCGCTATCTGGAGGGGGAGGGGGGTTATCGAGAGTTCGGCCTCGGTGCGCCCGAATGGACGGCCGCAGTGGAGCTGACCCTCGCCACGCACGGCGCAAATCCCTATAAGAAGCGCGTCGAGATGATGTTTCCCTCGACCGCGAAAGACATCGCGTTCGGTGGCTGGTCGGCGGTACGAGTCCTGCCTTACCTCGATTCCGCCTACCGGACCCGCCTCAGAGCGGCGGTGAAAGCCTTCGTACCCGAGTTGAATCGATATCTGGCCACCACTCCCTTCGGCGTACCCCCTTCCCTCGGCGCCTGGGGCGGCTCGGCCCAGGTCGCGGAGTTCGGTGCGGAGATGTACTTCCTCCACGAGGCGTTTCCGGATCTCGTCGGTCCCGACTATACGCTCCGCGCCACCAACTACCTGCTCGGCACTCACCCCGCCTCGAGCGTCTCGTATATCTCGGGCATCGGCACGGAATCGAAGCGGGTGGCATACGGCAACAATCGGGCCGACAACACGTTCATCCCCGGCGGCATGATCCCGGGTTATGTCGTCATCAAGCCGGACTTTCCCGAGTGCATCACCGATTTCGGGTTTCTCTGGTTCGAGGACGAATACACGGTCGATGCCGCGGCCACGTGGATCCTCGAGGCCAACGCGGCGGAGGCCATCGTCAGGGAAGGGCCGATCGTCGCGCGACCGAGAAGCGGTACACGATGACGTTGTGGTAGGTCGCGCCGGGATCGAGCGTGGCGGAGGGAAAGTTGCTATGGTTGGGGGCGTCGGGGAAGTCCTGCGGCTCGAGGACGACGGCATCGCCCTCGCGGTAGGCGATGCCGCCCTTGCCGATCACCGCGCCGCTGAGAAAGTTGCCGGAATAGAACTGAATCCCGGGCGCGGTGGTGTAGACCTCGAGCACCCGTCCGGAGCGGGGATCCGCGACTCGCGCGGCGAGGCGCAGCGTGCCCGGCCGGCCGTCGAGCGCGAAATTCATGTCGTATCCGTGGCAGTAACGGATCTGCGCGTCATGGCCGTCGCGGATGCGCAGCCCGATCGGCGTGGGCGTGCGAAAGTCGAAGGGTGTGCCTGCGACCGGCGCGATACGTCCGGTCGGAATGAGCAGCGCGTTCACCGGCGTGTAGCGCGAGGCATCGATCTGCAGCAGATCGCGCATGGTCGAGAAGTGTGCCGGTCCAGAAGCAAGATTGAAGTAGGAGTGGCCGCTCAGGTTGACGATGGTCGGGTTGTCGGTGGTGGCCCGATAATCGATCCGCAGCTCGCCGGCATCCGATAGCGTGTAGGTCGCGGTCACGTGCATCGTGCCCGGGTAGCCCTCCTCGCCGCCCGGGCTGACGTATGACATCACCACCGAAGCGCTGCGGCCGCTCGTCACCGAGTCGATCTTCCAGACGCGCTTGTCGAAGCCTCGCGTGCCCCCATGCAGGCTGTTGCCGTGGTCGTTGATCGAGAGCTGATACGCGTGACCGTCGAGGGTGAAGCGGCCCTTGGCGATGCGGTTCGCGAAGCGCCCGACGGTGGCGCCGAAGTAATTGGCATCGTCGAAGTATTGCCGGGGAGTCGGGAACCCGAGCACGATGTCATCGAGTCTGCCGCCGCGATCCGGAGCATAAAGCGATTGAATGCGTGCCCCGAGCGTGATGATGCGTGCGCGGATACCCGAGCGGCTCGTGAGCTCAACCGCCTCGATGCGCGTACCGTCGGCCAGCGCGCCGAACTCGGCGCGCCGCGCTTGCGCGGCGCCCGCAGACCCGGTGGCGAGAAGTGCGGCCAGGCAGGCCAGTGCGGCGCATGCGAATTTCGACTTGAACATCTTCAACTCCCGCTGCTTACAGCACTCGGACCGGACCAAAGTCTTGGGCGCCGCTTCCGGCCAGCCGGTTGCGCAGCGGCAGAATGAAGGCGTCGGCGCTGATGTCGAAGAGATCACCGGGCTCGCAGCGCACCTCCTCGGCGAAGGACAGCGTCGCGGTGCCGAAGAAGTGCACATGCACATCTCCCGGCCGGCGGAAGCCCGGGTACTTGAAGTGGTGGTGCTCGAGGTTGGCGATCGTGTGCGACATGTTGGCTTCGCCCGTGAGGAAAGGCTTCTGCCAGACCAGGCTCTCACCGCGGTAGATCCGGCTCGTACCGCGTACGTCCGCGGGCAGCTCCCCGAGTCGCAGCTCCGGGCCCAGAGCGGCCTGGCGCAGCTTCGAATGCGCGAGCCAGAGATAGTTGTGCCGTTCCATCACGTGATCCGAGAACTCGTTGGCGAGGCAGAAGCCGAGCCGCACCGGCAGACCCTGAGGGTCGATCAGGTAGATGCCGGCGATCTCCGGCTCCTCGCCCGCATCGAGCGCAAAGCCCGGCATCTCGAGCGGTGCGCCGCTCGGCACGATGCTCGAGCCATCTCCCTTGTAGAACCACTCGGGCTGGGCGCCGATCTGTCCCGCGGGCGGCTTGCCGCCTTGCAACCCCTCGAGGAATATCCGCATGGAATCGGTCTGCGCGCCGGGGGCGGCGGCGAGCGCGTGCATCCGGTCACGGCTCGCGGCCGAGCCGAGGTGCGTCAGCCCGGTGCCCGTGAGGAAAAGGTGCGCCGGGTCGGGATGGTCGATCGGCGGCAGCAGCCGCACCTCGGGGCTGGCGCCGCTGATGTTGATCAGCGCCGTCGTCAGGTGGCCGCGCGCGGCCTGCTCGAGCGACACCCCACGCGCCAGAGCCTCGTCCGCGAGCTCGTATGTCGAGACGCTGCCCTCGAGTCTCATCGCCTGGCCATCCTCATCGAGAGCGGCCACGGCCCGCTCGCGGCCCGCAAGCTCCACCTGCAAGAGTCGCAACGACATGGACACTCCCGCCCTCGAGAACCGCAGGGGCCGCCGGCGGTGATGATAGACCAGGCCCGCTCTTTTTGTCTGAGTAAATGGCGCGTCGCGCTTGACAGCGGCGGACCTCGCCGATATCTATGGCCGCGGGCACAACCGAGGAAATCCGCGACGATGTCAGTGCATCCGGGTGCCGATTCCGGACTCGCGCGCGGTCGCGCAGGTCCGCGCCAGAGCTACACCGCAGCGCTCGTGGTGCTCGCGGGTGTGTTCTTCATCTGGGGATTTGCCACCGTCCTCAACGACACCCTGGTGCCGCATTTCAAGTCGGCATTCAGTCTGGACTACGCGCAGTCGCTGCTCGTGCAGCTCGCCTTCTATCTCGGCTACCTCATCATGGGTCTGCCGGCGGCCAAGGTGCTGGAGCGCACCGGCTACAAGCTTGCCGTGGTACTGGGGCTTCTCGGGATGGCGGTGAGCGCCGCAGCCTTCGTACCCGCCGCCATGCTGCAATCGTACGAGATGTTCCTCGTGGCGCTGTTTCTCCTCGCCTCGTCGATCACGCTGCTGCAGGTCGCGGCCAACCCGTATGTGGCGATGATCGGCTCGCCGCAGACCTCTTCCAGCCGGCTCAATCTGGTGCAGGCGTTCAACTCTCTCGGGACGACGCTCGCGCCGCTTTTCGGCGCCTACCTCATTTTCGGCCGCAGCGCCTCCGGCACCGAGCAGGGCGCGGTGACCCTGACGGCGCAGCAGCGCGCCGCCGACATCCACACGGTGGAGCTGCCCTACATCCTGATCGCCGCCGCGCTGCTCGCGCTGGCGTTGCTCGTCTGGCGCGTGCGCCTGCCGGATCTCGGCAAGGAGACGCGCCGCGCCGCGCGCGCCGAGCGGGGGCGGCACAGCCTCTGGCGCCATCGCAATCTCATACTCGGCGTCCCGGCCATCGTTCTCTACATGATCTGCGAGATCGGCATCGGCTCGACGCTCGTCAACTTCATCTCCCGGCCCGAAATCGGCGGTATGACTCACGAGCAGGCCGGGAAGTACACGGTGCTCTACTGGGGAGGCGCCATGACCGGCCGTTTCGTCGGGGCCTGGTTGCTGCGTTGGATCACGCCCGAGCGGCTGCTCGCGGCCGTCAGTCTGGGCGCGCTGGCGCTCGCGGGCATTGCCATCACCTCGAGCGGGCACCTCGCCATGTGGTGTCTCATCGCCGTCGGGCTCTGCCATTCGATCATGTTCCCCACTATTTTCACCCTCGGCATCCGGGGACTCGGGCCGCTGACGGAGGAGGGATCGGGGCTGCTCATCATGGCGATCGCGGGTGGTGCGCTCGCGGAGCTGCAGGGAAAGCTCGCCGACCACATCGGCCTGCAGCTCTCCTACCTGTTGCCGTGGGCCTGCTATCTGTTCATCCTTTTTTACGCGGCATGGGGCTGCCGCCCGACCGGTGCCGTGCACGACGAACAGCTCGTGAGCTGACTGCCCGAGCCCCGGTGGTATCGAGCAGCGCGAGATGCACGAGCTGCGCCATCGCTTCGCGCGCGGCCGCGGCGTCGCCTGATGCCACAGCCTCATACACGCGCCCATGGTCGGGGAGGGGATCACGGGGTAGGGGTCGTTTGCGCTGCTTGAAGATCGTCGTCCAGGTGATGGCGGCGGCCACACCACTCGTCAGGGAGGTGAGAAACGGGTTGCCGGATGCCTCGAGGAGCGCCGTGTGAAAGTCGCGGTCCGCCTGACGCCCCTCCTCGACCGCGAGCGAGCTGGCGGCCATGCGATCGAGCGACTCGCGCATGACCCTCAGTTGCTCCGGCGTGCGTCGCTCCGCCGCCAGCGCCGCCGCCGCCGGCTCCACGAGCGTGCGCAGCTCGAAAAGTCCGCCCAACAGCCGCTCGTCGGGAGTGCCGCTGAAAATCCAGGAAATCACGTCCGGGTCGAGCAGGTGCCAGTAGCGTGGCTCGCTCACGCGCGTGCCGAGCTTCGGTCGCGATTCGATCAGGCCCTTGGCCGCGAGGATGCGTACTGCCTCGCGGTATGCCGTGCGCGAGACCTTCAGCCGCTCACTGGCTTCGATCTCCCCGTTGAGAATCCGGCCCGGCGCGATGCGGCCGGAGACGATCCGCACGCCGATGTCGCGCGCGATCGTGCCGTGCAGGCGCAATGCTCGGTGGCGCCCGGCGCTGTTGGAGGCTGTCAGACTCCTCGCTCGCATCGATCGCTGCTCTCAACCCGACCGGTCGGTCGAAAGTATGCACGCCGGGGAATGCGGCTAGTGATGGTGTGCATCCGGGCCGTGCACGTGACCGTGCGACAGCTCCTCCTCGGTCGCCGGGCGTATATCCTCGATCTCGATGTCGAAGTTGAGATGCTTGCCGGCGAGCGGATGGTTGCCATCGATCGTCACCATATCGCCGGCGATGCGTGTCACTGTGATCGTGCGCGGCCCTTGCTCGGTCTGCGCGTGCAAATGCATCCCGGGCTGAACGTCCTTGATGCCGCGCAGCGCGCGGCGCGGAACGCTCTGGACCAGGCCCTGGTCGTACTCGCCGTAGCCTTCCGCGGGCGCAATTCTCACGTTCATCTTGTCGCCGACATTCCGTCCGGTGAGCTCCCGCTCAAGTCCCGGGACGATGTTGCCATGGCCGTGCAGATAGGCGAGCGGCTCGCCGGAGGTGGAGCTGTCGATCACTGCGCCGTCATCGTCCTTGAGGGTGTAGTGCATCGTAACGATACTGTCGCGGGTGATGGCCATCGGGGAGCTCCGGCAGTAGCTGCAATTTGCAGTGTATACCAGCACTCCGTCCGTCACACGGCAAAGCGCGGCGCGTCTGCCTCCTTGGGACGGGATCCTGTCAGTCCGCGGGGAAGGCGATGGTCGTCATGAGCGCATTCTCCGCCTGCCGAGAATCGAGTCGCGTGTGCTGCACCACGATCGGAACATCCGACTCGATGACACTCGAGTATTCGGTGCCGTGCGGCACCGGCTCGGGATCACGCAGCTCGTTGAAGCGCACGTGCCGCGTGCGACGCGCGGGAACGGTCACCCGGTAGGGGCCCGCGGGCTCACGGTCGTGAAAATAAAGTGTGATCTCGACGTGAGCGTCGGCAGAGCCCGCATTGAGCAGACAGACGCTCTCGTGACTCACCAGTTCGGGCTCCGGCCCGTGGCTCCACTTGGGGATGTATCCTTCCGCGATGGCCCACCGCCGTCGTCCGATTCCCGTCCGTGCTTGCTGTGCTCGCTCGCTCATCGACTCACCTCTAAGGGATATTCGCAGGAAATGCGCCGCTTCGCGGATTCAACCGGTCCGGACCGCCAGACTCGTCAGGATCGAGATCGTGTCGGCGATCATGAAGAAGAGCAGGAGCGCCGAGAAGGGCACCGATCGCAAGATATAACCCGTGCGAGGACAGCACCGATCACTTGACGAGACCGAAAGGCCGCAGCGTCAGGACGATCGCGAGTCCATCCCACAGGTACTGCCGCAGCTCGCGCCCGTACTCCGCGCGGTTGCTCCGCGTTTGATTGCCACGCGTGCTCACGCGAGGCCTCCGAGGTAGATGAACGAAAAAATCGCGACCCACACGATGTCGAGAAAGTACCAGAAGAGGTCGAGGCGCAGCAGCCCGAGCTTGACCTCCCGGTCCATGCCGTAGGTGAAGCTGCTCGAGAGGAGCGCGAGCGTCTCGATGAAAGCGCTCCGGATCGTATAGCTTCTGCGGTCCCGGTCCGCCGGCGCGCGCACGAGGTTCTGTCGCGTCGGATAGTGCAGCATTTCCCAGAAGGGCAGGCTCTCGACGGTGAGTCGCCCGAAGACGAGGTGAAGGAGAGACATGGTTCTCAGTGCGCTGCGCGGCGGTGATCGGGCCATGCGGTACGAGAAAACTCAGCGCCGGAGTTGAGGGCGAAGGCGCGAACGCGGACGGGCTCGGCGCGTGAGTACAGCCGCCGAGGCATGCGAGGCCCGCCCAGGCGACCAGACTCTGACACCGTCGCGACGATGACGTACGGGTCTTTCCTGAAGCCGCTACGAGCGGCCGCGGAGCAGACCGGCGGCGGCGCCGGCAAGACAGGCGAGTCCCGCGACGCACAGCAATCCTCGATGAGTGCTCATCCACAACTCGCGGCTGGAGTTGCTCGCGCGTTCGGCGAATCTGCCGTGCGCGCCATGATCTCCCGGTACCGGCTGCCACAGATTGTCGCGGCGGTTGGGCTCGATCGGCTCCGGGGCAAGCTGGGCCTGATAGGCGGCCCTTGCGAGATAGCGGTCGAGGAGCGGCGCCGCCAGCCGGTTGCCCCAGATGGCTGCCACGGTGCTGCCGCCGACGAAGAGCTCGCGGCGCTTGTGGCGCGAAGCCCAGACGATGGCGCGCGCGGCGACTTCGGGCTCGAAGATCGGCGGCACCGGCTGCGGCTTGCGCGAGACGCGGGCGCGACACCAGTCGAACTGGGGCGTATTGAGCGCGGGCATCTGCACCATGGTCACGCGCACGCGGCTTCCGGAATGTATCAGCTCGGTGCGCAGGGAGTCGGTGAAACCGCGAATGGCGGCCTTCGCGCCGCAGTAGGGTGCCTGCAGCGGGATCGAGCGATAGGCGAGCGCCGAGCCCACCTGGACGATGGCGCCTCGGCCGCGAGGGAGCATGCGCCGCAGGGCCGATAATGTGCCGTTGACGGTCCCGAGGTACGTTACCTCGGTGACACGGCGGACTTCGTCAGGTTGCAGCAGCGCAACGGGCGAGAAGACGGTCACCATGGCGTTGTTCACCCAGACATCAATTGGACCCAGCTGTGACTCGACCGCGAACGCGGCCCGCTCGACGGCATCCGCGTCCGACACGTCGACGGAAATGGCGAGCGCTCGCCGGCCGTAGCTCTCGACTTCCGCGCGCGCGTTGTCGAGCGCTTGGCCATTGCGCGCGAGCAGCGCGACATCGGCCCCGTCGCGTGCAAACTCGCGCGCCGCCGCCCTGCCAACGCCGGCACTCGCACCGGTGACGACGACTACTTTGCTGCGCCTTCTCTTGAGCACTCTCACCCTGCGCGAACGCGCCTGCGCGGCTTGGGTTCCGCCGTGGCGCATGGCGGGCATCGGAAATCCTCGCCGCGCCGATAGGAACTGCGCTTGCGGCCGAGGCTGGCGCCCGCGTTGACGCTGAGGCCCCGTCAGAGCCGCGCGGACGCTTGTCCATGAGCTCGACCGAGACCCTTTTAGGCGACCCGACAGAGAGCCAGCACCGCAATCGCGAACGGTCGCTGACCGCTCACCATGCCTTGCGGGCATGACGACGCCGATTCGGTCGGGCTGGCGGAATCGGAGCTGATTCTGGTATGCGATGCGAGCGGGAACCTACCCGGCTCGCACGGGAAGAGCCGGGGGGCTCGGGCTCTTCTATCGCGACACCCGTTTTTTCAGCCGCTATGACCTGACTCTCGACGGCGAGGCGCTCGTCCTGCTTTCGAGCCACGAGGGTGGCGGGGCGTGGATCCTCCACGTGCTCGGCCATCCCGAGCTCGAGACCGAGGATGGTTGCATTGCGCCGCACCCGTCCGGCGCCACCGCGTGGTCGATAAGGGCGCGGTCCACGAGATCATTGCCATCACCAACTTCGACGCCGAACCAGGTGCACCTGGCGCTCGAGCTCGCCTTCGCGGCGGACTTCATCGACATCTTCGTCGTGCGCGGAATCGCCGACCCGCCGGCCCCGGCACTGCGCGACAGCGGCGGCTATCTCGACTACCGGGGCGACTATGGCAACGGCCTCGTCAACCCGGGGTGGAAGGACTCGGGCGTCGCGATCACCAACGCGGACGGCTCGCTCGCCACCCCGCCGATCGCACTCTGTGAAGTGCAGGGTTATCTCTATCGAGCCTGGCTTGCAGGCGCGAATCTTCTCGAGCTCACCAGCGATCCGCGGCGCTGCACGATGCTGCGGGTGGGCTCCGCGGGCACCGCCTCCCCGAGCTCACCGGCGGATTCGAGTGCGGCGCGGCCGAGCGGCACTCCGTGCGCTACCCGGTGGCCGGCAGTCCGCAGGCCTGGGCGGCGGCCGCGATGCCCTATGCACTGGTGAGCCTCCTTGGGCTCGAGCCCGATGCGCTCGAGCATAGGTTGCGCATCGTCGACCCGCGGCTACCGCCGGGTGTGGACCGTCTTTCGCTGACGCGGGTGCGCGTCGGCGAGGGGCTTGCCGACCTGAGTTTTCTGCGCTCCTCGGACGACAATGTCGGCGTCAGCTGGTCGGTGCGCCAGGGGCCGCTGATCATCGAGTCGGTTCCGCGGCGGAACACCTCCGCGCGGCGAGCATTCGCCGGTCCTCGATCGGGCGGCGCAGAAATCCGGGGGTAGGCGGCGCCCGCACCGCCGGGGAGCTCGATGCCGTGCGCGCTTCCGGGAGGGGCATGTACCATAGACGCGGCCCCGATCCGGAGTTTCCTCGTGCTCATCGAGAATCCGACGATAGCCCAGAAGACCGCGCGCTACGTGCTCATCGGCGCGCTGGTGCTCGCCGGCGCCTGGATGTTGCGACATTTCATCGCGGCGCTCTGCTGGGCGGTGGTGCTGGCGATCGCGACTTCGTCGGTGTATGACCGCTGGCTCGCCAGATTCAGCGGCCGGCGGCGCCATGCCTGGGCCGCGCTCACCTTTACCGTGATCATCGGCACGGTGTTGGTCGTACCGCTCATCTATGGAGGGGTCGTCGCCGGACGCGAGGCGATCTCGCTCGTGCGGGAGGTTGCCGCCACCGCCGGGAGCGGACCACCGCCGCTACCCTCATGGCTGGTGCAGATGCCGTGGCTCAGCCACTGGGTGCGTGAGCTCTGGCTCGAGTATCTCGGGCCCCCCGGGGGAGGCGGCATCGGCGGGCATGTGCACGCAAACCCCGTGCTCATCGAGTGGACGCGGGTCGTGGGCATGCAGGTCGCGCGGCGCATCGTCACGCTCGCGTTCACACTGCTGACACTCTTCTTCGTCTATCTCAATCGCGATCGCCTCAGCCTGCAGGTGCCGAAGATGTTTCGGCGGCTCTTCGGGTCGTCGGTGGACCGGCTGCTACGGCGGGTGGTGAGCGCGATTCGCGCGGCGGTGGACGGCATCGTATTCGTCGCCGTCGGCGAGGGGGCCATCATGTGCGGCGTGTACGCGCTGGCGCACGCGCCGCATCCGATCCTCTCGGGTGTCATCACCGGCGTCTTTGCGACCATCCCGTTCGCCGCGCCCATCGTCTTCGGTACGGTCGCGGTCGTGTTGGTGGTGCGCGGCTCGATCGCAGGCGCGATCGTCGTCGGCGTGGCGGGCACTCTCGTGCTCTTCATCGCCGATCATTTCGTGCGTCCCGTCATCATCGGCGAGGGCGCGAAGCTGCCGTTCCTCTGGGCGCTGCTCGCCATCTTGGGGGGCGTCGAATCCTTCGGACTCGTCGGCATCTTCATCGGCCCGGCGCTGATGGCGGCGTTGCTGTCGCTCTGGCGCGGCTGGGTGGAGGAGCTGCCGGCGGACGGACCCTAACGCCCACGGGGGGGCCGGGGACGTCCGTGCCACCGGCCGTCACGGCCGCGCCAAGGCTCGAGTCCGGGCGGGACGCTAAGTCCCGTCCGGGCGGGTTCGAAAGCGCTTGTTGGGCGTTAGAAGCGCCGCGCGAGACCGCCGCGTGGGCGCTCCTGCGCCTCGTGCACCCGCAGCGGCCGACCGCCGAAGTCGGTGCCGTTCAGAGCCTGGATCGCGCGCTCGGCATCGGCGCTCGACATCTCCACGAATCCGAAGCCGCGCGGACGGCCGGTGTCCCGGTGGTGATGAGAGAGACCTTCTCGACCGTCCCGTGCTTGGAGAAGAGGGCGCGAGCAGACTCAACACACAGGCGCAGCGCGCCGGCAGGACCCAACCTGCCGCCGAGCCCATTAGCGGAATCGGCGGAAATCCGCCCGGTTTATTGCGCGCACCGTCAGGCTCGAGGCTGGCGCCGCTCACGTCAGTCGAAGGCGAGATAGATGCTGTAGCTCGCAATGAGCACGATCAGCGCCGCCGATACGATCAACTCCGCGCGCACGCTCCTCGCGAAGTGCGTCTTCGTGTCATCGATCAAGGCGGTGGTCCGGATGAAGCGTACGGTTGCGAGCACGATGAGCGCGATGCCGCCGCCGATGAACGCCAGCCCCTCAAAGCGCCCGAGCGAGCCCGAGAGCCGCTCGAGTCGCACGTTGTTTGCGAGGCCCGCGGTTCGCGCCAGCGTGAGCACGAAGAGGTTGAATTTCTCGATGACGAACCCGAAGGCGATCACCGCGATGCCCGTGCGCACCCAGGCGAGAAAGGTGCGCTCGTTCGCCGCGTGATCGCTGAAGCTCTGGATCATCGGATCTTCGGCGCAAGAACTCCCGCCTTTAGGCCGGAGAGGAAGCGCCGCTCCTGTGATGGTGATATAGTTGGTGCGTCGGCAGATTGGCCGTTAGGCCACCGGCAAGCGGTAGACGATCTTCGAGCAGCGCGCATGGGAAGCGTGGCGACGGCGCGGTGGCTTCGGCTGCAGGCGAGCGTCGGGTAAGCATTCGGAATGAGTGCGGTTTCGGGCATGAAACCCCCACTCTGGGGAATCTCCGCCACTTGTGGCGGGGAGGATGTCAAATAAAGATGCGATCTTCAACGTATTTTGTTTGCCATCTTTGCGCGACTAAAGTGGTAGCCATGACGCATCCCGAAGAGCCGGCCACGACGGGGCCGAAGCCGAAGAAATCCGTCGCGCTCTCCGGTGTCGTGGCTGGCAATACGGCCCTCTGCACGGTGGGCCGCACCGGCAACGATCTGCACTACCGCGGATACGACATCCTCGAGATCGCCACCACGTGCGAGTTCGAGGAAATCGCGCATCTTCTCATCCATGACAAGCTCCCGACGCGCGGTGAGCTCAGCGCCTACAAGGGCAAGCTCAAGGCTCTGCGCGGCCTGCCCGCGAGCGTGCGCGCCGTTCTCGATCCGCTGCCCGCCGCCACGCATCCTATGGACGTGTTGCGTACCGGCGTGTCCGCGCTCGGCTGCACGTTGCCCGAGAAAGACGATCACAGCGCCGCCGGCGCCCGCGATATCGCCGACCGGCTGATCGCCTCCCTCGGCTCCATGTTGGCCTACTGGTACCACGCGAGCCACAACGGCCACGCGCCCCTGGTCGAGACGGAGGACGACTCGATCGGCGGGCATTTCCTCCACCTGCTGCACCGCAGGCCACCGCCCGCCTCATGGGTGCGCGCCATGCACACCTCGCTCAACCTTTACGCCGAGCACGAATTCAACGCCTCGACGTTTACGGCGCGTGTGATCGCGGGCACCGGCTCGGACCTCTACTCCTGCATCACCGGAGCGATCGGCGCATTGCGGGGGCCGAAGCACGGGGGCGCCAACGAGGTGGCTTTCGAGATCCAGAAGCGCTACGACAGCCCCGAGGCCGCCGAGACCGACATTCGCGCGCGGGTTGCCAACCGGGAAGTCATCATCGGCTTCGGTCATCCGGTGTACACGGTATCCGATCCGCGTAACCAGGTGATCAAGGAAGTCGCGCGCAACCTCTCGAAGGAGGCCGGCGAGATGAACATGTTCGCCATCGCCGAGCGCATCGAGTCGGTGATGGTGGACGCCAAGAGAATGTTTCCCAACCTCGACTGGTACTCCGCCGTCTCCTATCACATGATGGGTGTGCCGACGGTGATGTTCACGCCGCTCTTCGTCATCGCGCGCACCGCCGGCTGGGCGGCGCACGCCATGGAGCAGCGGGCGGACGGCAAGATCATTCGCCCGACCGCCAACTACGTCGGGCCCGAGCCGCTGCGCTTCGTACCGATCGACAAGCGGTCCTGACGCAGACGCGAGCGTCCATGTCCTCATCCCACGCCGCCGCCCGACCCGCCCCGGACCGGGTGCTCACCGATATCGCCGATTACGTACTCGGCGCCGACATCGCGAGCGAGCTCGCCAACGAGACCGCGCGCTACTGCCTCATCGATACGGTCGGCTGCGGCCTCGAGGCGCTCGAATACCCCGCCTGCACGAAGCTCCTCGGGCCCATCGTCCCCGGCACGGTGGTTCCGAACGGCGCCAGGGTGCCGGGGACGCAGTTCCAGCTCGATCCGGTGCATGCGGCTTTCAACATCGGTGCCATGATCCGCTGGCTCGATTTCAACGACACCTTCCTCGCGGCCGAGTGGGGCCATCCATCCGATAACCTGGGCGGCATTCTCGCCACCGCTGACTGGCTCTCACGCCAGGCGCTCGCCTCGGGGAGGAAGCCGCTCCTCATGAAGGAGGTGCTGACGGCCATGATCCGCGCGCACGAGATCCAGGGGGTGATCGCGCTCGAGAACAGCTTCAACCGTGTGGGTTTGGATCACGTCGTGCTGGTGAAGGTAGCCTCGACCGCGGTCGTGGGCCGTATGCTCGGCCTCTCGCGGGCGCAGATCGTCAACGCGCTGTCGCTCGCGTGGGTCGACGGACAGAGTCTGCGCACCTATCGGCATGCGCCCGACACCGGCTCGCGCAAGAGCTGGGCGGCAGGCGATGCAACGAGCCGCGCGGTGCGCCTCGCGCTCATCGCCCGGACGGGTGAGATGGGCTATCCGTCGGTACTGACCGCGAAGACCTGGGGCTTCTACGATGTTCTTTTCGAGGGGCAGCCGTTCAGGTTCCCGCGCGGATACGGCTCCTATGTCATGGAGAACGTGCTCTTCAAGATCTCCTATCCGGCCGAGTTTCACTCGCAGACCGCGGTCGAGGCATCGATGCAGCTGTACGAGCGCCTGCGGTCGCTGGGCCGAAGCGCCGAGGACATCGAGCACATCAGAGTGCGCACCCACGAGGCCTGCATCCGCATCATCGACAAGAAGGGCCCGCTCGCCAACCCCGCCGACCGCGACCACTGCATTCAATACATGATGGCGGTGCCGCTGCTCTTCGGGCGCCTCACGGCCGCGGATTACGAGGACGGGGTCGCCCGCGATCCGCGCATCGATGCGTTGCGCGCGCGGATCGAATGCGTCGAGGATCCGCAGTTCACGCGCGACTACCTGGATCCCGAGAAGCGCTCGATCGCGAACGCGGTCACTGTGACACTCAAGGATGGTCGCACGCTCGATGAGCTCGTAGTGGAGTATCCGATCGGACACCGGCGCCGGCGAGAGGAGGGCATGCCGCTCCTCGTGGCGAAGTTCCGCCGCAATCTCGCGCGTCGCTTTCCGGAGAGTCGGCAGCAGGCGATCGCGGAGCTGTCACTCGACCGTGCACGGCTCGAGCAGACGCCGGTCAACGAGTACGTCGATCTCTATGTCATCTGACCTTCGGGCGTCCTCATGAGCATCTATCTCGTCGGACAGAATGCGCCCCAGGAGCCCGCGGGGGAGCGCTTCGCCAAGCTCGTCCGCCGCGGTGGCATCCTGCGGCTGCCGGGGGCCCATAACGGGCTCGCGGCCCTGCAGGCGAAGCGGCACGGGTTCGAGGCGCTGTACCTCTCCGGCGCCGCGGTCAGTGCCTCCATGGGGCTGCCGGATCTCGGCATCATCACGATCGAGGACGTCTGCTTCTTCATCCGGCAGGTGAGCCGCGCCTCGGGCCTGCCGCTGTTGGTGGACGGTGATACCGGTTACGGCGAGGCGCTCAATGTCATGCACATGGTGTGCGCGTTCGAGGATGCGGGCGCCGCAGCGATGCACATCGAGGATCAGCTGCTGCCGAAGAAATGCGGCCACCTCAACGACAAGAAGCTCGCGGCGCCTGAGGACATGGCGGCCAAGATCGCCGCGGCCGCGCGCGCGCGCCGACACCTCTACATCATCGCGCGCACCGACGCCGCCGCGAGCGAGGGGCTCGATGGCGCCGTGGCGCGCGCCCAGCGCTATCTCGATGCGGGCGCCGACGCCATCTTTCCGGAGGCGCTCACCACGGCCGACATGTTCCGCGAGTTCGCGCACCGGGTGAACGCGCCGCTCCTCGCCAACATGACGGAGTTTGGTCGCACGCCGTATTTCACGGCGGCGGAGTTCGAAGCGATGGGCTATCGGATGGTGATCTGGCCGGTGAGCGCGCTGCGCATGGCGGCCAAAGCCCAGGAGCAGCTCTATGCCACCATCCATCGCGAGGACGGACCGCGCAGCCTCATCGGGCAGATGCAGACTCGGCAGGAGCTCTACGACACCATTTCGTACTCAGAGTACGAAGCGCTCGATGCCTCGATCGTGAAAACAGTCCTTCCCTGAGTCTGCATCGCCCGCCGCAGCGGAAAACTACCTCATCCGCGGCAGAGTACCGAGCAGAATCTCGGCTACCAGGGCGGATACTAACGCGCACGTCACGACTACCTTGACTACACCGATATCCACGAAGCACCTCATTTCAGTTTGCACGGGTAGTGTAGAGGCGCGGTCCCGCGGCTGAAATTCCCTACGCGAGAGCCCGCGGGATACTCCTTTCGGGGTACCCGCTGCTATCACCATCTGCCGGTCGTCTGCGACAATGAGGCATATGGCCCGCGGCAGCTTGCTCGAGAGGCGCTCGATCGACTACGTGCCACTCGCGGAGCGGCACGGGAAGGTGTGGCATCTCTGGCCGGTCTGGTTCTCCGGCGATGCGCACCTCGCGACGCTCGCCGTCGGCGTACTCGGAATCGCCCTCGGCGGCAATCTTTTATGGACCGGCATCGCGGTCGTGCTGGGCTGCGCCATCGGCACTTTCTTCATGGCGTTTCATTCGGCGCAGGGGCCGCAGCTGGGGCTCCCGCAGATGATCCAGTCGCGGCCGCAGTTCGGCTACGTCGGCGCGCTGCTCGTCTGGGCGGTCGCCCTGGTCGCCTACATCGGCTACAACTCCTTCAACCAGGTGCTTGCGGCGCAGGCGCTCCACCAGCTTTCGAACCACGTGGCGGCGGACTCGCCCGCCGTGATGATCGGCTTCGCGGCGCTGGCCGCGGCTGTCGCGGTGATCGGTTACGACTTCATCCATGTGGCGCAGCGGGCGGTCGCGTTCCTCATGATCGCGCTCCTCACGGTGTTCTCGGCGGGGGCGGTGCTGCTCGATATTCCCGCCGCGCAGTGGCAGCCGGTCGGCTTTCGGGTGGGACCGTTCCTCACCGAGTTGTTCGCGGCGGCCTCCTATCAGTTGAGCTGGTCGATCTATGTCTCGGACTATTCCCGTTACCTGCCGCGTGAGGTGAGCATCCGCGCCTCCTTCTGGTGGACGTATCTCGGCGCCTTCGTGGGCGGTGCCTGGATGATGCTCGTCGGCAGCATTGCCGCGGCGAGCGCGCCGCGGCTCGATCTGGCGGCGGCGCTCGAGCGCGCAGCGAACCACATGGCCTCAGGGTTTGGACCGCTGCTGCTGGTCGGGTCGCTCCTCGGGCTCATCACGATATCGACACTCAACTTCTATGGCTCATCGCTCACCCTGCTCAGCGTGTACGACACCTTCCAACCCCTCAAAAGCGGCGTCAGGAAGCGCATCGTGGCGTTGGCTCTCGCCGCCGTGGTCTCGACCATCATCGCGCTCGACTCTTCGAGCGATTTTCTGGCCGCCTTCTCCGAGCTGCTGTCGGTGCTCCTCTATCTCTTCACGCCCTGGACGGCGGTGAACCTCGTGGATTTCTATCTCGTGCGCAAAGGACACTATTCCGTGCGGGAGATCTTCAATCCGCGCGGCATGTACGGCCGCTGGCAATGGCGGGGCCTCCTGGCCTATGGAGCGGGCTTCGCCGCCATGGTCCCGTTCTTCAGCCTCGGCCACTACACCGGACCTCTCGCCCGCGCGCTCGGCGGCATCGATATCTCGATGTTCGTGGGACTGCCGGTGTCCGCGGGAGTGTATCTGCTCGCCTGCCGGTCGATCGATCTCAAACAGGATCGCGCGGCGGCGGCCGCGGCCGACTTCGGACTCGAGCCGTGTGGCGGCCCGGAGGGTGCCGCAGCGGACCCGCGGGCGGCGCCCGCGATCGATGCCACGGCCCAAGGCTGATGTGCGCCCTCCGGGACGGCCGCCGGGACTTGTTATATTATCACGTCTATATTATAAAGACGCAAACCGTCGGCGCGCGCGGGTCGAGGACGAATGCGACAGGTCAAAGTACTGGGACTTCTGGGTACCGGAGTGATCGGCGGCGGCTGGGCCGCCCGCGCTCTACATCTCGGGATCGACGTCGTGGCCATGGACACCAGGCCCGAGATGGAAGCGTGGATCCGCGGCGCGGTGGAGAATGCGCGCGGCGCGCTGTCGCGCCTGACGCTGGCGCCACTGCCGCCTGAAGGCAGACTCTCCTTTACCACCGATCTCGAGGCCATGGCCCAGGCGGCGGATTTCATCCAGGAAAACATTCCGGAGCAGCTCGAGCTCAAACAGCGGATCCTGGCACAGGTGAGCCGCGTGGCGCCGGCGGATGTCGTAATCGCTTCGAGCACCTCGGGACTCCTGCCCTCGGACCTGCAGCGGGAGATGACCGCGCCGGAGCGCTTGCTGGTCGGCCATCCGTTCAATCCCGTCTATCTGTTGCCGCTCGTCGAGGTGGTGGGCGGACAGCGTACTTCGGCCGCGGCGCTCGATGCCGCGGAGCGCTTCTACCGGGAGATCGGCATGCATCCGCTGCGGGTGCGGCGCGAGGTTCCCGGCCACCTGACGGACCGGCTGCAGGAGGCGCTGTGGCGGGAGATCCTGCATCTCGTCAATGACGGCGTGGCGAGCACCGGCGAGCTCGACGATGCCATCGTGTACGGGCCCGGGCTGCGATGGGCGGGAATGGGAACCAACCTCATCTATCACCTCGCGGGCGGCGAGACCGGCATGCGTCACATGCTGAAGCAGTTCGGCCCATGCCTGAAGTGGCCCTGGACGCGGCTCGAGGCGCCGGAGCTCACCGATACGCTGATCGATCGCATGGTCGATGGCACCCAGGCGCAGGCCAAGGGCCGATCCATCCGCGAGCTCGAGCGCCTGCGCGACGAGTATCTGCTCGCCATCCAGCAGGTGCTCAAGCAGTTCGATATCGGCGCGGGGGCGACGCTGCGTGCTCTGGAGGAGAGGCTGTACGAGCGCAACGGGCGGGACGCGAGCGCCGGTGTCGATGCCGCCGTGGCGGAGGGGACCGCAGCGCCGGTACGCATGTTGGATACGTACGTGCGCCCTGAATGGATCGATTACAACGGTCACATGAGCGATTCGCGCTACCTGCAGGTGTTCGGCGATGCGACCGATGCGCTCCTGCGCTGGGCCGGCGTGGACGATGCCTACCGCAAGTCGGGACGAGCCGTGTATACGCTGGAATCGCTCGTCACGCACGTTGCCGAGGCAACAGCGCTGGAGCCGCTTTACGTGACCACACAGATGCTAGGGCTCGACGCCAAGCGGGCCCGGTTTCACCACTCACTGTACCGCCGCCGGGACGAGGCGTTGATCGCTACCGCCCGGCAGTTGTATGTTCACGTCGATACCCGCGCGCGCCGTGCCGCCCCCTTCGAGCCCCAGGTCCATGCGCGGCTCGAGCGCTTGGCTCTCGCGCATGCGGCCCTGCCGAAGAGCTGAAACGCCCATGCCCAAGATCGTAGATCACGATAGACGCCGCGACGAGATCGCGCTGGTCGCCTGCCGCGTCGTCGCCGGGTACGGCTTCGATCAGGCGACCGTCGTGCGCATCGCGCGCGAGGCCGGCTACACCACCGGGATGGTGGCGCACTACTTCGATACCAAGCAGGAAATCATCGTCGCCGCTCTGCGCCTGATGCTGCGTCGCGTCGACGAGCGGCTGCTGCGCAATAGCGAAGGCGAACGCCCGGACCTGCTGGCATTGCTCGCCGAGACTTTGCCCGTCGATGAGGAGCGCTACATCGAATGCGCCTTTTGGACCGCGTTCTGGGGCCAGGTCACGGCCGACAAGCGCCTGAGGCGCATCAACGCCTGGGTGCATCGGGAGTACCAGCGGCTCTACGAGCGCTGTCTCTCCCATGCGTGGCCGCAGTGGCCGCAGTGGCCGGCGGAGGTTCGCGACGTCGTGCTGCGCTCGATCATGACCTTCATCAACGGCCTGACCGCAAGCACCGTTGCGAGCCGCGCCGACTGGCCGCCGGAGAAGCAGACCGAGCAGATGCGACTGCAGATCGCGATGCTGCGCGACTGGGCGGCGAAGGCCGCGGCGGCTCCGGCTAAGGCGCGCCAGGAGCGCTCCTCGGCCGCTTGATACCGGGCACGGCAAAGCGGGCCAGGGCCGCTCCGTTTCCCGTGGCATAAGCTCTGGCGTCAGCGGGTCTCCAATATTGGAATAGCGATGCAATTCTCACTCACCGAAGAGCAGCAGCTGATCGTCAAGACCACGCGCGATTTCGTGCAGCAGGAGTTCTTCCCGCACGAGCGGGAGGTGGAGGAAACGGGGCATCTTCGCGAGGAGTTGTTGCGGGAGCTCAAGGCGAAAGCGATCGATGCGGGTCTTTACGCCGCCAATATGCCGGTGGAGGTGGGCGGCGCGGGGCTGGATCCGGTCACCTGGGTGCTCTACGAGAAGGAGCTCGGACGCACGAGCTACGCGCTGCATTACTCCTGCGTGGCTCGACCTTCCAACATCCTGCTCGCCTGCGAGGGTGAGCAGCGTGAGCGATATCTGCTGCCGGCGGTGCGCGGTGAGCGCGTCGAGTGTCTCGCGATGACCGAGCCGCAGGCGGGCTCCGACCTGCGCAGCATGAAGACCACCGCGGTGCCGCAGGGTGGCGATTTCGTGATCAACGGCACCAAGCACTTCATCAGCCACGCCGATCACGCCGATTTCACGATCCTGTTCGCCGCTTCGGGCGAGGAGCGCACGCCCCGGGGCGTGCGGCGGCTCATGACGGCGTTTCTGGTCGACAGGGGCACGCCGGGTTTCGAGGTGTTACCGGGTTACAGCAACGTCTCCCACCGCGGTTACACCAACAGCATCCTTCGGTTCACCGATTGTCGGCTGCCCAAATCGGCGGTGCTGGGCGAGGTCCACCAGGGCTTCGAGGTTGCCAACACCTGGCTCGGCGCGACGCGGCTGCAGGTCGCGGCCAACTGCCTCGGGCGCGCCGAGCGGGCACTCGAGCATGCCAAGCAATGGGCGGTCGATCGCGTGCAGTTTGGGCAGCAGATCGGAAAATTCCAGGGCATCGCCTTCAAGCTCGCCGACATGGCCGTGGAGCTGCGCGCCGCGGAATTGCTGACCTTGGAGGCGGCGTGGAAGCTCGGTGAGAACACCGCCACCGATATGGACATGGCGATCGCGAAGCTGAAGGCGACCGAAATGCTGTCGATGGTGGCCGACGAGGCGCTGCAGATCCACGGCGGCATGGGCCTCATGACCGAGATGCCGCTCGAGCGCATCTGGCGCGACGCCCGCATCGAGCGGATCTGGGACGGCACGAGCGAAGTCCAGCGCCACATCATCTCGCGCTCGCTCCTGAGGCCGCTCGGCGGGTGAAGGAGTCAGGTGCCGTCAGTACTCGCCAAGCGGCCGCGGCCTTGCGCTGGATCTGAGCGTGCACCCGGGCACTCGGGCTGCCGTTGCCGCCGGATCGCACCGTCCGTCGTAACGCAGACCAACCAAACGGAAGCGCCGTGCGTCTGTTTTATTTCGTAAGCTTCCCAGTGAGTCGTTTCATCCGGCAACAGATCTCCAGCCGCGGACGCATCCGGGTCACCTGCGAAATCGGCCCCGCACTCGGAACCGGTACTCTAGGGGCAGGGATGCGGAATTGAGGCATCGGTTGCGCCAACATGCTTTGCAGCATGGCGAGCTTTGGCCTGCTGAGCCGCGATGGTTTTGCAAAGGAAGGCTCCCGCCACTGTCTGATCAGACTGACGACAAAGGCTGATACGGCGGGGGCGTTCGACTTGGTCACTTTCCCGGCGGAGCTTGGCTGAGTCTACAGCGTCACCGTTGCGGGTGTCGGTCTCCGATCATGCCGATCCTGCGTAACCAGGCGTCGGCCAGGTTCGGCCAATGCGTGATCGGCAAACTCGTCGCCCTCAGTCCAAAGGCATGGCCGCCCCGGGGATAGATATGCAGCTCCGCCGGCACCCGCATCCTCGCGAGTGCGGCGCAATAGACCAGCGACTGCCGCACGCCATCCACGTAGTCGTCTTCCGCCTGCACCAGGAACGTGGGTGGCGTCTCGCGGGAAACCGGAACATTAGGATTCAACGTGTCATTGTCGGTCGCCAGATGCCCCGGATAGATGGCCATGGCGAAATCGGGACGGGCACTTTTCCTGTCGGCCGCATCCACCGGTGCATACAGGCGACGCTTGAAGTCGCTGCTGATCTCGGCCACGAGGTAGCCCCCTGCCGAGAACCCGAGCACGCCGATCCTGTTCGGGTCGACGTGCCATCTCGCGGCATGTGCGCGCACCAACCGGGTCGCACGTTGCGCATCCTGCAGCGAAGGCAGTGACCGCTCGAGGTCGTTCGGTCGACATTTGCAGTGCAAAGGTGCGCTCGGAACGCGGTACTTCAAGAGCACACACGTGATCCCGATCGATGTGAGCCAGTGGCAGGCATCGGTGCCCTCAAGATCGATTGCCAGTCCCACGAAGCCGCCGCCAGGAAACACGACCACCGCAGCGCCTGTATTCTTCCCCGACGGGGTATAGACCGTCATCGTGGGCTGCCCGGCCATATCGAGATCTGGGTGTACCCGGCAGCAGGCTGCCAGACCTTCGCGTGCGCCTGCATGGATCCGCATGCGGCCAGCAAGCACGAAAGACAGATCGACATCTTCATGGAATTCCGTCGCGGCCGATATTCGCCAGATTGAGCGGATGAGCGTATTTTCCCTGTTGTCGGATCCTGCGAGCCGCTGCAATTGAGACTCAACCATTAGGTTTGACGTATACGGGCGGTTCCAGATCGAGGTTCATCGGGAGGTCGATCGCTGGGCGGCCCACCGCATCGCTCCCGGCAAGCGCACGAGGATCAATGTCGTGATTCCCGAGGAAATCCGCAAGCCTGACGAAATTGCACGGTATTTGGATGATTTATATCACGAGGCTGCGCGCCCGAGTCAATCCGTCACGGTCGTCACCGAGTAGGCGTCGCCTTCGATGGCCGGTCTCGAGACGAGCGGAGCTTCAAGATCAGGTTGGTGGTGAGGTACTCGAATCCGCTCTTCAAAGCCCTGCGGACCGTGGCGACGCTCACCGCGATCGTCATCGGCCTCGGGGTTGCGTTGGGCCTGGCCTGGCTCGGAAGCAACCTTTTTGACGAGAGGCTGACACCTGCCGCGAGAGCACTTCTGGCGCCTCGCCATGACGCCGTCGCGCTGAGCGACAATATCTTTGTGGCACTCGTGGGGCTCGACGCCCCAAGCGGGCAGTCGATGATTCAGGCGGGAGGAGCAAGAATCAGGACGTCTCAGGGTCGAGACAGGATCACCAGGGATCCCGCAGTCGGAGCGAAATATAACGGCGCCTCGCAAGCCGGCGATCTCACGTTCAAGGGAGGCATGCCATCCTGGCTATGGCGTACGTCATCGATTTGGCAAAGCGCAAAGAAACATCGCACCGAGGTTGTCGCCCTCATCGCCGCGAACCAGGAACTCTATCAGCGCTACTTGGGCATGCACAAATTGCAGGGCTATTTCGACTCCGCCTCACCCGGCAGCTACGCCCCTGACTTCCTCCTTCCGTCCGAGGTTCAGAAGCTATTCCTGGCCGACGCGGCGGACAGGCTCCAGACGGGCACGCCAGCGCAGCAACAAGCGGCACTCGCGGATCTTCGCCGGGACATTCGGATGTGGAAGGCAGTTCTCGACGGCCATGGTGGGCTCCTATCGAAGGTCATGGCCGCCACAATGCTCCACGCTGATTTACTTCTACTCGGCGACATGGTGACTGATCCCGACTTCCATCCGATGCTACTCGACGATGGCTTGGAGTCCGTAATCGCTCCCTTCCCCCTGCAGGATTGGAAGATTGGCGGCACCTACGGCTGGGAGATGCGCCATTCCGCGGCGCTTCTGGAGGCGATCGCTCGAACGAAAACTCCATCGGGCGGAACCGGTGCGCCTCCCGTTGAATGGTGGAGGCGGGCGGACAGTAGAATATCAGCCCGGCTCTTCAGGTTGAACGCGACGGAGAATCTGCAGGCCGACTGGATGCTGCAGCTGAGCGCTCTCGCCGATGGCAATCCCGGGAGTTTTCTCGAGCGCCGAGAGGCTTACCGCAAGTGGCAAGCGCACGAATTTGCTCCCCGGCTCTCCTGGTACAACCCGATCGGCAGAGCGCTCCTGGCGATTGCGGCCGGGGCTTCCTACGATGACTACCCCGCGCGAGTCCTCGACACAGCTGCCTTCCAGAGGCTCGTATTTCTCGCCTACCAGATCAGGCGACGCGGGATTGGGTCCAAGGGTGTCTCCGCGTTCATGAAACAGCATCCGGAGTGGTCGACTCACCCGATTGATGCGAGACCCTTTTACTGGAAGTCAGCCAACGGCACGTTGGGGCTCCAGCCGGTCGGACACGAGGAGCGAGGTATGCGCTTCAGCCTGAAGCTGGTTGATGCAGCGCAGCAGGATCCGCGACTCCGGCGTGCATCCGCAAATGAGGGAAGGAAATCGCCGGCCATTGGCCGGCATCCGCTGTGAATGTGAGCATCGCCAGCTTCTCGACCGGCAACCTGACCACGGCGGACCTGTGGCTGTTCACGGCCTGGCTGCTATTCGGTGTGCCGCTCTTCGGGCGCTGGGCGCATGCCCGCCTCACATCCGTGGAAAAATCGCAGCAACGGGTACGGAGGGTTCGAATATCTCACCATCATAGTGAAGCAGTGGTTAACCGCGGCTGCGGTGGTGTGGATCGCGCAACGCCACCACGTGCATTGGTCGGAAATCGGACTCGGTCATATCGACCTCACCAGGACGGTCGGCGCGTGCGCCGTCTTGACGGCGGCCCTGGCGATTGTCGCGGTGCTGAACCTGCGGCAGATTCGCAAGTTGGCACCTGCTCAACTCGGCAAAGTGTTCGGGCGGATGCAGACCTTCTATCCCGATGGCCTCTTCGAGCAAGGCATATTCCTGGTGTTGGCGGCTAGTGCCGGGATCTGCGAGGAGCTGATTTACCGTGGTTTATTGCTGAACTTCCTTGCAGCTGTGAGCCAATCACTTTGGCCAGGCGCGCTGCTCTCATCGCTGGTGTTCGGCCTGGGCCACGCCTACCAGGGTAAGAAGGGTATCATTGAAACCTCCATGTTGGGTCTGGTGTTCGCCGGGCTTTACGTCTTTACGCGAAGTCTCTATGCCGGCCAGCTTTTGCACTTCTTGATCGATGGGACGTTCGGATTCAGTGGTGCGTATGGAGTCCGGCTCTTACGTAAGCCGGTGCCGCCGTCCTGCCCGCCATCTGCCGGATCGTGATCCTCCGCAGGTCCCGCATGCTGGCGCAGCTCAGGCAGAGTGTCTCTGCGTTCGGGCGCGCCACGGCGTGGATGAGGTCGCACGCGCCAGCCCCTAACAGGCCGCGTGGGCTTTGAGATACCGATTCAACAGCCGCGCGTCACCGAGCCGTCCGGCAAAGCGCTCGAAGTCCCGCGCCGGTCCGGTCCACCGCAGGGACTGCACATCGGTGAAAAGAGGCGCATCGGTCCGCAGCGTCGCCAGCGTCTTGAACAGCAGCGCCAAGTTCTGCTGTTGGCCGAGGATGCCCGGTGGAAAGCTCTCGAGACCGCCGTAACGGCCGATGAGGCGAGCCGCCGTCACTGCGCCGATCCCGGGGATTCCCGGGTATCCATCTGCAGCGTCTCCGACCAGCGCAAGGAAGTCCGGGATCAATTCGGGCGCCACGCCGAACTTCTCGAGCACTCCGGTCGCATCACGGACCTTTTTGGCCTTGCGATCGACCTGCACGATGCGAACTTCGCGCACGCATTGGGCAAGGTCCTTATCGGGCGTCCAGATGCGAACCTGAGCGACACGGTTGTCCGCGGCGGCAAGATGCGCGGCGGACGCGAGTCCGTCGTCGGCTTCCAATTCCGTCATGGGCCACACGGCAACGCCCATGGCCGTCAGCGCTTCTTCGAGCGGATGGAACTGCGCGAGCAGCGCGGGCTCGATACCCTCGGACGTCTTGTAGCCGGGCCAGAGCCGATTGCGAAATGACTCGATGACGTGGTCAGTCGCAACGCCGACGTGTGTCGTTCCCTGCTCGATCATCTGCAGCACGGTGTTGAGCACGCCGGCGACGGCGCCCAGGGGCCGATCCGGCCCCTGGGTGAAGCGGCGCAGGCCGTAGAAGTGGCGGAACAGCTCATAGGTGCCGTCGATCAGATCAACGATCATCGGAGTGTCCGCGCCACTTCACCGAGCACCAGCGATGATTGCTTAACCCCATTCGCGCCGGAACCGGGATTATTAGATCATAGGCTCAGGGTCAAGGGCGAGGCTTTCGCACCGCGTGTGCACGTAGCCGATCGGACGGATGCGTCGTAGTGCTTTCCACGTCCGCTCGGCAGGATGCGCCGCGTCGGTGATAGGATTTCTGGAATGATTCCGAGCAAGCTGAAACTGCATTGAGCGCCGCAGCCCGGGCGGTGCCTGGGGGCACACGCAGATGAGACGACGCACGCGGTTGACGCTGGCCGTGGCCGCCATGGCCGTGGTGTTGGGAGTGCAATGGCTGATCCACCATCCAAAGTGGCAGCAAGGCGAAGCTCCCAAGGGCAGCGTCCAGCCCGCGCATTATCGCCTGGGTCGCATCGACTTCACTCCCTGCGAGCTGAAGGCGCCGCTGTCCGGCCAAAGCACCGCGGCCTGGTGCGCGCCGTTCATCCGTCCCGAGAGCCCGGCCGATGCCGCGGGACGGCAAATCCACATGCGACTGGCGCTGATCCGCAGCAGCGCCGCGCGGCCGGCGTCGGATCTGGTGGTCTTCATAACAGGAGGTCCCGGGGAATCGGCCATCAACGATTGGCCGGAAGTGGGGCCGGCGCTCAAATCAGTCCTCGAGCACCGCAACGTGGTGCTGCTCGACCAGCGCGGTACCGGTGAGTCCCATCCACTGGCCTGCCCGAAGGCAGCGCACGCCGCCGCGCTCGCGAGCCAGCAGCGCGCTACGAGTCAGGCGCCGCGGCAAACCCCGGCGCTGCGACAAGCGCGGCGGGCGGCTGAGATTCAGGCCTGTCTCGCCGAGATCGAGCAGACCGCCGATCCGCGCTTTTTCACCACCACCGACGCCGTGGACGATCTCATTGCCCTGCGCCATGCGCTCGGGGATCCGCAGTTCGACCTCGTGGGCGTGTCGTACGGCACCCGTGTGGCCCAGCAGTACACGATGCGCGATCCCACGGGAGTCCGTAGCATCGTGCTCGATGGCGTCCTTCCCAACAGCGCGGTCGTCGGTGAAGACATCGCGCGCAATCTGCAGGATGCGCTCAAGGCTGACCTCCGCCTGTGCGCAGCCGAGCCAGCCTGCCTCAAGGCCTTCGGCGATCCCTACACCGACCTCACGGAACTGCGCACGCGCATCGATCAGCACCCGCCGGTGGTCAGCTACCGCGACCCCGCCACCGATGAGTGGCGCACGCGCACCCTCGATGAGAACACTCTGGCTGTTGTGGTGCGCCTTTTCACCTACTCGCCACTCACTGCCGCACTGCTGCCGCTCAGCCTGCATCAGGCCCTGGTGGGCGACTACGGGCCGCTGATGGCCCAATCGAGGCTGATTGGCGGCGTCCTCGGTCGCCAGATCAATGGCGGCATGCAATGGTCTGTGATCTGCACCGAGGACGCGCCGCTCCTCAAACCCGACCCCGATGCGAAGGGCACTCTGCTGGGCGCAGGCTTCGTCGATGAGTTGCAGCGGGAGTGCGCAGGCTGGCCGCGTGGGCAGATGCCCGCGGATTTCCACCAGCCGCTGCACACTGACATCCCCACGCTGATTCTCGAAGGCCAATACGACCCGATTACGCCGCCGCGCTACGGCCGCGAGGTATTGGCGCATCTGGGCGATGCCCGTCTGCTGATCGCGCGCGGGCAGGGGCATTACGTGATGGACGCGGGCTGCATGCCGCGGCTGGTGGACAAGTTCATCGTCGACCTGCAGCCCAAGGCGCTGGATGCGCGATGTCTGAATGCGCTTCGCCCCACGCCACCTTTCGTCAGCTTCAACGGAGCCGCGCCATGATCGAGGTCGAGAACTTGCGCAAGTCCTTCGGGACGGTCAAGGCGGTGGACGGTGTCAGTTTCGTGGCGCGCGATGGTGAGATCACCGGCCTCGTGGGACCCAACGGCGCCGGTAAGACCACTACGCTACGCATGCTCTACACGCTGATGAAGCCCGATCACGGCCGCGTGCGCGTGGACGGCATCGACGCCGTGGCCGACCCGCTCGCGGTCAGGCGCCGGCTGGGGGTGTTGCCGGATGCACGCGGCCTCTACAAGCGGCTGAGCGCGCGCGAGAACATCGCCTACTTCGGCCATCTGCACCGGCTGGATGAGGCGACACTGCGCGCGCGCAGCGAGGCACTGATCGATGCCTTGGACATGCGCGAGGTCGCGGAGCGCCGCACCGAGGGCTTCTCGCAGGGCGAGCGGGTCAAGACCGCGATTGCGCGTGCGCTGGTGCACGATCCCAAGAACCTGATCCTCGATGAGCCCACGAACGGCCTCGACGTGATGTCCACCCGCTCGCTGCGCGAATTCCTGTTCCGCCTGCGCGGCGAGGGGCGATGTGTGCTTTTTTCCAGCCACATCATGCAGGAGGTGGTCGCGCTGTGCGATCGCGTGGTGGTGATCGCGCACGGCCGGGCGGTGGCTGACGCGCCACCCCAAGCCCTGCGCGAGCGCACCGGCGCGGCCAGCCTCGAGGACGCCTTCGTCGAGATCATCCGCCAGAGTGAGAGTACCGCCGCCTGAAAGGCGCGCGGGTCCATACCGGAGAACCCATGCACGACGCCATCACCGTATTCTGGAAGGAAGTCCGCGAGAACCTGCGCGATCGTCGTACGGTGATGAACGCGTTGGTGCGGGGACCTCTGTTGCTGCCAGTGCTGTTCCTGGTCATGGTCAACCTGCAGGTCAGCGCGCAGTTCAGGAATGCGAAAAAACCACTACCGGTGCCGGTGGTCGGCGCGGCCAACGCGCCGAACCTCGTGACGGCACTCACCCAGATGGGCATGGAGGCCGAGGCCGCGCCGAAAGATCCCGATGGCGCCGTGCAGGCTCAGCGTGACGATCTGGTGCTGGTGATTCCGCCGGGCTATGCCGCGCATTGGAACCGCGGACAGACCGCGGCTGTACGGCTGGTGTATGACTCCTCGCGCCGAGCCAGCAATCAGTCGGCGGAACGTCTGCGCAACATGCTCAAAAGCTACGCGCTCATCACCGCCGCCCAGCGGATGATCGCGCGTGGCCTCTCGCCCAGTGTCGCCCTGCCGCTGGTGCCGGAGGACCGAGATCAGGCCACCGCGCAGTCGCGCGGCGCGTTGCTCTTTGCGTTTCTGCCTTACTTCATCATAGTGATCGCCTTCCTGGGTGGTATGTACCTGGCCATCGACACCACCGCCGGCGAGCGGGAGCGGCAGTCGCTCGAGCCGCTGCTCGCCAACCCAGTGCCGCGCTGGAGCGTGCTGCTGGGCAAGCTCTCGGCTACGACGCTATTCGCCATGGTCAGCATGGCGCTTGGCGTGGTGGGGTTCGCGGTGGCGGGTCGCTATATGGACGTCCGCAGGCTGAACATGGTGATCGACCTGGGCGTGCATTTCTTCGCGGTCACGCTGCTGCTGATGTTGCCTCTGGTGCTGTTGCTCACTTGCCTGCAGACGTTGGTTTCCGCCTTCGCCAAGAGCTATCGTGAGGCGCTGACCTACCTCTCGCTCCTGATGGTGATCCCCGTGCTACCCTCGCTGCTGCTCGTGATGATCCCGGTGAAGGGGCAGACGTGGATGTACGCGGTGCCGCTGCTGGGTCAGCAGTTGGGCATCATGCGCCTGTTGCGCGGCGAGATGCCGAGTGCCGTCGAGATCGTCGTCTGCCTGTTGGGTAGCCTGCTGGCGGCTGCCGTGACCTTTGCGGTCGCGCTCCGCATTTACGGTTCCGAGCGGCTGGCCGTGTCGGCCTGAGGTTTTCCGATGACCCATCGACGGGCGGTTCTCAAGTCTGGCGGTTCGCTGCTGCTGCTGCCCCTGTTGCCGCCGCGAGTGCTCGCAGAGACGGCGGCGGGCAGCGCCATCCACCGGGTCCGTCCGGCGGACGCCGCCTGGCCGTCGAAGGCGGCGTGGAAGCGACTCCAGGATGAGGTCGGGGGAAACCTGATCCCGGTCAGGTTCCCGATCGATGTGGTCAAAACCGCGCCGAACAGCGCCGCCGTGCGGCAGCTCGGCAAGGATATCCACAACCCCTACTACATCGCCGACCAACCCGGGCTCACCGAGACTCTCGGCTGGGTCGATGCCTGGGCCACCCAACCCAGTGCTTATGCGGTGGTCGCTCGTCACGCTGCCGACATCACCGCGGCCGTGAGCTTCGCGCGCGATCACAATCTGCGCCTGGTCATCAAGGGTCGAGGGCACAGCTACATCGGCGCCTCGAATGCCCCTGGCTCGCTCATGATCTGGACGCGTCACATGACCGACATCGAGACGCATGCCGCGTTCGTCCCCCGGGGATGCGCGGGCAAGATCGCGCCGCAACCCGCCGTCACGATGGGCGCGGGCACTTACTGGCTGAAGGCGTATGAGACGGTTACGACCCAGGGCGGCCGGTACGTCCAGGGCGGCGGATGTACCACGGTCGGGGTCGCCGGACTCATCCTGGGCGGGGGCTTTGGGAGCTTTTCCAAGCGTTACGGCACGGCCGCGGCAAGTCTCCTCGAAGCCGAAGTGGTCACTGCGGACGGCCGGACCCGGATCGCGAACGCGTGCACTCATCCCGACCTGTTCTGGGCGCTCAAGGGGGGCGGTGGCGGCACTTTCGCGGTCGCGAGCAAGCTCACCGTCCGGACGCACGACCTTCCTGAATACTTCGGTATCACCAACTTCAAGGTCAAAGCGCCTTCGGACGAGGCCTATCGGATGTTGCTGCGCGAGTTCGTAAGCTTCTACGCCGCGCATCTTTTCAACGAGCATTGGGGAGAACAGGCACACGTGCGCGGCGACAATGTGCTCGAAATCAACATGCTCTCGCAGGGACTCGATGCCGAACAGTCGCAAGAAGTCTGGCAGCCGTTCCTCGACTGGGTAAGGAAATCGCCGTACGGATATTCCATGGTGGGACGGGTCGTGATCGGAAGCCTGCCCGCGCGACGCATGTGGGACGCCGAGTGGCTCGCTGAGCATTGGCCGGAGCTGGCGTTTCCGCGCAACGGCAATCCGTTCCACGCCGTTCTGGACGATATCCTCGTGCGTACGATGCACGAGCCACTCTTTCAGCGAGACGAACGGCCGGGCGCGGCGCCGTCGGATTTCTGGTGGGCCGGGGATGCGGGTCAGGTCGGCTGGTTCATCTGGGGTTACGACTCAGTGTGGATGCCGGCGTCCTTGCTCGCGAGCGATTCCCAGGCGCGCCTTGCCGATGCGCTGTTCGCCGGCTCGCGGCATTCCTGGGTCGAACTGCATTTCAACAAGGGTCTCGCCGGCGCCAGACCCAAGACGATTGCCGCTGCCAGGGATACCGCGACCAATCCGGCGGTCCTCCGCTCCTTTGCGCTCGCGATCGTGGCCGATGGGGAGGGTCCCGCGTATCCAGGAATTCCAGGGCATGCGCCCGATGTCGCCAAAGGGCGCGCGGCTGCCGGGGCGATCGCGCGCTGCATCGAGCAGCTGCGCGCGGTCACGGGACAAAGCGGATCCTACGTGAACGAGACCAACTACTTCGAAACGCAATGGCAGCAGGCGTTTTGGGGCGGTAATTACTCGCGGCTCATCGAGATCAAGCAGAAATACGATTCCGACGGGCTCTTCTTCGCCCACCACGGAGTCGGCTCGGAGGGGTGGAGCAGGGACGGCTTCACGAAGCTCTGAGCCGGAGCGCTCGTGTCAGCAGGGCGGGGGCTGGATCGCCGCCGGCCCGGGCCAAACCTGCTGGCGGAGCAGGGTGCTAGTGCCGCCTGGCCGACGTTCGTTCTTCCACTTCGACCTTCAGGTGGCGGACGCCGGTATCGCTCAAAACATCCCGGTCGTTCCACATTTCCCGCTCGGCAAGCTGCGCCAGTGTCTGCTTGAGCGTCTCGGCGCCGGCGGTCGCGCGCCGAGACTTCTCGCTCTTGAACGTCGAGCTTGTCGCGCCAACGGATGTGCCGGTGGACTCGCGTGCCTGATCCAGGCGTTGCTGCACGAGACAAGGAACTGCCGATGCGTCCGTGCAGGCCGCGCGCGCGCGGACAATCTCCTCATCGAGTACCGGTACCACCGCCGCCGAGGCGAAGCTCGAGCGCAGGTGGGAGGCGACTTGCTTCGCCGAGACCGGATCTCCGAAGAACCCGAGTCGGAGGAAAAAGCAGGAGCGGTTCGCGCGCCGACTCTCGACGGCATAGAGCGTATACGCCTTCAGTATGGGTGGCATCGGTACTTCGTTCGGGTCGATCGGCCGCGCTGACCAGTGAAGTTGCACGGCGAAGGAAACCGGCATGCCTTCAACGACGGCCTCCTTCAAAGCGCGCCGAGTGCCGGTGTCGTTCGGGCGGAGCAGCTCGATCTGTTCGCTCTCCCGCCCGTCGTCGTTTCGAGCTCCGGCAGGACAACGCTTCTCCAGGATGTCGAGCACTTGCGTGTCGGTCAGGTCAACCGACAGCGATGCCGACCCGCCGGAGTCGGGGCATTGCTGGAACGCGGGTAGCGCGATGGTCGCCCTCGCACCCGGATGTCGACCGCGCACGGTTCGCGCCCACCTTTCGGCGTCGGTCAGCGTGTCGAAGAACCCCATGTGCAGGTACAGCGGCTCGCTGCCATCGGGCTCGCGCGCACGACTCGTGAAGAATGTGAACGGCTTGAGGTGCGGTGATTGGGGCGGCCGAATCGAGACCGGTTCAACCAGCCGGCACAGTCTGATCATGAATGCGCCCGCACCGACTTCGCCTCGATGCACGATGTTGGTGCTCGAAGAGGCGGCGTATGCCGCCGATTTCGCTGTCATGGGTTCTCCCGAAAGTGAACCTACGTGTCGCTATCGGGAGGGCGGCAGATCCGATGCAGACGAGCTTGCGCGCTCACACGTGGAAGCACGTGGAGTGGCAACCCCGCTGTCATAGACGGTTACGCCCTTAGACCGGTAGCTTTGCGTCCCCACCTTTCGGCGGGTTTGCCCTTGTCGCTCTAACCCGATGAGCATGGGCGCTCCAACGCGATATGTCTAGTGGCAGACCCGTCGCTTTTCGGAGTCAGGTGCGGCGTGGTGAACCACTATTTCCCGCCGCAACCGGGGATTCCACTCGCGCGCCCGCGTCGTCAGCGTCCGCGCCACTCGGGCTTGCGCTTCGCGGCGAAGGCGCGCGCGCCTTCCTTCAGGTCCTCCGAGCCGATCACGCGCTGCACGGCATCCAGGCTGTCGTGCAG